>NZ_CP179210.1:3064123-3676948 GCF_051201665.1 Psychrobium sp. nBUS_13 | reverse complement strand
TTTTTTATGAGGAAAATACTATGCAATGGCAACCTAGTGCATCAATAGCGACGTTAAAAAATCGTGCAAAAATTATAGCGAAAATTCGCGAATTCTTTGAAAAGCGACAAGTGATGGAAGTTGAAACGCCGACATTATCACAAGCTACAGTCACCGATGTTCACTTGCATACGTTTGACACAACATTTGTTGGGCCAGGGTTTGCTGATGGTAAGCAGTTGTACATGCAAACGTCACCTGAATTTCACATGAAACGATTGTTGTGCGCTGGAAGTGGTGCCATTTATCAAATGAGTAAAGCGTTTCGCAATGAAGAATCGGGACGTCACCATAATCCAGAATTTACGATGCTTGAATGGTATCAACCAAACTATGATCACATGACACTGATTGATGAGGTTGATGAGTTATTACAAGCAGTGTTGAGCACACAGCAATGTGAAATCATTTCCTATCAGCATTTGTTTATACAACATCTTGAACTTGATCCCTTGAGCGCTGACATTGAAGTGATAAGAAAAGTCGCTCTATCCTATGACTTTGGTGATTTTGTTGCAACGGAGTCCAATAAAGATACTTTATTGCAGTGCTTGTTTTGCTTTGTCATTGAACCCAAAATAGGTTTGGAAAAACCTATTGCCGTGTACAACTTTCCTGCATCACAAGCAGCCTTAGCTCAACTTGAACATGCTGATAAACGAGTCGCTCGTCGCTTTGAATTTTATTATCAAGGCATAGAATTAGCGAATGGATTCCATGAGCTTCAAGATGCAAACGAGCAATTGGGGAGATTCAAGCAAGATAATAAAGAACGGCTGAAAGAGGGGCTTACTGAACAACCCATTGATTATCGATTAATCGAAGCATTGGCACACGGATTGCCTAATTGTGCAGGTGTTGCGCTGGGAATTGATCGATTAATTATGTTGGCGTTACAGCAAAAGCACATTCGAGATGTTATTAGTTTTGATGTGTCACGAAGTTAGTAATTTGCTGGTATGGTCTCTTTGTCCTTGCCATGAGCGTAACAAATTAGTACTAATGTCATAAGGTACTCAGTTCTTAAGACTAAAGTTTAGGTGTGTTGCCGTCATGCAATGGCAATATTCTTATATAATACTGCAACGGTTTTCAATTTATAGTGACTGAGCAATCGTGGAGAACATATTGATGAGTAATAGTAAAATAGCGTCGATGAAAGATAGGGCACGTAGTACTGCCGTATCTGATCTCAAGTTATTAGATACGTTACCTGAAGAACGATTCGATCGAATTGTTCGGTTAGCTATGGCATTAATGGAGATGCCATACGCCTTTGTTAACTTAGTTGATAAAGAACGTATTTGGGCTAAATCTACCCACGATAATGTGCCGTATGAAAGTACTCGTGATCAGTCTATTTGTAATTTTGCTATTCGAAACACATTACCGACAGTTATTGAAGACACCTTATTAGATGAGAACGTTCATCATCTCAATTATGTCGTAAACTCGCCTAAATTTCGTTGTTATGTTGGGGTTCCGCTTACCTATAACGGTGAGGTTGTTGGCGCCTTGTGTACGTTGGATACAAAGCCAGACAAGGTTTCTGCTCAAAAGATTCAGCTATTAAGTGATTTGGCAAAAATTGTAGAAAATGAATTTCTTAATGTGCAACTCGAACAAGAGTCTCATGGACTACGTGCTCAGAAAAAAGCGTGGCGTGATTTATCAAATAAATTGCAAAGTAGAGACCAATTGAGTGGTTTACGTAGTCATGCATTGGAGTTAGTAGCAAATGGAACGCCGCTGAAATCGACCTTTCATGAAATGATTGAAGGTGTTGAACGTGAATTTCCAGACATGATTTGTAGCATTTTACTGTTAGATGAAATTGGTGAAAAGGTTACACGTTGCTATGGGCCATCATTACCTGATGTTTATAATAAAGCACTTATTGGCTTAGAAATTGGGCATGGTGTCGGTTCATGTGGAACCGCTGCTGCGCTAGCAGAGCGAGTCATAGTGAGTGATATTTTTTCACATGCATACTGGGCTAACTTTTTACCGCTAGCAGAACAAGCACAAGTCAAAGCATGTTGGTCTGAACCTATACTAGCCAGTGATGGGCAAGTGTTAGGTACCTTTGCTATTTATCATAGAGAGATCCGTAAACCTCAGGAAATTGAATTTCGTTTGATTGAGCAGTCGGCTCATTTAGCATCAATTGCCATCGAGCGCGATCGCGCCAATAAGCTGATATGGCAACAAGCAAACTATGACGCATTAACTTGCCTTCCCAATCGTGAATTAAGTGCCGTTCATATCAACGTGGCTATTAGTAATGCCCAACGCAATCAGCAATCTTTTGCATTGATGTTTCTAGATTTAGATAGATTTAAAGAAGTTAATGACACACTTGGACATGATGCCGGTGATTTACTATTAATTGAAGCATCAAAACGCATTCAGTCATGCGTGAGGGCAAGTGATTCTGTTGCGCGTTTAGGCGGCGATGAGTTTGTTGTTTTACTTAATAATGTTGAAGGCCAACAAGGTGTTGAGAAGATCGCAAGCCATATACTGCAGGTGTTAACAAAAGGATTTAAGTTAAAGTCAGACATTGCCCATATATCGGCAAGTATTGGTGTTACGTTTTTCCCACAAGACGGACTCACACTTGATGTATTGATGAAGAATGCCGACCAAGCAATGTATCAAGCAAAAGAGTCTGGGCGAGATCGTTTTAGCTATTTTACTCAAGAAATGAGAGAAGAAGCGAATGAACGCCATATATTAAGTGAAGACTTACGCCGTGCTATAAAAAATGATGAACTGGTCTTATATTATCAACCTATTGTCGATTTAACGACTGGAAAAATTATCGTCGCTGAAGCGTTAGTGCGGTGGTTACACCCGACAAGAGGGATGTTGTACCCAGAAGACTTTATTGCGCTAAGTGATGACCGCGGGTTAATTTTTCCGTTAACGCAGTGGGTTATTAACCAAGCAAGTAAACAATCACTTGAATGGGTTCAGCTGCATAATCATTCTTTTAAAGTTAGTGTTAACACATCGCTACGTCAATACACTGATAATGGACGTCATAGTGAACAGTGGTTAGTCGATCTTGAGAAAAACGAAACAAATGTTCAGCATCTTATTTTTGAAGTAAGTGAGCAGTTGTTAGTTGAGCCTTCTCCACTCGTGATATCTAAAATAGCGCGTTTAAAAAAGCTTGGCATTGAGTTAGCCATTGATGATTTTGGTACAGGGTATTCATCACTAATCCACATAAAAAAACTAGGTGTTGATTACCTTAAAATTGACAAGCAGTTTATTGCCAACATAACCGCATCTGATGACGGAAAAGTATTGTACGAAGCCATTATCGCAATGACTAATAAATTGGGTACTAAAGTTGTTTCAGAAGGAATTGAGCAGCCACAGCAATTGAAAATCTTACAAGAGTTTGGCTGTGAATTGGGACAAGGGTACTATCTTGCTTATCCATTAACAGCTAAGGCACTGACAGAGCGACTTGCTCAGCAGTAGCTGACAAGCTAGAAGTTTACTTGACCCTGTTAACCCAAGTTTGTTACTTGGGTTTAATTGAAATCTAATCGTGATCCCATTCTTCTTCAATTAAACGGCGTAATTCTCGCTGTTCATTGATTTCATCTATCCTTGCTCTAACCGCACGTCGCTTAGCGACATTTGAACGTTTACGTGGTGATTCAGTAACTTCAAACGCTGAGTCATAAATAATATCTTGAGCTTGGTCTTCGGTGATATCACGCATAACTTCCTCACTATCTATTTACAATTTTTCTTACAGTGAATATAAGTCTAGCAGACATTGATCAGACCCCTAGGTAACTTTTTCTATTTTATAAAGATGCCTAGCATGTCCGCCGATGAGATTTATGATCTTGGCTCTAAGCTCATTAAAACCGTCTAAATATATTTTCTGGTAGTGATAGTCGGCTCCTTCCTGAATCAAATTTATCCCTTCAAAACATTGAAATACCCAACGTAAGGTCGGTGTTTCAGTCGGTTTATTAATTTGATTTGGAATGCTTGCCTGTATCTTTGCCATGTTGCTACGCATACGCCGTTGGGCGATGGAATAAACTAGTAATGAAAGTGTCATAATCATCAGCAGAGCGTCGATTCTACTGGGCTTTTTTATAAAAAGTGATGAGACGAAAAAGAGCGGATCTTTTAAGAATCTAAACCCTCGTTCCACAGCTGATTGCGCCTTATAATGCGCTAATATTTTTTCTGCTGAAAGCTCTTTTTCGTCAATATTTGTCGCTAATACGAAGCAGGATTTTTGCTCGATAGCATATTTTATTGCCTCAGCTTTATCCTCACTTGCCGCCGTTATTTGCCATTCAAGACTCTTTACTTTGGCATCCTTTTTCGGGCGGCCTTTACCTTCATAAACCTTATGTGCTGTGCATTCGATGTTGGTGAGTCGATGATATTTCAGCTTTTTATCAATCTTCAGCAGCGCTCGTCTAGCATCATTCTCACAGGCAAAACGCTGCGCTTGTATATGAAATAGCTCCTTCTCTAATTGTTTATGTGCGCGCTCAACCTGCCTAGCCACTGATTTTTCAGCACGACTATTCGCCGCTGCCGAGTACATAACAATCCAGCGTTGGTCTATATCCATATGCTCAACGTGGTATACCCTATATTTGTAATTGTCGTCGATTGATGTCCATTTCGCCGATTCTAATGCGCGTGAAATTAACTCTTTTTCAAGCAATATTGTCGAAGGTATAAGTGTAATGAACAGCAATTGAGCCAAGAATTCTGCATTTTTGCTGTGATAGAGTTTGCAGTCTGCAACAAGGTAACGCGGCGCTTTGCTTTTTTTAAATTCGCTAACAAGTGCTTTTGATCTTTCTTTAAACACCGCGGTATCGGCACTGTTACCGTCCCAGTTCTTACAGGCCAGTGGCACACCACCATCCTGGCTGACGATTATTTCCTGCACGACTTGTTTTAAATCAGGACGATGAGCTTTGCTGTGGCCATGAGTGATTTTAATGACATTTTCATCACAGCCATCTTCATCATAAGCGTACTCACCAGTAAGAGAGTGACTCGTTGTATCTAGTGAGTTGAACGTCAAGTCGACATTTTCTAGTTCACAAGCTTGATGCGCCACCATTGAGAATAAATTTTCACATCCAAAATCAAAGCATTGGTCAAGTGTACGACCTAATTTATGTCGATTAAAATGGCTTGCTTCCACACCTTCACGAAAGAGATGTTCGAGCGGTAAATTGTCGAAAAACTGAGGACTTAAGGATAAAGGACGATTAGCAAAACCAAGTCCATTCATGATCATGCCTTTAACGGCCTCACCAGGCGTGATTTCTTGCTTATCATCTTGAGGTAGATACTGATCTAAAAGAGAAACTATTTGTAAGTCATCGATAACACCAGCAACGATCCCATGATGATCTAACCGTTTGATCTTTATATTCATATGCACCTCAAAAATTAAGGTACCATCTTATCAAATTACTGATCTCACCGGAGGGAATTTAAATGGAAATTTTCAAATTTTGTCTGATCAATGTCTGGTCTAGACAAAGAATATGACTAATTCGTTACACATGTTTTTTACGAAGTGACGACTTTAAAAAAAGCAAAAAAAAACCGAGACCATGTTAATAACAATGACTCGGTACAAGGAAATATAACTTAAGGAAATAACTAACTACATATATTTAGTCAGTGGTTATTAGATAAAGTTCACCTTTTTTTCATTAAAATTTCTTTAATGAATTTTTGACAAAAAAAACCGAGCCATTTTATAAAAAGGCTCGGTACAAGGAAATATAACTTAAGGAGATAACTAACTACATACTGTTAGTCAGCAGCTATTAGATAAAGTTCACCTTTTTTTCATTAAAATTTCTTTAATGAATTTTTGACAAAAAAAACCGAGCCATTTTTTAAAAGGCTCGGTACAAGGAAATATAACTTAAGGAGATAACTAACTACATACTGTTAGTCAGCAACCAATTAACTAAGTTCATTTAAATGTAAATTAATTTTAAGTTATCTTAATTTAATGGGCTTGTTGCCAATTTTCACCAGATCCTGATTCTGCGATTAGAGGAACATCTAAATCTGCAGCTTGTGCCATTAGTGCTGCAACGTCTTTATTAAACTGCTCGACTTTATCGGTTTGCACTTCAAACACTAATTCATCGTGAACTTGCATAATCATGGTAGCAAGTTCGCTTGGCTGCTGTTTTAACCAAGCACTCACTAACAGCATTGCTTTTTTAATAATATCCGCAGCAGTGCCTTGCATTGGTGCGTTAATCGCAGCACGCTCAGCGGCTTTACGACGCGCACCATTACTTGCTTTTATATCCGGTAAATAGAGTCGACGACCGTCTAGCGTTTCAACATAGCCTTTATCAGCAGCGTTCGTGCGAGTGTCTTCCATGTATTGCATCACGCCTGGGTATTTATCGAAATAGCTATCGATATATTGCTGCGCTAATCCTCGAGGAATATCGAGTTGCTTAGATAAACCAAACGCAGACATACCATAAATTAGACCAAAGTTTACGGCTTTAGCACTGCGGCGTTGATCTGTTGTTACTTCATCAAATGGTGTATTAAATACTTCTGATGCCGTCGCGCGGTGAATATCTAAATCATTTGCAAATGCTGTTAATAGTCCTTCATCTTGAGACAAGTGAGCCATGATACGTAACTCAATTTGGCTGTAATCTATAGCAACTACTTGATAACCATCGCGCGCAATAAATGCTTGGCGAATTCGTTTACCTTCTTCACTTCTAATCGGAATATTTTGTAAATTTGGATCCGTTGATGATAAACGACCAGTTGCTGTTACGGCTTGATGATAGCTAGTGTGCACACGACCGGTTGACGCATTGATCATTAATGGCAATTTATCGGTATAAGTCGATTTTAGTTTGGTTAAACTACGGTATTCCAAAATAACTTTTGGTAGTTCGTAATCATGGGCAAGTTCTTGTAACACTTCTTCATTAGTAGACGGTGCGCCTTTTGGGGTCTTTTTAAGAACCGGAAGTGACATTTTTGCTTCGCTAAACAAAATATCCTGAAGCTGTTTAGTCGAACCCAAGTTAAATTCTTCACCGGCGAGTGACCATGCTTGTTGTTCTAATTCATCGATGCGAATCGCCAGTTGACCGCTTTGCTCGAATAACTGTGTATCATCGACAAGTACACCACTGCGTTCCATATCTGCTAACACTGGCAACAATGGCATTTCAATAGTGTCATAAAGTTTACGCAGAGTCGGTTCACTGTCTAAACGTTCAATGAGATTGTGATGCAAACGTAGTGTAATATCAGCGTCTTCAGCAGCATAAGGCGCCGCTTCGCTAATTTTTATTTGATTAAACGTCAGTTGTTTAGCACCTTTACCAGCGATATCTTCGAATTTAATCGTTTTATGACCAAGGTACTTAAGTGATAGCGCATCCATATTATGTTTAACAGCAGTTGAGTTGAACACATAAGATGCCAACATCGTATCGTGACTAATGCCATTTAACGTGATGTCATAGTTTTTAAGAACATTGCGATCATACTTTAAGTTTTGACCGATCTTCTTCAGTGAAGCGTCTTCTAGCAGAGGTTTAAATTTCTCCAATGCCATTTCACGGGTGATTTGTTTAGGCGCCTCTTCATAGTCGTGAGCGAGTGGCAAGTATGCTGCTTCAAACTCATCATCATTTTTTATCGCGAATGACATGCCAATAATTTCCGCCTGCATGTAATCTAAACTGTTTGTTTCTAAATCGAACGCAAACTCTTTTGCTTCGGAAAGTTTACGCAACCATTGCATCATTTGACCTAGTGTATAGAGCACTGGGTAATCATTGGTTTTAATACTTGAATTAGCTGGTTCGTTGTCGTTTGAGCCAGGGCTAGAAGTAGAATTATCGCCGACACCTAATGGATTACGGCCATCTAACGCTTCAGCTAACCAGCGTTTGAATTCTAATTGACCTAAGATTTCAATAATTTTATCTTGAGCAGGCGTACCCATGACAAAATCTTTATGACCTTGTTCTAGCTCTACATCAAGTTTGATTGTGGCTAGTTTGTACGATAAACGCGCCATTTCCTCGTGCTCTAGCATGCGCTTACCGATGGTCTTAGCGCCGCGGAAACTTAAGGTCGCTAATTTATCAATATTGTTATAAATATCATTTACACTGCCGATACCTTGCAGCATGCCGAGTGCAGTTTTTTCCCCCACCTTTGGCACACCAGGAATATTGTCTGAGCTATCACCCATTAACCCAAGAAAGTCGATGATGAGCTCTGGCGGCACGCCAAATTTTTCAATCACACCGTCACGATCTAAAATAGTATTTGTCATAGTATTGATAAGAGTAACGTTCTCATCAACCAACTGAGCCATGTCTTTATCACCCGTACTAATCAAAGTATGAATACCTTGTTTACTGGCCTGCATTGCTAAGGTTCCGATCACATCATCAGCTTCAACACCAGGAATAGAAATTAACGGTATGCCCATGGCTTTGATTAATTCATGCAATGGCTCAATTTGAATTCTCAAATCGTCTGGCATTGGTGGACGATTTGCTTTGTATTCGCTGAACATCTCATTTCTAAAGGTTGGCCCTTTTGCGTCAAAAACGACAACCATATTGCTTGGCTTATATTGATTGATCAATGATCGCAGCATGTTGATCACGCCGTACACTGCGCCAGTCGCTTCACCCTTTGAATTCGTCAAGTGAGGGGGGGCGAAAAACGCGCGAAATAAATAGGATGATCCATCAACGAGGACAAAAGGATTTTCTTTAACAGTAGCCATAAATATGATCGTTCTTGTAATTATGAGTGATAATTTGAGTGCTATCTTAGCACGCGAATTGAGAGGGTGTTAGCGAGATGATTGGTATCGTTAATGATGTAGCTAAACTGACTTATATTTAGGTCGTATTTCTGTGGATAACTCTGTGGGATAAAATATTTCGAGAAACATGAAATAACAAAGCTGTTAAATAAATTTAACATAAGAAGTTGATTTATAGGGAGATAATATAAAATCAATAAATTTTATGTTTTTTATACGTAATGTGGATAATACATACAACTTGGCATAGGGTTTGCCGAAGACTTTTTGAACAAATTGGCTCTTAATATGCAAAAAATAAATCGTTAATTGATGAATTATTAACCGCGTTTTCTTAGCCGGAGCGTTAATTTAACAGATTGGATTTTTATTGCCACTATTAATTTAAAAAAAGATCATTTAATTTGATCTTTAGTTATAAATTGTTTTAATGGCATCATTATTTTTGGTTAAAAATTAGGGAGAAAATATGAAAAAAGTAGCGGTGATCTTATCTGGATCTGGGGTTTATGATGGCGCGGAATTGCAAGAAGCAATTGTAACCTTACTTAGTCTTGAACGTGCTGGCATAAATGCTGTGTGCTTTGCGCCAAATATTGAGCAACATCACGTGATCAATCATTTAACAGGTGAAGAAGATTCAACTGCTTCTAGAAATGTTTTGGTAGAAGCTGCAAGGATCAACCGTGGCGATGTGCAAGATCTTGCTAATTGTGTTGTCGAAGAATTTGACGGCGTGGTGGTGGTTGGTGGATTTGGCGTTGCCAAAAATTTATCTGATTTTGCGTTTAATGGTGCTCAAAGTACGGTTGATAGTACGACGCTTTTTGCATTGAAAGAGTTTAGTAAGCTTTCACGTCCTGCATTATACATGTGTATTGCGCCTGCTTTATTACCTTGTGTCTATGGAAAAGGTGTTGAACTAACTATCGGTAATGATCCTGCGACAATAGAAGCGATCGAAGCAATGGGCGCAATACACATTGAATGTGACGTTGAAGGTATTGTGGTTGATGAAACTCGCCAAGTTATTTCGACGCCCGCTTACATGTTAGCGCAGTCAATCTCACAAGCCGCAACAGGCATTGAGAACGGTGTCGCTCAATTAGTTAAGATGATGGCGTAGTAGTTAACGAATGCCAGATAAATTTATGTTAAGAGCATTAGCGATATCACGCCGTGCTCTCCCAGATTGCATTCCCAATCCTCCAGTCGGCTGTGTCCTTGTCAGAGAAAACAATATTGTTGCAGAGGGCTATACACAATCAGTTGGTTATGAACATGCAGAAGTGCAGGCGTTAAATAACTATAAAGGAAGTTTGGACGGCGTGGCTGCATATGTGACGCTTGAGCCTTGTTCCTTTGTTGGGCGTACGCCTGCATGTGCAAAGACATTAGTTTCATCGGGAATTAAACAGGTAGTAGTTGCGCTGTTAGATCCTGATCCGCGCAATAGCGGTCAAGGCATTGAAATTTTACGACAAGCAGGAATCGACGTTGAGATAGGGTTGTGCGCAGAGCAAGTTGGAGAGTTTCTAAATTCATACCTCGGTCGCTCTTAAATATCTTTCATTTGAGATACAAGGCCACGAACCTGCGAGCGTATTTTTCAATACATTAAAAAGCGGCCGCATATATAAGAAACATATAGCGGCTTATTTTGATAAGAGTAAGCAATGTGACATGGCGACGTAGCTTGAATATTTTTCAGCGCATAAAAAAGCGGCCGCGTCAGGATGTACTGTGAGAGGCCTGATTTTAGTATGAGTAAGCAATGTGACATTGCGACGTAGTTTGGATAATTTTCAGCGCATAAAAAAGCGGCCGCAACACGATGTACTGTGAGCGGCCTAATAATAGCAATGTGAGCAATAGTCGTGTGCATTGACACCGTAAATATCAATACACAACAATGAGTACTAATAATAAACAACATCATCAGATTCATTGTCAGGAGATGCGTTCTCTCAAACGCAGTTAAATAATAATCATTCTCATTTACTGTGTCAATACAATAATAAATTTATTTTGATTATTTTTACCTACTGTTTTTAAGTTATTGATTATAGATATATGTTTTATTTTTACATATTGACGATAATAGGTATCTTACAATCTATTTCATCATGAATGTTCTGTGATTTATCAGTCTTTTATTAGAGTAAGCAATGTGACATTGCGACGTAGTTTGGATAATTTTCAGCGCATAAAAAAGCGGCCGCAACACGATGTACTGTGAGCGGCCTAATAATAGCAATGTGAGCAATAGTCGTGTGCATTGACACCGTAAATATCAATACACAACAATGAGTACTAATAATAAACAACATCATCAGATTCATTGTCAGGAGATGCGTTCTCTCAAACGCAGTTAAATAATAATCATTCTCATTTACTGTGTCAATACAATAATAAATTTATTTTGATTATTTTTACCTACTGTTTTTAAGTTATTGATTATAGATATATGTTTTATTTTTACATATTGACGATAATAGGTATCTTACGATCTATTTCATCATGAATGTTCTGTGATTTATCAGTCTTTTATTAGAGTAAGCAATGTGACATTGCGAAGTCGCTTAAATTTTTTTTCAGCGCATAAAAAAGCGGCCGCAACACGATGTATTGTGAGCGGCCTAATAATAGCAATGTGAGCAATAGTCGTGTGCATTGACACCGTAAATATCAATACACAACAATGAGTACTAATAATAAACAACATCATCAGATTCATTGTCAGGAGATGCGTTCTCTCAAACGCAGGTAAATAATAATCATTCTCATTTGTTGTGTCAATACAATAATAAATTTATTTTGATTATTTTTACCTACTGTTTTTAAGTTATTGATTATAGATATATGTTTTATTTTTACATATTGACGATAATAGGTATCTTACAATCTATTTCATCATGAATGTTCTGTGATTTATCAGTCTTTTATTAGAGTAAGCAATGTGACATTGCGAAGTCGCTTAAATTTTTTTCAGCGCATAAAAAAGCGGCCGCAACACGATGTACTGTGAGCGACCTGATTTTAGTATGAGTATGCAATGTGTCATTGCGACGTAGTTTGGATAATTTTCAGCGCATAAAAAAGCGGCCGCAACACGATGTACTGTGAGCGGCCTGATTTTAATGAGAGCAAGCAATGTGACATGGCGACGTAGTTTGGATAATTTTCAGCGCATAAAAAAGCGGCCGCGTCAGGATGTACTGTGAGAGGCCTGATTTTAGTATGAGTAAGCAATGTGACATTGCGACGTAGTTTGGATAATTTTCAGCGCATAAAAAAGCGGCCGCGTCAGGATGTACTGTGGGCGGCCTGATTTTAATGAGAGTAAGCAATGTGACATTGCGACGTAGCTTAAATTTTCAGCACATAAAAAAGCGGCCGCAACACGATGTACTGTGAGCGGCCTGATTTTAGTATGAGTAAGCAATGTGACATTGCGAAGTCGCTTAAATTTTTTTTTCAGCGCATAAAAAAGCGGCCGCAACACGATGTACTGTGAGCGGCCTAATAATAGCAATGTGAGCAATAGTCGTGTGCATTGACACCGTAAATATCAATACACAACAATGAAGATCAATAATAAACAGCATTATCAAATTCATCGTCAGGAGATGTGTTTCGTAAAACACATATTAATAATAATCATTCTCATTACGATTTGTCAACGATAAATCTACGTTTTTTTATAATTTTTATTTTTTATATAGATTACTTGTGTAATTCAACTGTCCATGTTGAAAATTGATTACAGGTGTAATCAATGGGGGATGATGAAGTTATTAATAATAGGCTGTGTACTTACTGCTGTTTTTTCTCTTCAAACGAAGACTGACTCAATAGCGTATTATGGTGAATTGAGATATAACCATGTCTCGTTGCACGTTCCTATCGAAGGAATCATGCCCTTTAAACGTTATCCAAAGGGAAAGTCACATTTTCAATTTAAATTCGATGATAAAAAGCGAATAGTGGAGATAGTTAATCATACTTTTGGACGTTTACCGCTACATCCTTTGACTCATTTCTGTGCTCATCGAATCTCAATTGATTATGAGAATGGTCAAGAAATCCGCCGTTATTTCGATATAAAAAATCAACAGCTCCTGACATTCGCGGAGTGCATAAAGAGATTTTTTCAGTCGATGAATTTGGCTTTAAAACACAGCTAGATTTTTATGACATAGAGGGTAAAGCAAAAGAGTCTTTATGGCCTATATCGCGTTATCAATGGAAAAAACAAGGGAATAAGGTTGTTGAACGCCGAGTTAATTTAATTGGTGAGCCACAAAATCTGTCACCATATTTTGCATTTAAAAATTCGGCCATAGAATATGATAAGAATGATAGACCCTATCGAACTTATAATTTAAATAGTGAAGCCCAACCAACAAATAGTGAGTTTGGCGTTGCTTATTATCAAGATGAATATAATGACCTAGGCCAGCATATTAAATACAGTTATTTTGATAAAAATAATAAGCCTGCGGTTAATCCATTTGGTTTTAGTTATGCCACTAAACGCTATGACTCAATGGGAAAACTTAAGAATGTCGATCGCGTTGATCTTAATGATCAGTTCATGCCTCGCCATGCTATCGCCCCTATTAAACCTGCCAATAGCAAAGATCGAGAGAATATTAAGCTGGTTTCCTTAAATTACATTATCGCTTTGCAATCTTTAGATTCAGAATTAATGGCCAATACGCTGCATAAATATTTGGCAAAAAGCATGGTAAGAATTGGTCAGGATGGCAAAAAGACATTGCGAAAGATTAGTTATCAACGCATGTTGCATAATGCCAAAAATTGGAATAAAACCGGCAACAGATTCCCACCTACCATGAATAATCAAGTCACTATATTCGATGTCTATCATAATATGGCAGCGGTAAAGCTAACGTCAGATAATTGGGTTGAATATTTACACTTAATAAAGATCGATAGTCGCTGGCAAGTGAAAGATCTTGTATGGGATCACAACAACATTTAATGTATACCTTTGGAAAATTAAATGGATAACGAACAAAAACAAACCATTATTACAGAGAGTTGGAAACATCATAACGCCATCGAAGCGGCCTCTCTAACGCTAGAAGCAAGTTCAAAAGATCCGCAATGGCCTGAAAAGCAACGCCTGTTATTAGCTGATATGGCGTTGCATTTATTACAGACCGCGCTTAACACCGAAGCACTTGATAACGACAAATTAAGAAACAATCTGTACGCTATTTTGACCATCAGTGAGCTCTATTTACCTGACGCTGACTTAGCACATGCAAAAGAAAAGCTATTATCGTTTGAATCTATGGAAGATTAACTTCCAGCCTCATGCGCCAATTGATCTAAGTACTGTTGCATAAACTGCCATCGCTTTTCTGCTTCTTGCAAACCAGATGGCGTTTTCATGGTATTAACTAATCCTTTTAGCTTGACGTAAAAATGATCAATACAAAAGTTCTTATCGTCTAGCTCTCTTTCTTTTGCGAAAGGATCAAGCGGATGATACAGCTGGCTACCCCAGATCGCGCCTAGCATAACGCATCTAGAAAGGCCTATAGCACCTAATGCATCCAATCGATCAGCATCTTGCACTACCTTAGCCTCAAGCGTTTTAGTCTCTAAATTGGCGCTAAAACTGTGCGCTGCTATAGCGTGATGAATGGCATCGAAGTATTCGCTTGGGTAATTAATTTCTGCTAAAAACTCAATCGCTCGATCTGCACTAAACAAAGATCCTTTACTGCGATCTGGAGAATCTTTTGGAACGTTGACACAATCGTGTAACCAACAAGCGGGTAACACTATCGCGAGCTCTGCTTGTTCTTGTTTTGCTAAGGCAATACCGCTTGTTACAACGCGTTTGATGTGGGCAAGATCATGGGCGGGATCAAATGCCATTTGCTGTTCAACAAACTGTTGAAATTTAGGTTGCCAGTCGAATGTATTCATTATTATTTGTCTTGTTGGTTTAATTGATTTGTTGGTGAAGTGGGTGCTATTGATGCTTGAACGTGATCAGTGAGTTGATTCGCAATCGGTTTTTTAATTTCAACGCCAAGATCCCTAAAGCCTTGCACTTGAGAGATGACGTTGCCTTTGCCGGTACTTAGTTTCTTTATTGCAAATTCAACACTTTGATTTGCTTTATTAATATGATGTGAAACGTTAAGTAGATCGTCGCCAAACAAGCGGATTTTATCGTAGAGTTTACTGGCTTTTTGGGCGATGACTTGCGCGTTTTTATTCTGTTGATCAATACGCCACAAATTGTTGATGGTCCTCAAGGCTACCAACAGATTTGTCGGGCTAACGAGCATAATATTATGATCAAGCGCGTAACTGATTAGGTTAGGTTCATGTTCAATAGCCAACAAAAATGCAGGTTCAATAGGAATAAACAACAACACATAATCCAATGTACGAACACCATTAAGCTGATGATAGTCTTTTGCGCCTAATTCTTTGATATGAGAACGCAATGATTGAATATGCTCTTTTAGCGCCAGCTGTCGTTCTAAATCGTCATCGCTATTGAAGTAGCGTTCATAGCCTGTCAGTGACACCTTTGAGTCAATAATTATATCTTTGTTGTCAGGCAGGTGAACGATGACATCAGGTCGGTACGCTTTGCCGTCATCATTGCGATGGTGGCTTTGTGTTTGGTACTCATGTCCATCTCTTAAGCCAGACTCTTGCAAAATTCGTTCGAGAATTATTTCTCCCCAATTACCTTGCTGTTTATTGTCGCCTTTAAGCGCTTTAGTGAGGTTAATAGCGTCTTGTGCCATCTGCTGATTAAGTTGTTTTAAGCTATGTATTTCGTGTTTCAGCTCGTGACGCTGCTTAGTTTCTGCGTCATGACTATGTTGAACTTGTTGCTTAAAATCGCCTAACTGTGCTTTAAGAGGCGCTAAAAGCGCATCAATATTTCGCTGATTGTCTTTGGCAAAGTCTTCGCTTTTCTTTTCCAATGCTTGCTGCGCTAAATGAGAAAATTGTGTTTTTACTGCTTCTTCATTGGCTTTAATGAGTGTTAGTTGCTGTTGATGAGAATCGATAAGTTGCTGGTGAATTGCATTTAGCTCGCTGATCTTGGTCATCAATTCGATTTTTTCTTGTGTCATGCTCGTGACTTGAACTTTATGTTGTTCATTATCGATGTGTAGCTTATCGATCATGTCATCGCTGTGGTCTAATTGTTGCTGGAGTTGTTGTTGTTGAGCATCAAATAAGGCTTGTTGTTGGCGCTGTGCTTGGCGCATAGAACGCTGCAATAACAAATAACAGAGGGCAATACCAAAAAGACTGCCAATCAATAGTGCAGGCAGGTGTTGGTAGAAAAATGACCAAAGGTTTTCCATTAAGAGTCCAGATGAAATATCGCTAAATTCGATAATAACCCAGTTAATTTGATTTAGTAAGTTACGGTTTGCCGTGTGATTAAACTCTGTTCATCGAGCATTAGACTAAAGACGATAGGTATTTTGATGATTTCATCTTTATGATGATAAAAACCCAACTGGAGAATAAACATGACAGATACTTCGTATACCGCATTAGTTGTTCGAGAAGATGCACCTAAAACCTTTAGCAGAGCTATTGAGCAACGACAGCTTTCAGAGCTGCCAGCAGGCGATGTATTAATTAAAGTTGTTTACTCATCACTTAATTTTAAAGATGCACTTTCTGCGACTGGTAACCCAGGCGTCAGTCGTAATTTTCCACACTCTCCCGCTATAGATGCGGTTGGGGAGGTCGTGGAATCGAATGACGTTAATTTACCTACAGGTATGCAAGTGGTGGTTACTGGCTTTGATTTGGGGATGAATACCGCAGGCGGATTGGCTGAATATGTTCGTGTACCAGCGAACTGGGTTGTTCCATTGCCAAGCAACCTTACTGCAAAAGAAAGTATGAGCTACGGTACTGCTGGATTGACCGCCGCGCTAATGGTTAATGCGTTGCTTGAAAATGATTTAATCCCAAGCGGTGGTGAGATTTTAGTAACAGGCGCAACAGGCGGAGTTGGTAGTGTCGCCGTTGCTATTCTTGCAAAGCTTGGATTTGATGTCTGTGCGGTAACAGGTAAAGCTGACCAAGCAGCCTTTTTAAAATGCTTAGGTGCAAACAGTGTCGTGAGCCGTGATGAGATCATCGATGAGAAACGACCAATGCTGAAAGAGCGTTGGGCCGGTGTTATAGATGTGGCTGGTGGGGCACTATTGTCCAGCGCCATTAAATCAACTAAATATACCGGAACAGTGACTTGTAGTGGCATGGTCAGCGACATCAATTTCACATCGTCGATTTTCCCATTCATATTGAGAGGCGTAAAATTAATTGGCATCGACTCGGTAGAATGCCCAATGAATAAACGTTTGAAAGTGTGGAATAAAATGACTAGTGAATTCAAACCTGATTGCTTGGCTGAACTCACTAGTGAAATTGCATTAGAGGACACTATCGATCAGTTGATGGCCATGTTAGAAGGTAAGTCTAAAGAGCGCTTTGTTGTGAAAATATAGACTGTCCATGGCGGGAACTCGCAACGTGTGACTCAAACGAATTTTATTCGTCTAGCATTCTGGTGCTAGACTCTAATCAATAGCAAAGTATACTGACGGCATAATAATTTTAGGTTAAGCATTATGTCGTCAGATTTATACGGAACATCCGCCAACTATAAACGTGAAGAGCAAGGGTATCGCGATAAAGCCCTCAAACTCTTTCCATGGATTTGTGGTCGCTGTGCCCGCGAGTTTCAATATTCTAACCTTCGAGAGCTAACCGTTCATCACGTTGATCATGATCATACCAATAACCCAAATGATGGTAGTAATTGGGAGCTGTTGTGTCTTTATTGCCACGACAACGAACACGCCAAATACACCGAACATGAGCAGCATCCGACGCGCGTTGACGCCGGAGACAACAATCAAGATTTGGCGACTTATAACCCATTCGCCGATTTGAAATCAATGCTTAAAAAATAAGGACATTTTATGCTTATCAAAAGCGATAACACTATATTGCGAGCGTTAGATATCGAAGACGCCGCGACATTTTTTCAATGGTCGCAAGACAGAGAAGTCACTCAATTTAGTATTTCATCTTACGCCTATCCACAATCGTTAGCAGACATTAAGCAATGGCTATCAACCATTAATGCCACCAATAAAACGGTGTCGTTCGCTATATGTTGCGCTGATTCAAACGAGCTTATTGGTTATGCGGGAATCACATCTATAAGTTATCTAAATCGCTGTGGCGAGTACTTCATTTTGATTGGCAATAAGACTTATTGGGGTAAAGGTATCGCCACGCAAGTGACAAAATTAATTACCGATTACGGGTTTAACTCATTAGGATTAAACCGCGTAGAGCTTACTGCATTCGCTTCCAACCCTGCGGCGTATAGAGCTTATGAAAAAGCGGGATATCAACACGAAGGCGTGTTGCGCCAAGCAGGGTTTCGCTATGGTGAGTTCTTTGACAAAGTCATGATGGCAGCGTTAGCATCTGATTGGAAAAATAGCAGAACTTAATAGCATTAATTAGGAGAATAACAATGCATGTTATTCTCCAATTAGAACACTCATATGCCCCACAATACCCAGTAAAAAACCAAGCGTTGCGCCAAGTGATGGGATCCAGTGACGATCTAATTTCGCCTGTGGGGCAATATCTTGAAATACTGAATATAAAATACCGCCAGCAGCTACCAACATGATGGACGAAATAGCGTAGGGGGCATCAGCTAACCACCAATAGCCAACGACGCCACATATTGGGCCAACTAATGACATCAAAATAAACAAGATAATAATCTTTAGTGAGCTAATGCGTGAAGATTGTTTTAACTCATTATACGCATTGAAGCCTTCTGGAAAATTTTGCAAAATCATTAATAGCGCAAGCAAAAACTACTTGGGCTGCCCAACGCAATTGCAGTGCCTAATGCTAATGCATCGGCTAGCACTAGTTCTCGTTTTATGGATTTTGCAATGGTGGTACTGATTATTGCCAACGTCGCGGCCATCATGCTTGAGTCAGTCGCAAGTATTGAAGCGCAATACGCTAGTCAATTTTGGTATTTTGAAGTGTTCTCGATCGTTGTTTTTACCATTGAATACTTATTAAGAGTTTGGTCATGCCCTGACATTAAAGAAGGGGAATACGAAGATAGCTTTAAAGGTCGATTAAAGTACATGTGCTCGATTCCTGCACTGATAGATTTTGCAGCGATTGCCCCATTTTATCTCAGTTTAGCTACTTCCAAAAAGCTCTCAACATAATCTATTGAGATTTCAGCTTCACGAATGCCGATAAATATTTGCTTATCGATGCCTTGTTTTCCTAATTTCACTGATGCAATAGGTAGCGTATCTTCATATTGCTCAGCCAACCATCGGGGCATTGCGGCAACACCGCGGTTGCTGGCGACCATCTGTAAAATGATGTCGGTGGTTTCAATCGTTTTATGTTTTCTGGGGCTACACTGAGCTGGCATCAAAAATTGACTGAATATATCTAATCTATCCACTTCTACAGGGTAGGTGATAAGCACTTCATCACTTAGTTGTTGTGGTTTTATGTACTTTTCACCAGCAAGAGCATGACTTTTATTTACCACTAATACCAATTCGTAATCAAATACAGGAGTGTAAACAAGGCCGCGTTTATAAAGCGGATCTGGGGTGACTAACGCGTCAATATCATAATTAATTAGCGCGCCCATACCGCCAAATTGGAATTCTTGTTTTACATCAACGTCGACATTTGGCCATTGATTCAAATAGGGTGACACCACTTTTAACAGCCATTGATAACAAGGATGACACTCCATGCCTATGCGCAATGTGCCGCGCTGACCTTGTGAAAACTGGCTCATCAACTGCTCGGTATGTTCAATCTGTGGTAAGACACGATTGGCGAGTGACAAGATGGATTGGCCCGCTTGTGTTAAACGTAAGGTTCTGCCTTCTTTTTTCCAAATCTTTACGCCAAGCTGCGTTTCAAGCTTCTTCATTGCGTGGCTTAGTGCCGATTGGGTAAGGAATAGGGCATCAGCTGCTTGGGTAAGCGTTCCTAATTGATCAACTTGTTGCACAATGGCAAGGTGCGTGCGTTCTATCATACTAATCTATGACTCTAATTCATGAATTTAATTGTTTATAGCATTCTTTATTCATTGTTTGAATAAATTAATGTATTGGACGATTCAATCTATTGAAAGGCTTTTTCGCTTTCGATGTAGATTTAATTGACGTGTCCTTTGATTAGTCATCGATCCTACACTAGGGTTTATTCGATAGCGTATTTTCGTTGTCATCTGTTACATATAATCTAATCATGGAATATAGAAGTTATGTTATTTATCACCAATAGAGCGCCAAAGGGATCGTTTTCAGGATCGCTTGATCAGCAATTTGAATTTGATTTGGATAATAATGCACCCGCAAACTCAGTGTATTTTTGTCAGCGCAATGGCGTTGATGATTACACTGAAATTGGTTCAAGTGCGTTGATGAGTGCACTCAAACGCAGTGAACCAAAGCAAATACTATTGTTAATTCATGGCTTTTCTAATTTACCTGAACCAGATATTTTCCCGCGTGCGCAAAAACTGCAAGCACTGTTCGATGAAAAAAGTCCTGATTTAGTGCAGGTTGTACCGCTTATTTGGCCGTGCGATAATGACTTTGGAGTCATCAAAGATTATTGGGATGACCAAAAATCGGCAGATTTAAGTGCGTCAGCTTTTGCTAGGGTATTACAAAAGTTTATGGCATGGCGTGACGGTGCATCTGAACAAGATCCATGTTTGAAACGAATTAATGTGTTGGCTCATTCAATGGGCAATCGAGTATTACGTGAAACCATGTGCTGGTGGAACAAATATGACTTGGCTAATGGTGTGCCTTTGCTATTTCGCAACACCTTTATGGTAGCAGCGGATGTGGTTAACGAAACATTAGAAAAGCCTGAAAAAGGAGCTTTGATCGCACAAGCTTCTCGCAATGTGAGTGTGTATTTCGCCAGTGACGATTTAGCCCTGCGTTCGAGTAAAATATCTAACCTTAAAAACAAGGTCGCTTCGCGTCGCCTTGGTCATACTGGTCCTGAGGATATGGGTAAAGTAGCAAACAACGTGTATGCCTTTGATTGTGATGATTTTAATAATAAATATGATATGCCCAAAGGACATTCCTATTTCTTAGATGACAATAACGGGCAATCGGGTAGAGTTTTTAATCATATTTACCAGACACTAGTTCATGGTCGAGTGATCTTAGGTGACTCGCAGCAACGAACCGAAGTGCTGTCAATGGATGATGATTAATCTTCTTGCAGCAGTTCAATAAGGCGCGCTAATCCTTTATACCAATTGCATTAAATATTTGCCCACTTGTACTTGTTAAAATTAACTAAAATGGCGTTGCTCTCAATCCTAATAGCCAGCTATTAGTCAATCGAGCGCCTTGTTTTAGCTGATTTTCTCTACGCACAACAAGATCACTTACTTAATGCAATTGGTATTACCTCGATTGGCAGTCTTCCACGCAATATATAACGGAAGCGCTATCGTTGGCGAAGATAATGTCAGCTCCCGTAGTTCACCTGATGCCAGCTCATTGATAATACGTGAGCGCGGTATATAACCGGCGCCAATTCCAGCTTTGATGGCATTGATTTTATAATCAATATCGCTTGCGTTTAGGTATCTTAGATTCTGAGATCTCGCAGCGCCCAATCTCTCATAATTTTGTTTCTTCAAAAGCGAATTGGGAAGAAATGGACGCAAAATTACCTCACTATGATGGCTTAGAGCCTAGTCGCCAATAAAATGATGAGTTCCCTTCGTTTGTGGTAAGAGAATATTTCCAAATGACCATCATTTAATGCTAGTTAAGCTGATATAATATTCGGCTAAAACCGCTTAATGAGAATTACTGTTGACCAGTCCAATAGAACACAAAAAACCAAACGTTGAGTTCATAAGCTTAATGGCTTTTATGATGTCTTTAGTAGCGTTATCTATTGATGCGATTATGCCTGCAATGACCATGATTGAAACGTCTTTGCAATTAACACAATCGCAAGATATTCAACTCGTGATTTCATTAGTATTGTTAGGGCAAGGATTTGGCCAACTTTTGTTTGGTCCTTTGTCTGATACCTTTGGTCGTAAGCCTCTTATTTACGCAGGTTACAGTGTATTTCTTGTGTCTACTGTTGTGTGTATGTATGCGCAAACTTATGAAGCACTGCTTATTGCGCGTTTTATGCAAGGATTTGGACTAGCCGCACCACGTGTTTTAACGATGGCAATCATTCGTGACAAATACGCTGGGCCGCACATGGCACAGGTGATGTCTTTTATTATGGTATTTTTCATTCTAGTACCAATGATTGCACCATTGATGGGGCAAGGTATTTTATTAGTAGCAGAGTGGCATGCGATCTTTGGTGTGATGCTAACATTTGGCATCTTATCATTGGTTTGGTTTGCACTGCGTCAGCCAGAAACATTAGCACCAGAACATAGAAAGGAATTAAAAGTCACTGTACTGTGGGCTACATGTCGCGAGGTTATCACCACACCTATTGCTATGGCTTATACCTTGGCTGCAGGCATTTTGTCAGGGGCTTTCATTTCATACTTGGCCAGTGCTCAGCAAATTTTTGGTAATCAATATGAGTTAGGTGAATACTTTGCGGTCTATTTTGCCGGTATGGCGTTAGTTTATGGCATTGCGTCCTTCTTTAACGGTAAATTCGTTGTTCGTAAAGGCATGCAATATATGGTTTTACGCGCCTTTGTGGTGTTAGTCGCTGCATCAATCATATTTATGCCAATCGTTATTTCACAAGATTATATGCCGCCGTTGACTTGGACTACCGCTTACTTCGTTGTTGCTTTTGCCTGTGTTGGTATTTTATTTGGTAATTTAAACTCAATTGCGATGGAGCCTTTAGGGCATTTAGCTGGTTTTGGTGCTGCCGTTGTAGGCGCAGTTTCAACATTAACTGCTGTTGCTATTGCGCTACTCATCGGATCGTTATTCGACAATACATTATTCCCTCTGATGTTGGGATTTTGTGGGTGCAGTATCGCGGCGGCTGTTGTAGTATTCGCCATCGAACGATTTAGAACAGCGGAAAGCAACAACCCGTCATGATTTTAGTGATAGATAACTACGATTCTTTTACCTACAACATAGTCCAATATTTTCAGCAACTTGGTCATCACGTTGAAGTGGTTAGGAATGATCAAACAAGCTTGTCACAGATTGAAGAAATTGCACCAAAGTATTTGGTCATTTCGCCAGGTCCCTGCACACCAAGTGATGCGGGAATTTCGTTAACAGCGATTAAGCACTTTGCTGGAAAGTTACCAATTCTTGGTGTGTGTTTGGGTCATCAAGCGATAGCACAAGTCTTTGGTGGCGATGTCGTGCTAGCGCATAAAGTGATGCATGGTAAAACCTCGTTAATCGATCACGATGGCAAAGGTGTTTTCACCGATTTGCCAAATCCACTGCGAGTTACTCGCTACCACTCCTTAGTTGTCGAGCCATCCACCTTACCTGATTGTTTTGAAGTTTCAGCTACGGTCGCTAGCGAACAGGGCCAAGAGATTATGGCAATGCGTCATAAAACCTTGCCAATTGAGAGTGTGCAATTCCACCCTGAATCAATTTTAACCGAGCAGGGACTATCATTACTCAATAACTTTATTAGTGTAATGTAACAAAACATTTGTTTAATTTGTGTTATCTAATTTGTGAAAGTGTGGTCGTTATATCTCGAACAGAACTTTTATATTTCTAAACTGCATGATTTATAACTGTTTTTTTTGTGGGGAGGCGGTGCAGTCTACTATCCATTTAAAATACCCAACGTTAACATAGATTTAACCTGCTGTTTTTTGTAGGAAAAATGTGATTTAAATCTCTTGTTATTGACAATTTTAGTAGTATTATTACGAATCTTAATGATAGTCATTATCAATACTGAAGGAATAAAGGATGCGTAAAATACTCCCGTTGTCATGTATTACCATGGCGTTGATGCTTGCTGGCTGTGGTGGTTCATCAAATAGCATTTTAGTTGAAAAAATTGATGCACAGGTCGTTGAGGATAAAACGTATGAACATACGTTTGCCGACCTTGGCAACCAGACACCTGTAGTTACAGGCTTAGCTAGTAATGGTAACGTTCAAATTACCACTAGTGGGTTTAATTATGTGCCTAATGCTAACTTCAATGGTGCTGACTCAGCAACGATAGAGGTGGGCAAAACTCGTTATACAGTACAGTTTACTGTTACCGCTGAAAATGACTTGCCAACAATAGCCACAACCGATATGGCTGTCAGTGCAACTAGCGAAATTCAAGGCCAAATTGCCGTTTCTGATGTTGACGATGAAAACGTCGCTATGATGTTAAAAACAGCGCCTACTTCGGGTACTTTGACACTGAATGCGGATGGTAGCTTCGTATATAAAAACGACGATCTTACTTTGCCCAACCTAAGCTTTGAAGTGACATTGGACGATGGTCATGGCGAAACGGTAGATTTTACCATCAATTTATCAGCAGCTTATGCGTCGAATGAAGATAAAGCAAATTATTACTATGCGTCAGAAAAATCACATTTAAAACAAGCTGAGGCGCGTTTGTCTGAGATTAAAGATGATGTATTGGTTGCACAAGCGTGGTCGTCTATTGCCAAAGGGTATGCTTTAGCATCATTAGACGATCAAGTTGCAGCCATTGTCGAAAATAAAATTAGTTTCGAGCGCGACAGAACTCAATTGTTATTGGAGCTTGCTTCTACCTATAACAAATTAGGCAAGGGCGAATTAGCCACTACATACTTAGATAAATCACTGCAATCAATGCTGGCGTATCTCGCTGAAATAGGCACTGATAATATGTCCAGTGCTGATGCTACATTGTTGAGCGATATCTCAGAGCGTTATCGAAATTTTGCTAGCATTGACAATCTGGCAACGGCACAAAATGCCATCAAGTTCATTTATTCAGAAATTACAACGGATGAAGAAACTAAGATTTCAGGGAAGTTGGTAACAGCTCAAAGAAACATCATAACCACATTGATGGACCATTATCTAGAACTTTCAGAGGATGACCCAATCAAGGAGACTACTCGAACAAATGCACTTAAAGAGCTAAAGTTATTTGTGTCACAGTCGCAAAAATTAGGGTATAAAACTAAGACTATTAATGAGTTGCCAGACCAACGTTACCATATCACAGAATCCATGAACGTTGGTTTAGCGGTGACGTATGCAATGATTTTACAGGAAACTGCATTAGCAAAAGAATATTTAGCTAAGACCTTATCTTATTACGCTGATGTAGACTACGATAACAATTATCAATATTCTGCGCATGAATATGCTGACAATAATCTTGCCGCTTATCGCTTTCCACTAGTAACCGCGATTCGGAACTTTAGTTTACTCTATCCTAATGCAGACGTTAATTTTGCCTCAACGTTGTACAATTTTAATACTGATGATCGAGCTGATGCCTCTCTGCGCAGGACACTTTCACGTGAACTACCAATTACGCAGGCTTATGCGAGAATAAAGCAAGGTGGAACCTTATCGGAAGCGGTAGATGTATTAAAAGAAAGCAATCCTAATGCGGCATACGCGCAGCAAGACATGATAGTTAAGCGTTCTGTAACGAATCACTCACTAGCTAATGCGTTATTTAATGATGGCCAGCGCGATTTAGGTCTACAGGCGATTGAAGAGGGCCTTAATCTGCTTTTATCGACAGATACTCTGGTTGAGAAGGGCGGTATTGCAATATACACCTTAGGTAAAGTCGGATGTTATCGATACTTTAGTAATTATGATAAACGTGGATTAAATAATCTTGCCAAAGAAGCGGCACAACGTTGTCATGACGAGATGTATGTTCCACATTATCAAGCATACTTTGAAAACGGTGGTTCGCCATACAAAGACTACGATCCAACGTACGTAGTGTTGGTACAGTCCGATCTATTCTTCGCCGTCGGTGATAACGCCAAAGTGGTAAAACTGTTAAAAGATACTGCTCAATATATTAGTTCGTTTGAAGATGTTGACGAGCAAATTGAATATTACGGAGAATATGGCCATCGCGCGATGGCCGCTGGTGATTTTCAGTTGGCCTTGTCTTATCTTGAAAAAGGAAAGGCACTCATTTTACAGGATGAATCTTTAACCGGTTCTAGTGCCATTAGAGCGTTTAATGGCTTCAACAAATTCGTCAATAGCTACGACTATTACGATTCAAAAGCGTTTATTTACAGCGCAGAAAATGAATTACGTCGACGTGGTTATAGCGACGAAAACTATACTAAATATCTGGCGCAATTAAGTGCTATAGCAACCGCTGTTAATGAAAAAGTTGTTACGATACTGAAAGCCGAGTCTGCTTCGGTGAAGAAAAGTTATGGGGATGATGTCATTGAGGCATTGGCGAGTAACCGTCAATATGCAGTAGCACAACAACTTATTTCGTTGTTGGAGTTAGGTGAATCGGATGAGAATGAATTATTAGTTCAAATCTCAATGATTCAAGCACTTCAAGAAGACTTCCCTGGCTCTGCGATTGCTTCTGTTGATTCGGACAACGATGGTAGAGCGAATTTCTTTGCTATTGCTGCCACTGATGATGACAAAGAAAAAACAGATATCGAATTAGACAATGACGCAGATGGAGACGGTATTGCCGATGAAGACGATCCAACGCCACTTGGCTAATATCGGATTGTTAATGACTGTCACCTTGCCCGCTTATGGGCAAGGCGATGACATTAAGAATTATCTAGCACAAAACCCACGTGCTAAAGACTCTCTTGCAGTGTGTCATAAGATATCTAATGTTGAGCAAGGAGCGACTATAACATTACAGCAACAGCAAAATGTGCTTACTTGCCTAAAGAAGAACGCAGAAACCATTACTGTTATTGGTCGCCAGTGGTTGCCACAAGAGGTTGAGGTTACCGGTCAATATACGTTATCGCGCGATTTTCTCGATCGTAGCGCAATTGGTAATGGCAACATTACTGATATGTTAACTATTTTGCCTGGCATTCAGGGGAGAGAAGACAGCCAAGCTGTGGAGCAACAAGCAGAACTAAAAAGTAAGCTCATTTCTATTTCAGGTGGACGACCGTCTGATACCGGTTTTTTCATCGATGGAATGTCGAATAACTCAGATATTAATCCAGATGATACCGAATTATCTGTTGAGTCGGTGGATGAAATTCAAGGGCATCCGCAACAGACCTTTGTCAATCAAGCTGTTGTGGGTCAGGTTAAAGTATTCGACTCAAACATTCCTGTTGAGTACGGCGGCTTTAGTGGCGGCGTTGTTGATATTGTATTGCGGGATGAGAGTGAAAGTCCTGCGCTTCAATTTGACTATCGAACATCACGTAACGAGTTCAATCAATATATCTTGATAGACAACGCAAACCGTGAACAATCAGTCGATGATGTGGTGATTAATGAGCCAATAGAGCCTGAGTTTAAGAAAGAGAACTTTAATCTAGTCGCTAGCCAAGTGCTTGATGAACACCACAGTATATCAATGGCTTTGTCTCGCACTGAATCTAAAATAACGACGGTTTCATTATTAAAACCAGTAATAACTTCGCGAGAGTCTTCAAATTATAGTATTGGCTATTCTATGAGGAACCTGTGGTTAGATAAACTATCGGTAAGGATTAATCACAGTCCTTATCAGGGTAATTATATCCTCAACGATGTACTTGATTCGGACTTTTCAATAAAAGGCGGAGGAACCTTTGCTTCGCTGAACGCGAGTCACAGTTGGCCTTCTGTCGACTGGAATGCAAGTATTCGCTATGGTGAGAGTGACAATTCACGTCGAGCACCTCAGTATTATTTGCCTTGGCTTCGAGTTAAAGGGAAGGAATGGGGACTAGATTCTGTCGATCGGCCTGTGAGTCGTGAGGGCGGTTATGGTGATTTAGATAAACAACAGAAAACGCTGTCAACACGTCATCTTTTCGCTCTTAACGATTTCGATTGGTTAGGAATTACTCACCAAGTATCTTTTGGTATTAATTTTGTAAAAAAACGCCTGATGCGTCAACGTAATGAGAGTGCTATTGTTTATAAAAATCCTTTTGATGACGCTCGGATTACGTGTGCGGGTATAACGCTTGATTGTGTTGAGTCGAGTTATAAAATACCGCTTAACGAACTGGCTGATCAAGTTGGCGGATCGCTTGATTTGTCTAATCCCGAGCATTTTAAGCTATATGAAAATAATCACTTGGCCAGAGGGCAGTTTTTTAGGGTTCGTCGGATCTATCCTCTAGAAGATGTCGATGTTACCACGAACAATTTTGATGGCTGGATCCAAGATGGCCTTGAGTTAGGAAAGTGGCGAACGACATTAGGGGTTAAAATTGATCGAAACGAATTCTTAAGCGAATGGAATATTGCCCCAAGGATCCATGGCGGCTACGACTTTTTTGATGATGATGAGTCTTTGCTTGTGTTTGGTGCGAGTCGATATTATGCCAGTGATATGATGAGCTATAAACTCAAAGAAGCAAAGAGGGGGTATTTCACCCAGACGAGAGGATTTGCGAACGGAGTATTGCAACCGTGGACCAACTCTGTAACAACATTGCCTTATCGTTATCAATATAACAACCTTAAGACCCCATTTACCAATGAGTTAACGATGGGCTTTAAACAGAAGTTATTTGGTGGCGTGTTATCCATTACCTCTGTACGGCGTGATAGTAAAGATAAGGTGGTGCGTGGTGATTCTTATAGCAAAGAAGGTTTCACCTATTACGTTCAATCTAATGACGGTGAAGCCACGCATAAGCGGTTATCGATATCTTATTCAATAGCGTTGGATAATCACCAATTAATGATTAATGCCAGTAAGACAAAAAATACCAGTAATGGCGAGAATTCGGAAGCACCTGCGCAGGCAATACCAACGGATCAAAGAATCTTTATCTATAATCCTGCTTTGCCATCGCCCGATACCTATAAGTTGGTTTCAAAGGGTTGGCTTGATCAATTGCAAGCTAATTTTAATCGGCCAATTACCGCGAACCTTTCTTTTTCTAGTCAATGGACAAAGAACATTCGCAGTAGCTTTACAGTGAGCTATCGCGGTGACTACGAAAGAATGGAGAGTTTGGGACGAGATTTCACGGCGAATACCGGTGGTCTTAATGATATTGGAGATGAAGAATATCCGGTATATCAAAAAGCGAACAAACCAGCGACGACTATGGTATCTGGAAAGATGTCATATGATTATGACATTTCAGCCAAACAATCACTGCGTCTTAGTTTAGAGGTTGCTAATTTATTGAACAAACGCACTTATCAAGTGGGTTTAAATCGAATTGGATTAGAGACGGGGCGCAGTTTTTGGCTGGGCCTGAGTTATAATTACGACTAATTAGCGTATTAGAGGTCAACAACAGCCAATGTGCGTATGCAATTGGCTGTTGTTGTTTTTGGAGAGTAGAGTGTCATTATCACGAGCTATAGTCTGTTCTATTTTTTTTCTTGGGAGCTCGGTGTTTTCCCTGTCTTGTTATGCGAAATCCCCTTTATCTTGGCAGCAGTTAAAAGCGCTGTATAGTCAACCTCAAAGCCAATGGCCAGCCGTTGAAACTACCGATGGTAAGGAAGCTACTCCACTGGGACCATTAACCTTACTTAAACCTAAACCGGATAAAGCTCAGGTTGTGCTCGGTCGAGAATTATTTCACGATACTCTACTATCGCGGGATAAAACTGTTAGTTGCAGTAGTTGCCACGAGTCGCGGTTACTGTTTGGCGATATGCGATCGCAACCTATTGGTATCGATCTTCAGCGTGGTCGACGTAACTCACCAAATATTTTTGGTATAGATCATTGGCAGAGTTTTTTTTGGGACGGAAGGGCTGAAACGGCGGAACAACAAGCCTTGATACCGATTGAAGATCCAAAGGAGATGGATTTTAGTGTAGAAGGTGCTTTACAGCGAATTAACGCTGAGCCAAAGTATCGCCCTATGATCAAACAGGCCTTTGAAACTACAACCCTCAATCGAAAGCAACTCGCCAAAGCGATAGTTGCGTTTGAACGTACCATTACGCCAAAAGATACTGTCTTTGCGCGATTTATTGCTAAGGTGCAGCACAACCCTAAAGCTGCGGTAACGATGTTGTCTGAGTCACAGCTCAAAGGATTACACCTTTATCGCACTAAAACTAAATGTATGACCTGTCATAACGGTCCGTTGCTCAGCGATAATCGATTTCATATTACAGGATTACACGCTTTTGGCCGTCGTTTAGAGGATTTAGGGCGCTATGAACATACGAAAGAGCCGAGTGATGTAGGGGCGTTTAGAACGCCGTCGTTGGTGATGGTTAGCCATACCGAGCCTTGGATGCATCACGGATTATTCGTGAGTTTACCGGGGATTATTAATTTCTATAATCGAGGTGGCGCACAACCTAAGCCACGCAAAGGTAGAAATCCCGATCCACTCTTTCCCACGACAACGTCATTGCTAAAGCCACTGAAGTTGTCTAAACAGGAAAGAGAGGATTTATTGGCATTTTTACATATTCTATAATACGTAACTTACAACTATTAAATCGCCTGCGGCATTTGATGGGGCTTTGGCACCCATTGGCTAGCAATGAGTGAGCATGCTGCTAATGCAGCGCCAGCATAAAATACTAATGAGTTATCAATGAGCCAAATTAACCCAAAGAGTGCAGGAATGAAGACCGCTGCAATATGGTTAATGCTAAAACTCACACCCGCACTGCCTGCTAGATCTTTGGGGGCAGCTATTTTCTTAAAATAGGTTTTTAAAGCGATTGCCATCGCAAAGAATAGATGATCAATAACATATAATCCCGCGGCAACAGTGCTTGATTCAACTAATGCGTAGCCAGTGAAGACGACGATTAAACCGATATATTCTAAAGTGAGTGCTTTATGCTCACCGACACGGCCGATCCACTTGCCGATTTTGGGCGCTAAAAAGAAGTTAATGACATGATTTAAGATATAGAGCGCAGTAACTTCAGCGACTGAATAGCCAAACTTTTCCACCATCAAGAACCCTGCGAACACAACAAAGATTTGACGACGTGCACCGGATAAAAAAGTCAATAAATAATAAAGGCTATAACGTTTCTTTAAAATGAGCTTTTTATGCTGAGCTTCACCGTGATTGAACTCCGGCATCGCAAGAAACAACACAATGGTTAGGGTCTGTTGATCTTTGTGGTTCAAATTTTGTTCAATCTAAAAGGGTTTTGGGCAAGGCATGAGGATTGATGCTGGGTTTACCCCAGTGAATGACGAATAACGCCGCACAAAATACTTTTAGGTGAATCCTACGGACAGCATTTGTTTGTTATTTCTACGGCGTTATCGCCTATTCGTGTAGCCAGCTACACCACATAGGCTCTGCCTTGTAGAAACCCCAAACAAATTGCTGCAAAAATGAACTCAAAAGATCAACAGACCCTAGTAAGATACCGATTCCGCCAAGTGCGATATAAACCCACATATATTGCGCATCCAATAAGCTAAAGGCTACCCAAACGGCACCATAAGCGACCAATGCCGACGCAGACTTTATTGACAATAACCGCCCCAATTTTTCAGCCGCTTCATCGTGAGAAAACCATTGCAGGCTAAGAGACTGGTTAATGGTTTCGTAATAATGAAATCCTATCGACATGAGAATAGTGGTGGCATATAAACCGTAAACGGTGGGGAACAGGCCTGTGATAGTGACGCCAATTGATAGAAGAGCAAGAGATACAACAGCAAAAGTTTGTTCCTTAAGTACTAACAATATGAATACCGCGGTAAACGCGAGAAAACCGGGAATTTCACGTAGAGATTGCAACATACCAATTTCAGCACCTGTAAAGTTGGCACTTTCAATTGAAAAGTTGTTGAGCATGGCTAACCACGCCGAGAAAGTTATCGACATAGTGATAGTCGCAAGTGCTAGATAGACAAAAGGTGTCTGCCAGTGTTTTGGTATTAATGATTTCATGAATAATATCTGTGGAAAAACAACGGTAATTGATTATAAGATATCCAAAAGGTGACTAGTAGTCGCAATTATGACAGATAATATAGAAAAACAGACAATGAAGGGTTGGGTGCTTACTCAACGTTCAAAACACCGAAAATTGACTCACCCTATTATGCCCGTGCGGCGTGATATGGATCCTATGGTTCAGGTGGTCAAACATAGCCATACCTGGGGACAGTTAGTGTATGCATCGCAAGGCGTAATACAGGTCATTGCCGATGATGGGCGTTATATTATTCCGCCGGGACAAGCATTGTGGTTGCCATCAGGTGTCGAGCATCAAGTCTCAAGTCTCTAGTCGATATGGTGCAACTTTTAGGTACTTGCATATAGATTCTGCACTTTGTGATGTTTTGGGCACCAAGGTTTACACCTTCAATGTTGAGCCATTGCTGCGAGAACTCATTCTTGTGATGTGTGAATGGCCATTTGATTACGAAATGACAGCTGAACGACAACGTTTATTTGATGTGTTAATTGATTTGCTTAAATCAGCCCCAAATACTGGATTGTTTATGCCATCGATTAATGACAAAAGGCTGTCGCCAATCGTTGAAGCATTGAGCGGCGATCCAAGCAATAAGAAAACACTAGAGCAATGGGCAATGGAAGTCGGCGCGTCTAGCAGAACATTAAACCGATTGTTTAATCAGTATTTTGGACTGGGTTTTATACCAATTGCATTAAGTAAGTGATCTTGTTGTGCGTATAGAAAATCAGCTAAAACAAGGCGCTCGATTGACTAATAGCTGGCTATTAGGATTGAGAGCAACGCCATTTTAGTTAATTTTAACAAGTACAAGTGGGCAAATATTTAATGCAATTGGTATTAGCCAGTTGAAACAAAAATTTAAGATTATTCAGTCGTTAGATTTATTAGCTCAAGAGCATTCGATTGGCAATATCGCATCACGTTTGGGATATGAGTCGAGTTCGGCATTTATCTTTGCCTTTAAAAAGCACATGGGATGCTCACCGAGATCCTACCGTAAACGCAATCACAGCTAGCAATTTTGCGCTAATCTCCTTACAATTGACGCACCTTGTTTACATTTTCATTGTGATAAAAAATCAAAGATTAGTAAGCGTTTAAATGGAGTATTTGCTCCTAATTTTTGCAAGGCTTTGATATAACAATCATAAATAGGAATCTTCATGAAAAACTTGCTCATTGCATCCCTTGCATTAGGTGCAACTGCCTGTACAACTACGGCCACTAAAGTGTCGGCGCCAGTAGTTAATCAACCTGTAGAGGTTATTCAAGCCGCTCAACCATTATTGTCGGGTGATGGGTTAACAATGAAACAAATCATGGCGGATCCGTCATGGATGGGAATCGCACCATCAAGAGCAAATTGGCGTGATGATAATTCTATTTTCTATTCGTTAAAACAGGCCGACTCTCCGTTATACGATGTCTTTGTGCAGTCAATAGATGGCACTGCAAATAAACTAACACTAGCGGATGCACATTTGTCAGCGCAGACGAGTGGGGTAGTTACTCGTGATAAATCAAAAAAAGCATTTGTATATCAAGGTAATATTTTCATTAAAAATTTACAGTCGGGCGTTATTAAACAACTAACGCGTGATTCAATACGTCGCTCACAATTGCAGTTTCTAACGGATGGTCGACTAGCTTTTAAACAAGGTAATGCATTTTATGCGATGGATATCGCGCATCAAGGCACGCAATTATTAGCTGAGATTAAATTTGCTAAGGCACCTAAGGCGCCAAAAACACCGACAACTTATATTGGTGCTCAGCAACACCGTTTAATTAAATACGTTGCCCTTGAACAACATAACAAAGCGGTTCGATATAAAAATAAACAAGATCTTAAAGCGCAGAATAAAACGGTCGCAATAGCACCATTTTATTTAGATCCTAAGCATCGTTTAGTTGAAATGAGCTTAAGCCCAAGTGGTGATAAATTATTAGTAGCCACGAAAGACAAGAGCGTATTATGGCGTGCCAAGCACGATATTATGCCTAACTATCTTGGTAGTGAAGGTTATGTTGAATCTGTCGATGCAAGAGCACGTGTTGCCGAAGCTAAACCAAATGCACACAGCTTGGTTTACATTGATATTGCTAATCGAAAACAGCAAACATTAGATTTTTCACAGTTACCAGGTTCTGATGACGATGTGCTTGCTAGTGTTAAAACTGAGAACTTTGCTAAAAACGGTAAAACATACGAAAGTAAAAAATCAGCTCGTAACATTACGTTATTACCGGATTGGACATGGCGTCAAAGCGCTATATCCTGGAATGACGATGGCAGCGCATTAGCGATCATGTTAGAAGCTAATGACAACAAAGATCGTTGGTTAGCAAGTTATGATTTTACCAACAACAAATTAAAAACGTTACATCGTTTACATGACGACGCATGGGTAAACTACACGTTTAATGAGTTTGGTTGGTTGAACGACAATACAGGCCTTTACTTCTTATCGGAAGAGAGTGGTTATTCACAAGCTTATACCGTTAGTTTGGCAGGTAAGGTCAACCAAGTAACTAAAGGTAAATACGAAGTCAGTAGCGTAACCTTAAGTGATGACGGCAAGACAATTTTCTACAAAGCCAATAAATCTCATCCTGGTAAATACGAAATTTATCGTACTGATTTATCAACTAAGCAATCTATTCAGTTAACCAAACTGGGTGGAATGACAGATTACAAATTAAGTCCAAAAGAAGACAAGTTACTATTAACGCACTCGTCGTTATTACGTCACAATGATCTCTATGTGACTTCAAGTGATGGGCAAGGTGATGTTAAGCGTTTAACTGATACCGTGAGCGAAGAGTTTGCGAGTTACGATTGGCAGGCGCCTAAAATTGTTGCTGTTCCTTCAAGTCATGGCGAGCAACCGGTGTATGCGAAAGTTTATTTGCCGCAAGGTTTTGATAGCAAAAAAGCAGAATCTTACCCAGCAGTAATCTTTAATCACGGTGCGGGATACTTACAAAATTCACATTACGGTTTCTCAGGTTACTTCCGTGAATTTATGTTCCATAATCTATTAGCACAGCAAGGCTATGTCGTGATGGATATGGATTACCGTGCATCTAAAGGTTACGGACGTGATTGGCGCACAGCTATTTATCGTCAAATGGGCACACCTGAAATTCAAGATTTGGAAGACGGGGTCGATTACATGAGTAAGTACTTACAGGTTGATAAAAACCGCGTCGGTACTTACGGTGGTTCTTACGGTGGATTCATGACCTTTATGGCCTTGTTCACTAAACCTGAATTATTCCAAGCAGGGGCGGCACTTCGTCCAGTAACCGATTGGGCACATTATAATGATGGTTACACGTCAAACATCTTAAATCGTCCTAACGATGATGATATTGCGTACCGTAAAAGTTCGCCAATTGAATATGCACAAAATCTAAACAAGCCATTATTAATTATGTCTGGTGTGTTAGATGACAACGTATTCTTCCAAGACAGTGTTCGTTTAGTTCAACGCCTCATTGAATTAGAAAAAGAAAATTTTGAAACGGCTATTTATCCGGTAGAGCCGCATGGCTTTAGACAGCCATCAAGCTGGTTAGATGAATACCGCCGTATCTTTAAGTTGTTTGAACAAAACTTAAAGAAATAGATAAATTAAGTGGCACCGTGGCGGTGCCCAAATTATATAGAGTTAGTAAGGTTTATTGTGAGTCGATTAAAAAGCTGGTTATCTAAAGAAGACAAATCAATCCAAAGCGCCGAACAAAAATCGCGGCGTCCTGCGGCTGACGGCGATGCTAAGAGTGGATTAAAATCAGCAGGTGTTATTGAAACAGAAACAAACTTCTACCGTTACCTCGTTAGTAAAGCTTCATTGCTGCCGCAAGCGGACGATTTTGATAGTGAAATCCCAGATAACCGTATTTTACTTGATGTTGAGCTAGCTCCTGCGTTAGCGAGACAAGCAACGAAACAAGAGAACAAAGAGTTATTTAATGCATTAAAAGCTCAATTGTTCCAAGATGTTGAGTCACGTGTTGAAAATCGATTAATGTCTATTGATGATGAGACTTATCATCGCTTTTCTATTTCGCCGTATTTAATGGATGCCGTGAATATCGTCAATACGAAAGCAGCTTCTATTTCACGCATCAAACCATTAGCGTTGAAGCATGCTGGTCTTGTTCAAAACTTGGTGGGCGTAATGAACCGCTTTGGTTTGGTAAAAAAATCAGATGATAAACCACTAGAGCCGAAAGATGCAGAGTTGTGTTTAGGCTTCTTAGGTATTGAAAAAATCCGTGTTTTTTTACCGTATCTGATTGTCCATGAATCATTAAAAGATGCTGGTGCTAAATTTCATCAAACGTCGCGTAAAATCTGGAATCATGTACAAATCACTGCTCAAGCAGCAAGTGCTTTGGCATCTTTAGAAGACGGATTAGACCCTGATGAAGTTTATATGCTGGCGTTATTTCATGAAATGGGAGCGGCGATGTTGCTTCATATTGTGGATGAATGTTTTTATGAAACGCGACATGAACTTAGTCGTGATGCTGCTGAATCAGGTGCGTCAGAAGTCAGTCATAAACTCGCCGAAATCACCTCAGCAGTACCTGTGCTCGATCGTTTGATGCCAATGAAAGCGAAAGCGTTAAGCGCCGAGATCTCGGCTAGATACAAACTAAATTTCTTCCGCTTAGCACCTACGCTAGAAGACCTTTCCCAATCAATGAGTATCGATGAAATGGGACCTGCGGCACGCGTCATTGCACAGGGCAGAAGCTATGCAGTATTTAAGCAAATGTACAAAGAAGAGTTGATTGATAAAGTGCAGGCAACAGCCTTGTTAAATTATTATCAAATTGACACAAATAAAATTAAATTACTAAATAAACAAAAGTATTTGAAAGTACCTAAGGTTGAGCCTTAGCCATTTTTTTAATGCAGTTTAAGTCACCATAATCTACTAGCTGGAACAGGTCGTTTTTCTGCGCCAGTTTTTTAAAAGCAGCGCTAAGTTTTTCAATAGTGGCTGGTGGTGTGCTCAGGGGCATCGCAATCGATGGATTAGAAGAAAAAGCGTAAGTTATTTTTTCTAATTCATTGATGTCTAATCTGGATTCCTGTGCTGCTCGTTTTATTTGATGATCAGATGCAATAACCAGTTTTATTCGCCCAATCTTTAACATACCAATCGTTTGGCTTATGTGTGAAACACGACTAATGCTGTTAAACCCACTTTGAGTAACAAAATTATCGTTGGCTGTATCAATCTGCGTACCAATGGCAAGTGTCTTAAGTGCCGATAAATCGCTGTTAGTGAGCTTTGATTTTTTCAAGGCGTAAAAGTTAATCTTTGCATCGGTAGGAAATCGAGCAATCCAATGAAATTTTTCTTGCCGTAAATTGGTTCTGTTAATTTCATACCCGTTACCATTGAAGATGCTTTTGCCTTGTTTATGCAGGACTTTAATATCCACAAATAGCTCCTTCGTTAACATACCGTATCACCTAAAAATAAATGATACATCGGTGGGTCAATTTTGGATCGATGTTAGTGGGTCATTTTTGCACCGTTGGTGACACCTAGCATTTGGCGCGCTTCTCGTCTTACTGGAATTAGCACTTTCATTGGCAACGGGTATCTATATCAATATGTTGGGCTTAGTTTGAGCCAACTTGTATGCTCTAGCCCAAGGCAGAACAGCAATCGAATAATCGAGGTTAGCTGTTGATAATATCTGTTTAACTAACTCGGTGTGGGGTCCTTTTACTTGACCTTTCTCTAGATAATTAAATGGCCAGAGGTTTTCTGTCACAACGGTGGTTTTTTCTCGAATGCAGAGGATTGCTGAGCATAACAAAGTACTGTAATGATAAATAATAAGGTAAATGAGACTCTTGTTAACATAATCTATTTATCACCTTAATGCTGCCGAGATGGCGTCACGCATTCAGCAGGTGTTATCTCCATAATCTGACATAGGCCTTCTTTTTCTTCCAACTCTAATGCTGCTTTTCTAAGTTTGTTAACTGTGCGTTGAGGAGTTGTAAGGCTTAATGCTATTGCCGGCTTTGAGTTAAAAGCTGACCCTATTTTTATGATATCTGAGCGTTGCATATTATTATTTCTTAACGCCTGTAGGATGGTATTTTCAGATGCAATGATTAAATCGACGCGTTGTCTTTTAAGCATGCCTACAGATTGAGATATTTTTGAAACTCTACTGATATTTTTGAACTTATTTCGGCTTAGAAAAGCGTCATTGACGGAATCAATTAAAGCAGCAATTCTTAGTTCTTTAAGAGAAGATGGTTGCTTATTGGCGAGAGGACTTCTGGATAGTGCGTAGTAATTACTCTCTACCTTTACAGGAATTTCGGTTACCCAATGGAACATCTCACTTCGCTCAGGCGTTTGATTAATGCTATATATCAATACATTGGGTTTAGTTAGTGCCATTTTATAACTTCGAGCCCAAGGTAATAAGACTAACGTATAATCCATATCAGCTTGCTTAAGAATACGTTTAACTAATACGGTTGCACTTCCCTTAATTTCATTGTTCTCTATATAGTTTAATGGCCACAAATCTTCGGTCACAACTAGAAGTGGTGGTGTTTTAGCGAACGAGACTGAACTAAACAGACATATTAGCGCAGCAAAAAAACACTTCATTTAGTTTCCTTTTAATTGAGTGAAATTAGCCAATTTATTGTTCAGCAAAGTGTGATTCTTGATGAAAAATACAAAAAAAGTTATTTTTTTTGTAAAAAAAAACACAGTGACTAGCTACCGAAATTTTTGACTATTTATTCGCAACAATTCAATAGATTTGTTTATTTATTCACTTATTATTTTTAGTCCATTGAAGACGGTGTACTGAAAGCAATATTTAGTGTCTAAATTATAGGCGACCGTGAAGACATTCGCTCAAATTTCTGGGATACTCTGGCCACAATTTAATAGCTCATTAAGAGTTTATTAAGCTTATTTACCCCTTTTCAGTACAAATGAAGAGAAGATAGAGGATTAATTTTATGCCAGAGAAAATGCAAGTAACACGTGAATTATTTGATGAAGTAATGGTACCTAACTACGCACCATCAAGCATTATTCCAGTACGTGGTGAAGGTTCTCGTGTATGGGATCAAAATGACAACGAACTAATCGACTTCGCTGGCGGCATCGCGGTTAACTGTTTAGGTCACTGTCACCCAGCACTTGTTGCTGCTGTGAACGAGCAAGCGAGCAAAATCTGGCATCTAAGTAACGTAATGACGAACGAGCCAGCGTTACGTTTAGCGAAAAAATTAACTGACGCGACCTTTGCTGACCAAGTTTACTACGCTAACTCAGGCGGCGAATCAAACGAAGCAGCACTTAAGCTAGCACGTCGTTGGGCATTAGATAACTATGGTAAAGAAAAAGACCAAATCATCGCATTCAAGCAAGGTTTCCACGGCCGTACTTTCTTCACAGTAACGGTTGGCGGCCAAGAAGCTTACTCAGACGGTTTCGGTCCTAAGCCGGGCGCAATCGACCACGTTGCTTATAACGATTTAGAAGCACTTAAAGCATTAATGTCAGACAAGACTTGTGCAGTAATGATGGAGCCACTGCAAGGTGAAGGCGGTTTAGTTAGCCCAACTGACGAATTTGCAAAAGGCGTTCGTGAGTTATGTGATGAGCACAATGCACTATTAATCTTTGATGAAGTTCAAACAGGTTTCGGTCGTTTAGGTTCATTCTTCGCTTACATGGATTTAGGTGTGACTCCAGATATCCTAACGAGCGCTAAAGCACTAGGTGGCGGTTTCCCAATCGGCGCGATGTTAACAACAAAAGATATCGCTAAGCACCTTAAGCCGGGTACACACGGTTCAACGTACGGTGGTAACCCACTAGCATGTGCTGTTGGTGAAGCAGTAATGGATATCATCAATACATCTGACGTATTAGATGGCGTTAAAGTTAAAGAAGCACAAATCCGCGCTGGTTTTGAAGCGATTAACGCTAAGTACAACGTATTTAGTGAAATCCGTGGTAAAGGTTTATTACTAGGCGCTGTGTTAAACGACGAGTACCAAGGCCGTGCACGTGACTTCATGGTTGCTTCAGCAGAAAACGGTTTAATGGCATTAGTAGCAGGCGCAAACATCGTACGTTTCGCTCCGTCACTAGTTATTCCAGAAGCGGACATCGCTGAAGGTTTAGTGCGCTTTGAAAAAGCAGTAGCACAAATTGTAAACGCTTAATTACTTCATTCGTTAAAGGGCAACACAAGTTGTTCGCCTTTTTTATCGCATATATTTATTGGTATCGGATACCTAATTTGAGGATCGATTATGTTGGTCATTCGTCCGATAGTCGCTGCTGACTATCCTGCATTAATGCAAATCGCTCATGATTCTGGTGTTGGTTTTACATCATTACCAACCAATGAACAGCTTTTACGTTCGCGTATAGCACATTCAGAAGAGTCTTTTGCTGCCAATGCTACTCAGCCTGGCACTGAAGGTTATCTGATGGTGATGGAAGATACGGAAACTGGCAAAGTGGTAGGCACCAGTGGCATTGAGTCGGCAGTAGGTTTAGACAATGCCTTTTACCACTACCATCTAGGCAAGGTTGTGCATTCGTCGCAAGAGCTGAAATTACACAATACTATCGACACCTTGACCCTGTGTAATGACTACACGGGCGCAGCAGAATTATGCACGCTGTTCTTAAGTCAAGATGCTCGTGGTGGTAATAATGGCCGTGTATTGTCTCGTTGTCGCTTCTTAATGTTGGCAGAGTTTGGTGAGCGTTTTGGCGATAAAGTAATTGCTGAAATGCGCGGTGTGTCTGACGAAAGCGGTAATTCACCGTTTTGGGAATGGCTAGAAGCTCACTTCTTTAGCATGGACTTTCCAACGGCTGACTACTTGTCAGGTATTGGTAATAAAGTTTTTATTGCTGAATTGATGCCGCGTTATCCAATTTACACCAACTTGCTGAGCCAAGAAGCACAAGATGTCATTGGTCGTGTACACGAGAAAACACGACCTGCATTACGTTTGTTAGAGCGCGAAGGCTTTAGATATCGCGGTTACGTTGATATTTTCGATGCGGGTCCAACGGTTGAATGTGAACGTGAACAAATTAACGCAGTACGCGGCTGTGTTCGAGTTACCGTGAAAATTAGCGACGTTGAAGAAGGCTCACCATTTGTTGCGTGTAATACTGATTTTGAACATTTCAGAGCGACAGAAGTGCATATCAATTTGTGTGAAAACCAAGAGTTCGCCTTCATTACTCAAGAGCATGCTAACGCATTAAATGTAACAGACGGCGATAAAATCCGCGTCGTAGCACTGTAAAAGCAGCACTGTAAAAATTGCACGTAAAGAATCGAGGAAAACATAATGTCTCAAGCAATTCAATTTATAAATGGTCAATGGACCACTGGTTTAGGTAACAACGTAAACTCAGTAAACCCAGCGAACAACGATGTTATCTGGACTGGTCAAACAGCGACAAGCGAGCAAGTTGACACTGTAATGACAGCAGCACGTGCAGCCTCTTTCGAATGGGCACAAATCGGCTTTGAAGCGCGTAAAGCGATTATCGAAAAGTTCGGTGCACTGCTTGTTGAAAACAAAGAAGAAATGGCGCACGCCATTGCGCTTGAAACGGGTAAACCATTATGGGAAACACGTACTGAAGCCGCTGGCATGGCAGGTAAAATTGCTATCTCAATCAAAGCGCACAACGAGCGTACTGGTACGGTAGAAAACCCAGCGCCGGGCGCTAAAGCGTTTATTCGCCACAAGCCACACGGTGTTGTTGCGGTATTTGGTCCTTACAACTTCCCAGGTCATTTGCCAAACGGCCACATTGTTCCAGCATTACTTGCAGGTAACACCATTGTATTTAAGCCAAGTGAATTAACGCCGCGCGTTGGTGAACTCACGGTTAAATTGTGGGAGCAAGCTGGCTTACCAGCAGGCGTAATGAACTTACTGCAAGGTGAAGTTGAAACAGGCGTTGCCATTGCAAACCACGTTGAAATCGACGGTTTATTCTTTACGGGTAGTTCAAACACTGGTCACTTGTTGCACAAGCAATTCGCTGGTCAACCGGGCAAAATCTTAGCGCTTGAGATGGGGGGTAATAACCCGCTTATCGTTAAAGACGTAGCAAACGTTGATGGTGCCGTACATGACATCATTCAGTCGGCTTACGTTACAACAGGTCAACGCTGTGTATGTGCACGTAAATTATTCGTCGCTAATGGCAGCGATGGTGATGCACTGATTGAGCGTTTAGTTGAAGTAACTAAAGACATCAAAGTAGGTAACTTCGATGACGCTGAGCAACCATTTATGGGCTCAATGATTAGTGAAAAAGCAGCACTTGGTATGGTTGCAGCACAAAAGATGTTAGTTGAGAAGGGCGCGAAAGTGTTAATCGAACTAACACACAAAGCGGGCACAGGTTTTGTAACACCAGGTCTTGTTGATGTGACGTCATTTGCCCGTGAATTGCCAGATGAAGAGCACTTTGGTCCATTACTGCAAATCATCCGTTATTCAAGCTTTGATGAAGCAATTGAATTAGCAAACAATACAAGCTTTGGTTTATCAGCAGGTTTGTTGGCTGATAGCCGTGACGATTACGATTACTTCTTCGCGCGCATTCGTGCAGGTATCGTAAACTGGAACAAGCAAATCACCGGCGCAAGCGGCGCTGCGCCATTTGGTGGTGTTGGTGGCAGTGGTAATCATCGTGCTAGCGCGTATTACGCAGCCGATTACTGTGCTTACCCGGTGGCTTCAATGGAAGCTGATGAAGTGGTATTGCCAGCAACGTTGACACCGGGTTTAACCTTTTAGATCGAGTAATCGGTTATTTCGAAGTCCAGATAATAAGGCTGACATAAATGCGCAATGAGGGCTAACTTTTTATTATCGTTAGTCCTTGTTTAGCCTGATATGGTCAATGGCAGCGTTATTTCAAAGGCGCATCCTTTGTCTGTGGGCACTAGTGTAATAGTTCCTTGGAGCAACTGAGTTACGGTATTGTAGGAAATGTTTAGCCCTAATCCCGTGTTTCCTTTGATCCTATTAGTTGTGGTAAAGGGTTCAAAAATAAAGGGCTCTATCTTTTTACAAATGCCTACACCATCGTCACTATAATTGATGACTAAATGACTAGCGGTATCATTGGTAGCTATTTCCAGAGAGATATTACCCTGAGGCTGATCTTTAAAACCATGCAACAAAGAATTCGTCATTAATGCTTCAATGGTATTTTCGAAGGCGAAAGGGTAGCTATTGATTTCAAGAACAGTGGAGCAAGTCATTGTGAATGATATATTTTCTTTTATCATTTGTGCCACATAACGCCGATGAAGGCCATCTAATACGGTATTTATCGAAAAATAGCTGACTTGCTCTTGTTGCTTATCGACAGCGAGTTCTTTAAAGCGATTAATGAGATCGGCGAGCCGTGCAATACTAGTTGTGCTCAAATCGACGGCTTGGGTTAGTTTATCTTTGGTAAGTTGAAACCCTTTTTTGGAAAGCGATTTATTTTCAATGTTATCAATGAGATTCATGGTTTGTTTTTCGACGCAAGAAATTGCTGTAATCGTATTGCCTAATGGCGTATTCAACTCGTGAGCAACGCCAGATACTATGCGGCCAATTGACGCCATTTTCTCTGATTCGACCAGCTGATGTTCTGTTTTTTCAAGCTCTTCGATCGTATCAACTAATTCTTTTGTGCGTTTTTTAACTTTACTTTCTAGTTTGCGTGCATGGGCTTTGGCATCCTTGACCCGCCAAAAAATAAAAAGATAAATAGCCTTAAGAAACAAGACCATAAATAATATTGAAGCCCATAATGTTTGCCACCACGGTGGTTCGATTATAAATTTAAACTGCGTCACATTGGAGTTCCATACGCCTTCATTGTTCGCTGCCGTAACTTGAAAGATATATTCACCCGGCGCTAGATTCGTATATCTAACGGTACGCTGTTTTGCGTTCGCTATATTCCATTGTTTATCGACACCCGTAAGCTGATAGCGATATAGATTATTCATGGGGGCAATAAAATCTAAGCCAGCAAACGAAATAGAAATATCATCTTGCAGGTAAGAAAATTTTTGCTCGGGGTAATGAGGTGTAACAGCGTCAGCCTTGTCCATTAAAAGAACAGGCTGTTGAAGCACCTTAAAATCGTACAGTATAATTTGCGGTTGATGGACGTTTCCAGAAAACTGCTGCGGGTCAAATATGTTTAGCCCATTGGGGCCACCAAAATACATTAACCCTTCGTTTGTCTGTAAATGGCTATTTCTATTGAAACTTTTGCCAGTTAATCCATCCGATTGTGTCAAGGAGGTAAATTTTTTATTGTGGGGCTCGAAGTGAACTAAGCCATCACGCGTCCCGAGCCAAAATAATCCGTTTTTATCTTTTTCAATACTCACAATATAGTCGGTAGGCAGGCCGTGCTCAGTGGTATAGCGCACAAGCTTTTTGGTCTCTTTGTTATAGATTATCAAGCCATGGGTACTTGCGGCCCACACTTGATTGTTATCGTCTAAATAGATGTCGATTATGCTGTCTGTTGAATGAAGTGATACAGACGTGAAGGACTGGCTGTTAGGGTCGAAATGCTCCAAGCCATTGTAACCACCAAGCCAAAACGAACCATCGGAATCTTCAACAATATCATTGATAGAAAAATTGCTGATGCCACTTTCTTTACCCGCACCGACAGGAAAATATGACGTAAATATCCCGGTTTCTGGATCTAATATTTGCAGCCCTTTACGCCAAACACTTAGCATAATTTGTTGATTGGAATTGATGAGTATCTTGAAAATATGTTCACCGGCTAGAGAGTGTTCAGGTGATTGGGGGTTCAATGCGTAGTGAGTAAATGTATTCGTGGTTAGGGATAACTTGCATAGCCCACCGCCGTAGGTTCCAATCCAAATGTTACTTGCATTATCTTGGGTTACCGCGATCACTGAGTTGCTGCATAGACTATTTGGATTGGTGGGATCGTTTACATAGCGTGTATTGACTTTTGTCACGGGATTATAACGATTTAGTCCGCCGCCATCGGTGGCAATCCATATATCGCCTGAAAAAGATTCGTGCAAGCCTAAAATGTTATCAAAACTAATACTATTGGCGTCTGAACTATCGTGTCGCAGTGTATAAAATCGTTCTAGGTGGGGGCTTATCCGATAAACGCCTTGGCTGCCTGCTATCCAGTAAGACTTATATTTGTCTTGGAATATATCATTGATCGGCATTGATGGAAGTTGATGTGTATCGGCGGTGTCTATCGTGCTAGAAATTTTCTGAAATCCGTCGATAATTGGTGAATAAATATTGAGTCCTTTCTTGTCAGTTCCCACCCAAAGTCTTTGATATTTGTCGATGAATAAAGACGTGACAACGTTCTCTGAAATTGATTGAGGGTTATCCTCTTGATGTGTGTAAATTTGTTGTGTTTTCAATATCGTATTATAGGCAATGAGTCCTTTACTGGTGGCTACCCAGAGTCGGTTGTTATCGTCTAATACGAGATCATATAAAGTTGTCTCCCCGCTTGCTATGCCATTAATTTTCAAGTGTTCAACGTTGTCTCCTGACTTCGCATCAACTAATGAAATACCACTATTAGTCGCAACCCAAAATTTATTGTCTTGATTATCAGCAATGATTTTATAAACAAACTTATGCTCTGGAGAATCTAAATATTGATAAACAACTTGCTCGGACTCTATATCAAATGCTCTTAGTCCGTAGCCTTCACCACCATACCAAATTAAATTACCCTGTTTAACCATGCTATAAATAGCGAAATGGTCGGAGACATTATAATTGGTGAAGTTTTCATGTTCTGGATTGTAAAGACTGATTTCATTTCCGCCAATCCAGAGCTGTTGGTCTTGATAAATGAGTTCGCTGATAGAGTCATAAGCGATACTTTTTTCATTGTCTACATCATGCGTAAATACCGTTAATTCATAGCCATTGTAGCGTTTTAGCCCATAATCTGACGCTATCCATAAGAAGTCTTGTTTGTCTCGAAGCACGCGGTAGGTGTGATCAGATTGTTGCCCCTTAGATAAGTATAACCCATGCACCTTAATGTTATTGAAATCAATCTCATCTCCCCAGGAAACTGAGTGAAATAACAATAATAAAAGCAATGCATAAAGTTTATTTGTAAGCATAAATACTCATCATTAATGAAAAGGGAGCTTAAGACAACCAAAAGCGTTTCTACAGTCTCTTCATATTTTTTCACGCATAAGTTGTTCTGGTCAAGTCAATAGTGGATACTAAAACTTAATTTGGAGACTTCGCTGGGGCTTTCCACTACTTATGTCTTGCAAAAATCAGCGATTGTGACGTTCACATACCTAAATGAACAGACTGTAGACTGTGCTACGATTAACCTTGATTAATCGTAGCACCAATATCAGGTAATGGACTTTATGGGCTAATACCAGTGAAATAACAAGACTTGGAGTGTCTATTAACAGTCATGTCGGTATCTGATGAAAAACTACTCATAATCAGACTTTAGACTACCAGACCAAATATCTTGGTAGATAGTTGATTCGCTTTTTGACGCTTTCTTGGCTCTCTTCTTTTTGCCTGAGCCTGCTGGTGGCACAACGGGTTTGTTGACGCTAAAATCAGGGTCGATAAGTGATTCATCGATTTCAAAGCCTGCGATTTCTTCGCGCTCTAATCTGAATTTATTCTTCTTCTCGATGATTTTAAAATGGTGGTAATCTTCATAATCGATTAGTGATAACGCCAAGCCGATTTCACCAGCTCGGCCACTACGACCAATGCGATGCATATAATCTGCTGGGCTTCTTGGTAAATCAAAGTTAAACACCACTGGCAGTTTTTCAATATCTAAACCACGAGCCGCAATATCAGTGGCAATTAACACTTCAATCTCGCCACCTTTAAATGCTTGTAACACACGATTACGTGCGCCTTGGCCTTGATCGCCGTGGAATACTTCGGCAGTGATGTCGTGTTTAGCCAGCTTAGAGGCTAAATGGGCACAACCGCTTTTAGAATTTACGAATACCAATACTTGTCGCCATTGATTTTCTTTAATCAAATGCGCCAGCGATACAGTTTTCTGACCTTTATTAACAGTAAAAACACGCTGAACTAAGGTACTGGCCTCAGCGCTCTGTACTTGTACTTCAACGGGATCGCTCAGTAACTCAGTGGTTAAGGCTTTTACTTGTTCTGGGAAGGTCGCCGAGAATAACAATGTTTGCTTCTGCTTAGGCATCATCGCCAACAAAGCGGAAATCTCTTCGGTAAAGCCTAAGCTCAACATGCGATCAGCTTCGTCAAGCACTAAGGTCTTTACATGATCGAGTTTAATGGCATTGCTTGATATCAAATCGAGTAATCGACCCGGTGTTGCTACCAAAATATCGGTGCCGCCACGCAGTGCCAACATTTGTTTATTTGTTGAAACGCCACCAAACACCGCAACGGTTTTTACTGCGCCGTTTAAATGAGCCGCGTAAGAGCGAACGCTGTCTGCAACTTGGGTTGCTAACTCACGAGTCGGCACTAACACGAGCCCTGCAACATAGTTACCTTTTTTACTCGCGTTGGAGCAGGCTTGACCTGAGGATTTTTCATTGAACAATTGCTGTAGTAAGGGCAACGCGAAGGTCGCGGTTTTGCCCGAGCCGGTATTGGCGCCTGCAATGAGATCACGACCAGCCAAAATATTTGGAATGGTTTGCGCTTGAATCGGCGTTGGCTGCTGATATTGCAAATCAGTTAAACGCGCTAGCAAAGGCGTAATGAGTCCAAGCTCGTTAAAGCTGCTTGGTGATGTGGCGGTGTTATTGTCGATAGTCATGAATAATCGAGGCTCAAAGCAAAAGTAATGACGATATTTTACCGTATTTATGCCTGTGAGAGTGAGCTGAATTTGGGTTGATTATCACGAGGGAGTAAATGTGTGTGTTTAGCCTCGTTTTATAAAGCAATGATGAAGGTTTCTTAGCCTGTATGTCACTAGCAGAATTTCACTAAGCATGATTGTAATTACCTAGTTAATGAATTACATTTCTCAACGAATGCTACACAATGATGTGTGCTAATGAAATTCAGGACAGGCAATAATATCTCATTGAACTTAAACTCATAGACTTCATACAAGCATGTTTTACAGACATAGAAATTACCTCGTAGGCTCTTGAAATCGATTTTATTAGCGGTCATGGTGAGTATGCTAATTGAAATAGGACATGGCGCGTGAAATTAGAACGAATTTCTGCTTCAGCGTTTGCTGATAATGATGAAATGAATTAAGTAAAACAATTTGAGTTAAGGTTAGCCGACGCCCTTGCACCAACTTCGACCGTGACGGTGAGCGTAATTCCGCAATTGCATTGCACTGCCTGCGAAACTGCCGTATTGACGCCTAAAATCTCTGACGGCCAGTTGCCAATCATCACTATCAATGCCCAATGTTTGTAAAATCGCGGGTTCACTGTCATCAATAAAGCCTGTTTTCTTGGGATCTATATGCCGTCCACTCCAGTCAACTAATTCAAAATAGTCGCTATAACTTAAAGGAATGGCGTTGTTATCTGCAACAGGAGAAAATGGCAATAGAGCATGCGGCTGGCTTGGTACGCGATAATCGGTGTTTGGTCTTGCCTGTTGTCGTTGATGGGATTTAAACTGTTTGAGGCGCTCTTGGATTGACGTAAAATTACTGTCCATCATATTACTGGCAATGCCCGCTCTTATTGGGTTTAAATCAACATAGGCCATACAGCTTAATAATGCCGTTTCATCCAGTAATGCTTGTGATTTGAATCGTCCTTCCCAGAACTTTCCTGTGCAATTATCTTCTTTATTCGCCTCTCGTGAAATATGTTCATTTAAGCATTTCATAAACCATGATATGTCATATAGCCGGTCACGCCAGCATTGGACGTACTCTTCAACTTTAGCCAGCTTAACTGCGCTCATATTTCGATTCGCTAAATAATCATCCACCATAGGATGGCCAGAATACAAGCGATACCAACGCTCAATCACTTCATCCATTGTCCACATATCAGCAGTCACTTTATCGACTTGTAGCACCAAGTGATAATGATTACTCATAATGGCGTAAGCCGCTATATTAATTGAATATATTGATGAGAGGTGTTTAATTCTATCCACCAGCCATTGTCGTCGGTGGTCGTAATTACGTTGGGTATACGGGTCATCACCACATAAGAAACTGCGCCTTACACAGCGGTTAATTACGTGATAATAAGAAGTAGCTGATAAGTCAATTAACTGGTGACGGGCTCTGGTCATAAAAACTCCTACTACACTTGTTTTTTAACTTAACAAAGCATAGTAGAGCCGAATGAATTATCAATAATCAACGAGAAATTTTTGCCTGTCCTCGATCTTTTCTGGACTTCTCATTGTTGAAGAGTACTGTTGATGCTGCAACGGATAAACCTGCGCCAACTAATAATGCTTGTGGCGTAGAAAGCCCAAGTGTACCGATTACAGAAGTAGTAGCTACAGACATCAGTGCTATTTGAATTCCCCCCATCGCAACCCATTTGATTTTGTTGCCATTCAAGCTACCTTTCAAATCATTTAGTGCAGGAATAATTTTATTTGTGTGTATGTCAGATAAATGTTGCTGCATCGCTTGAAGAGACATTTCCTCTGGCAAGCTGCTAGTTAAACTTTCTATTTCTGAGCGAAATCTGCTCAATTCGTCTGAGTGTTTTGACTTAAATTCCAATATTTTCTCAACAGGTGTTTCAGGATCAATATGTATCTTTTCGATAAGTAGATTGTATAGAGCACCTTGCCTCAAATATCTAGGAAGATCATGCCTGCGTCTTCTCCCTCCAAACTCATGCCGGTAACGATCTGACATGTGCATCATCGATGTTAAATTTGCGTCAGCGCGTGCTTTAATACTTAAATTGTGAGCCGCATTAGTGCCTGTGACTAATCCAGCCCCAGTATCTTCTGAAAGCCTATTGGCTAATAGCGTCATGTAATAGCTCGCAAATTCTGGTGCAACATCTAGAAAGCCGCCTCTGCCTTCAAGAGCAATGTCCATATCTTGGATCATGTGCCTAATTTCATATGACATCTTTTCAGGGTGAAGCATCAACCGCCTAATTCTTGAGGGCAACTTTTCAGGATGAAGAAATGCTCCGCCACGCGTAGAAGCACCAGTAAATAGCTCTGCGCCTTCTTGGCTTGATAGAAAATCAATCACATCGCTTTCCAAATCCATAATGACTGGCATATGTGAGCTAACTCGAAGAGGAATAAGAATTTCAGCATCATACAGCTTCTTTGCTATATCGGTTTGATATGGATCTTCGATTGACTCAGGCACTATGGTTTGCATCGTATCCCAATAAAGCGCAGCGGTTTTCAGCCACTTTTCATCAGGAATTTCAATGTGTGGGTAATATAGTGATTTAGAAAATATCATGTCTTCCTATCCGATACTGATTAGATGCACTTAGGGGCCTAACGCCGCAAATAAACGGCAAATATTAGTTGGCTATAATTTGTGAGGTACGAACAAAGCCAACTGATTTTTGTCCGCACTTTTTAATTTGCCTTGTTAGGTATACATTACTCACTGTATTCAGATAAATACAATTTCATACCTAGTTCCCCCATTATACTCATAGCTTTAGGGGATAAAATTGCACCACCGCCACAAGCATTTTCTCTAATAGAAAAGCCAACGTCGGCAATATAGCTTGAAGGGGTTAAATTTAAAGGGTTTTCCAACAACCAACTTTCAAGTTCTTGAATCTGAACAGGAAGCTCCCAATGGTCTTTTGCTAAATGAGCTAGCTTTTCATTCGAATGTTCAACTTTGATATAAATTGGCACTCAAGCTCCCTGTATACCTAACGCCACCAACACGCGTAGCTTTGTAATGAAGGCGAAGCCGCAATGAAAAAGCTATCGCCGTGCTTGGTCTTGTTATGTGCTTGCCTATAATTTTTGCTCATACTCGTTTATGTAATGTTCAATATCATGAGCTGTACCAGTGTAAGTAAGCAGGCCATTATTTTTGTTAATGATAATGGGGGCATTTCCGCCTACCATATCTCGAAAATCACCTGACTCGATAAAGGCCTGGCTTTGGTAAAAAAATACCCATCCCCACTCTCTCTCGATTGTCTCATCATCAAGAACGGCACACGGTGTTGAACTAAAGTCAGTATTCGACTCTAACTCTTTTTCTACAATTATTTTTGCTTCTTCTCGATTCATATTAATCTGATGGCACATAACGAGGCTGTAGAATTTATCATTCAAGAAAAACAGCCATTAAATTTTGATTAATTTACACTAAAAACCGCGCATCTACGCGAAATCTAATGTTATATGAGAGTGATTTATGAAATAAATCACTCTCATCAACGTAGTTTTTGGCTCTGGAATCTAAGATTTATAAATTCTACAGCCTCAACGCCTTTGTAACAGGCTAATTTTTGTGAAGCAGTTTGTGTGATACTGACGCGCAGCGGCAACACAAAATGCGTAGCTAAAATTTGTCCTTGTTGACAAACTTGTTATGTTTTGATGCCTGATATTTCTCAGATATTTTTTCCAACGAGGTCTTTTTACCCTTGAAGAATTGCACAAAGTTTATCAAGGCAAAGCCTTCAACAAAGTGACCGATAATAACCAATACTAATAGTAACCCACCAATCAATTCCACGTTTCTTCTCCTTCATTGGTCAAGTTTTAATACCTTTAAGTTTAACTACCAGATATACAGTTAACGCAAAATGAAACGCAGCATGTATGAACTGACCAGTATACAAAAATATCGATATTACTACGGTGCTTTCGCAAATAATAAATTTCTGAAAAAAATTCAACAGTACTCCTTAGAAACATAACAGCTTATTCTACCGCAAACACTGCGATATATGTTCGCGACGAAATGCCGACGTTGAGCTTCAATCTACTTGTAGTTTGTACTAAATACAACAGTTTATAATTATTAGTAAGAATTATAATGAGTAAAATCAAGAAAGAGTAATGCAAATGCCGCAACTTTCGGTGTTGTTATTCAACTGGCTTAATATACAGGGTAATTATCGTTTTAATTTCGTCGCCAAAATAACAGATGAATTCGTTCGTTCCACCCCTTCCAAATTACCAATTTCTTCCAATACCGTATTCAACTTATTAAGTGACTGCGCTTGTACGACGGCGATGAGATCGTATTCGCCGCTGATGACGTGTAAGTCGACGATTTGTGGGATGCGCTGTAATTCAAGATTGGTTTTTGAGACTAGCTTAGGACTTTCTTTGATCAGCACATGAGCGGAAACAATGTCGTCGAGGTATTCGCTGCCGTAGTCGACGCTATAACCTCGGATGATGCCGCTTTGTTCAAGTTTGGTAATTCGATTTTGTACCGTCGAGCGTGACAAATGTAAAGCGCGGGCGAGATCTGAAACACTGGCGCGGGCGTTTTCTCGCAGCAGGGCTAATAGCTCTTCATCTTTCTTGTTTATCATAATGACGATCTATTTGGTTAAATTGATAGTTAATGTGGTTAAAAGTATCATATCGACACTACAAATTGAATGATTGTCACGACATAATAGAAAGCAATTTTGGTTTTAGTGATACGAAGAGCTGTTTCGCTAGAATTAACCTTTTTAATTATTAGAATTATTTATCCATAGTGGTTGGATACGCGTGAATTTAGAGTGAGCATAAAGTGTTAGCAGCAAGGCGCCTGATTGAGCAATAGCTGGCTATTGGGATTGAACGCAACGCAGTTGATGGCAGTTTAGACCACTATAAAACATGCATCTTCAATGACTATGGATATCAGATAGGAAAACAATTATGACAGTAACAAGAGCATTATTTGACGAAGTAATGGTACCTAACTACGCACCATCAAGCATCATTCCTGTACGTGGTGAAGGTTCTCGTGTATGGGATCAAAATGACAACGAACTAATCGACTTCGCTGGCGGTATCGCGGTTAACTGTTTAGGTCACTGTCACCCAGCACTTGTTGCTGCTGTGAACGAGCAAGCGAGCAAAATCTGGCATCTAAGTAACGTAATGACTAACGAGCCAGCATTGCGTTTAGCGAAGAAATTAACTGACGCAACTTTTGCTGATCAAGTTTACTACGCTAACTCAGGCGGTGAATCAAACGAAGCGGCTCTTAAGTTAGCACGTCGTTGGGCATTAGATAACTACGGTAAAGAAAAAGACCAAATCATCGCGTTTAAGCAAGGTTTCCATGGTCGTACTTTCTTCACAGTAACAGTTGGCGGTCAAGAAGCTTACTCAGACGGTTTCGGTCCTAAGCCGGGCGCAATCGACCACGTTGCTTATAACGATTTAGAAGCACTTAAAGCATTAATGTCAGACAAGACGTGTGCGGTAATGATGGAGCCACTTCAAGGTGAAGGCGGCTTAGTTAGCCCAACTGACGAATTTGCAAAAGGCGTTCGTGAGTTATGTGATGAGCACAATGCACTATTAATCTTTGATGAAGTTCAAACAGGTTTCGGTCGTTTAGGTTCATTCTTCGCTTACATGGATTTAGGTGTGACTCCAGATATCCTAACGAGCGCTAAAGCACTAGGTGGCGGTTTCCCAATCGGCGCAATGTTAACAACAAAAGATATCGCTAAGCACCTTAAGCCGGGGACACACGGTTCAACGTACGGTGGTAACCCACTAGCGTGTGCTGTTGGTGAAGCAGTAATGGATATCATCAATACGTCTGACGTATTAGATGGCGTTAAAGTTAAAGAAGCACAAATCCGCGCTGGTTTTGAAGCGATTAATGCTAAGTACAACGTATTTAGTGAAATCCGTGGTAAAGGTTTATTACTAGGCGCTGTGTTAAACGACGAGTATCAAGGCCGTGCACGTGACTTTATGGTTGCTTCAGCAGAAAACGGTTTAATGGCACTAGTTGCAGGCGCAAACATTGTACGTTTCGCTCCGTCACTTGTTATTCCAGAAGCGGACATCGCTGAAGGTTTAGTGCGCTTTGAAAAAGCAGTAGCGCAAATCGTTAACGCTTAATAAGTATTGATGTTAAGAAATATCTGTCATCAATACTAATCTATTGAGTTCAGGAAATTATTTGGTGTGCTAGTAAGGTTTTTATCTATTTAGATTAAGCGAAAGCACACCAGTTACTTTTCTTTGACTCGCCAAAGAAAAGTAACCAAAAGAAAGGCGACCCGTGGTTTATCGCTGAATCTTAAATGACAAATTGCCGATTCAATACCGTATTTGATCCGCATCCCTGCGGCAAATACTCAAAAATCATCCCTGATTTTTGCATTGGTCAATTTCTAATTTAAGGCGATAAAAGACGGGGGTTGGCCGCGTTGATAATTTTCGAATTATCTTAAATGACAGATGTTATTGATATTTGAAGCTTAATTGCTATTTGAGGAATAATAATGCTAATTATCCGTCCAATTACCAGTGATGATTATCCAGCGTTAATGCAAATTGCCATTGATACTGGTGTTGGTTTCACGTCTTTACCAATTAACGAAGATTTGTTGCGCTCTCGTATCAGCCACTCAGAAGAGTCTTTTGCTGCACACGTTGATAAGCCCGGCGAACAAGGTTACTTGTTCGTTATGGAAGACACTGAGACAGGTGAAATTGTTGGTACTAGTGGTATTGAAGCGTCAGTGGGTTTAGACAGTGCTTTTTATCATTATCACCTTGGTAAGGTTGTTCATTCATCGCAAGAATTAAACCTGCACAACGTCATCAACACGTTAACCTTGTGTAACGATTACACCGGTGCTGCTGAAGTATGTACGCTGTTTTTACAAGAGAAAGCGCGCTTTGGTAACAATGGCCGTGTGTTGTCGCGTTTTCGTTTCTTGATGTTGGCAGAATTTGCTGAGCGTTTTGGGCAAACGGTTATCGCTGAGATGCGTGGTGTGTCTGACGAAGAAGGTCACTCGCCGTTTTTCCAATGGCTGCAAGAGCATTTCTTTAATATGGATTTTCAAACCGTTGATCACATGATGGGCTTGGGCAATAAAGTCTTTATTGCTGAGCTGATGCCACGTTATCCGGTGTACACCAACTTACTGAGCCAAGAAGCGCAAGATGTGATTGGTCATGTACATAAGAAAACGGCACCTGCACTAAAACTGTTGCAGCGTGAAGGGTTTGTACATCGCGGTTATGTTGATATTTTCGATGCTGGGCCAACGGTTGAGTGTGAATTATCTGAAATTAAATCGGTAAAACAAAGCAAGCGCCTTAAGGTTAAGGTGAGTGACGAGCTTACTGACGCTGTGCCGCACATTATTTGTAATACGGTACTGGAAAGCTTTAGAGCCATGGAAGCGCAAATCGTCATCACTGGCGACACGGCAATTATTACGCCGCAGCACGCTAGCGCATTAGGCGTTAGCGATAATGATCCAATTCGCGTGTTGGCAATATAGTTAGCACCAGAGGAGAGAAAATATGTCTCATCAAAATCAATTTATTAATGGTCAATGGGTTGCTGGTTTCGGCAGCGACGTTACCTCAGTAAACCCAGCGAATAACGATGTTATTTGGTCTGGTCAAACAGCGACAAGCGAGCAAGTTGACACTGCAATGACAGCAGCACGTGCAGCCTCTTTCGAGTGGGCACAAATCGGCTTTGAAGCGCGTAAAGCCATTGTTGAAAAATTCGGTGCATTACTGGTAGAAAACAAAGAAGAAATGGCGCATGCCATTGCGCTTGAAACGGGTAAACCGTTATGGGAAACACGTACTGAAGCGGCTGGCATGGCAGGTAAAATTGCTATCTCAATCAAAGCGCACAACGAGCGTACAGGTACAGTAGAAAACCCAGCGCCGGGCGCTAAAGCGTTTATCCGTCACAAGCCACACGGCGTTGTTGCGGTATTTGGCCCTTACAACTTCCCTGGTCATTTACCAAACGGTCACATTGTTCCAGCATTACTTGCAGGTAACACCATTGTATTTAAGCCAAGTGAATTAACGCCGCGCGTTGGTGAACTTACGGTTAAATTGTGGGAGCAATCTGGTTTACCAGCAGGCGTAATGAACTTACTGCAAGGTGAAGTTGAAACAGGCGTTGCCATTGCAAACCACGTTGAAATCGACGGTTTATTCTTTACGGGTAGTTCAAACACTGGTCACTTGTTGCACAAGCAATTCGCTGGTCAACCGGGCAAAATCTTAGCGCTTGAGATGGGGGGTAATAACCCGCTTATCGTTAAAGACGTAGCAAACGTTGATGGTGCCGTACATGACATCATTCAGTCGGCTTACGTTACAACAGGTCAACGCTGTGTATGTGCACGTAAATTATTCGTCGCTAATGGCAGCGATGGTGATGCACTGATTGAGCGTTTAGTTGAAGTAACTAAAGACATCAAAGTAGGTAACTTCGATGACGCTGAGCAACCATTTATGGGCTCAATGATTAGTGAAAAAGCAGCACTTGGTATGGTTGCAGCACAAAAGATGTTAGTTGAGAAGGGCGCGACAGTGTTAATCGAACTAACACACAAAGCGGGCACAGGTTTTGTAACACCAGGTCTTGTTGATGTAACGTCATTTGCCCGTGAATTGCCAGATGAAGAGCACTTTGGTCCATTACTGCAAATCATCCGTTATTCAAGCTTTGATGAAGCAATTGAATTAGCAAACAATACAAGCTTTGGTTTATCAGCAGGTTTGTTGGCTGATAGCCGTGACGATTACGATTACTTCTTCGCGCGCATTCGTGCAGGTATCGTAAACTGGAACAAGCAAATCACTGGCGCAAGCGGCGCTGCGCCATTTGGTGGTGTTGGTGGCAGTGGTAATCATCGTGCTAGCGCGTATTACGCAGCCGATTACTGTGCTTACCCAGTGGCTTCAATGGAAGCTGATGAAGTGGTATTGCCAGCAACGTTAACACCGGGTTTAACGTTTTAATTGATCTAGCGCGTGAGATTTTAATTAATTGCTCGCTATAATTAGCGAATCAGCCGATGTAAGCGCATCGGCTTAACCGAAATAAGAGAAAAAACAGGATAAGTTATGCATAACAATGTAGACGAGTTATTTGAACAACTATGGCAGCAGTATTTGCAAGTAACTCCTTCAGCAAAGAAAATTTGTCACCTATTAGGTAATGGCGAAGAGATCATTAACGATCATATCGCATTACGTACTTTCAACATTGCTAAAGTTAATCTAGAAGTATTAGCTGAGCACTTTAAGAAAGTAGGTTACGAAGAGAAAGGTCAATATAACTTCGAAGCTAAGAAATTAACCGCTAAGCATTTCGAACACAGCGACCCTGATCAACCTAAAGTATTCATCAGTGAGCTTCGTGTTGAAGAATGTTCACCTGAGCTACAAGCGATTGTGACTGATTTGGTTGCTCAAGTTGATGAGTCTGTGACGACTGCTCCTGAATTCGTGTACAACGGTGCACCTTGGAAGTTACCTAAAGCTGATTTCCAGACGCTAATTAGCGAGAGTGAATACGCTGGTTGGACTGCTGCTTGGGGTTACCGTGCTAACCACTTCACAGTGCACGTAAACAAGTTATCTGGTTACACTGATTTAGAGTCAGTAAATCAAGCATTAAAAGATGCTGATTACCGCTTAAATGTTTCTGGCGGCGAAATCAAAGGCAGCGAAGAAGTATTGTTAAAGCAATCTTCAACGATGGCTGATACGGCTGTGGCAACATTTAGCGATGGTGAGTTAGAAATTCCTTCGTGTTTCTACGAATTCGCTGAACGTTTCAATATGGCTGACGGCGAAGAGTACACAGGTTTTGTTGCGGCGTCTGCTGATAAGATCTTTGAAAGTACTAATGTCGGTTAATTTAGCCATTTGCTAAATGTCTGATGTTAAAACCCGCAGCCTATGGTTAGCGGGTTTTTTATGAGATTATCAATTATTAGAAAAATTGAGAAATTAGGAGGATTTACATTTCATACTCTCTGTATTTAAAGTAACTTATACTCGTAGCGTGCAAATATGCTATTGGAAAGCATTTTTCTATGCGTTTTTATTACAATGGATTGTTTATCTCAATGTGGTGAACACATATGAAAAAACTAAACCGTTCTTTTTATCTCTCGCTATGTACATTATTACTTGCCTCTACATCAGTTATTGCACTGCCAAAATTAAATATTGTGACTGAGTTTATGCCGCCATTACAGCTGGCTAAATCAGGGCATAAAATTCATGGTAAAACGGCTGAATTAGTCTCGGCTATCGTTGAAGATAGTGGGCTATTACATCATATTGATATCTTCCCATGGGCGCGTAGTTATTTATGGGCAACCACCAAACCAAACGTTCTTATTTTTCCTATTATTCGCACTGAAGAGCGTGAACATAAATTTCATTGGATTGGCAAAGTGTGGAGTTTTTCTGCACAGGTGTATCGATTAAAATCTAGGAGTGATATTAAAGCGAATTCATTAGAAGATGCTAAGAATTATAGCGTTGGTGTTTATCGTGAAGACTTTTTTCATCGATATCTAGTTAGGCAAGGTTTTAAAAGTGAACAGCTTTATGCTGTGACCGATATTGAGCAAAGTGTTCTACTTTTTTTACATGGCCGCACTGATTTAATTGTCATTGATGAATCTATTCTTGAGTACTATTTAAAGAAGCATCATCATACTAATAGTGAGGTTTTTTCTATCATGCAGTTGCCAGATGTTAAAGCTAATGATGCATACATTGCATTAAGCAAAGGCACTTCGCCAGCTATCATCAATCAACTAACCCAAAGTTATCAGCGAGTATCGACGAGTGAATCTTTTGCTGACGATATTAAACGACGTACGGTTTCATCTAACGCCAATACTCAATAAAGTTGCTAATACCAAGTTGACAAAGTTATTGCCCACTTTTGCTGGTTAAAATAAAATAAAATGAATGTTGCGTTGCTTTCAATCCCAATAGCCAGCTATTGCTCAATCAAGCGCCTTGCCTTCATTTTTTTTCCTTCGCAAAACAAGATCACAAACTTAATCAAATTGGTATAACTTTACTGCCTCGAAATTCAAATACACTAAGGTGAATTTCGCCATCGTCTTGTTTTCTTAACACTGAAATAGCGTTGAGTCCTGTCATAGTTTGTATTACTTGATAACGAGGTGTCGTCATTTGATATCCTCCTTCCGTGAGATACTTTATCGTATTTTTAAACAACCCCTCTCTACTGTATGTGCCGCCGTAAACTTCATGGACATAGATAAAATCATCGGTGTACTGTGCAAACAATGTATCAGCATCTTTGGTGGTTGAACCCTTCATTAAAACCTTATTTTGTAGTTCATTGTTCGTCGCCCACAGGACTCAAGTTATGAGTTTTATAATATTCACTTTCATCCACAAGATAAGCATTTGGCGGTATTAGAAGGGCAAGTATTTAAACAGAACCTACGTGTTTTTGAAGGTAAGATATATGGCCTTAACGAAGCACGTCAATTATGGCGCTATAACATTGGTGCTAATCAGTTTGATATTTTGAGCCAATACAGCACTGAGGTTACTCATTTGTCTGATATTAACGCCGCCGGTATTTTAGTTAACAAAGTTATCGACTTTAAAAAAGAACTGATTGAGTTTCAATAGACTCAGTTTTTTTCGGGTGATAGAGGTAATTCAATCGTAAATTGGACGCCTCCTTGTTCAGGGCTTTCACATTCAATACTTCCTTTGAACAATTGAGTAATTAGATTGTAAACAATGTGCATACCTAGTCCACTGCCACCTTTGTTGCGCTTGGTTGTAATAAAAGGTTCGTAGACCTGAGTGATAATTGATTGTTCGATGCCTTTACCATTGTCGGAATATCGGATGACAGCACTATCCGTTTTGCGAGTTACATGAATATAAATGTCGCCGCTTTCTCTATTCTCAAAGCCGTGCGTTATGGAGTTATTTACTAAATTAGTGAGAATTTGATAAAGCGGACCGGGATAAGATTGCAGTGTGATACCGTTCTCGCCTTCAATATGCAGTGCTATATTTTTGTTGCGCAGTAGTGGGTGAACCGCCAACATAATTTCTTTAATATACTCAGTAAGTTCTATTTCTCGCAGTGCTTCAGTGCTTTGATCGACTGCGACTTGCTTAAAGGTTGAAATTAAGTGGATTGCGCGTTCAAGATTAGAAAGCATTAATGAATAGCCTTCGTGTTGTCCTGCCAAAGACTTATCAAGCTTTGAAGCCGTTAGCGCTTTGTTTTCTACTAAATTAGTGAGCTCATTAATCGCATCTTTGTTATGAGTGACAGCGGTTTTTACAATACTGAGCGGCGTATTAATTTCATGCGCAACCCCTGCAACTAGCCCACCTAACGCCGCCATCTTTTCGCTCTCAACCAAGCTAGACTGAGCATGTTTTAGTTTTTCCATCGCACTTTCTAGTTTTTCATTTTTGGTTGAAAGTTGTTGAGTTCGCGCGGCGACAGTTTGTTCTAGATTGATTAATACTTGTTGGCGAATGCGATAGAACCAATAAAGTAATGCGCAAATAACCAGTAGATAGAGTGTTTTGCTAAACATATTCCACCACCAAGGTGCAGCAAGATTTACATCTAATCGATGAACTGGAGAGGTGAGGCCATTATTATTTTTGGCAAAAGCTTCTATCGTGTAATTACCTGGAGGTAATTTCATTAGATTAAACTGGCGACTGTCTTTATTCATTGCAATCCAGTTTTCAGATAGCCCTAACACTCGATACTGATAATCGACATTTTGACTGGCGGAGTTCAATGACGTGTATTTGAAGGACATAATATCTTGTTGATAATTCAGTTGGATTTCACGTAGAAATTCTACCGCTTGCGTCGCTATGTCAGGGGTTAATTTAGGTGAAATGACATTGCCTAAAACAGTCATTTGCGACAACGTAATTGCATTGAGAGTGTGGTCAATGATCAAATTAGCAGGGTCAAAATAATTAAAACCATTGGATCCACCAATAACGAGTTGGCCATCTTTACTGACTGCGACAGCGCCCAAGTTATATTCTAATCCTTGAGCACCATCGAGCACACTAAAGTTAGTCACGCCGTAATCTTGAGGATTTATTCGAGATAACCCGCCGCTGGTTCCTGCCCAAATAAATCCTTGTTTGTCTTTTATTAATACCCAAGCAGCATCATTGGCTAGACCCGTCTGTTTATTAATTATCTTTTTAAGCGTTAGCTTTTTGTCAACAACCATGATGCCGGCATCTGTGGATGCCCAAACTAAACCATTGTCACTTTCAACGACGCTATAAACCATATCTGAAGCTGCTCCAACAGATTTATTAAACTGGTGAAATGTACCGTCTTGAATTTTTATTAATCCAAAACCTAACGAGCCAGCCCATATATCCCCATCAATCACTTCTAATGCATAGATGGATTTGAGTAACGGCTGATTTTTGGTTTCAAACATAGGAAGAAGCTTTTCTTGAGCGCTATCAAACCTAAAGAGTCCATTAAGACCAGCGACGGATATTATTTCACCTTGATAACGTGCTAAATCAATGAATCTGCGGACTTCTTTAGGTTTTGGAGTATAGAATTTAGTGACTTTTTTAGTCTCGAAATTATAGCGAACTACGCCGTCACCCAAGGTGGTAAGCCAAAGCTCTCCGTCAAAGAATCGAATGTCAGAAATTAATGCTAAATCAAACTTGGCTAATTCGGGGTAGTGAAATGAGGCAGGTTTAAAGCTGTGATGGGAGGCAATATAAAGCCCCTGAGAAGATCCTATCCAAAGTCGGTTTTGGTCATCAAATTCAAAAGATCGCATATCGTGATTAACAAATACGTCACTGCCAACGGTGTCTTGGTTAATATGACCCAGTTGATGACTGGTTAAATTAAGATGGCTTACGCCGTTACTGCCTGTACCTATCCATAATGTATGTTGATCAACAACTAACAACGACAAGATATTGTTGTCTGCAATGCCAGATGATTTATTTTCTGGCTGAGTATAATGATGGATAATGTTGCCAAATAAGTCATAGCGATGAAGTCCTTTCTTGCTAGCAATCCACAGAGAGTTCTTTAGTACAGCAATATCGTTAATTGCACGATACGGTCCCTCATTAACTGATACGTGCCAATCATGCGTTTTGAAATCACCTTCTAAATTGTAGCGTTTGATAGAGCCATCTTGAAATGCCAAAAATAGCCATTTTTGATAATCAGAAATTGAATAGACATTCCCATTTAATAATTTTTCTATTTCAAATGTACTTTTTTTTTGTCTAAATAATCCGCTAGAACTCGCAAGGAAAATACTGTCTTTCGTATGAATTATTTCATGCACCTGCATTTTCCAACTGACTGATTCAGGAATGACTTCACCATTGTGGCTATTAATGGAAAAGAACCCTTCATCGTAACTGCCGACTACGACATTGTTTTCACCACACGAAAGGCTTGATATTTGATTGGAAGTAATACCACTATTGGCCTTGGTCAGAACTTGAGATTTTCCTGTTTGGTAATTATAACGACTGATGCCTGAGCGCGTACCAATCCATAAAATATTATTAGGCGTTGTACATAGTGACGAAATATAGGTACCAGCAAGTTCAGCTAATGCTGAGCCACTGTCGTTGAATTGGGTAAATTTATAACCGTCGTACCGGTTTAGTCCTGATTGGGTACCAACCCATGTGTAGCCTAGGTTATCGCGCGCCATTGAGAGTATTGCGGGTTGGCCGAGTCCATGGCGTTGATCAAGCGTAATAAATACTTCGTTGCTTTTGGCGAAAAGCTTAGCTGAGGCATTGGTCGAAGCTAGGCTTACATCACTTACCATAAGCAACAATAATATCGATAAAAATCGCACTGAATGTCCTAAAAATAGAGTGGATGAATAATAAGCATAGCAGTACATTTAAATTTATTATTTTTTTGTCGTAAAACCGGACGATTAAAATAATATTTATCGTTCTAAATTCGTATTTCAATAAATTGAGCACTTGCAATGATGGACTGTGGTAGCATTGAAGGCACTATTCATTGTTAATTTAATATCATCATGAGTTACTGCGATATATCCAATACCGACCATCCAATGTTGGCTTATGAAATTGCGTTGCAAGAGGCACTTAGTAGCGTTACATCAAGTCCAAAAATTGAATCTATTTTATTACAACATTCGCTAGGTCGAGTGTTAGCAAATGATGTCAAATCACCAATGGACGTGCCGCCGTTTTCTCAATCAGCTATGGATGGTTATGCCTTTAACGCTGCTGATTTAGAGCGTTTTCAATCATTAATAATCATTGGACAGTCTTTGGCGGGGCATCCGTTTGAGGGCGAAGTTACCCAAGGACAGTGCGTACGCATTATGACGGGTGCTGTTTTGCCAGTCGGATGTGACAGTGTGATCATGCAAGAAGAAGTTAACGTTGATGGCAAGCAGATGACACCGCAAGTTCAAGTGTCGTCAGGACAGTGTGTCAGGGCTTGCGGCAATGAATATCAACAAGGCGAGCTAGCGCTTAAAAAGGGTTGTTTGATCAGCTCTCGTCATATTGCTTTGTTAGCCTCTCTTGGCTTTCAGTCTATTGATGTCTTTAATAAGTTAACCGTTGCTATCTTTTCAACAGGTGATGAATTAGTTGAGTTAGGAACGCCGATTAAGCAAGGACAAATTTATGATAGCAATAGATATTCTTTGATTGCTCAGTTAGAGAAGCTCAATTGTGATGTTAAGGATTATGGCATTATTGCTGATTGTCCGGAACAAATTGCCGCAGCATTCAATATCGCCAATAGCGACGCCGACGTGGTTATTACAAGCGGCGGTGTATCGGTGGGTGATGCGGATTACACTAAGGAAGTACTCGCGAAATTGGGTAATATTGAATTTTGGAAGATAGCGGTAAAACCGGGTAAACCTTTGGCATTTGGTTATTTGAGTGATAGCGTGTTTTTAGGGTTGCCGGGTAATCCGGTGTCTGCGATGGTTACTTTCGATAAAGTCGCTAAACCTGTGCTACAAAAACTGGCTGGTGAGATAAGCTCAACGCCTCTACTACAAGCCGCTAGAGTGTCATCGAGTCTTAGAAAGAGAGCGGGTCGATTAGAGTTTCAGCGCGGTTATGCATCGACCAATGAGTTTGGAGAGTTAATCGTTTCGAGTACCGGTAGTCAGGGCTCTGGTATGGTTGGCAGTATGTGTGCTGCAAACTGTTATATTGTATTGCCGCAAGAGCAAGGCAATGTTGAGGCAGGTGAGACAGTGTTGATTGAGTTATTTGCAGCGAATCTAGCCTAATTATATGACGAAAGATATATTAAGCCCGAATCAAGAACGCCGCTATGCGAGGCAGATTAGCTTGCCAAGTGTAGATTTTGACGGGCAAGAAAAACTACAGTTAGCGAGTGTTGCGGTTGTTGGTGTTGGTGGCTTAGGGTGTAGTGCTGCGCAATACCTTGCGGCCAGTGGCGTTGGCACTTTAACGCTGGTGGATTTTGATGAGGTTGAATTATCGAATTTACAACGTCAGGTACTTCATCAAACAGTTGATATTGGCGTTAATAAGGCAGAGTCAGCTGCGCAAATTTTACGATTAAATAATCCAGAAATTACTATCAATGCAGTGCCTAAGAAATTAGATGCTAAAGCGCTAGAAGCGTTATGTTTGGGTCATGATGTTGTTGTTGATTGCACTGATAATTTAGAGATTCGTCAACAGATTAACCAATCATGCTTTATTAATAAAACACCACTTGTTTCCGCCGCCGCTATTCGTCTCGAAGGAATGGTGACAGTGTTTGATTACCAAGATAAATCACCATGCTATCACTGTTTTAGCCAGCTATTTGGTGAGCAACAGCTTTCTTGTTTGGATGCTGGCGTTCTTGCGCCAAGTGTTGGCATTATCGGTGCTATTCAGGCGTGTGAAACCATTAAAGTGGTTATTGGTATTGGAGAAACGTTAGTCGGGCGGTTATTGATTGGTGACTTTTCAACGATGACTTTTCGAGAAATGAAGCTGTCTAAAAGTCATTCTTGTTCCATTTGCAATACTTAAGTGCTTATTTTTAAGATTTTTTCAACCTTCATAAATTAAATCCTCAACTAAAATTAACGCTATGTTGTTAATTTAAGATGGATACTTTCTATAGGTTCATCGTTAAGGATTTCTATGAGCCAGTCGTATTACAGCAGTATCGCTAATACCTTCCAAGATTATGCCGTTACGTATAATCATCGTCTATTTAATCACTTCCCAATGTCTATCGTTGCACTTGAGCGTTTTGGCGCTTCTACTGAGCAATTAGAGGCATTTCGAGAGTACTATTTTGAACGTCTAGTGCACATGCCGAGTTCTCAGTCTGACAATCAAGAGGAATTAAATGAGTTTGCTGCTATAGAGCAACAAACAGAGTTAATTTTGTCGCAATTAGAGCGTGATGGCATTGAAGAAACGTTAAAATCTAGTCTTCCAGCACTACTGGTAGGCGTAGGTGCTGGAAATTTTTACGCGATTAATCGATTGGCTTATGCGGTAAACCAGAACAATCAAAATGATATTGCAGTCTCATTAGCACTGTGGGAAACACTTCATTTACCGTTAGGGGAATTGGGAGAAACAGTACTAAAACGTCCTACTAGCCTATTAAGAAATGTGAGTAAGTGTATTGGTCATATACGATTTGGCGCAGGCAATACCACCGACAGAATGACAAGTGTTACTACGTTAATTGATTATCAAACGACACCGCATCAACCTGAAGTTATTGATTTTGAATCCATTGCCAATGCCGCTGCAACTATTTATAAAATGAGTGGCGACTTCACGATGCTCCACAGTGTGACAGCATGTTATTCGTTTAATCAATTAACGAAATATATTGAGGATGAATCATTAGGACTGCGTTATTTATGGCAGGCAATTGTTGTTGCGTATTTGAGTGCTGGCAGCCCGGCAATGACGAACGTGGAAAAGCCGGAACTTTTACCATGGCCAGAAATTGTTGAGTTTTGTTGTGGCACCCACAATGAGCATTTAATTGAGTTGTGTTATGCATGTCGGCACTTACATGAATTATCAGGTAAAGAGGTATTTCATCAAGTGGCCGCACATTATGTGACGCTGTATAGTGAGCCGGCTTAGCCTTGCTGTTCGAGCCGTTGCTTAGCGAGTTTTTTACGTTCAACTAGGCGACGAATGACCGGCGTTAAAATCAACTCCATTGCAAGTTTCATTTTGCCACCTGGAACGACTAAGGTGTTGATTCTTGACATAAAAGATCCTTCAATCATCTGTAGGTAATAAGGGAAGTCAGTCGATTCAACACCACGGAAACGAATAACAACAAAACTCTCATCCAAACTTGGAATGTCTTTAGCACTAAAAGGGTTTGACGTATCTACCGTTGGAACCCGCTGAAAATTGATGTGTGTGCGAGAGAATTGTGGCGTGATGTGATTAATGTAATCGTCCATGCTACGGACAATAGAATCCATTACTTTTTCTCGGCTATGCCCGCGATCATGCGTATCGCGAATGATTTTTTGAATCCATTCCAAATTGACAATTGGTACCATGCCGATGAGTAAATCAACGTGCTTGGCTACATCATTCTCATCGGTTACTGCGCCGCCATGAAGACCTTCATAGAACAAAACATCACTATCATCGGCCAATGCCTGAAATGGCGTAAATGTCCCAGGCATTTGATTGTAAGGAACAGCTTCGTCAAAAGTATGTAAGTAGCGACGAATTTCACCTTGGCCAGTTTCACCATAGGTTTTAAAAAAAGATTCTAGCAGTGCAAAGTCATTAGCTTCAGGACCAAAGTAAGAAAGGCTTTTATTCTCTTCTTTGCATTTTCGAATTGCCAAATCCATTTCTGGTCGCGTGTAACGGTGAAAACTATCACCTTCAGTGTAGGCAACATTAACATCAAGCTTTCTAAAAATGTGCTTAAACGCTGTGGTAGACGTAGACGTACCCGCACCAGATGAGCCGGTAATGGCGATGATCGGATGAATTTTAGACATGGTTGTTACCTAAATGTTAAAGTCAGTCGCACAGTTAACCAATAAAAAAGAGTCAGGTCAATCGCTGGCGTTACTTTTGATTATCAAACTGAGCTTTTGGTAAAAGATTAACTGACTCGTGAATTTCTGAATAGACTAATACGATTTCTTGACGAATAAGTTGTTGTTTTAGCTGTTGCATTTGCGTTTCAAGTGGTACTTCATGTTCACCGTAGTCAGTGCCTTCACGCAACACATGCTCTTTGATAATGTTGTCTAGCGTTTCTGGTGGTATTGAATCAACAGGAATTATCATGCTTGATATATCTTCTTAAAAAATTCGGCGATGCGGCTTTCTACATAAAAGTGTGGACGCCAAGGAAACTTCCCACCAATGAAACCAACATGACCACCTTTATTGGTCAGCTCGTATTCAATTTGAGTTGATAACTGGTGTGGCTCAGGGATCACTGCGTGAGTCATAAAAGGATCGTCTTTAGCATGCAATATTAGGCTTGGCACAGTGATGTTGTTAAGAAACTGCATCGCACTGCACTTTTTGTAGTAATCATCAGCATTTTTAAAGCCATGAAGCGGCGCTGTGACTTGTTCATCAAAGGTTTTAAACGTCGAAATACCGTCAACACCATCTGCCATTTTAAGCTTTGAGATAAGTTCAGGCATTATTTCGACTTTCTTGCGTAAATTACGCTTCATTCGTGACAAGAGATGATGTTGATAAACACGAGAGAATCCTGTTTTTAATCGCACTTCACATGCTGATAAATCAAGAGGTGGAGAGATAGCCGCCGCGCCACATAATAGAGAGTTCTCTTTATATTTACCGAGGTATTTCAGGAGCATATTTCCACCAAGGCTGTAGCCGGCCGCAAATAATTTTGCGTTTGGAAATCGCTTCGTTAAGTATTCAATAAAATATCTAGGATCGTCTGTTTCACCAGAGTGATAAGCACGAGGAAGGCGATTAGGTTCACCAGAGCAGCCACGAAAATGCATCATCACACCAGGCCAGTTATGATCTTTTAAAGACTTTAATAAGCGATACGCATAGTGGGATTTTATAGAGCCTTCAAGACCATGAAAAAGTACAAGTAACGGACCGGTATATTGCTGTTCGAGTTTTTGAGTCCATATGAGATCAACAAAATCTCCATCATCTAATTCTAAACGTTCAGGGGTGCCAACAGGTTTTTTTCGGCTAGTAAGAAGATCGGCAAAAATGGTTTGCACATGCGGATTTCTAGCCCACCACGCGGGTTTAAATTGACTGGGTTTATACATGAATATCTATAGCTATAAAGACTCTCTTTAACATGGTGTAAATATAGCAAATAAATAGCGATTCGAATACCACACAATTGATGCTAACCACGTTGCTGATAAAATGCGGCTTCTTGTGTTGGCAAGTTATCTAATTGATTGGCAACCCATTGTTTGTCCGCGGCATAGGTTAATCCAAACCATTGTGAATCACTGCGATAAACGGAAATTTTCTGTTGCGACAGTGCTTGTTCAATCACATCAGGAAGTTGGCATTCGTCGTTAATTTTTGCCGTCTCAATAAACTGCGTAATGAATTGCGTTAACGCATCAAAAACGGTTGGCGTTAAGCACCAAAAATTCATCGAAACCAACTGTGACGATTCTAAGGTTATATTGTTACCGTCGATTTCACCTTGAATGACATTTGATTGCTGCGCAATGTTGTAACACTCTGTAATGGAAGCGAGCGAATTCTCGTTAGTCAACTGGCATAAACCGCGATTGACGCCGCCAAAATTTGATAATGTGTTACCGACATCATAGGCAACGATAGCCCATTGTTTTACTGATTGCGCAAAGTGTTGTTTAGCGGCAATAAACGCATTGGCTTCGTAATAGTCATCACCATTGGTAACCACAAAGCCATTTTTAATTAAATGGCGGCAGCTCCACAGCGCATGAGCAGTTCCTAGCGGTTTTTTACGCCCTGTCAGCGCTTGATTATTGGGTAAATCATCGGCGCGTTGTTCCGCGTATTCAATGGCTAAATCGCTGGGTAATTTATTGGAAAAGTGCTGGTCAAAGATGGATTGTGCACCGGGTGCGATGATGAGGACTGCATGTCGGCAACCCGCTTGGTAGGCATTGAAAATATTAAGTTCTAACAAGGTAATATTGTGCTCGCCAAATCCAGCAAGGGGTTTGTTGCCACCAAATCGCGACCCAAGGCCAGCAGCTAGAATTACTAATGAAAATGTAGAATCGTCAGTCATATTAATGCTCAACTCGTTGGCCTATAGCATACAGGCTAGCTAAATCGTCTTGGGAAAGTAATTCAAGCGGTACGCCGGAGACAATTAAACAGCTTAGGATATTCGCTTGTGCTTCTACATTGTGTGGTGGGAGTTCAGGCAAGCACTGAGTCAGTCGCCATTGTTCTTCCCGTTCTAATGCCAATTCAACCGTTAACATTGCTTGATATTGCTGTGATGTGATGGTGTCTTTAAGCTCACGGCGCAATTCGCGATAAGGTTTGGTGATGGCGGTTTGCCATTGTTTGGTTTGTGTCACGAGGCTGTGCATATCAAATTCATCGATGGCGCAGCCTAACGTTTGCGCATAGCCTGACAGCAACAGTAAATTGACGTTTAATCCGTAATCATCTTGCAGTTTTAATACAAGATCTTTTACTTGATCGTAAGCACCAAGGCTATATTGCCATAACGCTTCACTGTCTAATTTAATCTTATCTGAAGTATCGATATTGATATCCATGCGTTAACTTTCCAAGCTCTTATCAAAAGCGGTTTGTTTCTCTTCAAGCTGCTCTTGGAGTTCAAACCATTCCATTTCGATGTCTTCTAATGCCGAACGAAGCTCACCTTGATGTTGGAGCAGTGGTGCTAGCTTTGATTTGTTTTTCGCAAGATATAAATCAGTATCACTAAGCTGTGTTTCGATGTCACTTAATTCTTGTTGGCTTTTTTCCATCTGTTTTTCGATTTTATCGAATTGCTTTTTGATGGGGGACAATGTTGCTCTAAATTGTGCCTGTAAGCGTTTTAATTCTTTTTTATCAACGTTAGGAACTGCTTTTACACTGGTTGATTTTTGCGATGATATTGCTAATTTATCAGCGGCTTTCTGTTCTTTTTGCTGCTCGCTGAGCCATGCGTGATAGTCTTCCAAATCACCATCAAATGGCAATACCTGTTTATTATCAACTAAATAAAAATCATCGGTGGTCGCGCGCAATAAATGGCGATCATGAGAAACGATAACCATGGCACCCGTGAAGTTTTGCAATGATAGTGTCAGGGCTAACCGCATTTCTAAGTCGAGATGATTGGTTGGTTCATCAAGTAATAATAGGTTAGGGCGTTGCCATGTTAAAATCGCCAAGGCTAGACGCGCTTTTTCACCACCAGAAAACGGTGCAATTGGCGTGATCGCCATATCGCCAATGAAGCCAAAACTGCCTAGGTAGTTACGAAGTTCTTGTTCTGATTTATCGGGTGCTAAGCGCACCATATGTTCAAGGGCTGTGTCTTGTTTGCGCAACGAATCCAGTTGATGCTGGGCAAAATAACCAATCTTTAAATCGCCTGCTTGGACGATCTTTCCTGACTGCTGCTCAATCTCTCCGGCAAGCAACTTAATAAGCGTTGATTTACCGGCGCCATTACGACCGAGTAAGCCAATGCGAGAGCCGGGTACCAGATTGAGTTTGATTGATTTTAAAATCTGTACATCGCCATAACCAGCTGATAATTTTTCCATTTGGATAAGCGGTGATGGCAATTGGTCTGGCTTAAAAAACTTAAAACTAAATTGACTATCGACGTGAGCAGGACCTATTTCTTCTAACTTTTCTAAGGCTTTTAATCGACTTTGGGCTTGTTTTGCTTTACTCGCCTTGTAACGAAAACGGTCAACAAACGCCTGCATGTGTGCTTTTTCTTTCACTTGTTTTTCATGCATGCTTTGTTGTAATGCTAACTTCTCACTACGCAGACGCTCGAAAGCGCTGTAGTTACCGCTGTAACTAAAGGTAGTCTGCTGCTCAACGTGAACGATTTGATTAACGACGTTATCAAGAAAATCACGATCATGAGATATCAGTACAAGTGTGCCTTGATAGTTTTGCAACCATTTTTCAAGCCATAATACGGTGTCTAAATCGAGGTGATTGGTGGGTTCATCAAGTAATAATAGATCTGAGCGACACAGTAGGGCTTGAGCAAGATTTAAACGCATGCGCCAACCACCAGAAAAGCTTGAAACTGGCAGTGATAATTGGTTGTCGCTAAAACCTAAACCATGTAGTAACTCGCCAGCACGAGCTGCAATGCTATAACCGTTGATATTGTCGATAGCGGCGTGCATTTCAGCTATTTCTTGGCCATTGTCACTTTCTTCTGCCGCCGTTAGGCGTGTCTCGAATTCACGGTATTGCACATCGCCGTCGATACAGTAGTCTAAAGCACTGCTCTCCATCGATGGTGTCTCTTGTTTTACCCATGCCATTTGCCACTGGCTTGGAAATGAGAAATCACCTTGATCTTGGTGAATAACACCACGCATTAAGGCGAATAAGCTCGACTTACCACAGCCGTTCGCACCGACTAAGCCAACTTTGGCACCAGGGTAGATAGTGGCGTTAGCACTCTTTAATAGCTCTTTTCCACCACGAAGCAATTGCAAATCTTTAATGACAATCATGACACAACATCTAAAAAATAAATTACGCGGATGATAGCGCAATCGCGTCCTAATCGATAGCATGTTGTGCTAAAGTAGCCGCCATTGTAAGAATGAGAATTTTATTATGTCGATACAACGTAAAAAACGCTTTATTGCTGGTGCGAAATGTCCTAAATGTGGTGAACAAGATACTTTAAAATTGTATAAAGAAAATGATGTTGAAAAGATTGAATGTGTTGACTGTGGGCATAAACAATCTCAGGTTGACGACAAAGTTGCCAAAGCAGCTGTGCAGCCAACCGAAGTGATTGGTGTGTTTAAACCTTAAAGTAGTCGATATCTTGCTTGATACCAATTGCATTAAATATTTGCCCACTTGTACTTGTTAAAATTAACTAAAATGGTATCAATTTCACCTGTGGCATCGCCAGTACGTTGTGCTAATTGACGCACTTCATCGGCGACTACAGCAAACCCTCGACCTTATTCCCTTGCGCGTGCGGCTTCAATAGCGGCGTTTAATGCAAGTAAATTTGTTTGTTCTGAAATGCCGCGGATAACATTAATGATGTCACCAATTTCACGTGCTCGTAATACATTAACTTGAGAAACCGTCGCTTTAACAGTGGTCGAAATTTTCTCAATTTCTGTTGCAACGTTTTGCACTGCTTGGCGGCCACGTTCCGATAACTCTACCGTTGCTTTTGAATTGTCTTCTGTTTGACGGACTGTCTCTACGACGTTGTGAATGCTATTGCTCATTGAGTCGAGGTTATCTTTTGCATGATTAGTTTGCGCCACTTGCTTGTCAGCGGCTTCAAGCGCGTGCATTGACCCTGCTGTTACTGTGATTGCGCGATCAGACAGCTCAACAGACCCTAGTCATAATAAGTATCCAAAGAGAAAGGAATATTTTTACTCAGCTAACAGACCAGATTAACGGTTAATTTCTTATAAGGCGATGCGTTTTTTGATTTAGATCAAAAAGTAGCTTTGTGTAGGTTCTGTTTTCCATAAAAATACTGATTAATGAAAGATTATGGCGCTATTTCTGTGATTGCGTTAAGGTGCTCTTCTATCTGGTATGACAACATAATGTAATGAGGTATTCGTGAAAGATTCTTATCTTAATTTCTCCCATAGTCAATTGGGTAAGTCATTGTTTTCAGTAATTGGTTTGACGATTCCTCCAAAGCTGGCTCGCTATAAATTAGGTGATGCGCTAGTTAAATTATCTATCCTGATAAGTCACGAGAAACATTTAGATAAAATAAAAGCCTGTTTTGTTGAAAGTGAAGTATCTGTTGCAAGTCAATCATCGACTAATACACATCAAAAAGCACAAGCATTGATTTTTGATGCAACGGATATTTCATCGCCAGAACAATTAATACAGTGTCATGAATTCTTCCATCAACAACTAGGTAATTTGGCCAGTAACGGACGTATTATCGTTCTAGGTCGTGTTATTAAGTCTGATATGAGTATTGAAGAGGCTGCTGCACAGCGTGCTTTAGTGGGAATTGTAAAATCTATTGCCAAGGAGGTTGGACGAAGGGGCTGCACTGCAAATCTTGTTTATACGAATAAGGTTTGCGAAAAAAATATTGCGTCACCACTGAGGTTCTTTATCTCTGATAAAAGTTCTTTTGTTAGCGGCCAAATAGTGACGGCAGATTGGGTTACTGATGAACATTCTTTGCAAGAGTGGCAACAGCCGCTCAAAGGTAAAACCGCTTTAGTTACCGGTGCTAGCAGAGGTATAGGCGCTGCAATCGCCAATATTCTAGCAGCGGATGGCGCTACGGTTATAGGTTTAGATATTCCTCAGGCAAAAGATGCGCTAACTAATCAAATAACAGCTATCAATGGTCAATCAATTTTACTGGATGTCACCGCCAATGATGCCGCTTCACAAATTAATCAACAGTTGACTCAACCGCTCGATATTGTTGTTCATAACGCCGGAATAACCCGTGACAAAACGTTAAAGCTAATGTCTGAGCAACAATGGCAATCAGTTATCGATATTAATCTGTCATCGGTCGCTAATATGAATAACTTTTTCTTGAACAACGATTGTTTATCGCCACAAGCCAAAATCATTTGTGTTGCCTCAATTAGTGGCATCGCAGGCAATGTTGGGCAAGTGAATTATGCAGCTTCTAAGTCGGGCATTATTGGATTAGTTGAATCAACAGCACAAAAACTAAAACAACAAGAGGCACAAATAACCATCAACGCTGTGGCTCCTGGCTTTATTGAAACAGAGATGACCGCTAAAATCCCCCTGATGACACGACATTTCGGTCGCCGTTTGTGTTCTCTTTCACAAGGGGGGTTACCAAGTGATGTAGCACATACCATTGCCTTTTTAGCATCACCCAATGCTCAAAGCATTAATGGCAATACTATTCGTGTTTGTGGACAAAATATAATGGGCGCATAGCCTTTAGGAACTTTATGAAATCAATAATTAAATCATTTGCTATTTCCTTAGCATTTCTTTCTCCGTTATCAGCCCTTGCATCAAGCTCTGTCGTTGAAAGCAGTATTCATACGTTAAAGGCATCTCAATTAAAAGATAATTCAGGATTAGTATATATCGGATATGACGTTGATAAAAAGCTAATTTCGCCATATTTAGCACAGCTAAAAGTACATTTAGGAGACGAAAAATTTAATACTTTTCGAGCAGGGCAGGCCAAACGAGATCATCATAGTTTTCATATAACACTCATTAATCCCTTTGAGTACCCGAACGTAAAGAATATCGATGTCAGTAAGCTGCCTGAAATTACCTTTAAATTTGAAGGCTTGGGTACAGCGAGTAAAGACGCTGGCCGCACTTTTTTTGTGGTGACTTCATCTGAAAAAGCGCAGCAAGTTCGCAAGCAACATGGCCTCAAAAATAAAGACTTCCATGTGACTGTAGGCTTTGATGCTAAAGATGTCTTTGGTGTAAGTAAGGGGATGGATAGCTTAATGGAGCAAGTAAAATAATGACACTTGTCCCAGCACAATTAACTCACGTTCAAGCAATTATTCCTATTATGGAAGAGTATTGAAAATTTTGTGGTTTTGATTCTCAAGAAAGAGAAACACAAGCGTTTCTTACTCATCTTATCAAAGATAATAAATCTGTGATGTTGTTGGTGATAGAACAACAATCCCAACAGATCATGGGATTTGTTGATCTATACCCGTGATCATTGAAAGTGCTTGATTTTTTAGCTAATGAGATCATGATAGTCACATGAAAAAGATTGCTCTCACCGACATTCAAAAAGAAACGTTAGAATCTCGACATAAAAAAGCGAGAGATAAGCGTGAGTGCGATCGAATTAAAGCTATTCTATTGCGTGACGAAGGCTGGTCTTCGCCAATGATTGCTCAAGCGTTACGCATTCACGAAACGTCAGTTGTTAGATATATTGATGACTACATTCGTCGTGAAAAATTAACCATCAACAGCGGCGGCTCTACTAGTTATCTTAATCATCAGCAAACGCAACAGTTAATTGCACACCTGTGTGAAGTAACTTACCTACATAGCCATCAAATACTTGATCATATTGAGAGTGAGTACGACATTAAATACACGGTGCCTGGTCTCAATAAATGGTTACATCAGCATGGCTTTAGTTATAAAAAGCCCAAAGGCGTTCCTCATAATTTTGATGAGGAAAAGCAAGCAGCTTTTATCGCACATTATAACCAGCTTAAATCAACGCTGGCTCCTAATGAGCCAATCTTGTTTATGGATGCTGTTCATCCAACACAAGCGACAAAAATCACGGCAGGCTGGATTAAAAAAGGGGAAAATAAACCCATTAAAACCACAGGAAGTCGAACACGAATTAATGTAGTGGGAGCTATCCGATTGGGTCACTTAGAGGAAGCAGTGATAAGGCAATATAATAAGACAGTCAACGGTGAATCTATCGTTGATTTTTTAAATGAAGTCAGAGCCAATTATCAGACGAGCGGTATGCTTCATATGGTTCTTGATGGTGCTGGTTATCACCGTAATCAGATAGTGATTGATGAAGCCGAAAAGCTCAATATCAAGTTACATTATTTACCACCCTATAGTCCTAATTTAAACCCAATAGAACGGCTATGGAAGGTAATGAACAAAAATGCGAGAAATAGCCAATATTTTTCAAGTACTAAAGAGTTTCGACGGCGTATTAGCGATTTTTTTGAGTCAACATTACCCGATATTGCCAATACACTTGACGATACGATCAATGATAATTTTCAAATATTAAAAACTGCACTTTGAAGTTGATTTAGTATATATCCCCCAGTTACTCTACTTTGGCGCTGAAACCTATCTGGCTTTTAAATGACCATGCGGTATCCTGTCAATTTCGTGGCCGCGGTTTAGCTAAAGTGCTAATGAATGGTGCGCTTGAATTTGCGAAAAAATCGGGCGCGATTCGTATTGAGTTTAAAACTGAAATGACCAACACACGCGCACAAGCATTATATAACTCATTGGGTTTTAGTATTGATAAGGACAATGTGTATTATCGAGTAACCTGTTAAGCGTTTTGATATTGTTACAGGATCAGTCTCTGCTCATTGTCAACGTTGATGGATCATCAGTGGCAATGAATAGTCCTCGATAAATCATGTCTTCGTTATCGCTCGGTGAATAACTTGAAAAAGAATGGTTGCTGCCAAAGTTTCGCATTTTTTCTAACTGTACTTGGGCTACCTCTGCTCCATTATAGTTAAACTCAATAAGGCATACTTTTCCACTACAGGCGTAGTTTTCAGCATAAAATTTTTCTCCAATTAATTTACTAAACTGGGCATACAGATTTTCCTCATTTTGGACGTTGGTGTGATCGTTATCTAGTGTACGGATCTTTTCTATCACACGGGAAAAATCCTGAGTGCCAAAAACTGTGCGTAATGCGCTGCTAGAAACCACATCATCAGAGATAAATGCGTTATCAAAATTAGCTGATGAGTCAAATGCCTTTGAAGCCAAGAACTTATCAATGTCAGCTTGTGGAATTGCTTTGTTGGCTTGAGGTGCGTCTTCTAATTTCTCGGCTTGAGACGGGAGCTCATTATTTATTACTGCGTTGTTGGCTGCTTGAGTATTAGGTTGAGCTTTACTTAGCACACCTTTGTCATGAACGCCTTCGTCAGTTATCGATTGGGAAGGCGATCGAGACATGAGTAATGTCGTACCAATTGAGGCAATGATTACACTGATGATAGTGAATGCATAGGTTTTATTCATGATATTCCTTTATCTTACTTAGCGCCGAAAAAGGAGTGTAACTAGCTGATAATTAATAATCAATGAACAGATTGTTCAGTGATTTAATGTATTCTACCTGGTATATATTGGTAATGTATTTGCCATTGACTGATCGAAGGATAAATTAATACTCTATTTATCGATTCGTATCACAGTTTACCGCTATCACTTAGGCTGCCTATTTGCCAATATTGACTCACATCAATAATTCCCCTATCTTTAAAATACTTGACACTTATGTCAGATTTATAAAATTATAATGCCACCAGACTAACTCACTAAGAAGTTAGCATTGTGAGTGGTAATAAGAGCGATATAGCAATGATTAATAATCAGATCCAGTTCTTGCTCAACGATCAGCTAACGACGTTGAGTGACATCGATCCTAATACGACGATTTTACAATATTTAAGACAGCACCAGCACAAGAGCGGCACCAAAGAAGGATGTGCTTCTGGTGACTGTGGTGCCTGTACCGTAGTGATTGCAGAAGCTGTTGCTGGCAAGCTGCGCTATAAGAGCTTAAATGCCTGTATTAGCTTGTTACCGAGTTTGCATGGTAAACAACTTATCACGGTTGAAGATTTAGAAGATGGCGACCGTTTGCATCCTGTACAGCAGGCGATGGTTGATTTTCACGGCTCACAATGTGGCTTTTGTACACCAGGCTTTATTATGTCGCTGTTTGCGCTGCATAAGAATTTCCCTGATCCAAGTAAGCACCAAACATTAGAAGCCCTTGCGGGCAACCTTTGTCGTTGTACTGGTTATCGCGCAATTGTTGATGCGGCGGCAGCGGCAAAAAATCACGGGGCGGATCAATTTGATCGTAACGTTGCGCAAACTATCGCGACGCTAAACAGCATTGCTAGACATACTATGGCCCAACTTTCTCTTAATAAAGAGTTTAACGATGGTGCACAGCAAGCATTCAGTCCATTAAGTCTGTCGCAGCTGAGCCAAATCATGCTGGATAACCCACAGGCGCGTTTAGTGGCTGGTGGCACGGATATCGTGCTTGAAATTACGCAAATGCACAAACAACTTGGCACCATTGTTTATGTTGGCAATGTACCTGAGCTGCAAACATTTGAAGAGCATGATGATAAATTTGTTGTCGGCGCTGCACTGCCATATAGCGAGTTTACGCCACATCTTGCTATCCATTATCCTGAATTTGGCGACATGATTGAGCGCATTGGTTCATTACAAATTCGCAACCAAGGTACGCTGGGTGGCAATGTTGGGAATGCTTCACCAATTGGTGACACACCGCCAGTGTTGATTGCCCTTGATGCTAAATTGAATCTGCGTTGTGGCGATGTTGTACGTCAAATCGCCATTGAAGATTACTTTGTTGATTACAAGGTGACGTCACAGAAAACCAGTGAATTTATTGAAAGCATTGAAATCCCTAAGCCTGTTAGCAAGGCACCGCAGCTTAAGGTATATAAAATTTCTAAGCGTTTCGACGATGATATCTCAGCGGTATTAGCCACTTTTAATTTAACCATTGAAAATGATGTGATTACTAAAGCACGTGTCGCCTTTGGCGGTATGGCGGGCATTCCTGCCCGTGCAATGCACTGTGAGCAAGCCTTAAACGGTCAGCCATTTACGCAGGCGACCATCGACGCTGCCAAAGCGCAGCTTGCTAATGATTATACGCCAATGAGCGATGTACGTGCGTCGAAAGATTACCGTATGACGGTTGCGCAAAACCTATTGCAAAAAGCCTTTATTGAAATTTCTCAGCCACAAACTAATACGGGAGTTGTGCAATATGCGTAAATTAGTTGATTTACCGACGAAAGAGTCGAGCAAGGTGGCTGGCAAAGTTGGCGTTTCACACAAACATGAAAGCGCTGATAAACACGTAAGCGGCAAAGCAGTTTACATCGACGATCGCGGTGAACGTGCTGATCAGCTTCATGGCGCTATCGGGCAAAGTACTATTGCTCACGGCATCGTTACAGCGATGGATTTATCGAAAGTGAAAGCCTATCCAGGTGTAGTCGCTGTGATTACCAGTGGTGATGTGCCGGGTAAAGTGGATATTGGTCCTGTGTTTGGTGGCGACCCTGTTTTAGTTGAAGAAAAAGTTGAGTTTATGGGACAGGCGATGTTCGCCGTTGCCGCAACATCTCATGAAGCGGCTGTAAAAGCAGCCAAGCTTGCAGACATTGAATATCAAGAGCTAGCACCGGTATTGTCAGTAAAGGATGCATTAGCAAAGCAAAACTTTGTACGTCCGACACATACTCAGTCACGCGGCGATGCAAAAACGGCGATTAGCCAAAGTGAGAACAAACTATCAGGTGAGCTGCAAATCGGCGGCCAAGAGCATTTTTATTTAGAAAGCCAGATTTCAGTTGCCGAGCCAACGGAAGAAGGCGGCATGATTGTGTATTCATCAAGCCAGCATCCATCGGAAGTACAAATTCTAGTGGCGGAAGTGCTAGGTATTTCATTTAATAAAGTCGTTATCGATATGCGTCGTATGGGCGGTGGTTTCGGTGGTAAAGAGACGCAAGCGGCTCCTTGGGCATGTCTTGCAGCGCTGCTGGCTAACAAAACTGGTCGCAGCGTTAAAATGCGCCTTAATCGTCATGATGATATGACAGCAACAGGTAAACGTCACCCGTTTGAAAATACCTACGATGTTGGTTTTGATAGCGAAGGGTTAGTGAAAGGAATCGACTTTACCATCAATGGTAATTGTGGCTATTCGCCTGATTTATCAGATGCCATTGTCGATAGAGCGATGTTCCACAGCGATAATGCTTACTTTCTAGAGCATGCTAATGTCGTTGGCAATCGTTGTAAAACCAATACCGTATCTCACACCGCTTATCGTGGATTTGGTGGCCCACAAGGGATGATTTCTATTGAAGGCGTGATGGATGATATTGCGCGTAAAGTAGGTAAAGATCCGCTAGAAGTTCGCAAGCTTAATCTTTACGGTCAAGATGAGCGCAATGTGACTCATTACGGTCAAACTGTTGAGCAAAACATTCTGCCAATGATGATCGACAAGCTTGAAAACGACTGTGACTATCAAGCACGCCGCGCTGCCATTACTCAATTTAATCAAGAAAATCAGTTTATTAAGAAAGGCATCGCGCTAACGCCTGTTAAATTCGGTATTTCATTCACCGTGCAGCATCTTAATCAAGCGGGCGCGTTAATTCATTTATATACCGACGGTTCGATTCAATTGAATCACGGTGGTACTGAAATGGGCCAAGGTTTAAACACCAAGGTAGCACAAGTTGTTGCCCAAGAATTCCAAGTGAATATCGACAATATTTTGGTAACCGCAACTCGTACCGACAAGGTGCCCAATACCTCGCCGACAGCAGCGTCATCTGGCACCGATTTAAATGGTAAAGCGGCGCAGGCGGCAGCGAAAACTATTCGTGGCCGTTTAGTGGACTTTGCCAGTGAGCACTTTGAAGTAACCCCTGAAGAAGTCGTCTTTAAAGATAATCAAGTTCATATTGGCGATGCAAAGATAATGGCCTTTGCTGAGTTAGTTCAGCTTGCGTATTTAAACCGAGTGTCATTGTCGTCTACTGGCTTTTACAAAACGCCAAAAATCCACTACAACCGTGAACAAGCACATGGCCGTCCGTTCTTCTATTACGCCAATGGTGTATCTTGTTCAGAAGTGGTGATTGATACGCTAACCGGTGAATACAAGATCGAACGTGTTGATGTACTGCACGATGTCGGTGATTCACTAAACCCTGCAATCGATTTGGGGCAAATTGAAGGTGCGTTCGTTCAAGGTATGGGGTGGTTAACCACAGAAGAGTTGATGTGGAATGAGCAAGGCCGTCTACTTTCTAATGGCCCTGCAACTTATAAGATCCCTGCAATTGCCGATATGCCTGAGCACTTCAACGTTGAATTGCTACAAAACGAGCCTAATCGCGAAGCGACGATTTATAATTCGAAAGCCGTCGGTGAACCGCCATTTATGTTAGCCATATCAGTGTGGTCTGCAATGCGTGACGCAATTTCATCGGTATCAAATTACAAGCAAAGCCCTGTACTACATACACCAGCGACACCTGAGCGGGTGTTAGATGCTGTAATGCAAATGCAACAGGATTAATTGAGGTAATTGTCTCATGAGTATGACTCCAAACAGCCATTGGTTAGAAGCCGCACAACAGTTGTCACAACAAGGAAAAAGTTACGTATTAGTGACCTTGTTAGGTGTGCGTGGTTCAGCGCCGCGTGATAGCGGCACAAAAATGGTGGTTAGCGATAGCGCTACCTTTGACACCATTGGTGGTGGTCATCTTGAACACAAGGTAACGCAAATTGCCCAGCAGCTCATTCGTGATGGGCAAAGTGGTCAGAAAATCGAGCACTTTCCATTAAGTGCTAAACTTGGTCAATGTTGTGGCGGTAGCACAAGTGTGCTGTTTGAAACCTTTGTTAATACTAATATTAATATCATGATGTTTGGTGCTGGTCATGTTGGCCATGCAATCACGCCAATACTTGCTGGATTGCCTGTAAACCTACATTGGGTGGATGAACGCAGTGATTTATTTCCTGTGCACAAGGCGCGTAATACGCATCATATCGGCAGTGATGTACCTAGCGATGAAGTCGCTAGTATGCCGCCTAATAGCTATTACATCATCTTGACTCACAATCATCAGCGAGATTTTGATATCACCAGCGCCATTTTAAAACGCGGCGATGCTAAATACATTGGTTTGATTGGCTCAGATACAAAATGGAAACGTTTTAAGCAGCGTTTTAGTCATCGTGGTTTTAGCGATGAGCAGATTGCTAGTATCACCTGTCCTGTTGGACTAAGTGATGTACCTGGCAAACGACCAATGGAAGTGGCTGTGTCTATCGTTGGCCAGGTGATTAATTTGTATCAACAAGAACTTACGCCTGTGCCTCATAAGCAAGGTGTACAGTGGGATGAACTTAAGCAAATGCTTGATCATTCAGCAACTGCTTGATCATTCAGCAACTGTACCAACTATAAAAAACAAAGAACAAGAGGAAACAAATGATTAAATTTCCCGACAACCACTTCGCTTTGAAAAGCTCACGTTGTGTTATTGATGGCGCCATAGTACCCGCACAAATTGAAGTTAAAAATGGCATTATTAAAGACATTCACGCTTATGACGCGGCCCTAGGTTGCTGTATCGATAATGTCGGTGATTTAGTTGTAATGCCCGGTTTGGTGGATTCTCATGTTCATATTAACGAGCCAGGACGCACTGAGTGGGAAGGTTTTAATACGGCTACTCAAGCTGCGGCGGCTGGTGGCATTACGACCTTGGTTGATATGCCACTTAATTGCATTCCAGTGACCATCAACAAAGCGTCTTTCCAAGAAAAGCTTGATAGCGTCGATGATAAACTATGGGTTGATTGCGGTTTTTGGGGAGGTGTTGTGCCAGACAGTATTGGCGATCTTGATGAGTTGCTTAATGCGGGCGTATTGGGCTGTAAGTCATTCTTAATTGATTCGGGCATTGAAGAGTTTCAGCCAATGAAGGCGGAGGATTTACGCCAAGCAATGCCAATTCTTGCCAAATACAATGCACCTTATTTGATTCATGCTGAACTAGATTGTGGTGCGCCACCGGCACAAATTACCAAAGCATATAAAAGCTTTTTAGATTCTCGTCCTAAGTCGTGGGAAAACAATGCCATCGACATGATGATTGATTTAAATCGCGAGGTTAAAGCACAAGGTCTTGAGTGTCCTGTACACATCGTTCATTTATCGAGTAGCGAAGCGATAGCAAGTATTGAGTCAGCGCGTGGTGAAGGAATAAGCTTGACCATTGAAACCTGTCCCCATTATTTAACGCTAGCGGCTGAAAGTATTCCCGATGGGAAAACGTTATTTAAATGTTGTCCGCCGATCCGTGAAGAAGATAATCGTCAGCGATTATGGCGTGGGCTTAAAGATGGCGTGATTGATTTTATTGTGTCAGATCATTCGCCGTGTACACCAGAGTTGAAGCACATTGATACTGGTGACATTGAAAAAGCATGGGGCGGTATTTCAGCCTTACAATTTGGTCTGCCATTGATTTGGACTGAAGCGAAAATTCAAGGGTATGATTTAATTGATATTACGCGTTGGATGTCTGAAAAAACCGCTGAATTTATCGGGATGGATCACATCAAAGGTTACATCAAAGCGGGGTTTTATGCTGACTTTGTCATTTTTGACGACAAGGCAGGTTATGTCATCACCAATGAAATGATCAAGCATAAGCACAACATTACACCATACGCAGGACGCCGTGTTGACGGCAATGTCATTAGTACATACTTGCGCGGCGAAAAGATTTATCACGACGATGAATTTGGCGAATCACCAACTGGACAACCATTATTAAAAGGGCGTGTTTAATCAATTATAAGAAGAATAAAGGAAGAGTACATAAGATGAATCAGCAGCAGTTACACCAATACTTCACGCAACATTATGTCGATTTAGCACAGGCGCGCCTCGGCGGTGAAACGCTAGCATGTAGCGATGACTTTTTTGCCGAAATGGAAAATCTTATCAAACCAGGACGCGGTGTATTTATCGACGATAAATATACTGATCGCGGCAAATGGATGGACGGCTGGGAATCTCGCCGTAGCTACGGCCGAACTCATGGCAACGGAAGTGGTCGCGATGAAGATTGGTGTATATTGCGTTTAGGTGTAGCTGGCGTCATTCGTGGTATTGATGTCGATACTAATCACTTTAAAGGCAATGCGCCGCAATCGATTATGCTAGAGGCTACTCATTGTATTGGTGATATTGACAATGCGCAGTGGACAGTATTGGTTAAACAAAGTGATACCGATGCTCATAGTCAAAATCTGTTTGAAGTAAACTGCGATAAAGTGTGGACTCATGTTCGTCTTACCATGTTCCCTGATGGTGGTGTTGCTCGTCTTCGCGTGTATGGCTACCCTCAATTAGACATGAATAATTTTGTGGCAGGTGAATTGATCGATCTCGCGTCCATCCAAAATGGCGCTCGGGCATTATTATGTTCTGACATGTTTTTTAGCGATAAAAATAATCTACTGATGCCTGGGCGCGGCGTTAACATGGGGGACGGCTGGGAAACAAAGCGCCGTCGTGATCCAGGTCCTGATTGGTCAATCGTTAAACTAGCGACTCGAGGAGTCATCAAAAAAGCCATCATCGATACCGCTCATTTTAAAGGGAATTTTCCTGACACTTTTAGTTTGGAAGGCTGTGTGAGTGACGATGAAGCTATTTTAGCGGGCGACGCCCAGTGGCAACCAGTTATCGAGCGCACCAAGTTATTTGCCGACCGAGAACATTTGTTTATCGATGAAATTTGTAATAACGAAACAGCCTTTACTCATGTTCGATTAAATATCTTCCCAGACGGCGGCGTTAGCCGCATGCGGTTGTTTGGGAGTATCGCGTAGCGATTTAGTTACTTATTGGAAAGGAAAGCCTGAAAGCGTGGAAAACTCCCGCTATTTATTGCCTCAAATTACAAATTGACCAATGCAAAAATCAGGGATGATTTTTGAGTATTTGCCGCAGGCGACTGCATGGATGCAGGAGTTAGAGCAACGCAGGAGCAGTTGCCGAGATGCGGATAAAATACGGTATTGAAGAGTCAATTTTTCATTTGAGATAAGCAATAAATTTTCGGGTCGCCTTTCTTTTGGTTACTTTTCTTTGGCGACGCAAAGAAAAGTAACTGGCGTGCGAATGACGTTGCTCATTGAATAAATTGGACTAAATCGCACGTCAAAATTGCTCCATAGTTTAAGGCGATAAATGGCGGGCAGTTGGCATCACACGTCAAAACTGTTCCATAGCCTGATGTCGTAGGTTACCGCTAATTAACATCGTCAGAATTAGAAGAATAAGAGAAAAATGAATTATTTAGACATCAACAAACAATCAGAACAAGACGCTACTCATGCGTTTATGCAGTGCTGCACCTCAAGCACTTGGGTGAGAAAAATGGTGGCATCGCGTCCGTACAACAACGCCGATGAACTTTACGACGCTGCCAACCAGCACTGGATTGGGTTAGACGAAAAAGATTATTTAGAAGCCTTTGATGGACACCCGAAAATTGGTGATGTTAGTAGTTTGCGGGCTAAATACGCCAACACTAAAGCCCTAGCAGCGGGTGAACAGTCGGGAATGGGTGAAGCCGACGAGCAAACTATTAACGACCTAGCGCAAGGTAACAGTGATTATGAAGCTAAGTTTGGTTTCATTTTTATTGTTTGCGCTACAGGTAAAAGTGCCGCCGAGATGAACGAGTTATTGCAAGCAAGACTTGGCAATGATCGCGCAACGGAACTACGTAACGCCGCAGAAGAGCAGCGTAAGATTTTTCACATTCGATTAGCTAAATTGACGTAAGGAATTGAAAATGAGTCAGATTACTACCCATATTTTAGATACTACTCGCGGCACACCGGCGGCGAATGTTCCAATTACACTTTTTATTAAAGTTGGCGATGATTGGCAGGAAATGTCAGCTGGTGTGACGAATGATGATGGTCGTATCGGTAGTCTATTGGCCGATACCGTTGTACTAGATGCTGGCACTTACCGCATGCACTTTGATACCCAAAGTTATTTCGATGCCAATAACGAGCAAGGATTCTATCCATACGTCGATATCGTGTTTACCGTCGATGGCAGCGGTAGTCATTATCACATTCCATTGCTATTAACCGCTTACGGTTACTCAACTTACCGTGGAAGTTAAGGACTATGGAAAATATGATGATGCAAGCTAAACCGCTAACTCAAGAAGCTTTCGCTGCTTTTGGTGATGTTATTGAGGTAAGCGACAATAATGAGCATTTTGCTATCAACCAAGGTTTTACTACCCGTCATCACAAGCTGGCGATGGTTGAAACTATTGGCGATGGCGCCCAGGGTATTATTAGTATTTTCCGCTCTAAACCATTGGCGCTGCCAATTAAGATCGGCATGATGGAGCGCCATCCTCAGGGCTCGCAGGCCTTTATGCCATTAAGTGATAATCCTTATTTAGTAGTGGTTGCGCCAAAGGGTGAGCTGGATCTGCGTAAAATAGAAGTGTTTTTAGCACAATCACATCAGGGTGTTAATTATCACACCGGAACTTGGCATCACTTCTGTTTAGCATTAAACGAAGTAAGTGATTTTTTAGTTGTCGACCGTCATGGCGTAGGCAACAACTGTGATGAAGTGACCATTGATGTGTCACAGCAGATAACAATAGCGTTTTAAATCGTTTTTATTTTTTAAGAGTTACACAATGAACAATACAACCAAGGCCTTTCGCGGCGAAATTCTTCACTTTTTAAGCGATCCGGCAAAAGATGAAACCAATAGCTATCAACATTTCGCTGATGGTGTTTTAGTCGTTAAGAACGGCTTGGTTGATTACTTAGGCGACGCGCAGGATATCTTGCCGACACTTGCTGATGACGTTGAAGTCACTGTTCATGACAATGGTCTATTAATGCCGGGCTTTGTCGATACTCATATTCATTTTCCGCAAACTGAAATCATCGGCTCTTATGGCGAGCAGCTATTAGAATGGTTAGATACTTATACCTTTCCAACGGAAGCACAATTCGGCGATAAAGACTTTGCCTTGCCACGCGCACAATTTTTCTTAGACCAATTATTACAAAACGGTACTACTACGGCGCTAGTTTTCGGAACAGTACATCCAGAGTCTGTTGATGCTTTCTTTGAACGTGCAGAAGAAATGAACCTGCGTATGATCTGCGGCAAGGTAATGATGGATCGCAACGCGCCAGACAATCTTACTGATACTGCGCAATCGAGTTACGATGAATCAAAAGCCCTTATTGAAAAGTGGCATGGTAAAGGCCGTTTACATTATGCCGTAACCCCGCGCTTTGCACCGACCAGCACCAGTGAGCAGTTACACAAAGCTGGTCAGTTACTTAAAGAATACCCAGATGTGTTTATGCATACTCACCTTAGCGAAAACGAAAACGAGTGTGCTTGGGTTAAAGACTTATTCCCAGAGTGTGAAAACTACTTAGATGTATACGACCAGCACGGTTTATTAAGCAAACGTAGTGTTTTTGCTCATGGCATTCATTTATGTGATAGCGAGTATCAACGATTGTCAGATACTAAATCGTCTTTATCTTATTGCCCAACCTCAAATCTATTCTTGGGTAGCGGGCTATTTAACTTAAAAAAAGCAGAACAATATAACGTCGATGTTGGTTTAGGAACCGACGTCGGTGGTGGTACGAGTTTTTCACAGCTTCAAACACTTAATGAAGCGTATAAAATTCAGCAATTGCGCGGCGAAAAGTTAACTGCACTTAAATCATTCTTCCTTGCCACCCTTGGCGGGGCACAAGCATTAGATCTAGAAAGCAAGATAGGTAACTTCGAACAGGGTAAAGAAGCCGACTTCGTGGTGCTTGATTATCAATCAACTGACTTGATGCGCGTGAGAATGAATAAATCAAAAGACTTATTAGAGCGTTTATTCGTCATGACAACGTTAGGTGATGATCGCGCAATCAAAGCCACTTATGTGATGGGAGAGCAAGTGCATGATCGCGATGCTCCCAAATCGAGTGCGCTCTAACCCTGATATAAAAATAACAGGGAAAAAATTATAACAATTCACATCATGAGAGTCGCGGTGACCACTCAGGTGCAGGGTTGATTGGAGTAGTAGGAAATGGATCCTTATATTACGGAATGGTTAAACCTGATCTTAAGGTTTGCCCATGTGATTACGGGTATAGCATGGATAGGTGCATCCTTTTATTTTGTGTGGCTAGATAACCATTTGGAAAAACCGCCACAATGGAAAACCGATAAAGGTATTGGAGGCGATCTCTGGGCCATACACGGTGGTGGCTTCTATGAAGTTGCTAAATACAAACATGCACCCGAGCAAATGCCCAAACTGCTCCATTGGTTTAAATGGGAAGCTTATAGCACTTGGCTAACAGGGTTTGTGCTATTAGCATTAATGTTTTATCTTGGTGCTGAAACCTATCTTATCGATCCTTCTGTGTCAGAAATCTCACCCGCATTGGCTATTACCATTGGTCTTGCGAGTATCGCTGGTGGTTGGCTAGTCTACGACCTACTGTGCCGCACTAAACTCAGCGAACACGGTGTCGTTCTTGGTATCATCTTGATGGTGCTGATCTGCGGACTATCTTACGTCCTATCACAAACCTTTAGTGCACGCGGTGCCTTTATGCATGTAGGTGCTGTAGTCGGCACTATCATGGCGGGTAATGTGTTCTTTACTATTATGCCGTCGCAACGGGCATTAGTAAGTAGTGTTGAAAAGGGCGAGCCGGTAGATCCTAGTTGGGGGGCGAAAGCTAAATTACGCTCAACCCATAATACTTACGCAACACTGCCTTTAATCTTCATTATGATTAGCAATCATTATCCAATGATCTTTAATCATCAATATAACTGGGCTTTGTTGATGGTGATTTTTGTTATCACCGCAGCCATTAGACAATACTTCGTAGCAAAACATAAAGGTAATGAGAATAAGATGGTATTAGTAGCCGCTGCGCTATTGACTATTGCCTTAATGATCGCGATTGCACCTAAGAAAGTTGAAAAGAGTGCACAAGCACAGCAAAACACAATCGAAGCAGCACAAGTTAAAAGCATCATTAATGAGCGCTGCACTGCGTGCCATTCTAAAAAGAATACCGATCAAATCTTTACTGTGGCGCAAGGTGGTGTGATTTTAGATACCTTAGATGATATGAAGCGATGGGCACCACGCATTCAAGCACGTGCTATCGACGCTAAGGATATGCCTTTTATCAATAAAACTAAGATGACTGATGACGAGCGTATCTATATAGCCCAATGGATAGCTCAAGGCGCTCCTTTAAAATAGCGGTCTGCACCACATGTTATAAAAAATGAGCAGGAAGGCCTGTTGCTCTTTGTAAAATGTTTTTGCAGCGAGTTGTTCGGGGTTAGTACAAGACAGAGTCTGCGACGCTTAGTGGGCTAAGCTAGCAGGCGATAACGCCGTAGAAATGACGAACAAACGCTGTCCTTCGGATGCAATGACAAGACATTTTCACCGCGTTATTCGCCGCTCGCCTAGGTAGACTAGGCGTCGCTCCTCATGCCTTGCCAAAAAGCATTGTCAATTGCACAAAATTAATTTCCGAAAGAACAACAGGCCTTCGCAGTTAACTTCGCGTGATATGCTCACTTTTTCGTCTTAAAAGCCAACTTTTTGTGATCTCAAACCATTTTAAGCATCAAACTCATAAAAAGATCAAAAAAGCTCTTGCCAAGTTCAATTGGATCTCTATAATGCGCATCCACTGACACGGCGCAACGGCTTCTACTACGGAGTTAAACGCAAGTTAGCGAAGAAAATAGCTTTTAAATGTTTTTTATAAATTTTAAAATTAGTTGTTGACTTCAAATAAGGATTGCGTAGAATGCGCAACCCGAAACGCAGAGAAGCAAACGCTTTGAAGCGGTTCTCTCACCAAATGGTGATTGAGATAAAACGTTCTTTAAAAATTAGTATTCAAATAAACTGTGTGGGCATTTTTAGATAAGTATCAAAAATACTTAATGAAGATGTTCACACCAAGTAAGAAATTACTTGATATGACAGTAAATTCATTGAGTCGTTTCTTATGTAAAAGTAGGGAACGTTAAACAGTTAAACTTTTAATTGAAGAGTTTGATCATGGCTCAGATTGAACGCTGGCGGCAGGCCTAACACATGCAAGTCGAGCGGAAACACAAGGGAGCTTGCTCCTGAGGTGTCGAGCGGCGGACGGGTGAGTAATGCTTGGGAAACTGCCCAGTCGTGGGGGACAACCATTGGAAACGATGGCTAATACCGCATACGCCCTACGGGGGAAAGAAGGGGACTCTTCGGAGCCTTTCGCGATTGGATGTGCCCAAGTGGGATTAGCTAGTTGGTGAGGTAAAGGCTCACCAAGGCGACGATCCCTAGCTGGTTTGAGAGGATGATCAGCCACACTGGAACTGAGACACGGTCCAGACTCCTACGGGAGGCAGCAGTGGGGAATATTGCACAATGGAGGAAACTCTGATGCAGCCATGCCGCGTGTATGAAGAAGGCCTTCGGGTTGTAAAGTACTTTCAGCGAGGAGGAAAGGTTAGTAGTTAATAACTGCTAGCTGTGACGTTACTCGCAGAAGAAGGACCGGCTAACTCCGTGCCAGCAGCCGCGGTAATACGGAGGGTCCGAGCGTTAATCGGAATTACTGGGCGTAAAGCGTACGCAGGCGGTTTGTTAAGCGAGATGTGAAAGCCCCGGGCTCAACCTGGGAACTGCATTTCGAACTGACAAACTAGAGTTTTGTAGAGGGTGGTAGAATTTCAGGTGTAGCGGTGAAATGCGTAGAGATCTGAAGGAATACCAGTGGCGAAGGCGGCCACCTGGACAATAACTGACGCTCATGTACGAAAGCGTGGGGAGCAAACGGGATTAGATACCCCGGTAGTCCACGCCGTAAACGATGTCAACTAGCCGACTGGTGCCTTGAGCACTGGGTGGCGCAGCTAACGCATTAAGTTGACCGCCTGGGGAGTACGGCCGCAAGGTTAAAACTCAAATGAATTGACGGGGGCCCGCACAAGCGGTGGAGCATGTGGTTTAATTCGATGCAACGCGAAGAACCTTACCTACTCTTGACATCCACAGAACTTTTCAGAGATGAATTGGTGCCTTCGGGAACTGTGAGACAGGTGCTGCATGGCTGTCGTCAGCTCGTGTTGTGAAATGTTGGGTTAAGTCCCGCAACGAGCGCAACCCCTATCCTTAGTTGCCAGCACGTAATGGTGGGAACTCTAGGGAGACTGCCGGTGATAAACCGGAGGAAGGTGGGGACGACGTCAAGTCATCATGGCCCTTACGAGTAGGGCTACACACGTGCTACAATGGCGCATACAAAGGGTTGCGAAGCCGCGAGGTGGAGCCAATCCCAAAAAGTGCGTCGTAGTCCGGATTGGAGTCTGCAACTCGACTCCATGAAGTCGGAATCGCTAGTAATCGTAGATCAGAATGCTACGGTGAATACGTTCCCGGGCCTTGTACACACCGCCCGTCACACCATGGGAGTGGGCTGCAAAAGAAGTGGGTAGTTTAACCTTTCGGGGAGGACGCTCACCACTTTGTGGTTCATGACTGGGGTGAAGTCGTAACAAGGTAGCCCTAGGGGAACCTGGGGCTGGATCACCTCCTTACAGACAAAAATAAAACAGATTTTTAGATAATTAATCTAAAAATACAGTTTTATTCAGGTCGTCACTAGTGATGACCAATCATTCGATACTTTTCTTTAAGTGTCCACACAGTTTGTTTGAATACGAAAATAAAGACGCATAGTTAAACCATCCAGTTGGTTTGACAATATGTTTTAGGTTCTAGCTTTGTTAGTTAGCATCCCACTTCTCTGATAAAGAGTTGGGTGAGGTCGGCTTGTTAACTCAGTTATTAACTTTAACAAAATGTTTTAGGTCTGTAGCTCAGTTGGTTAGAGCGCACCCCTGATAAGGGTGAGGTCGGCAGTTCAAATCTGCCCAGACCTACCAAATTTCATTTGTTCAGCGTTATAAAGTAACTCGTTTAGCAGGCTAAACGTCGTCACTTCATGCCTTGAATAAACGAAATTACTAAAACATAAAAGAATATGTGGGGCTATAGCTCGAGCTGGGAGAGCGCCTGCCTTGCACGCAGGAGGTCTGCGGTTCGATCCCGCATAGCTCCACCACTTATTCTTTTTCGCATAGAAATACATTCGATGAAATAGACTTTAAAGATAATCATTAAGATTTAATTATTATCTTTGACGTTTTAACGTCTGCTCTTTAACAATTTGGAAAGCTGATAAATTCAAAAATAGAATTTAGATTATTGTGTAAACAATAATTTTTATTCGAAGTTCTTAAGTAATTAGTGAATGCTAATTACGAACACAACAAGTGTTCTTGGATATTTTTGAGGCGAAAATGATTTACGAAGCTAATAATCTAAAAATAAATACTTAATTTATTTTTCAGGATAATTAGAAGAATAATGATAAAACTAGACATAGCAGACATTGGTCTGTGAAATCGAAAACATTAGTTGTTTTAATTAACACATCTAACGTATTGCGCAGATAATTTTTTCTAATGCAAGGCGGACGAGGAATGAGGGAAGTCGTGTAACGTGTTACATAACTGACCGAATGACGAAGTCCAACGGCGCAGTAGAGAAAAGAATCAAGCAAGACACATTAGGTGTTGTATGATTAAGTGACTAAGCGTATACGGTGGATGCCTAGGCAATTAGAGGCGATGAAGGACGTGTTAATCTGCGATAAGCGTTGGCAAGGTGATAAAAACCGCAATAGCCAACGATTTCCGAATGGGGAAACCCAGCTGCCATAAGGCAGTTATCTCAACGTAAATACATAGCGTTGTGAGGCGAACCCGGGGAACTGAAACATCTAAGTACCCGGAGGAAAAGAAATCAACCGAGATTCCCTTAGTAGCGGCGAGCGAACGGGGACCAGCCCTTAAGTAATTAATAAGTCAGTCGAATGCACTGGAAAGTGCGACGATAGAAGGTGATAGTCCTGTAGACGAAGACGAATTTTTTATGAAAACGAGTAGGACGGGACACGTGATATCCTGTTTGAAGATGGGGGGACCATCCTCCAAGGCTAAATACTACTAATTGACCGATAGTGAACCAGTACCGTGAGGGAAAGGCGAAAAGAACCCCTGTGAGGGGAGTGAAATAGAACCTGAAACCGTATACGTACAAGCAGTGGGAGCACAGATTTGCTGTGTGACTGCGTACCTTTTGTATAATGGGTCAGCGACTTACATTTTGTAGCAAGGTTAACCGTATAGGGGAGCCGTAGGGAAACCGAGTCTTAACTGGGCGATAGTTGCAAGGTGTAGACCCGAAACCGGGTGATCTAGCCATGGGCAGGTTGAAGGTTGAGTAACATCAACTGGAGGACCGAACACACGTATGTTGAAAAATGCGGTGATGACCTGTGGCTAGGGGTGAAAGGCCAATCAAACCCGGAGATAGCTGGTTCTCCCCGAAATCTATTTAGGTAGAGCGTCATGTATCACCATTGGGGGTAGAGCACTGTTAAGGCTAGGGGGTCATCCCGACTTACCAACCCTTTGCAAACTCCGAATACCAATGAGTGCAATCATGGCAGACACACTGCGGGTGCTAACGTCCGTAGTGAAGAGGGAAACAACCCAGACCGCCAGCTAAGGTCCCAAAGTACTAGTTAAGTGGGAAACGATGTGGGAAGGCTTAGACAGCTAGGAGGTTGGCTTAGAAGCAGCCATCTTTTAAAGAAAGCGTAATAGCTCACTAGTCGAGTCGGCCTGCGCGGAAGATTTAACGGGGCTAAACTAGTCACCGAAGCTGCGGATTCATACTTTGTATGAGTGGTAGGGGAGCGTTCTGTAAGCCGTTGAAGGTGTGCTGTCAGGCATGCTGGAGGTATCAGAAGTGCGAATGCTGACATGAGTAACGATAAAGGGGGTGAAAAACCTCCTCGCCGAAAGACCAAGGGTTCCTGTCCAACGTTAATCGGGGCAGGGTAAGTCGACCCCTAAGGCGAGGCAGAAATGCGTAGTCGATGGGAAACTGGTTAATATTCCAGTACTTCTTATAATTGCGATGGGGGGACGGAGAAGGCTAATCTAGCATGGCGTTGGTTGTCCATGTTTAAGGCAGTAGGCCGTTGTTTTAGGTAAATCCGGAACAACTTTGGCTGAGAGTCGATGACGAGCTACTACGGTAGTGAAGTAGATGATGCCATACTTCCAGGAAAAGCCTCTAAGCTTCAGATTATAAGGAATCGTACTCCAAACCGACACAGGTGGTCGGGTAGAGAATACCAAGGCGCTTGAGAGAACTCGGGTGAAGGAACTAGGCAAAATAGTACCGTAACTTCGGGAGAAGGTACGCTGGCTGTGGTGATGAGACTTGCTCTCTAAGCTACGGTCAGTCGCAGTGACCAGGTGGCTGCAACTGTTTATTAAAAACACAGCACTGTGCAAAATCGTAAGATGACGTATACGGTGTGACACCTGCCCGGTGCCGGAAGGTTAATTGATTGGGTTAGAACTTCGGTTCGAAGCTCATGATCGAAGCCCCGGTAAACGGCGGCCGTAACTATAACGGTCCTAAGGTAGCGAAATTCCTTGTCGGGTAAGTTCCGACCTGCACGAATGGTGTAATGATGGCCACGCTGTCTCCACCCGAGACTCAGTGAAATTGAAATCGCTGTGAAGATGCAGTGTACCCGCGGCTAGACGGAAAGACCCCGTGAACCTTTACTACAGCTTGGCACTGAACATTGAACCTACATGTGTAGGATAGGTGGGAGCCTTTGAAACCAGAACGCTAGTTTTGGTGGAGGCAATCTTGAAATACCACCCTTGTACGTTTGATGTTCTAACTTAGGTCCCTTATCGGGATTGAGGACAGTGTCTGGTGGGTAGTTTGACTGGGGCGGTCTCCTCCCAAAGAGTAACGGAGGAGTACGAAGGTTAGCTAAGCATGGTCGGACATCATGCGGTTAGTATAATGGTATAAGCTAGCTTGACTGCGAGACAGACACGTCGAGCAGGTACGAAAGTAGGTCATAGTGATCCGGTGGTTCTGTATGGAAGGGCCATCGCTCAACGGATAAAAGGTACTCCGGGGATAACAGGCTGATACCGCCCAAGAGTTCATATCGACGGCGGTGTTTGGCACCTCGATGTCGGCTCATCACATCCTGGGGCTGAAGTCGGTCCCAAGGGTATGGCTGTTCGCCATTTAAAGTGGTACGCGAGCTGGGTTTAGAACGTCGTGAGACAGTTCGGTCCCTATCTGCCGTGGGCGTTTGAGAATTGAGAGGAGCTGCTCCTAGTACGAGAGGACCGGAGTGGACGAACCGCTGGTGTTCGGGTTGTCATGCCAATGGCATTGCCCGGTAGCTACGTTCGGAATCGATAACCGCTGAAAGCATCTAAGCGGGAAGCGAGCCTCGAGATGAGTTCTCACTGGAGATTTAATCTCCCTAAAGGGCCGTAGGAGACTACTACGTTGATAGGCAAGGTGTGTAAGCGTTGTGAGGCGTTGAGCTAACTTGTACTAATGACCCGTGAGGCTTAATCATACAACACCTAATGTGTTTTACATGAACATCTTAAAAATAGATACTAAATCTATTTTTCAAGAGATGTTCTAGTCTCAGAAATATCCAACAAAGAACGCTTGTTGTGTTTAAGAAGATTTTTGAAAGCTTTCCAAATTTAGTGGTTGTGTTCGCTGTAACACATCGCTCTTTGCCATCCATGGCACCGCGATGTTAGTGAATGCAATCACGTCAAATTAGTTTGGTAACCATAGCAAATTGGTCCCACCTGATCCCATTCCGAACTCAGTAGTGAAACGATTTAGCGCCGATGGTAGTGTGGGGCTTCCCCATGTGAGAGTAGGACATTGCCAAACACTTATTTAGAGAAAGCCGCTGTAACTTATGTTACAGCGGCTTTTTTGCTTTCTGACGTATAGAAATTGACGCGTGATGACAGGTCCCATCACTGTGAAGTGAAACGCCTTATCGCCGAGACAGCGCCTGTCGCTCTCGGAGCGAGTACAGTATAGTTAATGGGATAGAACGAGTTAAAGCGGTAGTGTAGGGCTTCCCCAACTTGTCACGACGAGCTGCGTTAGTCCGCTGGACTAACGGTCTCGCCGAGCCTGAGTAGGACATTGCCAAACACCTATTTAGTCGAGAGGCCCCGTGTAGAAATACACGGGGCCTTTTGCATTTTACGACTTTGAATTTTACCTATTATACCAATTGCATTAAGTAAGTGATCTTGTTGTGCGTAGAGAAAATCAGCTAAAACAAGGCGCTCGATTGACTAATAGCTGGCTATTAGGATTGAGAGCAACGCCATTTTAGTTAATTTTAACAAGTACAAGTGGGCAAATATTTAATGCAATTGGTATTAGAGCTAGATGAGCCACAGCCTACCGTAGTAAACAGATGTCACCAACGGTGCAAAAATGACCCACTAACATCGATCCAAAATTGACCCACCGATGTATCATTTATTTATTTTTAGGTGATACGGTATGTTAACGAAGGAGCTATTTGTGGATATTAAAGTCCTGCATAAACAAGGCAAAAGCATTCGCGCCATTGCCAAGGAATTAAACGTATCGCGCAATACTGTGCGTAAATATTTAAGAGGATATGACGTGCCTCATTATACAAAACGACATTCACCACCGACTAAACTCAGTCCCTTCCATGAGTATATTCAAGGTCGAATAAATGCTGCAAAACCACACTGGATCCCAGCTGTTGTTTTGTTGTCAGAAATAAAATCTAGAGGTTATCAAGGTGGAATAACGCAACTCAGGGTGTATTTATCCGCTTTCAAGCAATTAACACCAGAGCCTATTGTTCGATTTGAAACCGGTCCGGGTCAACAAATGCAAATAGACTTCACCACGATTAAACGCGGAAAGCTTACCATTAAGGCGTTTGTGGCAACCCTTGGCTATTCACGAGCCTGCTACGTCTATTTTTATGACCATGAGCTAACAGAAGCATGGATGGACGGATTAAGGGAAGCATTTCACTATTTTGGCGGCGTTCCAAAACAAGTGTTATGCGACAACGCTAAAGCATTAGTTATTGAGCGCGATGTTTACGGTGAAGGAAAGCACCGTTGGAATCAATCGTTTCTTGATTTGGCTGAGGAATATGGTTTTCAACCCAAAGCATGTCGGCCGTATCGTGCTAAAACCAAGGGGAAAGTTGAACGATTTAACCATTACTTGAAGAATAGCTTTGTTGTACCACTGCATGCAACGCTCAAGCAAGCGGGCTTATCGTTAGATTGTGCAAATGCCAATAGCAAAATTGGCGGATGGCTAAACGATGTCGCCCACCAACGTATTCATGGTACGACCGCACAAAAGCCGCAATACCTCCTTGATGAAGAAGTGGCGTACTTACAACCGCTTCCACAAAAACTTCACAGCAGTTTGGATTTAAAGAGCAGCGCATTAGTGTCGTTTATTGCGCCCATTGATATTGAATGCTATCAACACCCGATATCTGTTTACAGTGAACTACTGGAGCAACTATGAGTATTCAACATGAACAAATCGCTTCAATATGTGAGCAACTCAATTTAAGAAATATAGAAAACAACTGGCCTAACATTGCGAGTCGATGCGTCAAAAATGAAAGTAGTTATGCTGACTTTTTGTATCAGATCCTCACTAGCGAGTTAGAGAATAAGTATGATCGGGCGCGAGAAATCATGCTAAAAATGTCCGGTTTTCCAAGCATCAAAACACTAGACCAATTTAACTTCAAGATTGCAACAGGGGCACCACGTAAAGCGATAACGGAGCTAAGCTCGCTTGCCTTTATTGAGCGGTGTGAGAATGTCATTTTACTAGGTCCAAGTGGTACAGGTAAAACACACTTAGCCATTGCGTTAGGTTATAAAGCCATTGAGCAACGCAAGAAAACACGTTTTATCAGTGCCGCAGATTTAATGCTTCAGCTAAGCAGTGCACAGCGGCAAGGAAAATTGAAAAGCTACATGCAACGCTCTATTCTTGCTCCTCGGTTGCTAATCATCGATGAGATAGGCTATTTACCATTTGGCCGTGATGAAGCAAATCTATTTTTTAATGTCATTGCCAAGCGTTATGAAAAAGGCAGTTTGATTCTAACGAGCAATTTACCCTTTGGACAGTGGCCGAGCGCCTTTTCAGATGATGCAACTTTAACAGCGGCCATGTTAGATCGCGTACTACATCACTCTCATGTGTTGCAATTAACTGGCGAAAGCTATCGATTAAGAGAAAAAAGAAAAGCGGGTATTATTGATACCTATCAAGACTAACTGGGTCAGTTTTCAATCGATGAATTACTGAAAAAGTGGGTCAATTTTAAACCGTTGTTGACAAACAGACATAGAATTACAGAAGCAGTAAGTGATAGTTTTAGCATAGGATTACCTTAATCTATTAGGAGCCTATGCATAATGCCACTATACCTCTGTCGGTTAAGTAAGCTAATGTAAGCGCACCGATTCGTTAATCAATCCGCCAGTCTATGGCGTTGCGTCCTTTTGAGAGTAGATAATCATTGGCTTTACTGAAGCACTTTGACTCCAAAAAAGCGGGAGCTGTTTTCATTTTTTTGTAAGCGCCAAGCGGACTGGGGTGAGACGTTTTTATCACGGCATGTTTTTCAAGATCTATTTTGGCACAGCATTTATGCGCAAAGGCTCCCCAGGCTAAGAATACGGTATTATTTGCGTATTGGTTGATGAATTCTATAGCTGCGGCGGTGAATTGTTGCCAACCTTTTTTAAGATGACTTCCTGCTTTACCTGCCTCGACAGTTAAGGATGCGTTGAGTAAAAAGATTGACTCTTCGTTGAACCAACGGCTCAGATCGCCATGTTGCGGTGCGATAACACCAAGATCTGTCTGGAGCTCTTTATAGATGTTTCTCAGACTTGGCGGAATTCTTTCACTTTTAGGTACGCTAAATGACAACCCCATTGCTTGATTTTCATTGATATATGGATCTTGACCGACAATGATTAGTTTTATATCAGCTAAAGGCATTTCAAATACTTTGAACCACATTGAAGCAGGTGGGTATATTACAATACCATCATTTTTTTGTTGTTCTAAGTAAGAAAGTAACTGACTAATGTAGTCTTTTGAAAACTCTTGTTGGAACAGTGGTAGCCAAGAAGAATGAATAGTTGTGGGGATAGTGTTCAAGTATATACCTAGTTTATTTTCTGCATAAAAAAAGCGCCTTAATGGGCGCTTTTTATTTTGAATGAATCAGCTTTAAAAATCGAGAACAAGGTCATCAATATTATACTCATGACCTAAATCTAAATCAGTTAGCTCTTTTGCTAATCGTTGTCTATCCTGAATGGCTTCAATTTCACGCCACTTTTTCTTTTTACTGCCTTTAGGGCGACCGCGTTTCGCTGGTACTGCATCGTAGTTCGCCGCAAATTCTAACCTGTCCATGGTTTACTCCTTCTGCTGAATAATTGGTTAATAATTAACGCATTATGCAGGAGGAGTCAATAAAAAAATAAAACTTTTTTAGTGACTTTGCTCAACTTTTAGTAGCTAAATACTAGTTCCATTGGGCTAGTAGCATATCTTCTAGCTTATTCTGATCGACCGCAAAATTACGAATGCCTTCAGATAGCTTATTCGTTGCCATTGGGTCTTCGTTCATTTCCCATCTAAATTGTGCTTCTGTTAGAGAGGCTGGTGCCGTCTGCTGCTCAAAGTTATTTACAAGCTTTTGAACAACATCGCCTTCAGCGTCTTCAAGTTCTTGCAACAAGTTAGGGCTAATCGTTAGTTTGTCACAGCCAGCAAGTTCAAGAATTTCACCGGTGTTTCTGAAACTTGCGCCCATTACGACAGTATTGTAACCATGAGTTTTATAGTATTCGTAGATTTCTGTTACAGATACTACGCCAGGATCTTCATGGCTTGCGTATTCTTTCTTATCTGTATTAGCTTTATACCAATCTAGGATACGACCGACGAATGGTGAAATTAGGAATACATTCGCTTCTGCACAGGCTTTCGCTTGAGCAAAGCTAAATAATAAGGTGAGGTTACAGTTAATGCCTTCTTCTTCTAGCTCTTTAGCAGCGCTAATACCTTCCCATGTAGAAGCAAGTTTAATTAAGATCTTGCTCTTATCAACACCAGCATCTTTATACATCGCAACAAGTTGTTTTGCTTTGGCTACAGACGCTTCCTTATTGAACGATAAGCGTGCATCAACTTCAGTCGAAATACGACCAGGGATGGTGTTTAAAATTTCACGTCCGATAGCAACGGCAAGGTAATCACTAGCGCTTGAAAGTTGCTTAGCTTGAGATTCGCCATTTGTTTTACCAAAAGCGATAGCGTCGGTAACCAATGATTGATATTGCGGTAGTTGAGCTGCTTTTAAGATTAACGATGGGTTAGTCGTTGCATCTTCTGGGTTGTACAGTTTAATTGCTTCAAAGTCGCCAGTGTCAGCAACAACAGAAGTCATTGTTTTAAGTTGTTCTAATTTGTTCATTACGGTATTTATTCCTAATAAGGCAAGCGCTTTAGTGAGTATACTAAGGGCCTGTGGCTCTCTGAAGAAGGCTTTTGCAGCGAATTGTTTGGGGTTTATACAAGGCAGAGACTGCGACGCTTAGTGGGCTAAGCTAGCAGGCGATAACGCCATATAAATCACGAACAAACGCTGTCCTTCGGATGCAATGACAAGACATTATCGCTGTGTTTTTCGTCGCTCGCCTAGGTAAACTAGGTGTCGCTCCTCATGCCGTGCGAAACATTCTTGTCAATTGTACAAAATTCATTCTTCAAAGAACAACAGGCCCTAAATACTGCTGAGCGGTTTAAATTTTGTTGTAATTACATATACCATGTAATTTAAGAGATCCAAAGGCTAATTGTGTAATTTAATTACGAGAAACTTAAAAACTGTCACTTGTGTCATGAATTCGTTATTCTGGTCACATTTATTCTTGTTTAGCGCAAGGTTGAATTGCCTGTATTACTTAGTACAATAACCGAAAATATTATTGATTAAGGTGCTTTATAAAATGCTAGCAGTCATCTCTCCAGCAAAGAAACTCGATTTTGAAACTCCGGCAAAAGATTTGCCAGCAGGCCAGTGTGAATTGCTAGGTGAAGCTGAGATCCTAATGGAACGTTGTAAGGAACTTTCAGCCAGTGATATTGCGTCATTGATGAAGCTTAGTGATAAATTAGCTGGCCTTAATGCTGCGCGTTTTGGTGAGTGGGCTACGCCATTTAATACTGAAAATGCTAAGCATGCTGTGCATTCATTTAAAGGCGACGTTTATGTCGGACTAGACGCTGACACGTTGTCTAACGATGATCTTGAATTTGCTCAATCACATCTGCGTATTTTATCGGGTCTTTATGGCTTATTGCGTCCACTGGATTTAATGCAAGCTTATCGCTTAGAGATGGGTACTAAACTTGATAATTCTCGTGGCAAAAACTTGTATGAGTTTTGGGGCAACAAAATCACTGATACATTGAATGATGCTTTGAAAGAAGCAAGCAGTGAAGTATTAGTGAATTTGGCATCGACGGAATATTTTAAGGCTGTGAAAACTAAGAATGTTAATGCACAAATTATCACGCCAATTTTTAAAGATTATAAAAATGGCCAGTATAAAATTATTAGTTTTTACGCTAAAAAGGCACGTGGCTTAATGGTGCGTTACATGATTGATAAGCGCGTTTCTACGCCTCAAGAATTAGAAGCGTTTGATTATGAAGGTTATCAATATGATGCGGAGCAATCTAGCGCAAAAGAAATGGTATTTACACGTAAATTAGAAGCATAAATAAAACTCAGCGCTACGAACGCTGATCTTTAGTGGATTCCATAACTACGTAGGTCGATATAGAAGTGACTTGAGCTAATGTTCCTAGCACTTCTGTATGAAAATTTTTGTAGGTATTTAGATCACTGGTTTCAACCCGGATTAAGTATTCGTAAGAGCCAGTGATGTTATGGCACTCGACAACTTGATGTGCTATTGCCATAGCGGCCTCAAAGGCCAACTGAGAGTCTTTTGTATGGTTAGATAGGCCGACCATGACGTAAGCAACACAACCCACCCCTAATTCGTTTTTGTTGAGTACTGCGCGATAGCCGCAAATGACTCCACTACGTTCTAGTTCTTGCACACGGCGTAAACACGCTGATGGCGATAATCCTACCCGTAATGAAAGCTCGGCATTGCTAATTCGACCATCTTTCGATAGTTCGCGCAATATTCTTTCGTTAATTCGATCTAATTTATCCATAGGTTGCAAAATTAGCAGCATGCGTGCACACAAAGCAAGATAATTTCAATAGTTAGTCAATATAATTGTTCACAGATTAAATGATTAAGGAACTAGAAATGGCTATTGAATTACTTGTAGCATTGATTGTTTTTGCTGTTGTTTCAACGGTGACTCCGGGGCCAAACAACTTAATGTTAATGTCTTCTGGCGCTAATTTTGGCTTTAAACGCACTATGCCTCATATGGCTGGAATTACATTGGGCTTTGGCTTAATGGTGATATTAGTGGGCATGGGATTGATGACGGTATTTGATAAGTTTCCAATTTCTCATCTCGTGCTAAAAGTACTAAGCGTCGCGTATTTGATTTATTTGGCTTATAAGATTGCTCGTGCGGGAAAGCCAGCTCAAAGTGAAGTTGAAGGAGCTAAACCGTTAACATTTTTTCAGGCTTGTGCATTTCAATGGGTTAACCCAAAGGCGTGGACAATGGCGCTTACTGCTATCAGTGTTTACTCACCTGATCGCAGTTTGTTATCCATCGCTGTTATCGCGGCAATTTTTATCATGGCGAATGTGCCGTCAGTCGGTGTTTGGACGATACTCGGCCAAAAAATTAGTGTGTTGTTAAGTAACCAGCGCCGGTTAACAATTTTTAACTACACCATGGCAGTGTGCCTATTAGCGTCGATTTATCCGGTGCTTTTTTAATAATGTTGAAGGGGTATATCTGAATACAAAAAAGCCAGCACATGGCTGGCTTAATGTTTTGGCAAAATAAAGGGACTTATTTTGCTTTTTTCTTCGGTAACGGCAATAGCTTCTCATCAGCTTGTGCAGTTACATAGGCTACCACTGCCCAAGCAGCAACGTTTTGTGCAAGCTCAGTTGGGTTGATTTTGTCTAACGTATCGTTTGGCGTATGGTGGTAATCAAAGTAGTCGGTACCGTCTTGACGTAAGCTAAATACCGGCACACCTTTTTCTGGTAAAATTGATACATCTGGGCCGCCGCCAGCTTTGTTGTTACCACTGTTGATACTTAATGGTTTAAGTACCTTGTTGATATGTGCCATAACATCTAGGTTGTCTGGATGAACTTGACTATCAAAGCGCCAAATATTGCGCGCACCAAAATCAGATTCGCCGGCAAGTTTAATTTTATGAAGTTCTTTGGCATTGGCTTTACGGTATTCTTTAGCACCGATGAGGCCACCTTCTTCGTTAGCAAATAAAACAACGCGGATAGTACGCTTAGGTTTTAGTTTTTTGATTTCATGGGCAGCTGCCATCACGATGCCAACACCTGCACCATCATCTAGTGCACCGGTGCCTTCATCCCAAGAATCAAGGTGAGCGCCAATTAATATATATTCGTCTGGGTATTTGCTACCCGTAATTTCACCAATAACGTTATATGATGTTTTTGGTTTATAGGCACGGGTTTCTAATTCCATATTGATTGAAATTGGTAAGCCGCGCTTTTTCATTTGCATTAACATCATGGCATCTGAGGTTGAAATCGCGCCAGCTGGGATCTTATTAACGCCATCTTTGTAATTCATATTACCAGTATGCGGAAAACGAGAAGAGTCTGTGCCAATTGAACGAATAATAAGACCAATAGCGCCTTTTTTACTAGCAACTGATGAGCCGATTGAACGACCAGCAACGGTTGTGCTGTATTCTTTACCTTCTAAGTGACGGTGCATTCTCGCGTCAATATAGACGATTTTCCCTTTAACATCCTTTGGATTTGCTTGACGTAATTCATCAACTGAATCAAAGAATACTAACTCACCTTTTAATCCACCTTTAGGAGTAGCAATACTATCACCTAAGGCTGTAATCGCTAATGGTTGTGGAAATGGTGCTGTAACACTTGCTTTAGCAAACCCTCGCTCCCAGTGACGAACTTCAACAGGCTGCTTGTAAACTTTATCAAAACCTAACGCTTTAAATTTATCTTCTGCCCAAGCAACTGCAACTAGATCTGCTGGTGTACCGGCTAAGCGCGGTCCTACTTCAACAGTCAGCGATTCAACAATGTCGTAACCCAAGTTAGAGCGCAATGCGCTATCACGTAGTTGGTGAGCTTTTTCAAGTGATGCTTTGTCGACTGAGTCATTGGCTAATGTCATGCTAGGCATAGTTAGCGCACCAATCATAGTAAGGGGAAGAAGAAGAGACTTCATTGTAATTCCGTATTTGATTAAAGGACGGAAACATTCTAGGGATAGTCTTGCGTTAATACAATGGGCGCTTTGATGTTGTGGCTGCTAACTAAATTACAGGCATAAAAAAACCGGCTTAAGCCGGTTTTTTAACTACAACATCTAAGGTCGAATTAAAGCGCTTTGATAAGCGTGTTTAAACGAGACTTATGACGAGCAGCTTTGTTTTTGTGAATTAAACCTTTAGTCGCGTAGCGATCTAAAACAGGTTGAATTTCAGCAAATGCTTTAGTTGCATCTTCTTTGTTACCAGCTTCGATAGCTGACATAACTTTTTTCATGTACGTGCGCATCATTGAGCGACGGCTTGCGTTATGCTGACGATTTTTTTCAGCTTGAATAGCGCGTTTCTTAGCAGATTTAATGTTAGCCAAGGTGAACTCCTAGAACTTTACTTATGCGAGACTATTTTAAGGCCGGGGATTATGCCCGATTTATCACCTAATATCAATCGCGAATGATTAAAAGGGAGACATAACAGTCTCTACTTTGTTTAGTTTTACCACTAAAGGCAAAACTGACGCTGTTTTTACAAGTAAAAATAGCGATAACAAAGTTGGCCGTTATGATAACGGGCGAATTCTATCAACATTTAATGGTGAGTCCTAGCCCTAAATCAGATTTTATTTGAAGAAACTAAAAAATGTTAGTGAGTTCGCATTTGTTCTACTCAATTTATTTATTGTAAAGGTCAATATTTACTAATTAATACTTTAAATTGCTTTCTCTTTTCATTGCCGTCTAATCGTCCATATTTAAAGACAATGTCGTCTTTTCCATCGTTATTAATATCATTAACTTCAAAGAAATTACCGTCTTTAGGGAGTTGTGTTTTATATCGTTGCGAGCGTTTACTAAATAGTCGCTTGCCGTTTTGGCCTAGATAGACTTTTAACGTCTTTTCACCGCTAGAGAGTAGGAAGTCTTTTAAGCCATCACCATTTACGTCAAGTAATTCAACGACTGGGTTACCACTTTGGCCAGATGAAATACTGAAATTGAGTTCAACTTCCTTTTCGACATCGGCGTTTTCGGAGAATGCCAATTGATTGTCGAGTTGATAGAGATACACATCTTGGTCGATACTGCCAGACATCAACGCGCCGATGATTTGAGAAATGCCAATATCAAACCCTGAAAGTACTACCTCGAGTTTGTTGTCATTGTTGATGTCTAGTAAGCGCAGGCCTGTGAGTGTTCCTTCTCCTGTAACCACCGTATTCGCTTTATCATCAAAGGTTAATTTACCGTTGCGATTTTTTCCAAAGAAGACCTCAAAATTGTTTACGCGATCTAAAACGCCTAAGCTTTGGGTATATTTAACGACTAAATCGATCATGCCATCGCCATTGACATCGCGGATCTCTTCTAGCGAGCGATAGACTAAATTTGTTTGATCTAAACTATCACCAGACGCATCGCGTTTGTCCCACCAATTTACGCCGCTAATTGAGTCGTTTAATTTGATTTTATGAATTGAAAATCCATTATTTTCATTGTTTTGCACATGAGCGATGAGTTCGCCATCACCGACAGTTATCACGTCTTGTTTATTATCAAAATTAATATCGAAGACGTAGAGTTTTCGTTTAGTAAATTCGGCAGCGTCATTCTCCATGGCAATTTGTGGTTTTATATTTAGTTGAGTTTGCTGTGAGAAACTTTCATCTACGCGATAGATGTTAACGCCATTAAAGTGATGACTAAGAATATGACTATCACCGTTATTATCTAACTCAACGAGAAAGTCGCTTTTGGCGATGAATTGAGGGTTTTCGTCGAGAAACAAGCTTTGAATGTTGCCCAGTGTTTTAATACTCCCTTTACCAGCATCTGATGGCGGATGATAGAGCATCGCTTGATTGTGGTTCATGAAAAATATTTTCTGTTGCTGACCTTTTTTATATTCACTGATATCAAATCGAGAAATAGATTTATCGAGCATTATTTGATCGAGGACTTCGAACCCTTGACGATTCATCATCTGCTTATAAATAATTAACCAAGATTGATTGTCTTTGTCGACGCCTAGTGTAATGAGCTCTTTGCCTGGTATTGGTGATACGTCAGCAATCATCACGTTGTGGGTCAACGTCAAAGGGGAGTCGATAGTAAACTCACTAAAAAGAGATGAATGTTTAGCTGCCAGCACAGAAGTGGTGAAAAATACGATAAAACTGAGTAAAACAACTGAATATGTACGTTTAATCATGCTACTTTCCAATGTAAATTATCTTTTACTTCAATTAACTGAGTGATGAAACTACCACTCACGACATAGAGAATATTACGAACAACACATCCGGTTTAAGTTCCTCTATTAAATGTATCGATTTGTTACGAATGGCTAGTCACATGATTGAGCCGCGTGATACCAGACATTCTTAATAAGGTTTTTATCGAACTCGTAGATGGCAATACTACATTGTGATTTCATCTGACCGTTTGATTGCCATGATGCTTTTTCTAACGTGCTAACAAAATTGCCGTTTTCAAAAGCGTGCATTAGTGATGATTGAGTTGAATTGCCACCTTTTAAATATGGTTTCAACGCTTGCGCAAGTTGTTGTTTATTCTTCGTTTCGGTAGTTATTTTATTTGAATCAATATTCATCCATTGAATATCAGCGGTCATCACCGTTAGCATGGCATCCAATCGCCCTTGATTATAGTCATCAATATATTGCGTCAGAATATCGATATTGTTAATTCCTTGGCCAGCTCCTTTTTCATCAGAAGCCACTGCGTGGAAGGCGATAGATAATAGTAAAACAAGTAGTGTTGTTAATAATTTCATAGTAGTTCGGCATTGAGTTGAGTTTTAAGAGTGTATACCGTGAATTTGAATGAAGCACTATTTTCAGTATGAAGATTGAGTTGAACAAACTAATCTTACTAATTTTGATAAATCATGCTGTGGTTAAGGTGCTATTTAGATAGACTATACCCATGCTACTTGAAAATGCGAGTTTCAGAGCTCGGGTAGGACGCTAGTACAAGGCATGATTCTTAATTAATGGTTATTCCCTGATTATGAATCATAACGCCGTAATAGCTTTCTACCCGAACTCCGGCAGGGCAAGGCGATAAGCGACCAAATCCGTCGTTATAAAATATGGGTGGGGAATGACCACACCACCCATTTTATGCTTTGTCTTTGGCACGCTTCTCGACTTGCTGGATTCACGCATTTCCAGGTGGCATGGGTATATGACACAACTACCGATTTGGTTTTTAAGTTAGGGATTTTTCGTTGAGTAAAAAATTATTACGCTCAGGTCTCATTGTCAGTGTGATGACCTTTGTGTCGCGTATTTTAGGATTAGTACGTGACGTAATGTTAGCTAATGTACTGGGGGCGAGCGCTATCGCCGATGTGTATTATTTGGTAGCAAAAATTCCTAATTTTCTGCGTCGTTTATTTGCAGAAGGTGCTTTTGCACAAGCGTTTGTTCCAGTGCTAAGTGAATATCAAACTCAAAAAAGTGAAGATGAGGTTAGGCGCCTAATTGCCTATGTTTCAGGTACATTAGGGACCATTGTTACCGTTGTCGCAATTCTGGGCGTTATTGGTTCTCCTGTGTTAGCAGCGATATTTGCTAATGGTTGGTTTTTAGAATGGCTCAATGATGGCACCGACGCGCACAAGTATGATTTAGCCTCATTTATGCTGAAGATTACCTTTCCTTATATCTGGTTTATCACCTTAGTTGGATTATCAGGCTCTATTCTTAATGCAATGGGGCGTTTTGCGGTGTCTTCGTTTACCCCTGTGTTTTTAAATTTATCAATCATCAGCGCGGTTGTCTTTTTCTCTCCTCATTTTGATGAACCAGCTGTTGGGATTGCTTGGGGGTGGTTTTTAGGCGGTTTGGTACAATTGTTGTTTCAAATCCCATTTTTATACAAGGCAAAGATGCTTGTTCGCCCTAAATGGGGATGGAATGATGAAGGTGTGATTAAAATACGCACATTAATGATCCCTGCATTATTTGGCGTGTCTGTGGGGCAAATTAACTTACTGTTAGACACTGTAATAGCTTCTTACCTTAGTGGCGGTTCAGTGAGTTGGTTGTTCTATTCTGATCGACTTTTAGAGTTTCCTCTGGGTTTGTTTGGAATTGCTATTGCAACGGTTATTTTACCGTTATTATCACGCCAACATAGCGGTGATAATGCTCACTTCAAAGCGACGATGGACTGGGGCGTGCGGATGGTAATGCTAATGGGGATACCGGCAATGATCGGTCTTATCGTGCTGGCTCAACCGATGATTAACGTACTTTTTTACGGCGGTGCATTTAAAGAGCACGATGTTACGATGGCGGGATATTCGCTGACTGCTTATGCGTGTGGCTTATTGAGCTTTATGTTGATCAAAGTTTTAGCCCCTGGGTTTTATGCCCGTCAAGATACCAAAACACCAGTTAGAATCGGAATTAAAGCAATGATTGCAAATATGGTGTTTAACTTAATTTTGGTGTTAAGCCTTGGTTATGAATATGGCTATATTGGTTTAGCTGGCGCTACAGCGTTATCTGCAACTTGTAATGCTTTTTGGTTACATCAACGTCTAAAACAAGATGGTATTTTTGCTATTTCATCACAGACGATGATATTTGGCGCAAAGGCGTTGATGTCGGCGCTCGTTATGGCGGGGATAGTCGTTTACTTAATGCCTCAGCAAGGGTTCTGGATTGATGAAGACACATGGCTCAAGGGGTTGGAGTTAGCCAAGCTCATTGTTGTCGCTGCTATTAGTTATTTTGCTGTGTTTGCGGTATTAGGGCTTAGACCAAAACAACTAAAAAGCGAAGCTACTGATTAGTTCGTGTTAGAACGAAAAAGGCGCCACTAAAATGTTTTAGTGAGCGCCTTTTTTATTGCATTAGCTATTAAAGTTTGGTGACACTATACCCCTTTGCCTTTAACATTTTTAATACACTATCGTCGCCGGCAAGATGTCCTGCACCGACTAATACGAGTTCCTTGTCTTTGTCATTAAGCATCTCGCTAATTTGCGGAATCCAATTGCGATTGCGATCAGTGAACATAGATTGATAGCCTTGGGGATCTTTACTTTTGGCTTGCTCCAAGATAAGCGAGTCAATTGCGTTAATATCACCTGCTCTCCACGCTGCTATTAGTTGTTCTAACTGTGGCTTGAATTGACTCATTTCTTTAAGGGTTTCAAGAATGAATTTTTCTTCATTGTCCTTTCCAATATTGGCTAACATATTAAGCTGAAATTCTGCGGTTTCTAGGTAGTTAACTTCCTTATTGTCTTTTTTAGCTTGTTTGTCATAAAACGCATCAACACCTTCGCCAGCTAGTCCGGCTTTGTGAGCCTCCATTACCGTCATCATGCTCAGAACAAAACCTGGTTTAAAGCCGTTGAGTTCATCTAAGTTTAGCCCTAGGCCGCCTAGGTATTGTTTGAGCTCTTTATACGTTGATACGCTAATCTTTTGGCTCAAGGTTTCGCCAGCAGGGTAGGCTAGTTTTTGAATCATTGCCATTTGTGCTTCTTGATCTGTCGGATCAGGTAGTTTCGCTTCAAGCACAATCGAATCAGCCTGTTGATATGCTTTGTCGAATTCCGTTGGTAAAGGAAATTCTGAAGGAGGCAATATATGCACTGTACCAGCAATAAACAATTCGTTTTGACCATTGCTAACCTTCCAAACCGCCGCGTCTGCGGCAGCGAAGTTACTTAAAGCGCTAGAAATAAGAATGGCACTTACTGATAATGATTTTAGTAATTTAGTTGTTTTCATTGTAATTCTCTTTATGTATTAATTGTTTGATTTAGGGTTCAATTTTTTGATTATTAAAGGTTAAATTTAATCGATATTGTTTGGGATAACTGTTGCTCAAACTGTGAAGTCATTGAAGACATTAGTTGAGTAAGTTTTTCGTCACTTTTCTTCGTTATTTTTTGCGTTAACTTTTTCTGACCTAGGATATTGCTTTCTGCTGCGTCTGTCGTAGCAGCTTGGCTGTTGTTTGAGATAGATAGTGTTGCTACAAGTACAGTACTTAATGCGAGTAAGTTGATATTTTTGTTAGTCATGTGTATGTCCTCTTTGGATAAATTTGTTAAGTAATTTGTGTGTAATAGAGGAGCTATTTACTTGCTGCCTCGATTCTATGGGGACAAGATTAGTTAGAATTTTGGGGAAAGTCGCTTATCAAAGCATGAGGAATCAATTCATCACTATTAAGCTCTATTAATCGTTGTTTTTATTAATATAATTGGTTTATTATTGAAACCTTATTAAATCCTTATGAAGATGCTTATATTTGATAAGTATTGGGTTTAAAGTTTTTACTATCAATTGTTTAGAAGTTTTTTGTCGCTTTGCGGCCAGTAAGTGATTTGTGTGGAAGAATTAGTGAAAATTAAATTAGGACCTTGGCTTTTTATTAGTCAGCGTTGTCTTATTACGTCAGATAACACTGAAAGGGAGCTCGACCCTCTTAGTTTTAAATTACTCAGCTATTTTGTTAGCAATGAAACCCGTATCGTGACTCGCCAAGAATTAGTCGAGCGGGTATGGCAGCAATCATTTGTTGATGATAATGCAATTAATAGAGCGATTTCTGAATTAAGAAAGCAGCTGAGCCATCCTGAATTTAAAGCAGGAATGATTAAAACTCATTATCGCAAGGGGTATAGTTTAACTGTTAAAGTCGTGCCAGTAGCAATCGCCAATGATGTTCAACAATCAGAGACTCCTAGCATTCAATCTCAAGAAAATGATGTTGAGACTCCTACTAACAATAAAAGTAATGACACTCTTGAAAATAATGCTCATGGCAACGCATTGCTGAATCCAGAAGCTGTTTTGCCGACTAATTCGCCAAATTCTAATATTAATAGCTCGATTGCAAATAAAGTGACGCTTGTTTTAACGAGCGTTATCGTCTTGCTTTTGATAGTCGTAGGATACTTATGGTTTGCCGAAACAGACGCTAGCCAATCATCATTACCTTCAGAAATAACAATAAGTACGATTAAAAAACCAATAAAGCGCTACAAATTTTCTGTCACTTCTGCCACTTGGAATCAAGGGGCGGAATCTAATCCACTGTTGTCGCGCAATAAAGAGTTTTTTGCGTATAGTAATATTTATCAAGGCGTCGTTAACACACATGTTAAGCGCTCTAGTGATCAAGCAGAAGTTATTTTAAAAGTGCCTGATTACCAAGTTGGTGGGCTATCGTGGCAAGCAGGTAAAAATAAGTTATTAACGCAATTAGTAAATATTGATCGCAAAGAATGTCACTACGCCCTTTTTGATTTAACGGCTTTCCCTGAGTTAATGCCACCAACTAAGCTTAAGTCTTGTAGTTCAGTTCGCAATGGTTATGGTCAGTTAGATACTGACGCTAATTATTTATATTACACTGAATTGGTGCAAGGCTTTGCTGGCGCTGCTATTTATCAATACGATTTGAAAACACAACGTGCCAAAGTTTTAGTTCCACCAAGCGACAACCCAAGCGGGGCAATTCAACTTCGTCTTTCGCCTGATGGACGATTTTTAGCCTATTTAAAAGCGCAAGTTAAAGCGCCTATGCGAGTCTACATTATTGATCTAATAACCCAGGAAACACGCTTACTACACCAAATGTCGGCTGAGCATTTGAATTTTTCTCTTAACTGGTTTGATGATGGAAAACATTTACTCGTTAATGAGTTAAATAAGCTTATTAAAATTAATGTTGAATCTAAAGCCGTTGATATCGTTATGTTGCCTCAAAATGTTAAGCCCTTCTATTCAGCATTAGAATTTGACAACCAACTATTACTTGCACAACAAAACCTGCAACAATATCAACTAGTCATGGGACGACATCTATTTAGCGAAACAGCATCAGAATTTGACTATTTACATGCAACTGACAGTAGTGATTTCTATCCTGAAACTGCTAACTTAGAACAACATCGCCACTATTTTGTTTCGAATCGTACTGGCCGTAATCAAATATGGTTGAGTGACAATAAAGAGTTACAACAGCTCACTTACTTTGATGATGCCGCTAAGTTAAAAAGGTTAACACTTTCTCATGATGGTAAGCGATTACTATTTTTACAAGGTAATGAAATAGCATTCCTTGAACTAGCAACTAAAGAAGTTCACTTAATTACCGAGTTGGCTAATACCAGTATTACTGCGATGAAGTGGGGCAGTAAACCACAGTGGATATATTTCACCAGTGTTGTCAACGACCAGAAGCAGTTAGCGCGTTTTGATTTGATGACTCGTCAAACAACGTCTATTGAGGCGATAGATATCAAGAAGCTATTGGCAGATGGCTTAGGGAATGTTTTTTATTTGGCTGATAAAAAATTAATCAATGTTGAAAGTGGACGTGAATATGCTGTTACCTTACCTATAACGGGATTGGTTTTCGTTAACATGTCAGAAAATTATCTCTATGGCACCGATGCATTGAAAAGCTTTTATCGAATGTCGTTAGCAACTGGCAAAGTTGAAAATGTCGCTATTCCATTTAGACAGCGTGACTTTACTGTGGTGGATGACAACACAATTATCTTTACTAAACGTCAATATAATAATACGTCGATTAAACGAGTCTCTTGGCAAGAAGAATAGATTTTATTTTATGCTAAATAGGTCGACTATTTTAGCTGCGCCTTAGGTGCTAATGGTATATAATCCGCCAGTTTTATAGTGCAAGAGATAGCTAAGTTTTATGCAATTAATTCGTGGGATACACAACATCGATACGCAATCGCGTGGCTGTGTATTAACTATTGGTAATTTTGATGGTGTTCATTTGGGCCATCAAGAAGTGCTTAATGGATTGAAAAAACAAGCTAAAACGTTATCTTTACCAAGCACGGTGATGACCTTTGAACCGCAACCTCAAGAGCTTTTTAATGCTGACAAAGGACCAGCAAGATTGTCGCGATTACGTGATAAATTAAACTTGCTTGAGCATTATGATATCGAGCGTTTATTGTGTGTACGTTTTGACAGCAAATTTTCGGCAATGACGGCACAAGATTTTATCGAGCAGTTGTTGGTCAAAAAACTCGGCGTGAAATTTTTAGTGGTTGGCGATGACTTCCGATTTGGTTATCAGCGTCAAGGTAATTTCGAGATGCTGGTGGCTGCGGGCAAAGAGCATGGCTTTGAAGTGGTCAGCACTCAGAGCTTAAAGGTGTCGAATCATCGTGTAAGTAGTACGCTTATTCGTGAAAAATTAGCACTCGGTGATGTGACGAGCGCCACGGATATGTTGGGACATCCGTTTATTATTAGTGGGCGTGTACGTCACGGTGATAAAAAGGGCCGTACTATTGGCTTTCCGACGGCAAATATTGCATTAGATCGCAAAGTATCACCAGTTCAAGGTGTGTTTGCGGTTAGCGTAAATTTAGAGAATAAAGAATACATAGGCGTTGCTAACATTGGTAAACGACCAACGGTTAATGGACTACGTATTCAGTTAGAAATACATCTTTTTGATTTTGAAGGTGATATCTATGGTAAATGCTTAGATACTCATGTGCTTCATAAGATAAGAGATGAGAAGAAATTTGACTCTTTTGATTTGTTAAAACAACAAATTGAAAGGGATGTCATTTCAGCAAAAACGTATTTTGCTGGGTAATGATGTTGAGCTACTAATTTATAGACCTACTAATTTATAGACCTTTTATGGGCGTGAGTAATAATGAGTGATTACAAGAAGACCTTAAACCTGCCAAAAACTTCATTTTCAATGAAGGCAAACTTGGCAAACCGCGAACCTATGATGCTTAAAGCATGGGACAAAGCGGATCTTTACGGAAAAATTCGTGCAGCAAGAAAAGGCCGCAAGAGTTTCGTATTACATGATGGCCCTCCTTATGCCAACGGTGATATTCATATTGGTCACTCAGTAAATAAAATTCTTAAAGATATTATTATTAAGTCAAAAACCATTGCTGGTTTTGATGCGCCGTATATTCCTGGTTGGGATTGTCACGGCTTGCCAATTGAGCTTCAAGTCGAGAAAAAACACGGCAAACCTGGCCATAAAATTTCAGAAGCGGAGTTTCGTAAGAAATGTCGTGCTTATGCACAGCGCCAAGTTGATGGTCAGCGTAAAGACTTCATCCGTTTAGGTGTGTTTGGCGATTGGCAAAATCCTTACCAAACGATGAACTTTGATTTTGAAGCAAACATCGTTCGTTCGATGGGTAAGATCATCGATAATGGTCACCTACAGCAAGGCGCTAAGCCAGTTCACTGGTGTTTAGATTGTGGTTCTTCGCTAGCAGAAGCTGAAGTTGAATACGAAGATAAAAAATCACCAGCAATCGACGTGCGTTTTAACGCGGTCGATGAAGCACAAATTCTTGAAAAAATGGGCATTGATGCTGCAAATGGCGGTGAAGGCACCATTTCTACCGTTATCTGGACCACAACTCCTTGGACATTACCTGCTAACCGCGCGTTATCAATGCATGAAAAAGTTGAGTATGTGTTAATCCAGCTAACCAAAGATGGCGTGAAAGAGCGCTTGATCTTAGCGCGTGATTTAATGGATAGCGCCATGGAGCGTTATGGCGTTGAAGACTACAGCGTATTAGGTCAATGTGATGGTAGCGCGTTAGAGCTTGTTCGCTTTAACCACCCATTCTACGATTTTGATGTGCCGGTTATTTTAGGTGAGCACGTTACCACTGATTCAGGTACTGGTATCGTTCATACAGCACCGGGTCACGGTCAAGAAGATTACGTGGTTGGTAACAAATACAACATCGAAGTCGCTAACCCTGTGGGTGCTAATGGTGTGTATTTGGAAGACACGCCACTGTTTGCTGGTCAACACGTATTTAAAGCCAATGATGCCATTGTTGAAGTGCTTAAAGAAAAGAACGCGTTGCTAAATCATCAGCCGTTAGAGCACAGCTATCCGCATTGTTGGAGACACAAAACGCCAATTATTTTCCGTGCTACACCACAATGGTTTATCAGTATGGACAAAAATGGTCTGCGTGATGCAGCGCTTGGCGAAATTGAAAAAACACAGTGGATCCCTGATTGGGGTCAACAGCGTATCGAAACCATGGTACAAGGTCGTCCAGACTGGTGTGTATCACGCCAACGTACATGGGGCGTGCCACTAACTGTCTTTATTAATAAAGATACCAATGAGCTACATCCAAATACGTCTGAATTACTTGAGCAAGTTGCCAAGCTAATTGAGAAAGAAGGTATTCAAGCGTGGTTTGATATTGAGCCAAGTGAATTCTTAGGCGAGGGCGGTGAACAGTACGTTAAAGTAAGCGATACATTAGATGTATGGTTTGATTCTGGTGTAACTCATGCGTGTGTTGTTGATGCGCGTGAAGAATTAACTGGTCCTGCTGATTTATACCTTGAAGGTAGCGATCAACACCGTGGTTGGTTCCAATCATCATTAATGACGTCTGTCGCAATGAATGGCAAAGCGCCATACAAGCAAGTACTGACTCATGGCTTTACTGTTGATGGCGACGGCAAGAAAATGTCTAAGTCATTGGGTAACGTAATGTCACCACAGCAAGTAGTTAACCGTTTAGGTGCTGACATTCTGCGTTTATGGGTTGCTTCTGCAAACTACACGGCTGAAATGACGGTGTCTGATGAAATCTTAGATCGTAGTGCTGATGCCTATCGTCGTATTCGTAATACGACACGTTTCTTATTATCAAACCTGAACGGTTTTGATGGCAAAGACGATATCGTTGCTAATGAAGATCTAGTAGCACTTGATCGTTACATCGTTGGTCGTGCTGAACAAGTGCAACAAGAAATTATCGAAGCTTACGAAAACTACCAGTTCCATACTGTTGTACAAAAGCTAACGCATTTCTGTTCAATTGAATTAGGTAGCTTCTACTTAGATATCATTAAAGACAGACAATACACTGCTAAAGCTGATGGCCTGCCACGTCGTAGTTGTCAAACTGCGATGTACCATATTGCGCAAGCTATGGTTCGTTGGATTGCACCAATCTTAAGCTTCACCGCTGATGAAGTTTGGAAGTCATTACCAAACAATAACGAAGAGTTCGTATTCACGAGTGAGTGGTATGAAGGTTTAACAGCATTAAGCAATGACGAAGCACTAAACACTGAATTTTGGAATGAAATTCAAGACGTTCGAAATGCAGTTAATAAGGCAATGGAACAAGCCCGCCGTGATGAAGTGATTGGTGGTAGCTTAGCGGCTAACGTAACACTTTATGTTAGCGATGCATTAGCAACAAACTTAAACAAGATTGCTAGCGAATTACGCTTCGTATTGATTACATCAAATGTAACTATCGTGGCTGGCGACGCTGTTGAAGGTGCTGTTGAGACTGATGTTGAAGGCTTAAAAGTGTTAGTTGAAGCGTCAAGCGGTGAAAAATGTGACCGTTGTTGGCATCACCGTGAAGAAGTCGGTAGCAGCGAAGAGCATCCACTTCTTTGTGGTCGTTGTATCACTAATATCGATGGTGAAGGCGAAGAGCGTGCTTATGCTTAAGTCTGTTGATAGCACTAACAGCAAACCTGCATTAGCACAAAGTGGCTTAGTGTGGTTGTGGTTAGCTATTGTGAGCTTGGTCGTTGACCAAGCCACCAAGCTTTATGTATTGGCTAATTTTAAATTGCATGAGTCGGTAGACGTCATGCCATTTTTTAATTTTACCTATGCTCAAAACCGCGGCGCTGCATTTAGTTTTCTAAGTGAAGCTGGTGGCTGGCAACGATGGTTCTTTACTATCATTGCAGTGAGTGTCAGCGGTTTGTTAATCTATTGGATGCGCGGACTCCACAAGTCGACTAAAGGTTTAAATATTGCTTATGCCTTAGTGTTATCTGGTGCTATTGGTAATTTAATTGATCGCTTAAGCTATGGCTTTGTAGTTGATTTTTTACATCTTTATTACGAAGAGTATAGCTGGCCAGTATTTAACATTGCCGATGTAGCCATTTGTGTTGGCGCATTTTTAATTATCATTGACGCGTTTATCAATAAAGATGACAACGAGTTAGAGAAAGGATCGAAATAATGATCAAAGAAACAAGCGAAATTATCTTTCACGTGACCATGAAGCTAGAAGATGGCAGCGCCGCTGATAGCACTAAGGTGAATAACAAGCCTGCTAAATTACGCATGGGTGATGGAAGTTTATCGCCAGCTTTTGAATCTAACCTTATGGGATTAGCCAAAGGCGATGAAACAGAGTTTACGTTATATGCTAAAGATGCGTTTGGTGAGAATAACCCTGACAACATCTATCACATGGATCGCGCTAAATTTAGTGCTGAGGAATTAGAAATTGGTGCCATTATCTTGTTCGATCAACAAGACGGTGCACAAATTCCCGGTGTTGTTCGTGAAATTGTTGGTGAGTCAGTGACTATTGATTTTAACCATCCGCTAGCGGGGCAAACAATTACCTTCGCTGTTGAAATTATTGAGGTTAATGAGTAATGAGCATACAAATACTTCGTGCTAACCCTCGTGGATTTTGTGCTGGTGTAGACCGCGCAATCACCATTGTTGAACGAGCTTTAGACTTGTTTGACGCCCCTATTTACGTGCGCCATGAAGTGGTGCATAACAAATACGTGGTAGATGGTTTACGTGAGCGCGGCGCAGTATTTGTAGAAGAGCTGGACCAAGTGCCAGATGACTCAACGGTTATTTTCAGTGCGCATGGTGTATCTCAAGCGGTTCGTCAAGAAGCGAAGCGTCGTGATTTACGCGTGTTTGACGCCACGTGCCCGTTGGTTACAAAAGTACACATGGAAGTTGCGCGTTCAAGTAAACGCACCACTGAATGTGTGCTCATTGGTCACAAAGGCCACCCTGAAGTGATTGGCACCATGGGGCAATACTCGAACGATGACGGTGCTATGTACTTAGTCGAAACCGTCGAAGATGTTGCAAACCTGCAAGTGACTGACGAGAGTAATCTAAGTTACGTTACCCAAACAACGTTGTCAGTAGATGATACTAAAAATATTATCGATGCCTTGCGTGAACGCTTTCCTGAAATCGAAGGCCCACGCAAAGACGACATTTGTTATGCCACACAAAATCGTCAAGACGCGGTAAAAGACATTTCAGCCAAAGTTGATTTGTTATTAGTGGTTGGCTCTAAAAACAGCTCAAACTCTAATCGTCTGCGCGAACTAGCTGAGAAAAACAACACAACTGCTTATCTCATTGATAACAGCGACGGCATTGATGCGAGCTGGTTAACAGGCGTAAAAGCTGTTGGTGTTACTGCTGGTGCTTCTGCTCCTGAAATCTTAGTTAATCAAGTGATTGAAAAGCTAGTTGAATTAACAAATGGTGAAGTGGTAGAAAACCCGGGTATTATCGAAGATACCGTGTTTGCTGTGCCAGTAGAACTGCGTTAATCGCAATTCAGCTTTTGATATAAAACGGCGCTATTTAGCGCCGTTTTTTGTTGCCTCTAACTTATGGCGAAACAATAGAACTTTGATAAGTCGTCGTTCCGATATCTAATAGTATTAGTGAAATTAGTTTTCATACTAGCTAAATATCAATTTTGAATATTTTATGGAAATTTCCCTCTTTTCTACTAATTTTGATAAGTAGTGAACAATTAAGGGAATGCTCATGTTCAGCTCTATCGTAACACCAATTGCATTAAATATTTGCCCACTTGTACTTGTTAAAATTAACTAAAATGGCGTTGCTCTCAATCCTAATAGCCAGCTATTAGTCAATCGAGCGCCTTGTTTTAGCTGATTTTCTCTACGCACAACAAGATCACTTACTTAATGCAATTGGTATAAATAATAAAAGAACTTCTCAACTTTTCATAGTACTAGCCATATTTGTAGGCATTCTTTTTTCATCGAATTCAATCGCAAACAATAGCACTGAATGGACATCTCAAAAATTGGGTGGAAAATTTACTGTTGGATGTATAAATTTTGGTGGACCCACTCTGGAATTAAAAGTTTTGACAGAATTAAGCTACAGAGGAAAGTGAAAAAAAGTGGAAAAATATTTATGTAACCTGAGATCGGCTTAAGAAACGACGATCTGATTCATCTCAACGTCAGTGATATTTAGTTGTGGTTTGTTTTCTTTCAGAGAATAAGCCACAAGCCCAGCAATGAGATTTAACATTAAGCCATTCATGCTTCTATGTCTGGAATGCTCAATTTGTGAAATGTTTTTCAATTGGTCATTGATTGTTTCAATAATAAATCGCCTAGATAGCATGGCCCTATCCCAAATAGACAGTACCTTTGCTTTCATATTTTTTCGCACATTTGTTACTAAAGTGACTCCTTGTTCTAGCAAATTACTTTCTAATGCTTTACTTATGTAGCCCTTATCAGCATAGAGTTTATCTGGCAGGTCTGATGCCATACCTTCAACGGGTTGAGTATCATGCACGTTCGCAGCCGTTATTTTCGCTGCAACAATCTCCCCTAGGTGATTCACTATCAAATGGAGCTTAAATCCAAAATACCAGCCCATAGTCCCTTTACCTCGTTTAGCAATTCCATCAAATGTTTTGTGGCGTGGGATTCTTAAATTGTGGCAAACTTTAATGCTTGTAGAGTCAATAAATTCAAGGCCTGTAGGCTGCCCCTTAATCGCAGAAAAATAACTGCACAACGGCACTAATGTCGTTGGCATGACTTCTAAAAATCGTGTGTAACTAAGCAAGTATGGGAATTGTTTTTTGTAAAAACGCTGAATGAACCCGATGTAATAGTTTTTAAAGTCTCTGTGATTCGACATATGGAATAAAATAACGATAGTCATCACTTCACTTGTGGCCATTCGACCTTTACGCTGCCGCTTTCTCGTCCCATCAGACAGTAATTGCTTTTCCCATTGAGGAATAAAAACTTCACAAAAATCATCGACATCACAAAATATTTCAACTAACTTATCCATACGCTCACCGTTTATAGTGTTTAAATCGTTTCTTGTTCGAAAGATCCGATCACTAGGTGGGCTATTAGTTCATCCCGAGTTCAGGTTAGTTATTGTTTTAAGCGCTCAAAAACCTTTTCAACAAGTGTTTTGAATGACAGAAAAGCTTCTTCCCATGTTGTTTTGTTTTCAGCATAAACCATTGGCTTAACATACTGCTCATAACGCGTTTTATGAATAGAGTCATTTTCAAGTAAAGCCAAGGCGAAACGCAGCTCATCAAGCGGAGATTCAACCATTTGAGTATGTTGATTGCCATAGCGTTCAATATCAGCTTGCATGACTTTATCAATCAGCGCAGCGAGTTTACTAATATCTGATGGGCTAGTTAACTGAATATGATGTGTATCATAGATATGTCGAATTAATGCTTCATCATCATCTCTTTCAATGTTTCTGGCATGACTTGCTGTACGCCTTAGCATCGATATTATTTTCTCAGCCTGCGTATCAATGACACTAGTACAGGCAAATGCCGCTAGCTCACTAGGTTGTTGCAGTGCAGATGCATAAAGGGAGGTAATATCTCGCGAAACAAAGTCACTCAATAAATCAGACTCAATTAACTCTAGTTTAATGTATGGCCTTAAACATGGTTCAATTTGATAAGCTTGTGGGTATTTTATTTCGAAACACATATAACGGTACTCATCACGTACTAATGCATTTTCTTCTAATTGAAAAATAGGCGACTGCTCAATGAGCGCCTCAATTGCTAACCGAACAGCTTTTCTTGCTTTCTTTTTTGCACCACGAGAGGGGATGCTATCAAATTCATCATTTGGTACAAATTTTAAATCGACATCTTCAGACATACGATATGTTTTAACTGATGATTTTGCTAATGCCGTACCACCAGAGAAAACTATTTGATGGAATGGGGTCTCTAGTTGCTCTAACAATTGCAGCAACTGAACAACATAATAGTCTTTTTCGACAATGGTAGGGTTGCTTAAACCAATTGCATCAGCGACATCGGCAAATAGTGAACTATCAAGCAAGGTTAACACCCTGAGAGCCTATCTCTATTTTACGAGTAAAACGAGAAGATGTTGGAATGACGTTAATCTTGGCAGGAATTTGCGTGCTAACACCTTGCATATTTGATACAGAAAGATCATCAAATTTATAATCCTTGCCTAATCGCTCCATTGCTTCGATTAACACACCATCAGCACCACCTGGATTATCAGGCATTGCTTTTCGGGTTATACGATTCAAACGAGCACGCACATAAAGGCCATAACCAATTTTGATTAATTCACCAGATGCGACCATGAGACGAAGTATTCGGCCTACTTGATCGTACCCTGCGATATCCTTAAAGTCAGAGCGCAAAAATACAGAGCGTTTTGAACGCTTAACTCTAATTTGTATTTTGTCTTTAATGCGCATGGCAGCTCCTCTCGCTTCTTTCAAAGTATATGCAAAAACACGACATTTTACAATTGCAAAAACACGACATTTATTAGGGCTAGTTACCCATGAGTTTTCGACTAACACTCGTGAATAGATTAAATAGCGAACTTTCTGTTCAATACAAATGAAATGTAAGTTACCTTAATAATATTAAATAGCTTATTAATTAATAAGTTAACGTTCTTTATATAATCCAATTACCGACTAATTCATATGAACGGTCGGATTGACGATGCAACGTTAGGTCGATTCCTTCAGGCTGATCCGTTTATTCAGGCACCAACGAATAGTCAAAACTATAACCGCTATTCATACGTGTTGAATAACTCAATGAGTTATACCGATCCGAGTGGATATTTCTTTAAGTCGCTTAAAAAATTCGTTAAAAAGTACTGGAAGGCGGCTGTTGCAATAGCTGTTACGATAGCAACTTACGGAGCCGCCTCAGGGTGGGCTGCTGGTTGGGGGATGACTCAAGGCTTTAGCATGACAGTGTTAGGAACCACTCAAACATTTGTTACTGGGCTTTCAGTAGGAGGGGCAATCACGGCTGGAGCTATAGCTGGAGCCGTAGGCGGGGCTGTTGGTGGGGCATTGGGTAACAGGAAGTTTAAAAGGAGCACTTAGAGGTGCATTTACAGGTGCAATAGCGGGTGCTGCTGGTGGCTTTGCAAATGCAGGTCCCGTTACTGGTTGGGGTGATGCTGCTCAAAGAGTCGCAGTTTCTGCTCTTGGTGGGTGTGGTGCTGGTAAGGCATCAGGTGGTTCTTGTAGTAAAGGGGCAAAGATAGCTGCTCTAGCTCAAGCTTTAACAATGAGTGCTGAAGCTATTTACAAAAGTGTTAGTAGTAAATATAACAAAACAGGGAAAGTTCATAGTTGTCACCAACGGTGCAAAAATGACCCACTAACATCGATCCAAAATTGACCCACCGATGTATCATTTATTTATTTTTAGGTGATACGGTATGTTAACGAAGGAGCTATTTGTGAATATTAAAGTCCTGCATAAACAAGGCAAAAGCATTCGCGCCATTGCCAAAGAATTAAACGTATCGCGCAATACTGTGCGTAAATATTTAAGAGGCTATGACGTGCCTCATTATACAAAACGACATTCACCACCGACTAAACTCAGTCCCTTCCATGAGTATATTCAAGGTCGAATAGATGCTGCAAAACCACACTGGATCCCAGCTGTTGTTTTGTTGTCAGAAATAAAATCTAGAGGTTATCAAGGTGGAATAACGCAACTCAGGGTGTATTTATCCCCTTTCAAGCAATTAACACCAGAGCCTATTGTTCGATTTGAAACCGTTCCGGGTCAACAAATGCAAATAGACTTCACCACGATTAAACGCGGAAAGCTTACCATTAAGGCGTTTGTGGCAACCCTTGGCTATTCACGAGCCTGCTACGTCTATTTTTATGACCATGAGCGAACAGAAGCATGGATGGACGGATTAAGGGAAGCATTTCACTATTTTGGCGGCGTTCCAAAACAAGTGTTATGCGACAACGCTAAAGCATTAGTTATTGAGCGCGATGTTTACGGTGAAGGAAAGCACCGTTGGAATCAATCGTTTCTTGATTTGGCTGAGGAATATGGTTTTCAACCCAAAGCATGTCGGCCGTATCGTGCTAAAACCAAGGGGAAAGTTGAACGATTTAACCATTACTTGAAGAATAGCTTTGTTGTACCACTGCATGCAACGCTCAAGCAAGCGGGCTTATCGTTAGATTGTGCAAATGCCAATAGCAAAATTGGCGGATGGCTAAACGATGTCGCCCACCAACGTATTCATGGTACGACCGCACAAAAGCCGCAATACCTCCTTGATGAAGAAGTGGCGTACTTACAACCGCTTCCACAAAAACTTCACAGCAGTTTGGATTTAAAGAGCAGCGCATTAGTGTCGTTTATTGCGCCCATTGATATTGAATGCTATCAACACCCGATATCTGTTTACAGTGAACTACTGGAGCAACTATGAGTATTCAACATGAACAAATCGCTTCAATATGTGAGCAACTCAATTTAAGAAATATAGAAAACAACTGGCCTAACATTGCGAGTCGATGCGTCAAAAATGAAAGTAGTTATGCTGACTTTTTGTATCAGATCCTCACTAGCGAGTTAGAGAATAAGTATGATCGGGCGCGAGAAATCATGCTAAAAATGTCCGGTTTTCCAAGCATCAAAACACTAGACCAATTTAACTTCAAGATTGCAACAGGGGCACCACGTAAAGCGATAACGGAGCTAAGCTCGCTTGCCTTTATTGAGCGGTGTGAGAATGTCATTTTACTAGGTCCAAGTGGTACAGGTAAAACGCACTTAGCCATTGCGTTAGGTTATAAAGCCATTGAGCAACGCAAGAAAACACGTTTTATCAGTGCCGCAGATTTAATGCTTCAGCTAAGCAGTGCACAGCGGCAAGGAAAATTGAAAAGCTACATGCAACGCTCTATTCTTGCTCCTCGGTTGCTAATCATCGATGAGATAGGCTATTTACCATTTGGCCGTGATGAAGCAAATCTATTTTTTAATGTCATTGCCAAGCGTTATGAAAAAGGCAGTTTGATTCTAACGAGCAATTTACCCTTTGGACAGTGGCCGAGCGCCTTTTCAGATGATGCAACTTTAACAGCGGCCATGTTAGATCGCGTACTACATCACTCTCATGTGTTGCAATTAACTGGCGAAAGCTATCGATTAAGAGAAAAAAGAAAAGCGGGTATTATTGATACCTATCAAGACTAACTGGGTCAGTTTTCAATCGATGAATTACTGAAAAAGTGGGTCAATTTTAAACCGTTGTTGACACATAGTGCTCTAAAAGGTAAAAGTGATACTGGATACCAATTGGATGATGATACATTAGAACAGGTGTTAAGTGGTGATATAGAGGCTCCTTTTGGCTCAGATCAACACCCGTGGATGAAACAGGCCGCAAAAGGGAAATATGTAGATGCGTTTTCAGAATTTCATGATGGTTTACACGATATTTTTACTGATGTGCTAGGTAATGCAGATATTATCACCAATAATCAAGCAAGTTTGATTCTAACAATGCCTCACTCCTATGGTTTGACATTATTAGCTGCGGCAAGACCTTATAATTACGCTTACACAGCAACGCAGCAAATAGAAGATAATTATTAGGAGTATATAAAATGAAGAGTTACCATATCGTTTGTCTACTATTACTTTTAAGCATAGGTGGTTGTACAACTGGATATCAAGGGTATGTAAACGTTCTGGATGATAAGATTGGCACCAAAATGCATTATAAGAAACCTTTTAAATATAAAAATGCAGGACAACTTAAAAGAGCTAACTTTGTCATTACAGGGCAAGGCTTGACAGAGATTACGAAAAAGAATGAAGGGGATTTGATTTACCATTTTAATAATCAAGAAATTCTGCCTAATTTTTCTAACAAAGATTTGGTGGGTAAATGCCTTATTTACTATGTTGTTGACTCTAAAACTTACATCATTAAACGTTGGGGATTTGATAAAGGGGGCAATCCTTCTAGTTGTAGAATGTGGCCTTAAAAATATGTGCATCGAATTTTGGGACATAAAAGGGATCAGAGCCGTTTTAAATTGATTACCCCCAAGCGAAAAATAAAAGGGACAGGCGCTTTTTTGTTAATAATTGACGGCAATACGGCAGTTTTGCCGGCAATGAAGCTCATTTACGAGATTATGCTCACCATCACGGTCGAAGTTGGTGTAAAGGCGTCGGCTAATCCTCAGTATTAACTGTTCTTAATATTTTAAGCCTCAGCAATAGAGCTGACGATTTTACTCGTTCAAATTTCATCATTTCGTAGTTCTCATGCCCCCAGTTCATTTTTGTTTACTAAATGAGCCCAATTTTTCATTGGTTTTAGTTAGTGCAATTTAATTTTTAACTGATTGTGATTGGGTTAAATCAATGAGATATTTGTGTCTGTCCTTTATTTTATTTATTTTAAGTCCAAAATGTGAAACGAAGTGGAACGCAGCCAACTGTTACGTGTCCTTGTTTATTTCCTTGTTAGGTTTAAAATATGCCTTTTGAAAAATAGCCAGCGCCTACACCTAAACACCCCATTGAAGCGCCTCTAATTAACTTCAAAATTTTAGACATTTTGTATATATCTTTACCTTTAAGTAATGAGTCAACGATATGGTCTTGCCCAACAAGAGAAAAGAATATAGATAAACCTAAAAGCCCCAATGAAATATAAACATCGTCTCCCATTTCAACAGCCTTTAGTTGAACAAGAAAAATAATTGCACCAATTACTGCCGATGAAAGCCACGCATACTGTTTTAGTAATTCAAAGTGAAGCTCTGTAGTGAGGGTTTCATTCTTCACTTTATTTTCATTAACTGAATCAACTTTGATATTTTCTTCTACTTTTACAGCTTTCATAATTAAAACATAACTCCAATATATGGTTTAAACATAACGAGGCTGTAGAATTTATCATTCAAGAAAAACAGCCATTAAATTTTGATTAATTTACACTAAAAACCGCGCATCTACGCGAAATCTAATGTTGTATGAGAGTGATTTATGAAATAAATCACTCTCATCAACGTAGTTTTTGGCTCTGGAATCTAAGATTTATAAATTCTACAGCCTCAACGCCCAAGTCAGCGGGCAATTGGAGCGTAGCGTAAATTGCTCCACTGCACTTGCTTGTTAGAAGGGTTTCTCGGGAGGCTTTGCTGCAATCATTGTAGAGCTTTCAAATTCATAGTTTCTCTGTGATCCGTCGGCCCCTGTTTCGTTGCGGACTTCCTTACGTCTGCTGTATTTAGGCCTAGCCAAATATGAAAAATATGCCCACAGCACAGAAGATGCCAGAATTACTGCACCTATACCTTCGGCTGAAACCTCAGCTCCCAATATCTTAAAAACGGCACTATCTTGGGTTGAAATACCGGAAGTTAATACATATGCTCCAACAGCTAAGGCGGCGATTCCACCAATTGCCAAAACTACTGCTACCAAAGTCTTTGACTTCAAATATACAATATCAACATCCAATTGGTTAGTTTCAGTACGATTCATAAATAAAGTCCTAGCACCATTAATCGTTTCACTATTTCTTCGTATATAGTCACCTATTTCAGATAACAACACACTGTCTTTATATGGAGTGTTTTCTTTTCTTTTTATAAAAAAATATTGGTTATGTTCAAGATCAATTCTATTCAAAACATCCAGCAAGCATATCCCTTCAATAATCATCGGGCGACCTGATTTCCTTATACTTTTCTCCAGATCAAGATATTGTATAGAATCTACATAACGACCTGTACGCGGCACCAAAAAGTCATCAACGTGCACAACTGGTATTTGTGTTTTCTCGGATAGTTCATTAGCTATGATGGATTTTCCTCCGCCTAAGTCTCCATCAATAGCAATTATTCCCTTGTACTTTTCATTGAGAATTTCGATAAGGTCAGCTGCATGCATGTAAGTGCCTCATCCTTCTAACGCTTTGCTAAGGGGCAATTAACGGTTGGCTAAACTTGCGCGAAGCCAACTGTTAATTGTCCCAGTGAGTTTACGAACGAACTTGAGCAACTTGTTATATGCACGTTACTCATCAAGTCGTCGTTCTTTTTCCGCTTCTGGTAATTTATCCCACAGAGTTTCATAATAAAACTTTTTAATTAAAGGGTAATTAGCCTGCGCAAATTCTTTTACTTTATTAGGATCAGAATACTTCATTGGTTGATGAAATAATTCGTTAGCCTTTTCCATGAATTCAAATAACTCTATGAACTCACTTTGGGATAATTTAATTGAAGGTAAGTCATCTACTATTTCAAATTCAGCGTCTTTTGAATCAAAGATTTCTAACCAAATCGTACAGCCATCTTTGTCGCAACACTCAAGATCATAAGCTCCATCATAGACATCTACAATAGTGGCAACATCACCAACTATAGGAGAACGTGTACCCATGTGATTTTCATCAAATGTGAACTCACGATTCAACTTTTTAATTCTGACGACTGAATATTGCTTCATCCGTGACCTTAGTGCATATAACAGCTTAGCTAAGGGGCAATTGATTGTTGGCTATACTTGCGCGAAGCGCCAAGCCAACTGTTAATTGTCCCAGTGAGTTTACGAACGAACTTGAGCAACTTGTTATATTCCGCTCTAGCCACTACATCTGTGATTATTTTTAGCCTGATTACATATTTCATCTAGAATAATTTCACCTGCCTTTGTATACCCATTACTAGATAAATAGTCAGATATCTCAAATAGTGAGTTTACACCTTCTGGTGATTGATTAATTGTGAAAGCAATATGTTTATTAAGTTCTTCAGTTGCATTGCCAGAGATTGCATAATGAGCAGTCAGCTTTTGTAAGGTTTCTGCAGGAACAAGTACTTTAAACCCATACTTTTCGGATAAATTAGTATAGTGATTTTTTAAGCCATCTAAACCTGACACCTTTACTTCATAAGTCGGTTCCCAGCCAGCGAATGTTGATTGTAAAGCATACTGCATCGAAGGATGTTTAGTGGTTCTGTGAGATTGCTCTGGGAATTTTTTGAATTCAAAAGAACCTTTCGTTAGATTACTTAGCTTCTGAGTTAATTCTGTAAAAGGGTCTTGCATATGTTCACCTTCATTTGCGATGGTGATAGTAAGAGGCACTTTTTTGTTTAATGTTTCAGAATTTAATTTAGATACTCTGTCTACGATGTAACCATCATCAAGAGAGGGACTAAAAGCAAAGTATTTCGAAAAAACTGGATTGTCATTTATCCAAGAGTCCAATACGAAGCGACCCGAATTAGAGTGCCCTGATAAAATACCATAAGCTGCAACTCGATAATTTTCATTAACATATGAAACGACTTCATTTGTTAGAAAGTTAGCGAAAGGTGTTGTTTTTCCATTTTCAGGACTGAGTTCTTTTCCCCTACTTTCGATACCTACAACTATAAAGTTAGGAATTTGATCTTCTAAAAGATCAAGAGTGGATAAAGTTGAAAGCATATCCCACTGACCGTGCAGTACGTATAATACTGGATATGAATTTTCTTCGTTGTGATATTTCTTGGGAAGTTTTATGAATAAGTTTCTTTCTTCTCCAAGTGAATTGGACTTTAATTTAATTTCCTCAGCTAGAATTAAATCTGATGCAAGTGAAAACTGTGAACAAAGTAAAACAAAACTAAAAAACAATACTCTCATTTATAACTCTCCATGTTGGTGAAACTTTAGGAATATAACGCCCTGTTAAGGGGAAAATTGTAGTTGGCTAAAATGTGAAGCGAAGCGGAACCAGCCAACTGTAATTTGTCCCGCTTTAACAGCTTGTTAGGCTTGTTTTACAATGGAGTTTGAACTTTTACCTGCACTTAATTTCAAGTCGATAAGAAAATAAATAATACAAAAAATAAAGCCAGATAAAAGGCCATTAAATAAAGTATTTGTACTTTGACCACCAATTAATGAAAAAGCTGAGTAACAAAATACATAGATAAAAAATACTCGTACGCTACGTTTTAAAACACTATTGTTTTTAGTGGTTTCAGAGAGATACCAATTAAACAACGAGTGCATTATTGCAAAAATACCAAACATATTAGCTATAAGGAATATGTAACTTGGCTCTGTAAAAAACAAGTAACCAACAACTGATATTATAAAAGAGAGTAAACCTACCGATATTACAATTTTATTTGGTTTATATTTTACTACAGAGTCTGTGTTTGTTTTTAAAGTACCAACAAAATCTAATTCGCTTAAATCAATATCGAAGGTTGCTGCTAAGCACACTTTTGACTCTCTAGATATATTTCCCTCAGCCTCAACTCTTTGAATTGTTCGCAAGCTTAAACCAGATGACGCAGATAACTGCTCTTGTGACCATCCTCTTTTATTTCTTAATTCACGAACCTTTTCAGAATTGATTTTCATTTTAGTTTCCATGTGAAGCTCCTTTTAATTAAAGAGCTCTTACTATCCTAGATAAATAGAAGTTTTACCCCGCCACTTTACCGCCACACTGCGTAAAATATACGCCAAAACAACCGACAAGCCTAACAGCTTATTCTACCGCAAACACTGCGATATATGTTCGCAGTAATACGTAGATAAATAAAAACAACATAATATATAAATTTAATAAGCACAAGTACCTTAGGCGACATTAGCCTTAATCTTAAGTTTTTCTACCTATAAATCTAATACAAATGCCGCAAGTTTCGCCTACACTATTAAACTGTATGAATAAACAGTAGGTATTAGTATGAAAAATTCACCATTCCTCACTCATATTAAGGAAGTGATGCTAGCTCGACATTATGCGAGGCTGACCATTAAGTCTTACTTATATTGGATAAAGTTTTTTATTAACTTTCATAATAAGCAACACCCATCATCTCTTGGCGACAGAGAAGTAGAAAATTTCCTGACGTTTTTGACTGTCCGAAGAGGAGTAGCCGCGAGTACACAGTCGCAAGCGTTGGATACATTAGTGTATCTTTATCAAGAAATCGTTAAGCAGCCTTTAGATCCTTCACTTAGGTTTCACCGGAGTAACAAGCAGCGAAAACTCCCCGTCGTATTAACGCAAGATGAGGTGCGCCGTTTATTTGTGCAAATGCCGCCAAAGTATGATTTGCTAGCAAAGTTAATGTATGGCAGTGGACTTAGGTTGATGGAAGCGATTAGGCTTAGGATCAAAGATATTGACTTTAATTACTTCACGCTTTCAATCCACAATGCCAAAGGAGGAAAAAACCGTAGGGTTACTTTAGCAAAAGAACTGCAAGAACCATTGAAAAATCAAATAACACTGGCTAATAAATATTTTAATTTAGATGTGAGCAACAAAGAATACTGCGGTGTTAAACTACCTTATGCCTTGTCTCATAAATACCCAAATGCGCCATTCGATTTTTTATGGCACTACCTGTTCCCTTCATATAAATTAAGCTGCGAGCCAGGTACTAGCTGTATTAGACGCCATCATATTAACGAGACAACATTTCAAAAGGCGATTAAACAAGCGGCGAAGCAAGCACAAATTTTTAAACATGTAACATCACATACGTTAAGGCATTCATTTGTACATAAAAAATAAAGGACAGACAGTGCGCCGAGATAAATCGGTAGAAGATTGGAGGTGAAAGCCCTCTGCTTGGTAAGGCTCAGCAAGCCGCCAAGACCCCGAGTCATGGGATTTGCATCGTAAGGTGTCGAGTTAAGCGTTGACAGGGGAAACCATAGGCTAAGTATTGAGCTGCGAAATCATCGTCAAGAGTGCTGACCTAGTTGTCTGATGGGGAAGGCAATATGATGGTTAACGTTATACCGCGAGAGGGTAAGGCAAGTTAACCCTCAACTCTTCGCAGTCAGAGACCTTATGCATGTGGCGATGTCTTTTATGCGGAACTCGGGAGATCCAAAGGGAGCGTTTGCGCAGCAAACACTTTATCGGGAAGTCAGTTCGACGTAGCCGATAATGATAACCCTTTGGAAGTCAGACAGCTCCATAGTAGTGAAGAAGCATGCGAACAAAGCGGTGAGAAAATCAACGTGGCGGAGTATGTGGAGCGAAGGGAGCTGACAAAGAGAAAGTCATTCAACAGGAGTAAGACCATGACGCAGAGCGTGGAAGTATTGCTGCCTCGTTTGGATCGGCTAGTATTTGCGCCTGTCCTTTATTTTTTTATTTTTTAATAGTGAAATCAGTATTTTACTTTATTCGGTATAACAGCGGCTTTGACACCGCTGTTACTATTAGATAACACTATAAACTAGCTATCCAATCCTTACATTGTTGATCGGTTGTCGGTACTGTAATGCTTGTCGCTGAAAAGGCTGTATTTGTTGACCAGTTTTTTTCATTTTTGTCGTAATCAAATACAAAGCTACTGCTATCTGTTGTTTTAATTCGAAGTGCTTCTTCAGTACTGGCAAGTGTCAGTGTTAAATCAATAATGTAACCCGTTTTGTCCCAACTTCCTGTTAACACAGTGCCATTGGTATTTTGTGAATCATTAGGTTTTCTTAAGTTTTGGAATTTCACACAAGCAGTTATATTTCCTGAGTTCTCACCATCAAAAAAGAATCCAATCACGGCATCGCGTTTTTCATTTTTATCAGTTAACACCAATTGCATGTTAGTTAGATCAGCTGGTAACTCATTGCGATTATTCATACGTAACGTTGAACCGTCTAAATTGCTCTGTACGGCAAGGTTTTCAAAGTAATCGGCATCAAAACTGTCTTCAGCTAATTTATTTAAGAAGGTTTCATTAGTGATATATCCTTCTAATAAGTCAGTAACATCTTGTAATTGTTCAGTTGTTGCACCAATTGAATTGTTAGCTAAAATCTGCATTAAACGTACTTTAGATGGCGTAAAATCTTGCGACAACTGCGTCGATAACAATGAATGTAAGCGCGAAAGTGTTTTTGTTAATTCACGCACACGTTCACCAATATTAGAAGCGTTTGATGCGCTAGCAACTCTTTGTATTGACTTATTAGCAACGCCATTATTCTTTTTAATAATGAAAGCATCTAATTTAACGCGCACGTCATTAAGAATTTTATCGACTTGATCATCTGTTAATTGCGCTAACAAACTAGCGAGTGATAATTTCTCCTCTTTACCTAACTTATTAATGGCGCGATAAGTGTATCCAGAAACATCAATAGGCAAATCTTCGTCATCGCCAATATCAGGGTACTCTTCGGCGATAACACCACTAATTAATTCGACAACTTTATGAATATTAAAAGCGAGTCCAAAAGCTGAATCACTAGAAATAAACGCATTTTCCATGATGTTTTGATTAGCATCGATACTTTGTTGTTCATTAAGTGATAAATCACCAACACTCGTTAACGGCGTAATATATTGAATACCACTAGTTCCCGTGTACATAGTACTCATACGAGAATTGATACGTTCTAAAGTCGTTAAATCATAACCACCAACTGCAACCAATTTTACAGGATCGTTACTCGGTAATTTCAAACAATAGCGACTAGTGGAAGCACAATAATCAGTGCCATCTTTAGCAACACTGTAATAACCGTCTTTATCTGTAAATGCCCAAGGTTCAAATGGGTCTAACACATCGTCTTCGTTGTAGTCAGCAAATACTACAGCGCTTGCAATAAAGGGATCAATTACCGCACCGTTAACAACAACGGCGCTTTGTGTTGAGTCGACAACATCTTGATCATCAGGAGAACATCCAGCTAGTGCTGCAACAACACCTACGGCTAGTAGTGATTTTAGATATTTCATTGTCATCATCCTTAAAATTGATTGCTAATTGCTAAGTTAAGAAAAGCACCACGTGTTGTTGAATCGCCATCAATGGTTGTTTTATCCAATGAATACCCTAATCCAAGACCAAACCAGCCCCAGGTTAATTCACCTGATAAATAGCTCAATTCATTACCAACTAAGTTGTTTGAATAAGTTAGGCGAGTATTTGGTGCGAATGATGTTTCAGGCTTATAAGCTATTGATGCTGTCATCCACTGCTCTTCCACTCCAACAGGCGTAATGTGATCACTCTCTAAACTAAAGTCAGCACTGAAGCGATTGTCATTTGAAATATAGTTTGCTTGAACAGTTGCATAGCGAGTAGCTTTATAAGTTTCAGTTAAATCAATACGGTCAGAATAAGACAACGCCGTTAAACAATTACTTTGGCTTATGTCATTACTTAAACGATTACAATTTTTACCAAGTTCACCATAATCAAATTCAGGTTCGTTAAGATTAGACAAGGTTAGCCCAATATTGTAATTTTTAGCTGACCAATAGGCTGAAAGATCTAGGGATAATTCAGTTGTTTCATTTTTAAAATCTTCATAGTCATCTAAGAAAGTATCGGATAAGTCTTCATCACCATCGGCTGCTTGAAAACCAATAACTTGTTTTGATAAGCCTAAACGTTGCACATTTAAACGCGCACCAAGGTGTAAATCACCTTCCCAATCTCGATTTGTCGATTGCCAAACTAACCGACTATAACCGAATGAAAATTCAAGCATGTCTGAAACTTTGACATAGCCTGCGGCGTTAGTTTCAAGAGTTTGTTGCAGTGGGTTATAACGAACGTTGTCATCTAATATTTCGACATGAGCACTACCATAAGCACGTGTACTCACACTAAAAGCATCATGTTCACGTTTCCAGAGCATAGATAAAGGCACTTCAAGACCAACATTGACATCAGCATAGCTTTTATCTCCAGCAAGTTTTAACACCTCATTGAAGCGGTCTATTAACGCGTTAGCTTCATCTAGCGTGATGTCATCACGATCTAATTCGTCAACTAAATCTTCGATCTCATCAGCAAAATCCGCATCACCAATTTCACCACCAACTCTTAAGGATGTTAGATAGGCAAAACTGGTGGATTGCTTCATATGAGCATTCATACTCGCGATATTAACGCCATTCAAAGCATGTGCGTTGTGTGTAGCAACGCTATAACGGGAATTTCCCACTTGATCACCTTGCGCAGCGTAGAGTGGCGCTGCAACTAATAGTGCTAATGGAGTTAATTTTTTGAGGTTCATTCTCAACATTCCTTTTGGTAGGTGGGAGCGGTGTTTTAAACAATATTTTTCAATTGAACCACATAAAGTAGTACCTAAACAGTAATTTTAGACAAAAAGCATTAGATTCCCCTTACTTTCGCTTACGTAATCTTACATAAATAAACATTTTGACCTGTTCTGGTCAAGTCCAACCAGACACTTTCCTAAAGGAATGTTCAAATTCATTGGGCGACTGATCAGCATTGGCTGAATGCAGTCGCTCAACATTATAATATTTCATGTACCTAGCAACATCGTCTCGCATATGTTTACGGGTTGGCTGCGGCACCTTAAACAACCAATCGTGTTTTAATACCATTAATTGCATTAAGTAAGTGATCTTGTTGTGCGTAGAGAAAATCAGCTAAAACAAGGCGCTCGATTGACTAATAGCTGGCTATTAGGATTGAGAGCAACGCCATTTTAGTTAATTTTAACAAGTACAAGTGGGCAAATATTTAATGCAATTGGTATTAATAAGCCAAAGACAAGTGCTGTTTTAACACACTGGTAAAAAGTCGGGCAATTTAGGCGCGACCACATGGCTATTGGCGTTGGAGAACATCAGGAATTAAGCGCCAAGCCATATGTCTTTAGCCGCGTTGATGAAGCGAGTAACGATAAAGTGGTAGTTGCTCTTGATGCGCCAAAAGGAACGAAAAAAATGCCAGTTGGCAAAGTATTTAAAGATGGCCAGAAGTTTTTTGACGCTTACTCTAAACAATCCGTCAAAGTAAACAGCAATAGAGTGGTTATTGACAGCCCTTACTCGACTGTTTTGTTGGAGCAGAAGTAAAATCAAACCATAGACTTTTATTTAAGAATAGGGCGCGCGTTTTGTCGGAAAGATTATTTTCTAATTCAAACACGCGCCTTTGTTCCATGTTTGCCAAGTCAAATACTGGACTTAAATTGGGATGGGAGCATAATAATTCTTCAAATGACCCATCGGCCATCGCTAAATTTAATCCGTGCGTAATTCGCTGTTTAAGTAATGGATTATTATTGGCGATAAAAAAATACACTGCCGTTGGGTAATGAAGCATTAGTTCTTGTTCTATCTCGAATTTATCAGGAGATTGAGAGGGTAGTTCAGTCCATGGCTCCATAACACCGCGCGGAAAGTAGTCAAAGCGTCCTAGCTGCAACATTTCAAATAATGCACCGTAATATGAGCTACTGATAACGGGCAAGTTATTTTGTTGAAGAATATGATAGTCCGGCCAATCATTACCTTGACCTGCAACCTTACTTTTTAATTCATCTAAGGTCTTAATTTTTGAAAAAAGATTTTGCTCACCTTTTCGAATAATAAATATTCGATAGCCTAATAATCCTTTGATAAGTGGAATATAAATGGGTGTTGAATGCTTAAGAGACTCTCTCTCCTGCGATGTCATTGACCACACCACGTCAACATTTTCTTTGCCAAGATACATTAAAGCACGTTGTTGGTTCATCGCAAAAGCTATGGGCTTCAATTGATAATCTCCAAACTCTGGTTTTGTTTTCTCCAAAACTAGTCGAAGTAATTCGAGGTAATAAGCGTCTCGCTGATCATGTTGAGATTTTGCAGTTACCGTATAGTGCTTAATGATGACTTTATTATGCGGCTTGTTTTGATTGGCGTGAGCGTCAAAAAGTACGCTGCCAATGAGTAAGAGTAAGGTCAAACCGCTATGTTTATTCATTGAGTTATCCTTTAAGATTTGACGATGGAAGTCATTGTAAGTTAACAAAATGTTGAATATTGTATTTAAGTGTAACAGGGCTTAATAATAACTAGTTGAGTTTTTTTTCAGTGTTACAATATATCATTATTTATTTTTGTTAGATTGTAAAAAGTATGTCTGTTAAAAAGCTATCTTATAGCCTTGTTACCAGTAGCGTATTATTAGCGTTAAGTGGTGAAGCATTGGCCCATGGTAATAACCATGAACGTATTTCTGTTGTTGGCCGTGAGGTTAATTTAGTTGGCGAGGCTATTTCAGCATCTCAAGGCTATGTTGGCCAAGCTGAAATTGAGATCCGTCCAATGTTGAGAACAGGCGAAGTGTTAGAGCTAGTACCTGGCATGGTCGTGAGTCAGCACAGTGGTACAGGTAAAGCGAATCAGTATTTCTTACGTGGTTTTAACCTTGATCATGGCTCTGATTTTTCAACGATGATCGATGGCATGCCAGTCAATAACCGCACTCATGGTCATGGCCAAGGTTATACCGATCTTAATTTTATTATTCCTGAAGCCATTGCTGGTGTGAGCTATAAAAAAGGCGCTTATTACGCTCAGGTCGGTGATTTCAGCGGTGCTGGTAGTGCCCATATGAGCACCATGAATAAAGTAGATCACGGATTAGTATCGCTAAGTTTAGGTGAAAATAATTACCAGCGTTTAGTTGCCCTTGATAGCATTAGCACTGAATCAGGTGAGTGGTTTGTTGCTTTTGAAGGTAATAAATATGACGGTCCATGGACTGATGTTGATGAAGACTTGTCGAAAACGAACCTGATTGTAAAGCACAGCCAAAAAGTAGCGGATGGTCAACTAACGCTATCATTCATGGGATATGACAATCGCTGGAACAGTGCAGATCAAATTCCACAGCGCGCCGTGAAATCGGGACTTATCGATGAGTTAGGGTCAATTGATAAAACCGTCGGCGGTGAATCCAGTCGTTATAGTGTCAATGCCCAGTGGCAAAACGAGGCGTGGACGGCATCAGCGTATGCAATGAGTTATGACATGCAGTTGTGGTCTAACTTTACTTATTTCCTCGACGATCCTGTTAATGGCGATCAATTTGAACAAGTTGACGATCGCATGATCTACGGTGGTCAAGTGAGCTATCAGCAATTTACTGAGCTTAATGGCATGCCAATGACTAATTTATTCGGCGCGCAAGTGCGCGTTGATGATATTGATGAGGTTGGTCTTCACTCATCTACCGCACGCGTTCGCACAGGCACAGTGAAATCAGATGCTGTTGAACAGTCAAGCGTTGGTATCTATTGGGAAAATCAGCTAGCACTTAGTGATGAGTTAAGAACCGTTTTTGGTTTACGTTACGATCGTTATGATTTTGATGTGCGTTCACTCATTGATGTCAATAAGCACGGTGTTACCTTGACGCCAAATGGCGGCAGTGCCAATGATGATAAAGTGTCTGCTAAAGCAAGTGTGATTTATACATTAAGTGATGAATGGGAAACCTACGCATCAATTGGCCAAGGGTTTCACTCTAACGATGCTCGTGGTACCACCATTAACGTTGATCCTATCTCTGGCGAGCAGGCGGATAAAGTAGATCCATTAGTTGATTCATTAGGCTATGAAATTGGTTTGCGAGGTTTTTGGAGCGAACGCTTTAATACTTCAATTGCCTTGTGGTCATTGTCGTTAGACGAAGAGTTATTATTTGTCGGTGATGCTGGTAACACGGAAACAAGTCGCGAGTCTGAGCGTTACGGTGTTGAACTGACAGGATATTATCGCCTAAATCCGCAATGGACGTTAGATATCGAGTACGCTTACACCGATTCTGAATTTAGTGACTTCTCACAAGATGGTAATGAAATTCCTGGTGCATTAAAGCATGTAGTACAAACTGGTTTGAGTTATGAAGGACAATCAGGCTGGTTTAGTACACTGCGCGCTCGATACTTTGGTAAACGCCCATTAGTTGAAGATGGCAGTGTGAAGTCTGACTCAAGTCTAGTGAGTAATTTCCGCATTGGTTATAAAACACATGAATGGAGCGTTAAAGCCGACATTCTGAATCTGTTTAACAGCGATGCTCACGATATTGATTATTTGTATGAATCGCAATTAAGCGGTGAGTCTAGCCCACAGGAAGATATTCATTACCACGTTATCGAGCCTAGAACGGTTAGGGTGTCGGTGAGTTATAATTTCTAGCAAGCTAAGAAGCATTTAATGATGTGCTATTGATCGAGTTCATGGATTAATAGCGCATCATTACTTATATCTCCAAGTAATAAGTTTATAAGCTTACCTAAAAATATTTCCCGCCCAACGAGCTAGTCCCGCAGTAACACTACCGAAATGATCGCCGGTGACTAATTCCACTGGGTGATCCTTAAAATAATTATTTAAGTAATCCTGTAACACTGGTGATTGTGCACTGCCACCGGTAACGAAAACCACATCTGGTTGGCAGTTGGCTTCGACAATGGTGTTGTCGATGAGCTTGCCGATGTTTTCCAAGTGACGAGCATTGGCTTTAAATAATGTCTCGCGGTTTACTGAGCTAGTTAAAGCATCGCTTAAATAATCCAATGGCACATTGATATCATTACTATTGGTTAAGGCTATTTTTGCTCGCTCTGCACTATTTACTAGCTGATAACTCAGGCGCTCTTGCTGAACTTTCAATAAACGTTCAATAAGATGTGGCTCTCCAGCATCTTTGATTAACTGCTTGAGGGCGCGCTCGTTTTTGTCGCTGTAAAAGTCAGTTTGATCGTTAATGTTGTTAATAGAGGCTGCTTGCCAATGGAAACTCGTTGGCATGGGCTTGCCCGTTGCCGCTAAACTGTCTAAGCCAAGGGCTGGCATTAAACCGCGCATACATAGTTGAATGTCTAGGTCATTACCACCGATACGTTGTCCACTGTGAGCAAGTAATTGTGCATTACGATTATCGAGTTTGGTAAATTCAGGTCCCATGAGTAGCATAGAAATATCGGACGTACCACCGCCGATATCAACGACGAGAACACGGGTTTCTTTAATCAGTGTTACTTCAAATTCGAATCCTGCTGCAACAGGTTCATATTGAAACTCGACGTCTTTAAAGCCGATGCGTTTTGCCGCATTGGTCAAGATCTCTATCGCTTGCTGGTTACTTTTTTGAGCATTCAACCCCTGAAAGTTAATTGGGCGTCCGATCACCGTTTGAGTGACTTCACGATCTAACGTTTTCTCTATTTGGGATTTCACTTCCAACATCATTGACGAGACAATATCTTCAAACAGAGCAATTTGTGGTGGCAATAAACCGCTGGCGCCTAAAAAAGATTTCGGTGATTTGATGTAATAACCTTCTTCAGGATCTTCAAGGTAGCGGGATAAAGCAAAGTCACCGAAACTTAAATAGGTAGGAATATCATCTTCACGCAATTCACGCATTGCATTACCGCCTTTAACAAGTTGCAGTTGTCGCTGGCTTTTAAATAACGTTTGTGCCGATGAAGGAAGTTTATTGGCAAGATCATAACTGACAACATCTCGACTTGGGGCGTAGAGTGTTGATGGCATATATCGGCCGTGATCTCCAAGTGTTATATGCTGCGGTGTGTCATCTTTCATTAGTGCCGCGGCGCAGTTAGAGGTGCCGTAATCAAAGCCAATCATTTATTTTTCTCCGTCGAAAAGGGCGGCGTAGGATAATGATTTTTGTTCTTAAGAACAAGAAATTTTAGCTTTTTATATCGACTTTGTTGTGGGTGTTTTTCCAATTGTCGGGGAACTTGCCTTGAAGAACAAAAGCAAAAGCGATGAGCTCCGCAATGATCAAATAGAGTTCTTTGGGAATTTCTTGCCCCATATCCAAGCGTTGTAAAAACTGGCTTAGGGCTTTGTCTTGGTGGATCATGACATCGTTTTCTTTGGCTATTTCCAATAATTCTTCCGCAAGAGAGCCGTAAGCCTTAACCGTTACTTTAGGCGCCGATTTTTGATCGTACTTTAACGCAACTAACTGCTTTTCTGAGGGGCTGTCTTGTTCATCGTTCATGTTATTACTCATATTACTAACTCAACCAATTGGTTAGGGCGCTTAACCAAGGTTGTTGGGATTTCGCCTTCCTGACATTTTATGCTTGGTTTTACAAAGCCTAGGGTTTCAAGACGCTCACTGAGGAAACTAGAATAAAAATTAGCTCGCTCTAATAATGCGGTATTGTTGCAGGTGAAGTCTAGCTCGACGCCAGTTGAAGTGAGCAACGCATTAACTTTTATTTTGTCCTGTTCACCACAGGGTAATAATAAGGTTAGACGCCAGCTTTTTTCGCCTTGTTGTTGATTGTCATTTTCTTGCTCTATTTCGCCCTCGACTTGAGGTAATTGGGATTCTTTAGTTGGAATATTAAAGTAGAACAGCGATTGATTGTTTTGTTGTTGCTCAGCGTTTTGGTATTGATAAAACTGAATGTTGGAAGTGAGTCCTGATAGTGCTTCTTCCAAAGGTTTTAAGCTTTGCAGGCTTCCGAGCATTTGCAACGCTGACACTAAATTCGCACCTGTTGCTCCTTTCCCTTTTTTTACTAGTTGTTCAAGATGCTTTAATAATTGAGGTGATGTTGAATGGCCATTGGCAATATGGCGTCCCCCGAGCATTAAATGCAGCGCACTAGCGAGTGGACCTAGATTAGTTAATGACACTGAAGTGCTACTTAATGGTTCGAAGCGACTAAACTGTTCAACGGTTTGGGCTAATTGGAATGGATTAGTCAATTGGCTCATCGCTGGTAATTGTTTGAGAACCCGTTGGGTTAACGATTTGAATTCTTGTGTCGCACGCAAATCATCAGTTGTTACTTTATTGTCTGACGCTGTATCTGGTGTTTCATCCATTGTTGGTTGATGAACATTAGTTGATGATTGCTGTGATATGTTGAGCATGCCAATTAATGCGTTCAGTTTTTGCAGTGGTACTGATGTTGGTGGCGTAACCGCTGAGTGGGGCACTGTTGTTTCGTTTGATGATGTTTTACTAGGCGTTGTTGGTGGCTCAATGATTTGCTTTTTAGTGGCTGTACCTATTAATGCTTGAGACTGAGTTGGTGGCATTTGGACATTCGTGCTTGCACTTTTAGCAATCGAAGAATCTTTTGCTAACACATCACTTTTTAATGCAGCATCGACGGCTACCACTTTAGATACGTTTATTATTTGATCGTTAATTGATTTTGCTATCGGCATCGCTTTTGAGTCACTCGTTTGAAGCGTTTTTTCATTTATTGGTGCGGTGGTTTTGTCTAGAAGAGGTTTTAGCTGCGATGTCGGCGTCTCTTTGGCAGTTTTGCTATCAGCCCCCAAACTAGTATCTTTACTTTGTTCATTGTTGAGTGTGGTGGCCGTCAGTTTATTAGGGGGATTCTCTAGCTGATTTTTCGCGTTTAACTCTTTCAGTGTCAAAGGAGTAATTTTCAGCAATGTTGTAGATGGCTTCGCTTCAACTTTCTCCAATGATTCTGTTGGCAATTTTTCAGACACTGTTTGAGGTGGGGTAATTGTCGAGCCTGTATTAGTGGTTTGCTGAATATTGCTAGAGGCTTTTATGTCTTTACCTTGAATTAAGTGAGCGCTGTGGTTTAGCTCAGCTTTCAGTTGCTCATTAGATAATGCATTGACGTGCTTAAGTTGGTTACTGATATTTTCAACACTTTGCATTGTCGGCTGATGGCGCAGCCAGAGTTGATTAAGTGGTTTCGTCATATCGACAGACTGCATTTTCTCAAGTGCAGTGCTAACTTTTGCTGGTTCGATAACTTCGCTTAAATGACTCACTTTGACAATAGGAAGCTCGCTTAATGGCAATTGATTATTCAGTTGTCGTAAGGGCATTACCAGTAACGTTGGCTGTTGGGATATTGGTTTAGCGATAAATTGAACTAATAACTTGTCGTCTTTACTAAGCACTAAGCTTGCGTGCATTGTAGTATTTAACGGTAATTTACTAACACCAGGTAATGGCGCTTTTAGCGTAATTTCGGTGTTAGTTTTCAGTTGCAGTTGATCTTGAGGAAGGCGTCTTGCTTGGCCTAGTTGCAACTCATTATGTTTTGTTAAATGCGAGATAATTTGCGCTGTTTGAGGGGGAAAACTTGTTTGTTGTGATAGTTTATCAATAAGCTGTTGGCTTGCTGGAATACTAAACTCGTTGCCAGCCTTGTTAGGTTGTGGAGTCACGCTAATTATAATGTGTTGATTATCTCTAACTAAAGATATCGTGACTTTATCACCGATGGCAAAGCGCTGGGCTAATTCAGGTTGCTGACTGACATCTAGTTTTAGTGGTGGATTATTTGGAATAGAAAGTGTTATTTGATTGTCAGATTTTGCTAAAATCTGAGACAAAATAGTTTCAGCATTGCTTAACTTGATATTGATGGTTGTGCTATCACTCGACGATACAGTGAGCTGTGCATTACCCTTAGATAATGTATTATCGACTGAAGATGGAGTAAGCGGTATATCTGCCATAATTACCTGTAGTTTAATAGGTTAACTGAAATTTTGAGTATTTAGTTAACTTGATCGTGCTGTTTTTTGGTCTTAATGTAAAGTATCGACTGAGGTACAGATATACTTGAGATAAATATTTTTGAGGATTTATTCATGGAAACACATCGCCGACGTATTTTAACGGCTCCGCTTTCTAAAGTTGGCGCATTCTGCGCAGCTTTTTTATGCGCTTCAACTGCTTTTTCCCAAGAAGCTAATACTGACAAAGTTGCAGCAGAAGAAATTATTGACGCGCAGCGTTCAGATCCTTTAGAAAGCTTTAACCGCGCAATGTGGGATTTTAATCAAAACTATCTGGATAAGTATCTCGCAAGACCAGCGGCTATTTTTTATCGTGATTATATTCCGGTGCCTGCGCAAAACAGTATTTATAATTTCGCGAAAAATTTTGAAGAGCCGTCGACTATGGTCAATAATGCACTGCAAGGAAATGTAGAAGATAGCGGTAATGCGTTTGCTCGATTCCTAGTGAATTCTACTGCAGGTGTGTTTGGATTATTTGATGTGGCAGAGCAAATCGGTCTTGCTAAAAAAGAAGATGAGTTTGGTGAAGTACTAGCTGTCTATGGCGTCGACTCTGGTCCATATTTGATGTTACCAGCTCTTGGCCCGACGACTTTACGCAATGAAATTGGCGATCAAGTTGATAGTTTGTATTTTCCTATGGCTGACATTTCGACTATGCAGAGTATTGGTTTAACAGTGCTCAAAGGCATTCATGTTCGTGCCCAATTATTAGATCAGGAAGGGGTGCTTAATTCATCATTAGATCAATATGCTTTTGTAAAAGAGGCTTATTTTCAAAGCCGTATTTATGATATCTACGATGGCGATGTTCCTGTCATGGAATCGAATGATATAGAAGAAGACTTTGATGATGATTTAGACGATTAATACATGTTAATTGAGACAAAAAAGCCTCCGTTAAATTTCTTTAACGGAGGCTTTTTATTATAGTATTCTACGCCTTATTAGCAACTTTTGAAGATGCTTCTTCTGCTGCAAACTCCCACGCTTTGGTTTTGAATGCAAACAATAAAACAAATGCACCAATACCAAAACAAATCATCGCTGTCTTCAAGTATAGTGATGACATATCTGTCATGGCACCATCTTCGCCGCCGAAGAATAAACCAGCAATTAAACCAGAAACGATATTACCGATTGAATAAGTCAGTACAAATACGCCCATCATCTGACCTGCAAACTTTTTAGGTGAAAGCTTACTCACTGCACTCAGCGCAATCGGACTTAGACATAACTCGCCAACAGTGTGAAGAAAGTAAGTCGCGATTAACCAGTAAGGTGCTACTTTTAAGCCACTTGCTGCATATTGAGCCGCAAAGAACATAACAACGAAACCACTAGCCATAATCATGACACCAGCAGCACACTTCAAGCCAGATGAAGGCTTCATGACACTTTGGCCTAATTTGATCCAAAGTGCTGCAAAAAATGGTGACAAGATAACAATAAACCAAGCGTTAGCTGACTGGAACCAAGCCGTCGGAATTGTAAATGAACCAATTAGGCGATTCGTATAATCTTGAGCAAATAGATTTAAAGTCGACCCCGCTTGTTCGAAACCAGCCCAAAAGAACGTCGACGCAACGCAAATTAGTAATAAAGCCATCAATCCCTTTTTCTCTGTAGGAGTAACGCCTTTACTTCTGTATATAACCGTATAATAGATAACAAAAATTAGAGAAAATATGAAAGTAGCATAATACGCAACAACAATTGGATTAATAACAATTGTGCCTGCAATAGCGAGATAAGTAACTGTTGCTAACGCTGCTAAAAACGCGCCTATTACATACCAACTTTTCTTTTGTGCTGACGGCGATAATGGATCGGTCGGTTCTGCGCCTTTACCATTAAGGTTCTTCTGAGTTAATTTATAAAGTACTAAACCAATAGCCATGCCTACCGCTGCTGCACCAAATGCCCAGTGCCAACCAAACTCTTTATCTTCTTGGAAGTATCCGCAAATAAAGTAACCGATGATTGAGCCCATATTGATGCCCATATAATAGATCGCAAAACCTGCATCGCGACGTTCATCACCTTGTTTATATAGTTGACCTACAATTGCAGCGATGTTTGGCTTCAATAAACCGGTGCCTAGAACAACAACGATTAACCCAACAAAAAACAGACCATCGACTGGAATTGCCAAGATAATGTGACCCAACATAATGATAATGCCGCCATACCATACGGCTTGTTGGCCACCTATCAAACGGTCAGAAATCCAACCACCCGGTAGTCCCATAAAATAGACCATTCCAGTATATAAGCCGTAAATTGCAGTTGCAGAGGCACCTGCAAAGGCCAATCCGCCATCTTGCATACTGGCCGTCATAAATAAAACAAGAAGTGCGCGCATGCCATAATAGCTCATGCGTTCCCACATTTCGGTAATAAATAAGGTACCTAAGCCTTTTGGATGGCCAAAAAAACCAGTATCCATAGCTTTGGATGTTGTATCGTTCATAGTTGTTCCTTTAACAAGGTTAAATAAGCCATTAATTTGCCGTCATACGACTGTTAGCAAATGCTAAGTTGATTAATCACTTAAAATTATTTTAAGGCTGTTGTTGTAATTGACGATTGCTGACTCTATTTTTGCCAGCTTAGCCCGGCGACACTATAACAAACTTTCGTCGAATATGAATTGTTTAACGTATAATCACTATTTAATCGATATTAATTGAATAAAAGGTGAGTGTTTATTAGGCAGATAATACGACAAAAGTTGATATATACAACAAACAGCACTAATTTACGATCAATTAACATGAATGCGTTGTAGTTCAATAATTGATGGTGATAGAATTGCCGCTGAATTTAGCATAGGCAATTAAAATAATGCTACAAGGAAATAATTGTTGGTATCTACTTTATTGTAAAGCTCGCGAAGAAGAACGCGCTGTCCAACACCTACAAAACCAGGGAATTGAATCTTTTTATCCTGTTAAATCGGTTGAAAAGATTAGAAAAGGTGTCAAAAGCGTCAAGCAAGAGCCCCTCTTTCCAAATTACCTCTTTGTAAGTTTAGATCCTGACACGGCTAATTTTAATGCGATCCGTTCTACACGCGGTATATCGTCTTTTGTACGATTTGGTAATACCTATACAAAAGTTGACGAATTAATAGTGTCTCAGCTTCGGTTGAAGTTAGCGAATACTGAAAAAAGTATTGATGATAGTGAACTTCCCAAACATGGCGACAATGTCGTTATTAATGAAGGCACCTATAAAGGCCTAGAAGCAATTTTTAAAGCGTCTGACGGTTTAGAACGTTCAATATTGCTGATTAAATTAATTGAACAGCAAGCTGAATTAACAATTGACAACAAAAATTTTAAATTGAAATAAGTAGACTGCAATTTAATTGATTGCTGTTACGAATGACATCACATTTCAATATCGGCGAATGAGGAGCTACTACCTTAGGGCGGTAGCGTATTTAAATTCTAGATTTTGCATTAAGACACTCTACAAATGCACTCTAGTTTGATACTCTCTTTTTCTTTTTCTTTTTACTCTTCTTTTAGGGATAGTTTGTTTTGCAAAACATGGTTGGCCATCTTAAAAATTTGTTAATAACCGTTGCCTTACTCTCAATAGTTGTGAGTGTACCTTCAAATGTTCATGCGGTAACACCATCACCTGCAATGCTAGCGCAGTTTCAAAAGCTTCCAAAAGCTGAACAACAGCGTCTAATGAAGCAGTATGGCATATCGCCAAGTATGTTGAATTCGGGAGCATCAGTTTCTAGTCAGCCACTCAACGTCCCAACTGTCGTTGAAGATAGAAAAACTGAAGATTCTGCTAAAATGGCTGCCAATGGGAAAAGTGGTATAAGTAAAAACTCTGCATTAATCATTAAGCGATTTGGTTATGATATGTTTGAAGGGCAACCGTCTACATACGCCCCTGCAACTGATATTCCTATTCCTGCTGAATATTTAATGGGGCCAGGTGACGTTGTAAATGTGCAAATGTATGGTAAAGAGAATGAAAGTTATTCATTAACTGTATCGAGAAAGGGTACTATTAATCTGCCAAATAGCGGGCCAATGAGCGTCAACGGTTTAACATTTGAAACGTTACAACAAAAATTATCTAAGACGATTAATGAGCAATATACAGGTGTTAATAGTTCCATTGAACTAGGTGAATTACGCTCTATTCGAATTATTTTAGCGGGTGAGGCTTATAAACCTGGATCTTATACTGTAAGTTCTCTTTCAACCATTACTCAAGCATTATTTGTCTCTGGTGGTGTTAATGACATAGCTTCATTAAGGAAAATACAGTTAAAACGCGCCGGAAAAACTATAGTTAACTTTGACTTGTACGATCTCTTGATGAGAGGCGATGCGTCAAGTGACGTAAGATTACAATCAGGTGATGTTATCTTCATTCCCCCTGTTGCAAAAACAGCGACAGTGAAAGGAGAAGTTAGACGGCCCGCTATTTATGAACTAATTGGCGACGAAACAGCAAGCGAGCTCATTAAGCTGGCTGCTGGCCTTAAAGCAAATTCATTTCCCAAAGCGAGTGTGATAGAACGATTTTCACAAAAGCATTTACCAACGCTGATTAATGTTGATCTAACAAGCAATATCGGTAAAAAAACAAAGATTAGAGATGGTGATGTGTTTACAGTGCAATCAACCACCAATAAGATAAAAAATCAGATACTTGTCGCTGGTTCTGTTAGTCGCCCTGGCTTTTATCAGTGGCGTTCAGGTATGCGTATTAGTGACTTGATTTCATCACAATGGAGTGATTTAAAAGGAATCGTCGATTTACAATATGCATTAATTACTCGAGAAGTTAATTTACAAGCTGACATCGAAACGATGCAATTTTCCCTTGCAAATATCTTTGCAGATGAAAGCTCACCTGATAATTTTTATTTACAGCCTCGTGATACTTTAATCATCTTTAGCCAAACGGATTCTATTGCTGAGGCATTAGTTAAAGAAAAACGCGGTAAGAAGCGGTTCTCAGGCAAAGGCAATAGAGAGAGTTTTAATGAAATTAATTCTGACGTATTTTCAGTTGAAGAGGATAAAGTAGAACAACTTGAAGACGAAGAAGATCTATCTCGACTTTATCAAGATAAAAAATTAATTAAACGTAGCAGCGAATTTACTAGACATGTATTGCTCAGACCAATTATCAATAAGCTAAAGTCACAAGATTTAATCAATGGTGTAACTAACGTTGCAAGTATTTCTGGTGAGGTCCGTTTCCCTGGTGAATATCCAATTTCGTCAAACGCGAGAGTAAGTGACCTTGTTAAGGCTGCTGGAGGGGTTAGAGAAAGTGCTTATGTAAAACAAGCTGAATTAACAAAGTTTATTGTTGATGATGACGTTGGGGCAAGCGTACTCCATCAAAAAATATCATTAGATAGAGCGCTATTAAATGATAGACAAAGCAATGTTAAAATTAAGAGCAGAGATCAATTAACGATTTTAAAAATTCCGTCTTGGCAAGAGAATATGGCAGTTTCAATTCGTGGTGAGGTCCGCTTTCCTGGGACGTACTCTGTTCGAGAAGGGGAAACATTGCAAAATGTTGTTGAGCGCGCGGGGGGATACACTCCACAGGCATTCTTAGAAGGTGCAATTTTTACTCGCGAGTCAGTTAAAGAGCAAGAACTTATGCAAATTGTTAAGTTCGCAGACCAACTTCGTTTAGATATTGCAGCTAAGGGGTTAAGTGGTGAAAGTGGAATCGCTTTTTCTGAATCGTCATTAATGCTTAAAGAGTTAGAAAACATCGAGCCCGCAGGGCGCATGGTTATTTCATTATCTAATAATCATGATAGTGAGCATAGTGGGTTGTTAGTAGAAAATGGAGATATGCTAATAATCCCGTCTCAAAAGCAGACGGTCACCGTTGTTGGTGAAGTTCAACATGCTTCAACGCACTTCTTTTCACAAGGTTCTTCATTTGAACAATATATTGCTAAAGCTGGCGGCATTAAACAGCGAGCTGATGAGGACCGTGCATATATAATTCGTGCAAATGGAGCGGTTGTTATCCCAGAGCAGCAGTTATGGTTTAGTGGTGAAAATCAAATAAAGCCTGGAGACACAATTGTCGTGCCACTCGATACTGAATATAAAGATAACTTGACATTATGGTCTCAAGTTACTGGTATTATTTATAATGCTGCGGTTGCGATTTCAGCAGTGAAGGGGTTGTAAGATGAAAGACTCTGAATCCGTGAATAACAATATTCAAATATCGCCTGAATTATTGCAACAATTAACAATAAATCAAGAGCGACAACAAGATGATGAAATAGATCTTGCTGAATTATGGCGTGCTATATGGGCAGGTAAATGGATTGTTATTGCTATTACCTCATTGTTCGCAGTAGCCTCTGTGTTTTACGCATTATCACTGCCCAATATCTATAAATCAGAAGCGCTACTTGCACCAGCAGAACAAGAAAGCGGCGGGTTAGGTGGTATGGCATCACAATTAGGTGGCTTAGCAAGTTTAGCTGGCGTTAGTTTAGGAGGGCGGGGAACAGATAAGACTGCTTTGGCATTGGAAATACTGCAATCTAGAAGCTTCATTTTTAGCTTTATTGAAAATTATAAAATTACAGTTCCATTAATGGCAACCGAGGAATGGAATGCTAAAACTAACGAACTCGTTCTTGATAGTGAAATATATGATTCGATAAGTAAAACTTGGATAAGAGATGTGAGTTTTCCTTTTTCTCCTAAGCCATCGAAATTGGAATCATTTAATGAATTTCGAAAACGTCTATCTGTTAGTCAAGATAAAATGAGTTCAATGATCACTGTATCGTTAGAATTTTACTCTCCTGTTAAGGCTAAAGAGTGGCTAGAACTTCTTGTTAGAGATATCAATGAAGAGATGAGAAAAAGAGATTTAGTAGAAGCGGAGAATTCTATAGCATATTTAAAAGAGCAGCTTAAAAATAATAATAGTGTAGATTTAAATAATGTTATATATCAGCTTATTGAAGAGCAAACGAAAACTATTATGTTTGCAAAAGCAAATAAAGAATATGTAATGGTGATAATCGATCCCCCGTTAGTGCCCGAGGTTAAATACGGCCCTAAGAGGATGCTAATAGTATCGTTTAGTGCACTGCTGGGTGGCTTTATCTCAATTCTGATAATTTTAACTAGCTATTTCAGAAAGCATAGAGCAACGAGATGAGTGAATTAATTTATCAATTTCTAATATCTATTGCTATATCAATTTTTGTTATTGTGTTTAGTAAGCCTATAGCATTAAAGTTTGACCTTGTGGATCGACCAAATGAAAGGAAATGCCATAATGGCGCAATTCCATTAATTGGTGGTATTGCTATATTTATCAGTATTACAATAACAACTATTTTATTTATTGAAAGTACCCAAGAAGTTAGCCTGTATTTAATCGGCGCCGCGTTAATTGTGTTGGTTGGTGTACTTGATGATTATTATGACTTACCAGTCAAACCAAGAGTTATAGCTCAAATTATTGTTGCAAGTATTATGATATTTGGTGCTAATCATTATATTAAAAATCTAGGTGATCTTTTTGGCTTTGGCGATGTTTTGCTAGGATTTGGCGGAATTCTTATTACAATACTAGCAGTTTTAGCTGCTGTTAATGCGTTTAATATGGTAGATGGCATAGACGGTTTAGCGGGTATGTTAGCATTAATTACATTTTGCGCATTGGCGTTGCTACTATCAAATAATGGAAGTTCATGGACTTTTTTAGCTATTTCATTTCTTGGAGCAACTATGGCTTATCTAGTATTCAATCTGAGATGGCCATTTAAGACAGTAAATAAAATATTTATGGGAGATGCCGGGAGTATGTTGATTGGATACTCTGTCGTATGGCTTTTAGTCATTGGTACACAAAGTACTAGTCCTTCATTTCATTCTGTCACGGCTTTATGGTTAATCGCTCTGCCCTTAATGGATATGGTTGCGATAATGCTACGAAGAGTAAGAAAAGGGGATTCACCCTTTAAGCCTGATCGAGGTCACTTGCATCATATATTTCTTCGAGCAGGATTTTCTTCTACACAGACGCTTGTAATTATTAGCGCTATTTCTTTCGTTTTTGTTATTTTTGGTATTTGTTTGGAAATATTTAAAATTCCGGAGTCGGTAAGCTTATTGCTATTTATAATTTGCTTTATGGCTTATTCTTTTGCAATAAAGCACATATGGCAATTATTAACGTTTTATCGAAGAGTTTTTAATTAAGTTTGTTCTTTTTAAGGTTTATGGTTGAGGTTAAAAATGTTAAATAATAAAGTTGTGTTAATCACAGGTGGTACGGGATCATTCGGTAAAAAGTTTATCGAAACGATTTTGACGCGATACCCTGAAGTAAAGAAAATTATAATATATTCAAGAGATGAGTTGAAACAATCAGAAATTAAAATGAAATACCCTGAGTTTGATTACCCACAGTTGCGTTTCTTTATTGGGGATGTAAGAGATAAAGCGCGAATGGTTCAAGCATGTGAAGGGGTAGATGTAATTATCCATGCAGCAGCAATCAAGCAAGTAGATACTGCGGAATATAATCCAACTGAATGTATAAAAACGAACATTGACGGCGCTGAGAATGTAATCAACGCAGCCCTTGTTTGCGGTGTAAGTGACGTAGTGGCTCTATCAACAGATAAAGCTTGTGCTCCGATAAATTTATACGGGGCGACTAAACTTGCATCTGACAAGCTATTTGCGGCAGCTAATAACATTAAGGGCTCTAAAAGTATCAAGTTTAGTGTTGTAAGATATGGTAATGTTATGGGGTCTAGGGGATCAGTAATCCCTTTCTTTATAAACAAGAGAAAGGAAGGTACCTTACCTATTACACATAAAGAAATGACTCGCTTTAACATTTCACTTCAAGATGGCGTGAACTTAGTTATGTTTGCAATTGGGCATCACTTGGGGGGCGAGATATTTGTTCCCAAAATACCTTCATACAAAATTCTCGATATTGCCGCAGCAATAGCGCCAGAGTGTCCAATTCGTGAAGTAGGAATTAGACCGGGTGAGAAGTTACATGAAGAAATGATTACAGAATCGGACTCGCTTAACACCATTGATCTCGGAAAGTACTACGCTATTTTACCATCTGTATCTTTTACATTTACAAATGATGAATATATAGCGCACCATAAAGCAGAAAAAGTGCCTTTCGGGTTTAAGTATAATTCTGGTGAAAATGATGAGTGGGAAACTATTGAAACTTTGCGCTCTAAAATTAAAGAGCATGTTGCCCCTGAGTTTAAAGCGTAAGTAAACGGAATTAATATTTAGGAACAATAATGAAATTATGCGGTAGTTAGTGATGAGTTTGATAGGTAAGTTGGGATTAGGAACTGTTCAATTTGGTGTAGATTACGGTGTTTCTAACAAAAATGGAAAAGTTGCAGGAGCTTCAGTAAATGAAATATTAAAGCGTGCACAATCATGTGGCATTACAACATTAGATACATCCCCCGCCTATGGGACTGCTGAAGATAGTCTTGGAAAAAGTCAGAACATCAATAACTCTTTCGATATTGTTACTAAAACGTTAAGAGTTGAAGGTGACTCAATTTCTGATCAGGACATATTGAATATTGAGTCTATTTTTTTTAAATCATTAAAAAAAATGAATGCGTCGAGTATCTATGGCCTACTAGCTCATAATGGACTTGATCTATGTAAAGTTGGATATCAAAAGTATTTTGATCTATTTGAACGTTTAAAAAGTGACGGTCTTGTCAAAAAAACTGGAGCATCTGTTTATAATAAACTTGAATTAGAATCGATTTTGAAATGTGGTCACTTGGATATTATTCAAATTCCATTAAATATTTTTGACCAAGAGATGATTTGTAACGGTTATTTAGATGAGTTGAAGGCTGGCGGAGTAGAAATTCATGTCCGTTCTACCTTTTTACAAGGTCTGCTGCTAATGCCTCCAAGTTCAATAAATCCATACTTTGCTCCAATAAAAAATAAGTTAGCACGGTATCATAAGCTACTAAAAGAACACCAATTAACCGCCCTTGAGGCATGCCTCGCATTTTCTTTAAGTCACGACTGTGTAGATAAAGTGATTATTGGAATTACAAACGATTTAGAACTTGAAGAAATAGTTTCAGCTGCAGCTACTGCTGCTACTATTTCTCTTCCTGATTTTTCGAACTATTCAATGTCTGATAGTCAATTTTCTAATCCTTCTAAATGGAAACTGATCTAAGATGATTCTATGTATATTGCAAGCCAGAATGTCAAGTTCTCGATTACCGAATAAAGTCCTAAAGCCGATATTGGGCGAACCGATGCTTTGGCGCCAACTCGAAAGAGTGTCTAAAGTGAAAAGTATTGATAAAATTGTTATTGCGACAAGCAAAGACAAATCTGACGATATCATTGAATCAACATTTAGTGGCTCACCCTATCAGGTTTTTAGGGGGAGTTTAGATGATGTTTTAGACCGATACTACTGCGCATCACAAAAATATCACGCAGACCATATATTGAGACTAACTGGGGATTGTCCTTTAATCGATCCTAATGTTATAGAGCAACTTATAGAATTCTACTTGGCTAATGGTTTTGATTATGTTTGCAATACCGAAGTACCAACTTTTCCTGATGGTCAAGATGCATGGATTTTTAAAAAAGCGCTGCTTGAAGAAGCTTGGAGAGAATCAAAACTACCAAGTGAGCGAGAGCATGTGACAATGTTCTTTAGAAATAACCTCGATAAATACACGACAGGAAGTTTTGAAAACAAAATCGATTTGTCAAAGCATCGTTGGACTGTAGATGAGCCTGAGGATTTTTTGAAAGTAGAAGCAATATTTAAATCTTTATATCCATCTAATAAAGAATTTACAGTTCAAGATATTCTCAAATTCTTAAATGACAATCCTGATATAGACCAACTTAATGAATCTTTTCTGAGAGATGAAGGTTTAATAAAGTCTCTAAAAAATGATTTTTAACAAGGAAAAAATATGACCCAGTCACAATTATTTATAGATAAACAAAGAAAATTAATAGCTGGAGACGGACACTTACTCTCTAAACAGGCTAGTCAGTTTAGTTCGGGAGTATGGCCTGGTTATTACTCTAAAGCTAAAGGCGCTGATGTTTGGGATTTAGACGGACATAAGTATTGTGATATGAGTATTGGTGGAATTGGTGCGACAATTCATGGTTACGCGGATGAGGAAGTGGATGATGCGGTCAAGAAAGCCATTTCAAATGGAGTATCATCTTCCTTGTTACCAGAAGAAGAAATTCAGTTAGCTGAATTACTAATCGAATTGAATCCTTGGGCGAAAAAAGTTAGATTTGCACGTACTGGCGGTGAAGCTATGTCAATTGCAGTTCGATTAGCGCGTGCAAGTACAGGAGCTGATAAAATACTCTTTTGTGGTTACCATGGCTGGCATGATTGGTACCTTTCAGCAAACCATAATGGAAATGATAGTTTAGAGGGACACCTACTTCCTGGCCTTTCAGCACGAGGAGTTCCTAAGGGACTAAGGTCAAGTGCAATTCCATTTCCTTATGGCGATTTAGATAGGCTTGAATCTTTACTGAAAGATAATTATGGTGAAGTAGCAGCAGTCGTAATGGAGCCGATCCGAAATATTTATCCAGATCCCACATATTTGAATGATGTTAAAAAGCTAGTTGAAAAATATAATACATTCTTAATTTTTGATGAAATATCATCAGCATTTAGAATGAACTCTGGACCAGCATACTCTCTCTTTGATGTAGAACCTCATATGGCAGTTTTTTCGAAAGCTTTGGGGAATGGATACGCTATCTCCGCGTTAGTTGGTACTGATGAAGTTATGGAGGCTGCAAATATTAGCTTTATAAGTTCTACTTGCTGGACCGAGCGTGTAGGACCAGCAGCTGCGATCGCTACAATTACAAAACATCGCAGAGAGAATACAGGTCAACACCTCATGAGTATTGGTGAGAAAGTTCAAAGCGGGTGGAAAAGCATTGCTCAAAAGCACAACTTAGATATTGATATTGGTGGAATCCCTCCTTTATCTCACTTTTCCTTTCGAAGCGATGAAAATATGTCGATAATTAAGGCTTACTATGTACAAGAGATGCTTAAACGTGGTTTCTTGGCCTCAAATATTTTTTATTCAATGGGAGCGCATTCCGAAAATAATGTCAGGGAGTATCTCACTGCTACTGATGAGGTTTGGGGAAATATGAAGAAACATTTGGAGTCGCCTGGAGAATTGCGTAATAAGCTTGATGGTGAGCCATCACACATGGGATTCAAGAGGATGACTTAATGAGAAAAAAAGTTTTACTTTGCGGCGGAACTGGAATGCTTGGCTCTACATTATATAAAGAATTAAAAAGTAGATATGAAACTCGTGTTCATGGAAACCAAAAGAGCAGTCACTGCAGCGCTGATCTTACTTCATTCGAACAAGTGGAATTGTTATTAAATGAAGAAAATCCAGATATCATTATTAATCTTGTAGCCTTGACTAACGTTGATGAATGTCAATCTAATCTAAATTTGGCTTATAGTTTAAATGTTAAGGTCCCACAAAACTTAGCGTCTTGGGCAAGGAAAAATAATAGGAAGTTAATTCAGATATCAACAGATCATATATATAATAAAAAAGAATCATTAGAACAAGAGGTTGAGATTGTGAATAACTACGCTTTAACTAAACTCGCTGGTGAAGCCCCAGTTTTAGCAATCGGCGGTGTAGTTCTAAGAACAAACTTTTTTGGAAAGAGTGGTGTTGCTGGAAGGGAATCATTTAGTGATTGGTTGATATCTAGTTTTAATTGCAAAGTTCCTATCAAGCTGTTTAGTGATGTTTACTTTAATCCTTTGAGTATGAAAACATTATCTGAATCTATATCAATTGTTTTAGATAATATTGTACCTGGAGTGTATAACGTTGGTTCTCGTGACGGAACGAGTAAAGACATATTTGCACGTATGATTGCGAAAGAAGCGGGCTTAGATCATTGCTTCGCTAAGTCAACTAAATTTGCAAGTATGGATTTGAAAGCACCTAGACCGCTGGATATGAGAATGGATGTATCGAAATTTGAAAACACATATGGTGTTGAATTACCAACACTCGAATCGGAAATTAAGAAGGTAATTATTAATGAACTTTAATCGTCAGATAAAAATCGGTAACAAAACAATTGGTTTAGATAAGCCGTCTTTTTTTATTGCAGATATAGGGGCAAACCATGATGGCGATTTGGAGAAAGCAAAAGAGTTAATTTATATGTGCGCAGATGCGGGTGCTGATGTCGCGAAGTTTCAACATTTTTCTGCTAGCTCTATAGTTAGTGATGAAGGGTTTAAGAAACTTGGCGGGAAAGACAGCCATCAGGCATCGTGGTCGAAAAGTGTTTTCGAAGTTTATAAAGGCGCTTCAATTGACCTAACTTGGACAACGGAGCTTGTAGCTACCTGTAAGAAAGCTAACATTCAGTTTATGACGTCACCATATTCAGCTGAACTTATTGAACATATTGATCCATATGTTTCTGCATATAAAGTTGGTTCAGGGGATATCGATTGGGACTGGATTATTGGTGAAATGGCTAAGAAAGGTAAGCCGATGTTGCTAGCTTCAGGAGCATCTTCTTGTGATGATGTATATAAAGCAATGAAAGCTGTTAATCAATATACAAAAGACATTGTGCTAATGCAGTGTAATACAAATTATACAGCTAGCTTAGATAACTTCAAATACATTCAACTTAATGTGTTGAAAACATATGCAAATATGTTTCCAGGCGCTGTTCTGGGGTTAAGTGACCATACTCCTGGCCATTCTACTGTACTAGGTGCGGTTGCTTTAGGAGCTAGGGTTATTGAAAAACACTTTACTGATTCTAATGAACATGAAGGACCAGACCATAAGTTTGCAATGAACCCTAAAAGTTGGGCTGAAATGGTTGAGCGTACGCGCGAACTTGAATTATCGTTGGGTACTGGTATTAAAAGAATTGAAGAAAATGAACTTCACACGTCAATTGTTCAACGTCGTAGTTTGCATTTGAATAAAGACATTAAAAAGGGGCAGATAATAAAGGTTGCAGATATTGATGTTTTAAGACCGGCTCCGCAAGGGGCACTGAAGCCTAATGATTTGCGATTTGCCGAAGGAAAAATAGCCCAGTCAGATTTATCAAGTGGAAGTACTTTAAAGTGGACAGATATCAAGTAGCGGCAGTAGTTCCTGCATTTAATGAAGCAGAGACAATTTCAAATGTCGTAATGTCGTTACTTCCATTGCTTCATGTTATTGTTGTTAATGATAATTCTTCTGACAAAACGGCTCAGTTAGCGCTGGCTGCAGGAGCTACAGTTGTCAGTAATCATATTAATTTGGGATATGACTCTTCTTTGGAGGCGGGCTTCAAAGCTGCTCATGAAATGGGAATGAGTAAAGTCATTACATTTGATGCTGATGGCCAGCACCCAGTATCAGAAGTTCCTTTGTTTATCGATAAATTAACTGAATATGATGTCGTTGTTGGCAGACGACAAAATACAGCGAGATGGGCTGAAGCGCTTTTTGCTCATGTTGCAAAATGGATGTGGGGTATTGACGATCCATTATGTGGAATGAAAGGTTATAAAGTTACTGCATACTTGAAAAACTCTGGTTTTGATAGTTGTAACTCGATTGGTACAGAACTCGCTATTCAAAGCCAAAGAAGAGGGTTAAAGTTATTTAATATTCCGCTTTTGGTTGAAGAAAGAGAATTTGGAAAGCCTCGATTTGGACAATACTTTAAAGCGAATGTAATTATTTTGAAAGCTCTAATAAGAGTCCTATGTAAGCGAGTATAATGAATTTATTTAAGGTTATATCTGAAAGGTTATTGGTTCTTAATTATGATATTTGTTCATTGGAATGGAAATTCTTAAATAAATTAGGAGTAAAGAGTCGTTTTCCTCCAATATTAACAGGCTTAATTAGGGCGTTGTATTTTTCTTTAAAATCATTAAGAGATATCTATATCCATGTTCCTAAAGATAAAGTGCTATTTTTTGTTGGCTCTCATAATCAAGTTAAAGCTTTAAGTAAGGTGCATCAAAAATCAGAAAACGGTGTAATGTTGAGCATTCATAATTTTAGAAATATGAAATGTGATAGTCACATTCCACTATTTTGGTTCTATTTTATGGGATGGTTAGTTTTTCCAATTACAGTTATTAGTATATATGCCATTCCGAATGAATATCAAAAGTGGGCATTAAAAATTCGATTTGAAAGAGCATTAATTTCTAGTTGTAGTGTTTGGGTTTGGAAGTTTCTCTTTATGATATGGAGGCCACGGACTGTAATTATTAGTAATGATCATAATCACTGGACTTGCGCTATTGTTCAAGCTACTAAAGAGCTAAATATCCCTTCTGTATATATTCCACATGCATTTACGAGTGAAACTTTCCCGCCACTTGAATGTACATACTCTTGTTTAGAGTCTGATATTCAAAAAAATCGCTATGTTAATCGTAACTCAGATATTCGAGTTGTGGGGGCAGTGAGATATGAAGATAATATAAAACCCATTAGCCGACAGCCCTTGAAGGGGATATTAGTTTGTTTTAATGAGCTTGATTCAAATGATTGGGTGCGTGATATAATTGAAAACTTAGTTAGAGAGTCTAATTTTCAGATTTTCATAAAACCTCACCCTGCTGATGTTTCACGACATACATTTTTTGAAGGTATTTCGAAAGAATTTCACGTTGATTATGTAGAACCTTGCAGTGACATTTCGACGTTGCAGGATCGTGTACAAATATTACTTGGTGGAATAACTGGTGCTCATATAGATGCATTAATCTACTCGATGTTGCCAATGACATTCGAAAATTGGTATCCCGAGGACTATTATGGACTATTGTCAGATGGGGCTTTATTAAAGGTTAAAAACGCAAGTTCGATTTCGTTTGAGTATTCACAAAATATTGAACAGATACATAAAAAGCGCGTTCAGTACAATTATCATTGTAAAAAACCAGATTTAATGCCTTCAGATCAAATTATCAAGATAATTAATGATATAAAATAATTGAGTTTTTATCATTTAGCGGAATAATAACATGTACATTTTAATTAAAGAGCTTGGTGAATCGCTTCTGAGAAATATACGACTTCTTGGTGCCAGTAAACCAAGCCCTCAATATATTAATAATATAGAAGCACTTCGAAGGGATGGAATTAGCGTTATACCTAAGTTTTTATCGCGTAAAACTTGCGAAGAAATGATTGGTAAAATTGACAGCTATGTCGAAAGCGATGCAGTTAATGTTTGGAGAGATGATGAAGGAGCTGATAATCGTATATTCTTTATCAATGAGTTAGACGAGAGCTTTTCTGAGTTTTATGAAAATAAAGAAATTAGAAACTATTTAAGTTCCTATTTAGGGATCTCTAATCCCAAAGGGATGTTATTAGCAGCAAAGATAACATTTACCGAAGATAATAAGGGGTCCGGTGGTGGATGGCACAGAGATTCTCCTGTTTCGCATCAATTTAAAAGCGTATGTTATCTAAATGATGTCGGGACTAAAAATGGCTGTTTTCAATTTATAAAATCTTCACACCTAAAATCTAATGTTTTGTCAAGCTATTTTTACAAGATATTCAAGCCAGGACAATTCAGATTTAGCGAGAGTGATGTTAATAATTACCTTTTGCATAATAAGTCGAAAGTCGATTCTATAGAAGGAAGTGCAGGAGACTTAGTGCTGGTCGATACTAAAGGTATTCATCGTGGTAGACCATTAGAAGGAGGCGTGCGTTATGCGCTTTTTTGTTATTTCTGGAACAATAAAATACCCGATCACTTTTTAAATCTAAGACAAAAATAACGTGAATAAGCTGCTGTATTTATTTGTTAATTATGGAAGCGCTGGACTTCAGTTTCTATTGCTTCCCTTATTTGTAGCCGCAGTTGGGCAATATGAATTTGGGCTGTTTACATTCATGTTGGCAATTGCTAACTGGTTATCGTTTGCAGGTACTTTAGGAACGCAGACTAAATTACGAAAGACTCTCGGGAGTGATTGTTCTAGGAAGCGTAGCGCTGATATAAATACAACATTAATTATTGCATTTACATTGGTGCTAGCGGTTGTAATTAGTTCAGGGGCATACTTCTATTTATTTACAGATTTTAATGCTAGATTCGGTTTTTCGACATTGATATTTGTCGTCTGTTATTGTTTCTTTTCGATTACAAATTCCTTTTTGATAGCAAATAACAGAATGATTGTTTCTGCCCTGAATCAGTTTTGTTACTCAATATTTCCAATTTGTTTGTTCTTACTCTTCACGCCGGGCTTATCAAGCTCTTATCGTTTTTTGTTCGCAAGCTTTATAATGGCAGTATTTATATTCTTCAATAGAAAGTTAGTTTTTCAAGAATTGAGCTTACGAAACCTTCAGCCTGTTCAAATTTATTTCGATAGTTTCGTTGATAACGTAAAAATTGCGGCGAATAGTCTATTTGATAAAATAATTTCTCAGGGTGATAAGTTAATCGTTGGCAGTATTTTTGGCTTCGAAATATTAGCCGTTTATGCTGTCGGGAGCCAAATTTCAAACATATCACAAATGACAATTAATGCATTTTCTGTGTATGCAGAACAAAATATTTTTAAGAAAAGCAGTGAATTGAAAGCTTCAATTATTCTAACGTTAATAATAGGTGCGCTGACATCAATTATTCTTTTTTATGCCGTAAAGTTCTTCTTTTTAAATTTTTTTGATGTCAAGTTCAAATATGTATTAGAGCTTTTACCGCTCCAGCTAGGAATTGTGTACATACGAGCGATGTCAAGTTTGTTATTTGTCGCTGATTTAAATAAAGGGGAACACCTTAGAAATATATCAATTCAATATACTTTTCTTCTTCTGGGATTCGGAATATTAATCCTGTTTAGTAACTTAATGAGCATTATCTCTTTTTTATATGTATTATTGTCGATTATTATACTTAGTGTACTGGTTAACTTCATCTATAGAAGCTTTAAGAAATGACAAATTTTTTAGTGGTATTTTCAGCTTTAATGACAGCTGTTAATTTGCCTATCGGATTCGGTATTACTTCTAAACGGTTAGGATTTTTAATATTATTAGGTACTTTGATAAGCAAAATCATTGTTAATGGGCGATTGAATTTTAAGCCTGTTGCTCTTGAGTGGTTCTATTTTTGGGTTTTGTTTATTTTGTCTTCTATAGCTGGAGTTGCATTAAATTATAAGATTAGTGGAACAGAATATGCTATTTTTTTTACATTTGTAATTATCGTTATTTTGAAGCTTAATATAGATAATTCTAAAGAGTTTGACATCAACAAATTATCAAATGCATGGCTATCTGCAGTCTTGGTTTTATCATATTTGTTTTTGTTTCAGATCGCTTCCATTTTAAATTTCGATATAGTTAATATACTAGGCTTAAGAAAGGAATTACTTGATGTCGGGTTCTCAATTAATTCAATGTTTAATCAGGCATTTGTTCTAATTTTCTGCAATTTATTTTTTATCGTTGCTCTTCCTGGGAGTAAAACGTCTAAGTGTTTAGTTGGTTTTGCAGTTGTATTTCTTGTTGCTTTTACCGTGTTTTCTCTATCAAGGCAAAACTTGGTGGCTATTTTCTTGTTATTTTCTTTAATGTTTTGGGGAGAGACGAGTAAAAAAGCCAAAAGTATATTGGTATTGTTGAGCTTCCCAATATTGAGTTATTTTGTTATTCCTAAATTGAGTGTCGATGACTTTTCCTCCATAAATACTAGAATAGAAAAGACAGTTACCCAGATCACTAGTGCTGATTATGCGAGATTCAAACAATACAAGGATTCATTTACGGTTGGAATTGAGAACCCTTTTACAGGTATTGGATTAGGTCGATTTGGGCAATTTGCGAAAGAGTTAGGTTATCCAGAAGGAGAAAGAGTACCTGAAGCGGCAGTGAATCAAATTACTGCTGAGCACGGAGCTATTATGTTGTTAATTTTTATCATTGTTTATGTTTTGATGATGAAAAGGTTTAGTGATTCAGGCATTAAAACTAATCAACAAAATAGGAGAATGTATAGATACTTTTTTATAAGTTTCAGCATGCTTTTATTTTTTAATGAGATTCATGTACAAACATCACTATGGGCTATATTTTTAATTGGCCTAATAATTATTAACTCGGAACATACGAAGCATGGCTTATACACTACTACCCCCTCAGAATAATAATAAGGGAATATTAATTTTAAAGCATCTTGAGGTTCAGTATTTTACAGCGTTGGACAAAAAATTAATTGAACGGTTAAAGAAAGAATATATCATTGGCGTTTATTTTGGTTTTTACTCTAAATTGAGCAAGGATATCTGGTGGGCAGATTTTTATTTATCTGCAGACAACGTGTTGAAAATTAAAACAACTTCTGTGCCTAGAATTCCCTTGAATGGTTTTAATTTCATTGATAAAAATGAAATTTCAGAGGTTGATAATCTAGATAAGAAGTATGATTTTTTATACATTGGAAACTCTCAGACAAGAAAAAATTTATTGCAATTTGTGAAAGCTTGTAAATATCTTTTAGAACGAGTCGAATCATCTAATATATTGATAGTAAATAGATTGGGTAATTCAATAGAGGAAAAACTTTACGTCCGAAGAGTTCGTAATGTATTACAATCAATGAATTCTAGTACAAGAAAAAATATTACATATATCGAATCAATGACTAGCAGTAATCCGCTTCCTAAAGATGTCATTAAACAATTCTACCTTCAAAGCCGTACTTTGGTTATTCCGTCAAGAGCTGAAGGCGCTGCCCGTGTTGTTGGAGAGGCGTCACTTAATAATCTTAAGGTTATTTCGTATCAGAAAATGCAAGGTGGTACAAACAATCATCTTAATTTTGAAATTGATGAAACGTTTGAAAGTTTTGAGCAGTTACCTGATATTATGGAACAAACAGTTCGTAATCGAGTATGTTTGAGCGAATATGTGAGTAATAATAAATCATGCTACCTAGAAGACGTAAGTAAGAAAGTTTTAATTGAGCATTTGGTAAAGCTATTTTTTTATGAACGGGATAATTTAGAGCAACAATTTTCGTCGCAAAATTTTTACAATGCATTTTCTAGTCATTTGAATTTAATTAAATCGGAATTTACGAATAATCAAACTGATGAAGTTTTATCTTTCTCCAAAATGTATTTATATATTTCATATTTGACTGATGTAAAGCCATCCTTTTTACATTTAATTAAGGCTAGAAGTTCTGATGCTTTTTCAAAGTTAAACCGCATTTTTATTTTCCCTAAAACATTAATTAAGTTGATTATTTCATAATATGAGTAAATTAATTTCCATAATAACAGCGAGTTACAACTCTTCTCAATATATCCAAGCTGTATATGATTCACTTTCTGCACAGTCATATGAAAACTGGGAGTGGTTGGTGACTGATGATTGTTCGACTGATGAAACAAGAAATATTTTGAATCGTATTTCGTTGGCTGATAAACGTGTTGTATTCTTTTGTAATAAAATTAATTCCGGTGCAGCGGTGTCACGAAATGTTTCTCTTTCAAAATCAAACGGAGAGTATATTGCTTTTATAGATAGTGACGATTTATGGGAGAAAAATAAGCTCGAGCTACAACTTAATTTTATGAAAGATAATAATTTTGACTTCAGTTTTACCTCGTTTAAAGTTGTTGACTCAAATGGTATTTCAAGTGGAAAAGTTATAGATAATTTTAAAAATGTTAAAAAAGTTAATTACAACGATATGTTAAAAAAGAAAGCAACTCTAGGTTGCTCTACCGTAATGCTGAAAAAGAGTAGCTTTGGAGATATCTCTATGCCACTTTTGCGCACCGGACAAGATTATGCACTGTGGTTAAAGTTGTTAAAATCTTGTAAGTGTGCTGTCTTATATCCAAAACCGCTGACGTCATATCGAATACTTCCTAATTCAATATCTAGAAATAAGTTTAAAAAAGCAATGAGACAGTGGGAAATTTATCGGAATGTGGAAGAGTTGAAATTATCTAAATCGATTGTTTGCTTTTTTCATTATGGTTATAGAGCTATATTTAGGCGTTGATATGAACTTAGAAACACAAGATATCATGAATATATTTTTTTGTATTACTACTTTGATTTTCATAGCTATATTTTCTAAATTTATATTTTTAAGGCTTAATATATCTAAATGGATTCCTTTGCCAAAGAGAAAATCAAACATTGATGGTTTAAGAGGTTATCTTGCTATCTTAGTGATTTTCCATCATTTTTCCTTAACTTATTATTGGTTAGTTTTAGGTGAGTGGAAAGCGCCAAGTGAGTTGTACTTTCAGAACTTCGGAAAGGTAGGCGTAGGCATATTTTTTATTATTACAGGTTATTTATTTATTGGTAAACTTATTCGGAATAAATTTGATATTAGTATTAAAGAATTAATGATATCTCGTTGCTTCCGTATTATGCCTTTGTATTTTTTTGCGTTTGTTTTTATTTTTTTAATTGTCATGTTGAATACCAATTTTCATTTTGTTGTTAGTGTTAAAGAATTCTTTATTAGTATTTTGAGGTGGTTTTTATTCCATGGCTCTAAGATAAATCAATTTGAAGACACTAGAAGAATAATTGCAGGTGTAGATTGGACGTTGAAGTACGAATGGTTTTTCTATTTTTCAGTACCAGTTATAGCGTTTTTTTTCAAAATTAACAAAGTAGTTAGTGTAAGTGTTGTAACGGCCTTTGTAGTTTATTTATTTATTTTCCCTATTAAATTGATGGCTTTCACTTCAATTTATTTTATTCTTTTTTTAATTGGGGGATGGATTTATTATTTTGAATTTTCAGTAAAAAATATAATATTAGACAATTTATTTTATAATATAATTGCAATTGGCTTATTGTTTTTCGCGATATTTATTTCCAATCCTTTTTCTATATTACAAATACTTTCTATTGCTTTGTTTTTTACTCTTGTTGTTCAAGGTGTTTCGATGTTTGGATTGTTAAAAACTGAATTTTCAATATTTTTAGGTGAAATAAGTTATGGTATTTATTTATTGCATGGCTTTATTTTGTTTGGTTTGTATCAGTTTTTATTAATATATTCAATGAACAACATTTCTCTTACGCATTATTTTTATTTTTTACCCCTAATATCATTTATTGTTATTTTGATAGCGTCATTAACATATATTTATATTGAGAAGCCAAGTATGGAATATGGTAAAGAATTACGCATGAAAATTAATTAAATAGGTTTAATAAAGTATGAAAATTGCAGTAGCGGGTACAGGTTATGTTGGGCTGTCGAACTCTATGTTGTTGGCACAACATAATGAAGTGATCGCCATTGATATAGTTGAAGAGAAAGTTGATCTTCTAAATCAAAAAAAATCGCCGATATCTGATGTTGAAATAGAAGATTTCTTATTGAATAAAAATCTTAATTTTAATGCAACATTAGATAAAAAAGTTGGTTATGAAAATGCTGATTTTGTAGTGATAGCAACTCCAACTGATTATGATGTAGAAACTAATTATTTTAATACATCATCAGTTGAGGCAGTAATTAAAGATGTTTTAGATATTAACCCTAATGCCACAATGGTAATTAAATCGACAGTTCCTGTTGGTTTTACAAAAAGCGTTAGAGAAAAATTTAATTGTCAGAATATCATTTTTTCACCTGAATTTTTGCGTGAAGGAAAAGCGCTCTTTGATAATTTACACCCTTCTAGAATAATTGTTGGTGAAAAAAGTAAGCGAGCTGAAGTGTTTGCTAACTTATTAGCACAAGGTGCTATTAAGCAAGATATTGATATTTTGTTTACTGATTCGATAGAGGCTGAAGCTGTTAAATTATTCTCAAATACTTACCTTGCTATGCGAGTTGCATACTTTAATGAGTTAGATAGTTACGCCGAAACTCATGGCTTAGATTCTAGACAGGTGATTGAGGGGGTGAGTCTAGATCCTCGAATTGGCCATCATTATAATAACCCGTCTTTTGGGTATGGAGGGTATTGTCTTCCTAAGGATACCAAACAGTTATTAGCGAATTATCAAGATGTTCCAAATAATATAATTCGCTCAATTGTTGATTCAAATAGTACTCGAAAAGATTTTATTGCCGACTCTATTATTAAGCGTAATCCTAAAGTAGTCGGTATTTACAGATTAATAATGAAAAGTGGATCTGATAATTTTAGATCGTCTTCCATTCAAGGGATTATGAAAAGGATCAAAGCCAAAGGAATTGAAGTGGTTATTTTTGAACCAGAATTGGCAGAATCTGAATTCTTTAATTCAAAGGTTTTTACTGATTTAAATGAATTTACTTCAGTTTCAGATGTGATTATTTCAAATAGAATGTGTAACGAACTGAATTTTGTTTCAGAAAAAGTGTATACCCGTGATTTATTTGGTTCAGATTAAGGTTTTAAAATGAAATTTTTAGTAACTGGTGCTGCTGGTTTTATTGGCTTTCATGTTTCAAAACGTTTATGTGAGGCAGGGCATGATGTTGTTGGAATAGATAACCTAAATGATTATTATGATGTTAATTTAAAATTAGCAAGATTGTCTGAATTGGAGCAATTTACAATTGAAAATCGTAATGAAAAACAAGGTTGTTTCAATTTTATCAAGTTAAATTTAATTGATAGAAAGAACGTCGCGAAGTTATTTGAGATTGAGAAATTTAATCGCGTTATTCACTTAGCTGCCCAAGCAGGCGTTAGGTATTCAATTGAGAATCCAATGGCATATGCAGATTCCAATTTGATTGGCCACTTAGCAATTCTCGAGGGGTGTCGAAATAATGATGTTGAACATTTAATCTATGCATCTTCTAGTTCTGTTTATGGATTGAATAATAAAACGCCATTTTCAACTTCAGATTCAGTAGACCATCCGGTTTCTCTGTATGCAGCAACTAAAAAATCGAATGAATTAATGTCCCACAGCTATTCTCACCTTTATAATGTCCCTACTACTGGACTGCGCTTTTTTACCGTTTATGGTTCATGGGGGCGCCCTGATATGGCACCTTATATTTTCACCAAGAAAATTTTAGATGGTGAAACCATTGATATTAACAATAACGGTGATATGTGGCGTGACTTTACTCATGTTGATGACATTGTTGAAGGTGTTGTTCGAATTGCTGATGTTATTCCCGAAAGAGATCATAATTGGAAAGTTGAAAGTGGTTCACCAGCTACGAGCTCTGCGCCTTATTCGATTTATAATATCGGCCATGGTTCGCCTATTAATTTAATGGGTTTCGTTCAAGCAATCGAAAGTGAATTAGGCATTGAAGCAAAGAAAAGCTTCAGGGGAATGCAACCTGGCGATGTTTATCAAACTTATGCTGAAGTTGAGGATTTATTCGACGCAATAGACTATAAATCACAGATGTCAGTAGCTGAAGGTGTTGCTGAATTTGTTCAATGGTATAAAACTTTTTATAAAAAAGAACTTAAAGTATTAAATATCCTATAATTATTTGCTTTTAGGATAAGGACTATCAATGAAACATTGTATTAAAAAAGCAGTAATCCCAGTAGCTGGCTTAGGTACTAGAATGCTGCCCGCTACCAAAGCTATTCCCAAAGAAATGCTACCGATAGTAGACAAGCCATTGATTCAATACATTGTCAATGAATGTGTTGCAGCGGGAATAAATGAAATCGTATTAGTTACACACTCGTCTAAAAATGCTATTGAAAACCATTTTGATAAATCATTTGAACTTGAAACAACGCTTGAAAAGCGAGTAAAACGCTCGTTGCTTGATGAAGTGCAGGCTATTTGCCCGAAGGGCGTGACCATTATGCATGTACGCCAAGGTGAAGCGAAAGGACTTGGTCATGCGGTGCTTAAAGCGCGGCCTATTGTTGGGGAGTCGCCGTTTGTAGTGGTGTTGCCGGATGTGATTTTAGATGAAGCCTCTGCGGATTTAAAATCTGAGAACTTGGCGGCGATGTTACAGCGTTTTGAAGAAAGCAGCGCAAGTCAAATCATGGTTGAGCCTGTGCCAATCGAGCAAGTGAGTAGCTATGGGGTAGCGGATTGCAAAGGGCATCAGTTAGCTCCTGGTGAGTCTAAAGCAATGACAGCCGTTGTTGAGAAGCCGCTGATTGATGAAGCGCCGTCTAATTTAGCGGTTGTTGGACGCTATGTGTTATCAAGTGCTATATGGGATTTGTTAGAGTTTACCCCGCCGGGTGCTGGTGATGAAATCCAACTAACGGATGCAATTGCGACGTTAATGAAGACTGAGACGGTGGAAGCATTTCATATGACGGGTAAGTCTCACGATTGTGGCAGTAAGCTTGGTTATATGAATGCGTTTGTAGAATATGGCTTGCGTGATAACAATTTAGGTAAAGACTTTATAGAATCAGTCACTGAGTTGTTAAACCAGTATCAGTCGTAATGTTATTGATGAAATGAGAATGGCGACTTAGGTCGCCATTTTTTTGGCTGCTAGATGAGCCGTAAATACGCTGGGGTGGTTTTCATCTGAAATATAAATATTTTAAACTCTGTGTATAATGGGTGAATAGTTATTACTCTGATATATGGTTAGGTGTCTGCTGTGAATTACGCGAATGAAAAGTATGTGGTTCTATACAAAAACAATTGGTCTGAGGCGATTCGAACGGCGAACCGTTTGAGCTCATCGTTGAGACGATTAACTAATGATTTCCCTTTAAGCGGCGCTTCCTTACTTTGTGCTGATGATGATTTACAAGATAAAATTGATGCTTTTAGGGTACGTTTTGCTGATTTGCAGGACTGCGTAGGTAATAAGTTGTTTCGTAATTTATTAAAGCTGGAAGATGAATCTCCCATTAGTATGGTTGATGTATTAAATATGATGGAGAAGCGTGGTGTTATCGAATCTCCAGAGCAGTGGCGTTTATTAAGAGAAGTTCGAAATGCGTTTGCACACGACTATCCTGAATCTGAAAATGAACGCGCTGCCGCCTTAAATGGAGCTTGGCAGCAATCGGCTAATTTATTGTCTATTTTAACTAGTTTACGCCAGTATTTGGCTGGAATTGGGATAGAGCTCGATGGTGATCTAAATGCGGATCACTGAACAAGAGCGCAGCTCAATTGTCGAAAAGGTTAAAGAGTATATCGCCGTTGATGCGCAAGTTTGGTTATTTGGATCGCGTTGTGATGATGCTAAGAAAGGGGGGGATATAGATCTTTACATTGAAAGTGACACGCTGGATGACCCCTTCATGGCGAGAGTTTATTTGAAGTTGGCGCTAGAAGATGTGCTGGGGTATCAAAAAATTGATTTGGTTTATCACGATCGCCAATTAACGCTTCAGCCAATTCATGACATTGCGAGATCTGAAGGGATTTTGCTTAATCATGAATAGTATGAACCATACCGTTTTTATGAAAGAAATAATGTAAGGAGCGGCCAGTATACTCTTTGGAGTGCGATTGTTGTTACGTTTGCATGCGCCTTATGGGATTCCGGCTCAACAGACTGCGCAATGACGGGGTGGTGAGACGAGGGAATGAGGGATGATCGATTTTCTTTACTAAAAATGGCGACTTAGGTCGCCATTTTTCGTTTTTGGGGGGTGTAAATCTAATGATGAATATATGCTACTCTCCATGTTAAGTGAATTATTCGGAATGTATAACGTGGATTTTCCTTCTATTAAATTAAGTATTATTGAAATGGCTAATGAGGATATCAATATTGATATCTTATGGTTATATGGCTCACAGGCCAGCGGAAAGACGCATTTACAAAGCGACATCGATTTAGCTATTAGTTTTAAGAATTGGGAAGACGATGTATTAGAACGACGGTTACGCCTTGAATTATTGGCTTTAGATTGGACAAAAAGGTTGGGGCTGCCTGAAGGTAAATTAAGTCTTGTAGATATAACTCAAGCGCCAATAGGTTTGGGGTGTAGTGGTACAGTGAATTTGGTCACTTAAATAGAGGTGTTATCATACGCCTCATCAACTTTAGGTGAATCAATGAATACTAGAACAAGACCAACTTATTCAGCAGAATTTAAACTCGAAACAGCTCAACTTGTTGTTGATGAAGGATACTCTGTCAGAGAAGCTTCCGAAGCCGTCGGAGTGAGTAAATCAGCCATTGATAAATGGGCACGACAATTAAAGAAAGAGCGAAACGGTATAGCAGACCAACCGACTGCATTAACACCTGAACAGATAAAAATTAAAGAACTCGAAAAACGCATAAAACGGATTGAATTAGAAAAAGAAATACTAAAAAAGGCTACAGCTCTCTTGATGTCAGACTCCCTAGACAATTTGAAATAGTCCAGGCGTTACAAGAGAGCTATGATGTAAAAACAGTCTGTGAAGTCTTTGATATTCATCGTAGTAGCTATGGTTACTGGCGTAAAAATTCAAAAAACGCCAGTCATAAGCACTTAAAAGCAGAATTAATGGTTCGCGCTATTTTCTCGGAAAGTGGTGAATCAGCAGGAGCCAGAAGCGTAGCTCAGATAGCAACGACTAGAGATATGCCATTAAGCCGCTACCGAGCAAACCGCATTATGAAAAAGCTTGGCCTAGTGAGTTGTCAGATACCTAAGCATGCTTATAAGCGAGGTGGAAATGAGCACGCAGCGATACCGAATCACTTAGACAGACAATTTGTTGTTAGCGAACCCAATCAAGTTTGGTGTGGAGATGTGACTTTTATATGGGCAGGTAATCGTTGGTGTTATTTAGCCGTTGTGATTGATTTGTTCGCCAGAAAACCTATTGGTTGGGCGATGTCTTACTCACCCGATACAGCGCTAACTAGCCAAGCATTAACAATGGCTTTTGAGTCACGAGGGAGACCAAAAGGCGTGATGTTTCATTCAGATCAAGGCTGTCATTATACGAGTAAGAAATATCGTCAATTACTTTGGCGATATCAAATCAAGCAAAGCATGAGCAGACGAGGAAACTGTTGGGATAACGCACCGATGGAAAGATTCTTTAGGAGTTTTAAAACAGAATGGATGCCCACTGTAGGTTATCAATCTTTAGTGCAAGCCAAGGCGGCAGTAGTGAATTATATTACAGGATATTATAGTAACGTCAGGCCTCATCAATATAATGGCGGTTTAACTCCAAATGAATCGGAACAGAGATACTGGAAAACTTACAAAACCGTGACCAAAATTAGTTGACCACTACGATTTCGATGCGGCAACACTTGCTAGTCATAAGCAGTGAATTAGACGCATTGTCTGATATCGATTCGCAGCGCCCTTTAAATCAATTTGAGTACAGAGCCGCTGAGCGTACATTGCAAATTTTAATTGAGGCCTGTATTGGTATTGCTAAGCAATGGAGCTACGCGTTGAGTAATAACGCACCGTCAGATGCTTATAGTGCATTTGAACGTTTTTCGATGCTCGGCGTAGACATATCTTCGGTTGAATGGCGACGTATTATTGGTATGCGAAATGCGCTTGTTGACGATTATTTAAATATAGATCCCTTGATTATTCGTACTGTGATTAAGCGAAAAGATTTTAAGCCGTTACTTGATTTTACTAATCTGGGACTTGATGCGTTGGATGACCTGGTGCAGTAATACGTCGTCATCTGTTTTAATCGAGGATCTGGTAAAAGGTGCTGTAATGATGGTAATTTCGGGCATGAACAACTGTGCAGCGGGGTAGAAACAACTTTAAACAAAGGTGTGTTTTATGGCGGTAACACAGATACGACATCATGGTGCGGCTAATGGGGTGACGGGCTCTTGTCATGAGCTTGTTGTAGGCTTTTCCAATGAGACTAATCATTATTTGATTGATTGTGGGCTTTTTCAAGGAGCAGAGACGGCGCATCGCGATCCTGAAGATATGTTGGCGATTGATTTTCCGGTTGAACCCCTGCAAGCCTTGCTCGTTACGCACTGTCATATTGACCACGTTGGTCGCATACCTTATTTATTAGCCGCTGGTTTTAAGGGGCCGATTTATTGCTCTGTTGCTACTGCTCAGTTATTGCCTGAAGTCATTGAAGATGCACTTAAAGTTGCTGGGTTAAAAGGCAAGCAAATTTCAACGGCTATTATGCGCCGTTTACGCCAACAAATTGTGGCGGTTGAATATAATCAATGGCTAGATTTACCTATGGTGTCATCGCGCAAGAGCAAGCAACACATTAGGGCGCGTTTTCAAGTGGCTGGCCACATTTTGGGCTCGGCATTTATTGAGTTTGACGTCAAAGAGGCCAATGAGAATGAGCGGATTATTTTCTCTGGCGATTTGGGTGCTTGTTATACCCCGCTATTACCCGCGCCTAAGCCGCCTTATCGTTGTGACCAATTGGTTATCGAGAGTACCTACGGTGATAAAAACCATCAAGGGCGTAAAAAGCGCCGTAAGGTATTGGGTGGGCTATTAAGGCGTTGCATTGACGATCGCGGCATTGTGTTGATCCCCGCTTTCAGCATTGGCCGCACTCAAGAGTTGTTATATGAAATTGAAGAAATACTCCATCGCCTTAATAACAAAGAAAAATTAAGCGCAGCGGAGAAAATTCTTAATCAGGTTGATGTTATCGTGGACTCGCCGCTGGCGGCTAAGTTTACGGATGATTATCGTAGCCTTAAACAATGCTGGGACAAAGAAGCGCATCAAAAGTTAAAGCAGGGGCGACATCCTTTGAGTTTTGAACAGCTGACCACAATTGACAGTCACCAACAGCATCTTGATGTGATGAATTACCTGCAACGCAATCAAGGTAAAGTACCAGCGATTATTATTGCCGCTAGTGGCATGTGCAGCGGTGGTCGCATCGTTAACTATATTAAGCGTTTTATCCAATTGCCAACCACCGATATTTTATTTGTTGGTTATCAAGCCCGCGGCACGTTAGGCCGATTGATACAGCAATATGGCCCTGCCCATGGTTATGTTCATGTTGATGGTCAAAAGCTTACTATTAATGCCGATGTGCATACGATTTCAGGGTATTCAGCACACGCCGATCAGCATGATTTAATTCGTTTTATTAAGAGAATGCAGGTAAGGCCTAAGCGCGTTGTGATTGTTCATGGCGATAACGACGCGAAAGAGGCGCTTAAAGGGAAGATTTTGGAATTTTTACCCGAATGCGATGTTGTGGTTGGGCAACAATACGAACACTCTTCTCTGTGAAATGACCGTCATCCTTGAGGTTTGGTGACTAGACCCCAATGGGTAGATGTGAGAAAAATAGTTTTCATTATTACGCCTATAATACCAAGCGGTTATTCCCTCGGCATTTTAAGTAATTTCTGATAATATTTTAATTATCTTATTTACTTAGGTTTTGTGATGAAAAGTGATATCCGTTGGCAACAGCGATTACAGAATTACTCTAGGGCACTTGCGCAGTTAACTGAAGCAGTTGAGCTACTTAAAGCTCGTGAGTTATCTAATATCGAAAAACAAGGCTTCGTAAAAGCGTTTGAATTTACCCATGAATTGTCTTGGAATGTAATGAAAGATTTTGCCATTTATCAAGGTGAGGTTCGGATTATTGGTTCTAGAGACGCAACTAGACATGCATTTAAAAATGATTTGATCACTAACGGTGAAGCTTGGATGGATATGATCATCGCACGAAATAAAGCAGTCCATAGTTATGATGAAAAAACGGTGATGGATGTCATTGATAGTGTAGTTACTGTTTATTATCCTCTATTTGTTGCTTATCAAGAAATGATGCAGGGATTGATAAATGAATGATGAGCCATTAAACGGCGGCTTGTCCGTAAATGTCATTAAAAGCTTAAAAGCTGTCTTTAAAAAGTTTCCAGCTATTGAACGCGTGAATTTATTTGGTTCTAGGGCTAAAGGTAATTACCGCAACGGATCGGATATCGACTTAGCAATATTCTCTAACTCGCTAGCATTTGATGAGTTGATAGCAATTGAGGGGGTAATTGATGACTTAATGCTTCCTTATACAGTGGATTTAGTAGAAGTAAAAAGCATTGTTAGCGAGGAGTTATTAGATCATATTAATAGGGTCGGCATAATCGTTTATAGTCAAGACGAGGTTAGTTAAACGTTATTCCTTGATTCTGTTTGTTGCACTTGTGAGGCTCGTCACTCCTCCGCTTCATATCCCCTAGGTTTTATCGAGTAGTTTATGCAACATGATACTTAGTACATTGGTTGATAAATGGCTGTATGAAATCCCGCATAAAAAGGCCAGCGGGATGACGGCGAAACAATTGTTGTGATTGCAGTGCTTGCCTCATGAGGTTCCAGCTTGGAATGACGAGTGAGGCGATGCATAACTCGATATGGTTTACTTTTGCGTCTGACAAATTTTTGAACTGCGCCGGCTGAATTATTTTGTGCGAAATATGGCTTCGATGTACTTGGTGAATTTAATGGTCGTGTTAGAATGTTTATGCCGATGAAAACAGTTGGTCAATTATTTACACAGCGGCCTTTATTAGTAAAAATTTTGTAAGGAAAGAGCATGACCGTATTTGTTACAGGTGGCGCGGGTTATATTGGTAGCCACACTATTGTTGAATTATTAAATGAAGGGCAACAGGTTGTTGTGCTGGATAATTTAAGTAATTCAAGTGAAGAAGCTCTGCGCCGTGTTAAGCAGATTACGGGTAAAACGGTGACTTTTTATCAAGGTGATGTGCTTGATAGCGCGCTACTCGATTCTATTTTTGAACAACATGATATTGAGTCGGTTATTCACTTTGCTGGCTTGAAAGCGGTGGGTGAGTCGGTGTCGCAGCCGCTTAAATATTATCAAAACAATGTCACTGGCACTTTAGTGCTTTGTGAAGCGATGGCAAAAGCGAATATTAAAAATATTGTGTTTAGTTCGTCGGCCACGGTTTATGGCGATCCTGCCTCACTCCCCATTACTGAAGACTTTCCAACCGGGGCGACTAATCCTTATGGACAATCAAAGTTAATGGTTGAGCATGTGTTAAGTGATTTAGCGGCGTCGGATGCGAGTTGGAATATTGCTGTGCTGCGTTATTTTAACCCGGTAGGTGCTCATGAGAGCGGTTTGATTGGTGAAGATCCTAACGATATTCCTAATAATTTAATGCCATTTATTACGCAAGTGGCCGTGGGTAAACGTGATGCGCTTAGTGTGTTTGGCAGTGATTATGATACGCACGATGGCACGGGCGTTCGCGACTACATTCATGTGGTTGATTTAGCACAGGGGCATTTAAAAGCGTTAACTAAACTTAACACTAATCCAGGTTTGGTGACTTATAACTTAGGTACAGGCCAAGGTTATAGCGTACTTGATATGGTGAAAGCTTTTGAAAAGGCCAGTGGTCAAACGATTAGTTATAACCTTGTTGCAAGACGCCCCGCTGATATAGCCGCGTGTTATGCAAACCCTCACAAGGCCGCGACTGAACTAGGTTGGCAAGCCACCCACAATGTGGACGATATGGCCGCGAGCAGCTGGCATTGGCAATCAAGTAATCCTGATGGTTATGCTTGCTAATACCAAGTTGACAAAGTTATTGCCCACTTTTGCTGGTTAAAATAAAATGAATGTTGCGTTGCTTTCAATCCCAATAGCCAGCTATTGCTCAATCAGCGCCTTGCCTTCATTTTTTTTCCTTTGCAAAACAAGATCACAAACTTAATAAAATTGGTATAAGTGTTTGAAGTAATATGAATTTAGGCCGCCATTTTTTGTTTTAAGCGACAACAATCCTGACTAATCCTGAAACAGGAGGGGGTTGTAGTGGTGCTGTTTATGGTGCTATTGTTAGTGCTATCTATAGTGCGGTAGGGGGTGGTATGACAATGTTAACAGCTAATGAGCTAAAACGAGGTGGTGTGTCTGGTATTGAGCGTGCAATGCTTGATAGTGATAATCACCAAGTTATGATCGATGTGCGTGGTAAGACAAAGTATGTTGTATTGGATATTGAGCAATATAATTTATTTAGAGAATATGAATTAGATAAGGCAATTTCAGAAGCTCAGGCTTGTTTAGCAGCAGGTGAGGTGACACCAATAACCGATTTCGATAACTTAGCGGTTCAATTGAGAGCTGATATTGACAATGCTTGAGATTCTTCGGCCTAATTCATATATTAAGCGCGAGCGAAAATTCTTTAAGAAACATCCTGAGTTAATCGAACAATATGTGAAGTCGTTGAAATTATTATCATTAAATCCTTCACATCCCTCGTTACGCCTGCATGAGATTAAATCAAAGAACTGCCACTCAATCTCGATCAATATGCAATATAGAGTGTTGTTAACACTTCGCTTAATGGCTGAAGGTCAGGTGTTGTTGATTGATGTTGGCGATCACGATATATACCGACAAAGTTAAATGATAGCTACAGGTGGGGCTGGTTACATTGGTAATACTACCCTGTTAGTTATAGTTGTTAAGTGTTTGAAGTAATATGATTAATGGTGGCTTAGACTGCCATTTTTGTTTTAAGCACTTATACCAATTGCATTAAATATTTGCCCACTTGTACTTGTTATACCAATTGCATTAAATATCATGCCTATGCAGAAAACTCAGGATTGAACTATACTGTGTATATAAACACACTGTATAGGTAGACATAATCATGAACATGCCAGAAGCAAGCTTTTTAGCTTGGCAAAAACAGTTTAGTACTGAAGATGATTGCTTAGAATATTTACAAGAAATGAAATGGAAAAATGGCTTTATTTGCCCGCGTTGCGGCAATGCTCATAACTATAAAATTGCCAGTCGCCACTTATACGAATGCACGCAATGTAAAAAGCAAACATCAGTCACGGCAGGGACACTTTTTCATGGGAGTAAAATCACCTTAATCCAGTGGTTTTGGGCTATCTATTTTCTTGGCTCTGATAAGGGAAGTATATCCGCACTGAGACTAAGCAAATTAATAGAAGTCAATTGGCGAACAGCGAGACTAATTTTAAAAAAACTTAGAATTGCTATGGGTCACAGAGATAGTTTATATCAATTGAGTGGAACAATAGAGCTAGATGATGCACTTGTTGGAGGTAGACAAAAAGGGAAACGAGGTCGTGGTGCAGCAGGAAAAAAGAATGTATTAATCGCCTGTGAAAGTAAAGAGAAAAAGGCAGGATTTATTGCCATGGAAGTAGTTGATAGTATTTGCCATTTTAGCGTTGATAAGTTTGTTAAGAAGTACTTAAAACCAGGTCAGAAAGTTCGTTCTGATGCATTGGCTGCTCTGAATATAATTGACCAAGCACAGGACCATGAAGCGAGGGTAACACCAAGCCATTTGGTTGATGAATGGCTACCATGGGTACATATCGCCATTGGCAATTTAAAAACATTTTTGTTGGGTACATTTCATGGTGTATCGGGAAAATACCTACAAGAATATCTAGATGAGTTCTGTTATCGGTTCAACCGTCGATTTATTGAAAAACAAATCCCTAACCGACTGTTAAATTTGGCGATAGTTCATGTACCTGTAAAATCGTCCTGAGCCAAGTGCATAGGCATGTTAAATATTTGCCCACTTGTACTTGTTATACCAATTGCATTAAATATTTGCCCACTTGTACTTGTTAAAATTAACTAAAATGGCGTTGCTCTCAATCCTAATAGCCAGCTATTAGTCAATCGAGCGCCTTGTTTTAGCTGATTTTCTCTACGCACAACAAGATCACTTACTTAATGCAATTGGTATTAACTTTTTTTCAAATGACATGGTAGAATTTGAATTCGTTCTTTAAAAGGTCTTTTAAATGAAGGGTTCAAGAGTTCAACAAGATAGCATCGTTGAAAAAATTAAAACTCTAGCGACTAACTGCGATGATATTCAAGTGTTATGGCTATACGGGTCTCGTGCTAATGGAAAATGTAGTGAGCATAGTGACTATGATTTAGCGGTTGCTTTTAAAAGCTTTGATATATCCGTTACTGAACGTTTTCTACGGCCAAATGAACTTGCGATAGATTGGGCTTTGGAATTAGGTCTTGCTTCTAATATGTTAAGTATTGTTGATATCAACCAGGCACCAGTTTATCTCGCCTTTAATATTGTAGAGTACGGTGTGCCGATTTATAGTGATGGCAGCGCAAGAGAAATTAAAGAACAAACCAGAATATTCAGCCAATATGAATATCAAATGATAGAGACGACTCGAAATGAATGAACAGGGATTAGCGCTCTATTTAGCGGAGGCTAGAAAACATAGCGCGCGTTATTTGCAAGAATTAAATGAGTTAAGAGATGACTTAGAAAATAATAACTTTAAGCGTCGTGACTATCGTGCTTTGGAGCGCTTGCTACAGGTTTTTACTGAGTTATGTATTAGTTTATCAAAACATTGGGTCAAATCATTGCAAAGCCAAAGTGCCAGTGATGCCTACCAGTCGTTTATGGCACTGAGAGAGAATGGTGAAATATCAAACGACGAATTAGTGCGTTGGCGTAAAATTATTGGCATGAGAAATGGCTTAGTGCATGATTATCTGAATATTGATTTAGTGATTATTGAAGATGTATTGCGCCAAGGTCATTATCTTGAACTAGATAAATTTAGTTGTAAAGCTATGGCATTTTTAGAATCAAAGTTTCTTTAGCTGCCTAGGACAAACATGCCACATTTTATATTGACGCTGCTTCACAGCCGTCACTTTCACCACACAACCTATCTGGTCGTTTTCAATGATTAACGTTTTACAGCAATTAGCTAGTGAGCATCATCGCTTTTCTATTAAAGATTCTTTTTCAATGCAGCCTAATCGGGTTGCCGATTATTCGCTGGTGGCCGCTGGCTTATTTTTAGATTATTCACAGCAAAATATTAGCCCGCAAGTCATGAAATCATTAAACGATTGGGCGCGTCAGTGTGACCTAACAGGCAAGATGCAAGCGATGTTTGGTGGTGAGAAGATTAACAATACTGAAGGGCGAGCGGTGCTGCATTCGGTATTGCGAGCGCCTAGTGACGTTCAGCAAGCGGTATTAGGTGGTGAGTTAGCTAGGCAAGTTGGCGATACTCAGCAGCGAATGGCTGAGTTGGTTGGGCAACTGCATAATGGTGACTTAGTAGGATTTGACGGGCGGGCATTTACTGACGTTATCGCGGTGGGCATTGGCGGTTCTTATTACGGACCTAAGGTGTGCGCGCAGGCGTTAAAACCTTATACCAACAGCCAATTGAAAGTGCATTATTTGGCCAATGTTGATGGCGAGGGCGTTGAGGAAAAACTTGATGCGTTAAACCCTGCGACAACGTTAATGGTTGTTATTTCAAAAACCTTTGTCACGCAAGAAACGCTGCTTAATGCTAATGCGGTTAAATCTTGGTTAGTTGAAGGGGGCTGTGACGAGCAGAATCTGTCAAAGCATTTGATGGCGGTCAGCAGTCATGTTGAAAACGCGATTAAATTTGGCGTTAATAGCGACCGAATTTTACCGATGTGGGATTGGGTAGGTGGGCGTTTTTCTTTGTGGTCGGCGGTTGGTTTTCCGTTAGCTTGCGCTATTGGCATTGATAACTATAACGAGCTTAAAGCGGGCGCTTATGAGATGGACCACCATTTTATGAATGCGTTGCTTGAACAAAATATGCCGGTGATTATGGGACTGTTAGGCATTTGGAATCGTAGCTTTATGAATTATCCAAGTTTGGCGGTATTGCCTTATTCTCATGCATTACGTGATTTTCCGGGCTATTTGCAGCAAGTCGATATGGAGAGTAATGGTAAAAGCGTTGGGCTTAACGGTGAGACGATTACATTAGCGACCGCACCAATTGTTTTTGGTCAAGAGGGCACTAATTCTCAACACGCGTTTATGCAAATGATGCATCAAGGGCAAGACAAGATTCCCTGTGAATTTATTGTGCCGCTTACCACTCATTCAACACTTAAAGAGCATCATAAGGTGTTGGTTGCTAATTGCTTTGCGCAAAGTGAAGCACTAATGAATGGCAAATCGTTAGCTCAAGTAAAAACTGAGCTGGCTGCTAAAGGCCTTAGCGAACAAGAGATTGAACAACTTGCGCCTCATAAAGTGATGCCGGGTAATTCTCCTAGCTTAACCATTACAATGGATAAAATAACCCCCAAAGTCGTTGGTAGCTTGTTAGCCCTTTATGAGCATAAAATTTTTGTGCAAGGGGCGATGTGGGGACTCAATTCGTTTGATCAGTGGGGGGTTGAGCTTGGCAAAGAGCTTAGCAGCGCTATATTAACCGCAATGGATGGAGAGGATGACACTAAATTGTCGCCTGCAACGTCTTCGCAATTAGCGCGTTTTATGCAGGCTAACCAAGGTTAAGATAAAGACTGCACTTGCAATACCTTAACTTTCTCTTCTTGTTGCAGTAGTTGGTTAAGGTTGTAGTTGCTGGTGCGGCGCAGATCAGAGGCATACCAGCGATTCCAGCACGCCAAGTTGTCCCATGTTGTGATAATGGTGCGGATGTGTGGTTGGTTTATATCGACGTAAGAACTTCCTGAAATAAAGCCGTTAGCCCCCATTACGCCTTTTAAAGCGCGTTTAACTTCGCTCTCATAGGTTGATTCCATGTCTTGGGCTATTTGACGTTCGATGATGACTTTTATCACTGCGGCGCACTCTATTAAATTAACAATGATTTATTTTTGCGCGTTTTTGTGATTTAGGCAAATAAAAACGAGAGATTGTATTTTTAATACTGGTCAGTTAAGAATACTGTCTTTCATTTTGACGGTTGGATCAGTTTTGACATGCATTCGAATGCGATTGAATATTTGAAGTTTATCGTTTGCATGCCAGTTATACCAATTGCATTAAATATTTGCCCATTTGTACTTGTTAAAATTAACTAAAATGGCGTTGCTCTCAATCCTAATAGCCCGCTATTAGTCAATCGAGCGCCTTGTTTTAGCTGATTTTCTCTACGCACAACAAGATCACTTACTTAATGCAATAGGTATTACCAATTGCATTAAATATTTGCCCATTTGTACTTGTTAAAATTAACTAAAATGGCGTTGCTCTCAATCCTAATAGCCAGCTATTAGTCAATCGAGCGCCTTGTTTTAGCTGATTTTCTCTACGCACAACAAGATCACTTACTTAATGCAATTGGTATTAATAATCTTGTTATTTTTCTAGCATCAACTGACGTACAAACTTAACTGGTGCGCTGCCGTAACTTAAAAACTGATCGTGGAAGGCTTTTACATTATAGTCTTTGCCTTTCATTGCTTTGTATTCATCGCGGAAATCATAGATGTCGCGGTAGCCTGAGTAATAGCTGGTTAGCTGTACTTGAGATACAGTTGCGCGATGCCATTTTCCTTCGGCTTCAGCCTGTTGTTGGAAAGCGCCGTCCATCATTAAGGCTAGGCCTTGTTCTTTGCTAATTCCCTTATTATGAATCTCGTAATCAAGAATGGTGTTGGTGATTACACGTAGGTTCCACTTGTAATACATTAGCCACAGTTCTGGTTCGAAATCACCGTAGCCTTCTTCTAGCATCATACGCTCAGAATAAACAGCCCAGCCTTCAATCATTGCACCATTGCCGAATAAGCTTTTCACCAAACTTGGCGATAGGTTTGAATAGACTAATTGCGTGTAATGGCCTGGTACTGCTTCGTGAATATTTAATACTTGTAACACCCAGTGATTGTATTCACGTAGGTAACTCTCAGCTTGATCACTTGTCATGTTATCGAGTGGGGTTACGTTATAATAAGTGTTCGCTTTTTTGTCATACGGACCGGGGGCGCTGATAGACGCGCCAGCAAAACCACGCATGTACTCGGGTGTTTCACGTACAACTAGCGGCTTATCTTTGTCTAATGTGATCAAGTTGTTTTTGATAACAAAGGCTTCTAGCGCAGGAATTTGATTGCGAATTTCTTCGACAAAGTTTTCACGTTTAACATGCTTTACAGACAGCTTTTCGATCATTTGGCTGATCATGGCTTGTTTGTCACTAGGCTTAGCTGTGTTGGGGAAGTATTTACTCCATAACTTGTCACTAATTTTAGCCATTTCAGAAAGTACGACTTGTTTGTCGTTCAATGCTTTTTGATACAGTTCGTTGGCACTTAAATCTGACTGAATATCTAACGCGAATTTTTGTTCATATAAATCGCTACCAATGCGGAAACTACGGGCGCCGTTTTTGTCGAGATCTTGTTTAAGATTTTCTAACCAATCAATATGGCCCATTACGGCTTGGCGCGCTTCTAACACACGTGATTCAAAGAGTGACTTATCATCGTTGCTCATCGATGAGCGCTGTGCTTTTTCGATTAAATCGTCAGAGAAAATACCCAACGCGCCCTTGTTTTGCATAATTGCTAGTTTGGTGTGCTCTAATGTCGGGTTGTCGATATTGGCACGTGCTGCGGCGTAATATTGAGGAACTAGTTTGAGGCGCTTTAGTACTGAGTTTAAACGTTCATCTAGCGGTGCATACTTTCCATTAATAATCTGCGCGAAACCGCCGGCAACGTTATATTGCGTTGGCTGCCATTGCCATGACTTAAAGGTGGTGATGTTCCATTCCATCGAGTCTAAGGTATTTTTAATCAAGGCCATATCAATACACGTACTTGGTGATAACTCATCGATATTAATTGCGCTGAGCATGGCGCGTTGTGTTTTGACGAAATCAAGCGTCTGCTGACGAGAAAAATTATCAGGAACAACTAACTTATCTGCATATTTTTGATAGCCACTGTAAAGAGCCCATGTCGGCGATAGTTGCCATAGTGATTCAATAAACTGCGCTGAAAACTGCTGGGCTTGTTGCTCTGCTGAAACGACATTTTGTTCGACGACAAGATTGCTAGATGGTGCTTGTTGGCAACCTGATAATGTTGCTGTGCCAATGGCGATTGCCAAGGCGCTAGTGAGAATATTTTTATTCATTGTTTTTTCTCTTATAAAAAGTTGTCAAAAGTGTAACTAGCTAACCTAAATACTACAAGAAGGCATCGCTAGATATACCCAAACTACCTGAAGATGCTCGAAACATGCATCTTCAAGTGGCTTGGGTATAAATGTTAAAGGATGTTAATTAACCAACTAAAAAACGGCGCTAGTAAGGCGGTAAATATGCCGCAAAGCACCAAAGCGACTGAGCTAAATGCGCCTTGTTGTTCGCCTTGGTTAATCGCTGCGGCTGTACCTATTGCGTGAGCGCCTGTACCCATTGCCAATCCTTGTGCTTGTGCATTATCGATTTTGAAAAGCTTAAACAAACTCGATGAAATAACTGTGCCAATAATGCCTACGACAATAACAATTCCTGCAACTAACGGCGCTATACCGCCTGTTTGTTCTGTGATTTCCATAGCGATAGGGGAGGTAACTGATTTAGGTAAAATTGAAAGCACCAGTGCTTTGTCATGGGTGAATAATAGTGCAATTGATACCCCACTAGAAATGGCAAGTAATGAGCCGAAAAAACAGCAAATGACCACGGGCCATAATTGAGACTTTATGTGTTGTATTTGATTAAACAATGGTACGGCAAGAGCTACAACGGCGGGCTCTAATAACCAAATTAACCAATGAGTTGCCTGTTGATAGCTAGAAAATTGTAACGGAGAGCCGGCAAATAAGGCAATAAGCAGCACGATGCTCCACAGTAGAGGATTAAAAAGAGGATGTTTAAACGGCTCAAGTAGCTTTTTTAACCCAAGGAATAAGACGATAGTTAGTAGGCTGTAACTTATTAAATTCATCGATCTAACCTTTGATAACCCAAGCCGACACTAACCATAACCAATACAGTGCTTACAACGCAGCTTACGATAATAGCTAGCCAATGAAGTGACAGTATTTCAATGTAATTAATCAGTGCGACAGCGGCGGGAACAAAGAATAATGTCATATATTTTAGTAAGAAATGGCTACTCGGCTGAAGCCATTCCACTGGTATTAACCGTAATGACAACGCAGTAAATAGGGCAATTAATCCAACGACACTTGCAGGAATAATATCGCCACTGTAATGGCTAACAAGTTTTCCAATGCCTAAAAAGGTAAGAATTAGAAACGCACTGCGACAAAAATTAAGTGAAACCTTAATCGCATTTGATGTAGTGGTGTGCTTGGACATAATGATCAATAGTGAAATTTTTGTGCCTCAATATTATCGAGTCCAGCAATGCTAAGCCAGCCTATTTTAGTCGAGTACCATCAATATTTTTGTTGGACAACTGAACGCTTAATCAGGTCATAAAAAAAACACCGCAACATCCCATATATCCGTGCTTTTGGCATTGTAAATAATGATGTTTTCATACACAATGTGCGCCAATAAAATATTTTGAAATTTAGTAGTCAGGAGTCAATATGCCGTCACGTAAAGAATTAGCGAATGCTATTCGAGCTTTAAGTATGGATGCTGTTCAGCAAGCCAATTCTGGTCACCCAGGTGCACCAATGGGAATGGCTGACATTGCCGAAGTACTATGGCGTGATTTTTTAAAGCACAACCCTGCAAATCCAAACTGGGCTGATCGTGATCGTTTCGTATTGTCAAATGGCCATGGCTCTATGTTGCTATATTCTCTACTACACCTTGCCGGCTATGACTTACCAATTGAAGAGTTAAAGAATTTCCGTCAAATGGACTCTAAAACGCCGGGTCATCCAGAATATGGTTATGCACCAGGCGTTGAAACAACCACTGGCCCACTAGGTCAAGGTATCACTAACGCTGTAGGTATGGCGATTGCTGAAAAAACGCTAGCGGCGCAATTTAACCGTGAAGGTCACGATGTTGTTGACCACAACACCTACGCATTCTTAGGTGATGGCTGTTTAATGGAAGGTATTTCTCACGAAGCCTGTTCACTAGCGGGTACTTTGGGGCTAGGTAAACTAGTTGCATTTTGGGATGACAACGGCATTTCAATCGATGGTGACGTTGAAGGTTGGTTTACAGACGATACAGTTAAACGCTTTGAAGCTTACGGTTGGCATGTAATCGCTGATGTTGATGGTCATGACAGTGAGCAAATTAGCGCAGCAATTAAAGCGGCTCAGGCAGACACTAAGCGTCCAACACTTATCTGTTGTAAGACAACTATCGGTTACGGTTCACCAAACAAAGGTGGCAGCCACGATTGTCACGGTGCTCCATTAGGCACCGATGAAATCGCAGCAGCACGTGAATTCTTAAACTGGGAACACGCACCGTTTGAAATTCCTAGTGATGTAGCAAGTGAGTGGAATAACCGCGAACAAGGTACTGCTCAAGAAGCGTCTTGGAATGACAAATTCGCCGCATATCAAGCAGCGCACCCTGAGCTAGCAAAAGAATTACAACGCCGTCTATCAGGTGAATTACCAGATAACTGGGACGAGACTATTGATGCTTACATTAACGATTTACAAGCTAACCAAGGCAACATTGCCTCTCGTAAAGCGTCACAAAACACGTTAAACAAGTTTGGTCCATTGTTACCAGAAATGATTGGCGGTAGTGCGGATTTAGCCCCATCAAACTTAACGATGTGGTCTGACTCTAAAGCAATCACTGCTGATGATGCTAGCGGCAACTACTTACACTATGGTGTTCGTGAGTTCGGTATGTCAGCAATCATGAACGGTTTAGTGTTGCACGGTGGTTTTAAAGCTTACGGCGCGACTTTCTTAATGTTCATGGAATATGCACGTAACGCATTGCGTATGGCAGCGTTAATGCAGCAACCTGCTATTTTTGTTTACACCCATGATTCAATCGGTCTAGGTGAAGATGGTCCAACTCACCAACCGGTAGAGCAAATGGCGTCATTGCGCTTAACGCCTAACATGTCTACATGGCGTCCATGTGATGAAGTTGAGTCGGCGATTGCATGGCGTCATGCGGTAGAGCGCACTGATGGCCCAACGTCATTAATCTTCTCTCGTCAAAACCTACCAGGACAAACGCGTGATGCACAGCAACTAGAAAATGCTGCACGCGGTGGTTACACCTTGATTGATAGCGATGGCCAGCCACAGTTGATCTTGATTGCGACAGGTTCAGAAGTTGGCTTAGCCGTTGAAGCGGCTGGCGTATTAAAAGAGCAAGGCGTCAATGTACGTGTTGTTTCAATGCCTGCGACAGATGTATTTGACGCACAAGATGCAGCATACAAAGAGTCAGTATTACCAAGTAGCGTGTCTGCTCGTGTTGCTGTTGAAGCAGGTATTGCTGATTACTGGTACAAGTATGTAGGCCTAAACGGTAAGATTGTCGGTATGACGACATTCGGTGAGTCAGCACCAGCTGGTGAGCTGTTTAAGCATTTCGGCTTCACCGTCGATAATGTTGTAAATGTGTCGAAATCAATTTTATAGATTGATAAATGAAGGCCGCTGAAAAGCGGCCTTTCTTTTATGGGTTCTTTTTTTTGTCACTTCTGTCAAGAATCTATAAAAGAAAGATAAAATTGTTTGTTTAGGAATGTAATGGCTAAATTAAAAATTGCTATTAATGGTTATGGGCGTATTGGCCGCAGTGTGTTACGTGCTTTTTATGAACGTAATTACTCTGAAAAGATCGAAATTGTTGCCATTAATGAATTGGCAGATCCTGACGCGATGGTACATCTAACAAAATATGACAGTACCCATGGTCGATTTATTCTGCCTGTATCACTTGAGAAAACACATCAACAAAGTGAAATGTGTATTAGTGATGATCGCATTCCACTGTTTCATGAAAGCAATCCTCGCGACTTACCTTGGCAAGCGTTAGATGTTGATATAGTTTTAGAGTGTAGTGGCGTATTTAGTTCACGTGATGATGCTAAATTACACTTAAATGCTGGGGCTAAAAAGGTGCTTTTTAGCCAACCTGCGGCTAATGATGTTGATAAAACGGTTATTTTTGGGATTAACGAACACCTGCTAACTCATGATGATGTCATTGTCTCTAATGGTTCTTGCACAACTAATTGTGTCGTGCCTGTGATTGATGCGTTAGATAAACATTTCACGCTTAAGGGCGGCACCATTACAACGATTCATTCATCGATGAACGATCAACAAGTGATTGATGCTTATCATAGTGATTTACGCCGTACTCGCGCTGCTAGTCAATCGATCATTCCGGTAGATACTAAGTTGGCGGTTGGCGTTGAGCGTATTTTGCCGAATTTAAAAGGCAAAATGGAAGCTATTTCAGTGCGCGTGCCGACAATAAACGTAACGGCAATGGATTTGAGTGTGACGGTTGATAAACGCGTCGATATTCAAAGTGTCAATGAGATGCTAAAGGGTGAAGCCAACAATGGTCTTGGCCAGGTGCTCGATTATACCGAAGTGCCACTCGTATCGTGTGATTTTAACCATGATCCTCATTCAAGCATTGTTGATGGCACTCAAACACGAGTGAGCGATGGTCATCTCGTTAAATTATTATTGTGGTGTGACAATGAATGGGGCTTCGCTAATCGCATGTTAGATACTAGCCTAGCAATGGGCGTTAAAGATTAAATGTTAAAGACGCCTAGGGGCGCAAGATTAATGAAAGGAAAGTTAATGACTGTAATTAAGATGAGTGAATTAGCGTTAGCCAACAAGCGTGTGCTGATCCGTGAAGATTTAAATGTACCCGTTAAAGATGGCAAGGTGACTTCAGATGCGCGTCTTCGTGCGGCGCTGCCAACATTAAAGCTAGCCCTAGAGCAAGGTGCAAGCGTCATGGTAATGTCTCATCTTGGTCGTCCGACTGAGGGCGAGTTTGATGCACAATATTCACTGCAGCCAGTTGCTGATTACTTAAATGAAGCGCTTGACGTCAATGTACGCCTTGCTACAGATTATTTAGATGGCATTGAAGTGACTGCTGGTGAGCTTGTTATTTTTGAGAATGTTCGCTTTAACCAAGGTGAGAAGAAAAATGAAGATGCATTAGCGAAAAAGCTAGCGGCGTTATGTGATGTATTTGTAATGGATGCCTTTGGCACCGCTCACCGCGCGCAAGCATCAACTCATGGTGTTGCTAAATTCGCACCTGTTGCCTGTGCTGGTCCATTATTAGCTGGAGAATTAGAAGCACTAGGTAAAGCTCTAGATAATCCAGCTCGCCCAATGGTGGCGATTGTTGGTGGTTCAAAAGTATCAACCAAACTAACGGTGCTAGAGAGTTTATCGACCGTTGTTGACCAACTTGTTGTTGGTGGCGGGATTGCTAATACCTTTATTGCAGCCGCAGGTCATGAAGTTGGTAAATCACTTTATGAAGCTGATTTAATTGATAATGCAAAAACATTAACGGCGAACGCGCAATCAAATGATGGTGACATCCCTGTACCAACAGATGTCGTTGTTGCCAGTGAGTTTTCACCAAACGCTAGTGCGACATTAAAATCAGTGACTGAAGTTAGCGATGAAGACATGATCTTTGATATCGGTCCTGACTCAGCACAAGCACTTTGCAAAATTTTAGAAAACGCAGGCACCATCGTTTGGAATGGTCCGGTTGGCGTATTTGAGTTTGATCAGTTTGGTGAAGGCACCAAAGCAATCGCACAAGCTATCGCCAACAGCTCAGCGTTCTCAATTGCTGGTGGTGGTGATACGCTAGCAGCAGTAGATAAATATGACATCGCCGATAAAGTGTCGTACATCTCGACCGGTGGTGGTGCATTCTTGGAGTTTTTAGAAGGGAAAAAACTTCCAGCAGTAGCGATTCTAGAAGAGCGCGCTGCACAGTAAACTGTTTTTATGAGTCAGCGTTTGCTGGCTCTACTAGGGTATAGCCCATTAAAATCGTGATAGGACAATAAAATGGCTTTAATTTCTTTGCGTCAACTTTTGGATCATGCCGCTGAATACAATTACGGTATTCCGGCATTTAACGTTAATAACCTAGAGCAAATGCGTGCAATTATGGAAGCGGCTGACAAAACAGACAGCCCTGTCATCGTGCAAGCATCCGCCGGTGCTCGTAAATATGCAGGCGCTCCTTTTCTTAAAGCATTAATGAATGCTGCAATTGAAGAGTTCCCGCATATTCCAGTATGTATCCATCAAGATCACGGTACTGATCCTGATGTATGTCAACGTTCAATCCAGCTTGGCTTTTCATCAGTCATGATGGATGGCTCGTTAATGGCTGATGGCAAAACACCATCAAGCTATGAGTACAATGTTGATGTGACTAAACGTACTGTTGATTTCTCACATGCGTGTGGTGTGTCTGTTGAAGGTGAAATCGGCTGTCTTGGTTCGTTAGAAACAGGTATGGCTGGTGAAGAAGATGGCGTCGGTGCTGAAGGTGTTTTAAGTATGGATCAGATGCTTACTAGCCCTGATGAAGCGGCAAGCTTTGTTAAAGCAACTAACTGTGATGCACTAGCTATTGCTATCGGCACGTCACACGGTGCGTATAAATTTACCCGTAAACCTACTGGTGACATTTTAGCAATCGATCGTATTAAAGCCATTCACGCTCGTATTCCTAATACTCACCTAGTAATGCACGGTTCGTCTAGCGTACCGCAAGATTGGTTGGCCGTAATCAATGAGTTCGGTGGCGAAATCCCTGAAACTTATGGTGTGCCCGTTGAAGAAATCGTTAAAGGCATTAAATTCGGCGTGCGTAAAGTGAACATCGATACTGATTTACGTTTAGCCTCGACTGGCGCTATTCGTCGTTTCTTAGCGCAAAACCCAAGTGAATTTGATCCTCGTAAATATTTTGCTGTTGCTCAAAAAGCAATGGAACAGATTTGTGTTGATCGTTACGAAGCATTTGGCTGTGTGGGTATGGCGAGTAAAATCCAGCCACTTACTTTAGAAACAATGTATCAACGTTACATTACTGGTGAATTGGACGCTAAAGTACTTTAATTAGTAACTAATTAGCGCTTAAACGATGAAAGCAGCCTTCGGGCTGCATTTTTATTGTTTAATACCAATTGCATTAAATATTTGCCCACTTGTACTTGTTAAAATTAACTACAATGGCGTTGCTCTCAATCCTAATAGCCAGCTATTAGTCAATCGAGCGCCTTGTTTTAGCTGATTTTCTCTACGCACAACAAGATCACTTACTTAATGCAATTGGTATTAATGCTTAATGTAACGCGCTGAATTTTGTCATGATGGTTATAAATAATAGCGTAAAAGAAGACTTGAATATGAATCGTCGCTGAACTTATCAAAGCGGGTAGTAAAGTTGTGAAAAATTCAGCTTTTTCACAAAAACAGTTGTGATATTTTTTTTGAATTGCGTATCATATGCGCAGATGTCATTTTATTGACGCTTAACTAAATAATTTACAGGGAAAATAACATGGAAATGATCCAACAGTGGTATACCGAGTATTCTCCAATGCTCGTTAATTATGTCATCGCTTTTGTTAGCGCTATTCTAATTTATTGGATAGGTGGCAAAGTAGCTGGCTTTATTAGTGGTTTGGTCGCGAAAGCGATGGCTAAACGCGATCTTGATTCAATTGTAGTTAATTTCATTAAAAACATCGTCTATGGCGTATTAATGACGGGTGTCATTATTGCCGCTCTTGGCCAAGTCGGTATTCAAACTGCATCATTTATTGCGGTATTAGGTGCTGCTGGTTTAGCGATTGGTTTAGCGTTGCAAGGTTCTCTGTCGAACTTTGCGTCTGGCGTATTAATTATTGTATTCCGTCCGTTTAAATCTGGTGACTTTGTCGAAGCTGGTGGCGTGAGCGGCACTGTTGAAGAAATTAAACTGTTCTCGACTTATATTCGCAGCGGCGATAACAAACAAATTATTTTGCCTAATTCATCTGTCACTGGTGGTGCTATCACTAATTATTCGACTAAACCAACACGTCGCATCGATTTAGTGATTGGTGTGAGCTATGACGCTGATATTAAACACGCTAAAAAAATACTAACTGAGATTGTTGAAGGGCACGAAAGTGTATTGAAAGATCCTGCACCAGTAGTAGCGGTTGCGGAATTAGCTGATAGCAGCGTTAACTTTGTGGTTCGTCCATGGGTTAATTCAGCAGATTATTGGCCAACACATTTTGATTTAATGGAAACCATTAAAATTAGATTAGACGAAGAAAAAATTGGTATACCGTATCCACAAATGGATGTGCATGTACATAAAGATTCAAATAACGGAGAGTAAAATGAAAAAGCTACTTATTGCTGGCGCAGTTGCGTCACTAATGTCAGCCACTGTAATGGCCGAAGAAGACAAGTCATGGGCTGCTACTGCTGAGCTTGGTGGAACAATGACCACTGGTAATACTGAAACCTCTACTTTAGTTGCTAAAATCGATGCAACACATAACTTAGGCGAGTGGGTAAATAACTATTACGCCGATGTGCTTTATAGTAAAGATGATGAAGAAAAAAAGGCTTCACGCTGGAAAATAGGCGGCAAGGGCGCTTATGTATTAGATGAAACGAGCAGCATCTTCGTATTAGGCGAGCACGAGCAAGATGAATTTAGTGGATACGATTCAGTATCTAGCTTCGCAGCAGGTTACAGCAAAAACTTATTTAAATCAGATACAGCAACATTTGATGCTGATCTTGGTCCAGGTATGAAGTTTTTTGATGTTGAAGATGGCGAGTCAGAAAAAACTGGCATTCTTCATGTTGGGTTAACTTATGAAAATGCATTATCTGAAACGTCTAAATTCTCACAAATATTTGTAAGTGACATCGCGTTTGAAGATGAAAAGTCGACATTGTCGCGTTCAGAAACAGCAATTACTGCAAATATTATGGGTGAATTAGCCATGAAGCTTGGCTTCATTGTGCGTCATGATAATAATGCTGGTTTAGATAAGAAAAGTGTTGATACTGAAACGACAATTACCTTGTTATACACGTTTTAGTTAAATCAATATTTCGATATACTAAAAACGTCAGCATTTGCTGACGTTTTTTTTATCTATAGCCTACTTACTAATAGAGTAAATAATGAGATCTACCGTCCTATTTTTCTTAATGTTAACCCTATCTACTTCATGCCTTGCAGGATCGAAACTCGCAAAGAGTGAGTTCACAGAATCTGCCTTTGAAGTAAAAAATAATGAAAGTGAAAACTCATGGGATATGGCGGCAGAAGTTGGCGCTACACTAACTTCAGGTAACACTGAAACGCAAAGCTTTAAAGGGAAGTTAGAAGGTGGTTTAGATTATCTAGGTGGGCGTTTAAGTTATTTAGCACAGTTTTATCAAAAGTCAGTAGAGCAAGAAAAAAATGCTGATAAATGGAAAATTGGCTTAAAACACAATCTGCATTTAGGTGAACACAGCAGTACTTTTTCGATTTTTGAGTATGCACGAGATAAATTTGCCAGTGCAACACAAACCGTTACTTTTGCGGCTGGTTATACCCAAAGAATTCTTGATAACGCAGCTGTGCTTTGGAACGCCGATATTGGCCCTGGAATAGCAAGAACAACCATGGAAGCTGGTAAAGAAAATCGCAACATTATTCATGTTGGTTCTCAGTTTAAATTCAAGCTCAATGAAACAACAGAGTTCGAACAAAGTGTTGTTGCCGACCTTAATTTAGATGGCAACGATTATGACGTTTATCGCTCAGAAACGTCACTGTCAGCGAGTGTGGTGGAAAATCTTAAAATGAAACTGGCTTATGCGGCAAAATTTGATGCAGATGTCGACGTTGGAAAAGAGAAGTTAGATACAGAAACTTCAGTTTCTTTGGTCTATATATTCTAGCTAATTAACCAACAGGTTGATAACGATAGGCGTCGATGTCAATGCCATACTCAAAGGGACCAACACCTCTTTTGATACTGAGATTACTATCGGCTAAATCAATTAATTTAACTTCATAATATTTTTTATATTGGGTGTTATAAAAAGTCTTCACTATCGGCTTTTTCATGTCACTTTCATTCGATTCCCATACTAAGCCAAGTAGGTTATTTGAAAGTTCGACTAACGAACCAACCGGATAAAATCCAATACACAAAATAAAGGCTTTAAGTAAATCTTCATCTAAATGATGCCCACTGAGCCCCATCATAATTTTCAATGCGGCAGCAGGTGACATGGCTTAATTTTTGTAACAGCGACTAGCGGTTAGTGCATCGTAAATATCGACGATTGACGACATTCTGCCTATTTCAGACAATTGCTCGCCTTTTAGGCCCAATGGATAGCCGGTGCCATCAATTTTTTCATGATGCATAGTGCTCACTTATCGACTCATCTGAGTCAGATCTTCAATCTCATTGAGTAAGCTTTTAGAATGAACCTGATGCAATTTCATGTGTTCAAACTCATGAGGCTCTAGACGGCCAGGCTTGTTGAGTATTTCTAAATCGACACGGGTCTTACCGATGTCGTGAACGATACCACCTACGATAAGCTGTGCTTGTGCGTCGCGACTCCACCCTAGATAGCGAGCAAACGAACCGACATTGAGGGAATGTTCTGCTAAGTAAGCATCTTTGGTGCGCAGTGCTGATAATGGATGCAGCGCATCACTATTGTTAGATAATGATTCAACAATGTCGTCAGCGGCTTTATTGAGTGGTTCTATATCGACAACTTGGTCTGCAAAAACGTTTTCTAACATTTTATTGACCGTCGCTTTAGATTCCTTTAGCAATCGATGGGCGCGCATGACTTCGTTGTCAAACGCGACTAGCTTAGACTTGTCACGTTTCCATGAGGCTGGCTCAATTTTTGTGGTAAATGTTGACCGACTAAAATCGACAGTGACCTCAACAATACCGTCTCCTGCTAATTTACCGATAACCTTTTCACTGGGTACTCGACCAGGCTTTTTCACTGCAATTTTTTACTTCGAGTCATTAGGGTCTGTTGATCTTTTGAGTTCATTTTTGCAGCAATTTGTTTGAGGTTTCTACAAGGCAGAGCCTATGTTGTGTAGCTGGCTACACGAATAGGCGAAAACGCCGTAGAAATAACAAACAAATGCTGTCCGTAGGATTCACCTAAAAGTATTTTGTGCCGCGTTATTCGTCATTCACTGGGGTAAACCCAGCATCAATCCTCATGCCTTGCCCACAACCCTTTTAGATTGAACAAAATTTGAACTACAAAGGTCAACAGACCCTAAACTCTAATAAAAATATACCAATTTTTAAGTCGGCTATCGCAATTTTTTTGATACTCACAGGAAAACTACCCTTGGTAAACTTTTGGAATCTAATCTCTAGCATAGTTGAGACTATTGATAATGAAGATAATACACTATTTCGATGGATTTAATCAGGGATGGGTATCACTAAATAGTGATCCATGTTAAAAATAGCTTCCGCGCAAATTTATAGAAATAGTTTAGGTTCCCTCATGTCAATACAGCACGTAATTTTTAATAATAAATCCGACTTAATTTTTGACCTCGATGGCACCTTGGTGGACAGTGTTCCAGACTTAGCGGTGGCTGTTAATAACATGCTTAGCAGTTTATCGTTAGCAAACTTTCCAGAGGAAACAATTCGTAGCTGGGTTGGCAATGGTGCAAAAACACTTGTCGAACGCGCATTAAGTGGTTCAGGGAATATTTCATCAACACTAGATGTCGATTATGCGAAACAAGCGTTGGATATTTTCCTTGAACACTATCAACGCCAAGCCTGCGTTAAAACATCCTTGTATACTGGTGTTGAAATGACGTTGTCGACATTAGTCGATCGTGGCTATACATTGCATATCGTTACCAATAAACCATTAATTTTTGTAGATCCCATTGTCAGTCATCTAAATATCAAACAATATTTTACTCAGATACTTGGTGCCGATTCACTACCAAAGAAAAAGCCTGATCCAATGCCGTTGACACATGTCGTGAATCAGCAAAGTGTTAGTGTTGGCAATTGTGTCATGATCGGCGATTCTCATAATGATATTTTGGCTGCGAATGCCATTGAAATGGAAAGTGCTGGACTAACCTATGGTTATAACTATGGTGAAGACATATCCTTGCATAATCCAACTGTTGTATTTGAAAATTTTGATGGATTATTGAGTGTATTTCCTTCATTAAAAGAGGGGTAATATTATGTCTTCTAAACAACCAGTCTCTCAACAAACTAAAGATGAAGCGCTTGCCGTTGCTAAAGCCAATCAGCGGCCTGGACAAACCAAAGAGCAAACTAAGTTAATTGCTGCTGGTATCGAAAAGGGAATTAGCGAGTTTAAAAAACAGCACAAAGCTAAACAACGAGAACAAGATAAAGCCCGGAAAAAGGGTCGTCAAGTTAAGAAAGAGCAATCACTCAGTCCAGCTGAGACTGAATTATCATCTACTACTGAAAGCTCGTCCAAATTACCATGGATTTTACTTGTCCTGTCTTGGTTAGGGGTCCTCACTTATACCAATTGCATTAAGTAAGTGATCTTGTTGTGCGTAGAGAAAATCAGCTAAAACAAGGCGCTCGATTGACTAATAGCTGGCTATTAGGATTGAGAGCAACGCCATTTTAGTTCATTTTAACAAGTACAAGTGGGCAAATATTTAATGCAATTAATGGTATTACTTTTTTGGCGAAGTAAAAAAAGTGACTGGTGTGCTTACGCCGCTATTAATGGAGTGTAATGTACATGACGCACATCATAAACTGGGAGCTAGGTTATAGAAGATTTAATAAATTAAAAAATAAAAAATCCCGCACTCAGTGAGTACGGGCTTTCATTTTTCAATGAACCTAGAATTATAAGTTATCTAAGAAATATTCAGTCATCATTGTTTTTAGATGCAGTGTTGTTCCTTCACCTTCCCATAAACCGTGGCTACGGTTTGGATAAGACATGAAATCAAACTGTTTGTTATGTTTAATTAACTCGTTAATTAAACGCTCACTGCCTTGATAATGAACATTGTCATCACCTGTACCGTGTACTAATAACAATTTACCTTGTAGATTTTTAGCGAAGTTAATAGCAACACTTTGCTCATAGGCTTCTTTGTTATCTTCTAGTAAACCAGAATAACGTTCTTGGTAAATTGTATCGTATAAACGTAAGTCAGGAACCGGCGCATTAGCGATACCCACTTTGTACTGTTCAGGGTAACGGAATAAGGCGTTAAGCGTTGATGTACCGCCACCAGAATGTCCCCAAATACCAACGCGAGACTCGTCAATGAATGGGAATTTCTTCACCATTTCTTTTACGGCATCCGATTGATCGCGTGACGGTACTACACCTGCTTTAGCGTAGATAGATTTTCTCCACGCACGACCTTTAGGCGCTTTAGTACCACGGTTATCAATTGACGCAACAATAAAGCCTTTTTGCGTTAGTAGTTGATCCCAAAGGTATGAACCTCCGCGCCAGCTATCTTTTACCGTTTGACCAGCGGGCTCGCCATAAACATAAAAGATGATTGGGTATTTTTTGTTTGGATCAAAATCAGCAGGTGTGGTGATGTAACCATCAAGCATTACGCCGTCGTGTGCTTTAACTTGGAAAAACTCAGTGTCACCTAAGTCAAGTTTAGCAAGCTTGGCTTTTAGTGCTTTGTTTTCAGTTAATACACGCTCAATTTTATGATCTTTAAGTGACACTAGACGTTTTGTTGAAGGGACATCAAAGCTTGAATGAGTATGAATAGCCCATTGGCCTGCTGCATCCATGTAATAGCTATTTGTTCCTGCAAATTGTGCTGGCGTTACTCGCTCTTTTTTACCGCTACCATCTAATGGCGCGCGGAATAAGTAACGTTGTGCTACATCATCTGGAGAAGCAATGAAGTAAACCCAGCCAGCTTTTTCGTCGATAGATTTAATTGAGGTGATATCAAATGCACCAGGCGTTAAATCAACAACCGATTTACCGTCGCGAGAAATCTTGTAAATGTGGCGCCAGTCATCTTGTTCGCTGATCCATAAGAATGACTTACCATCGTCAATCCAAGTAACGTCATAAACCCACTCGATAAAGGTTTCTTCTTTTTCAGTGTAGATATGATTCAGTGCGCCTGTCTTAGCTGATACTAAGTAGACCTTATTGGTATCTTGCTTGCGGTTCATGCGCTGAATGATAACTTCATCGCTATTGTCAGCCCAGCTCATACGCGGAATATACATGTTATGCGCGTCGCCTTTAAACTTCGCCCATACTGTTTTTTGTGTATTTAACGCAACAACACCAATCTTAGCTGCGGCGTTTTTCTCGCCAACTTTTGGATAAGGGAAAGTCGTTAAAGTTGGGTATAAAGTGTCAGTATTGTTAATCATGTGGAAATCACGAGATCCACTGGTATCTAACTGCCAGTAGGCAATTTTGCTACCATCAGGGCTCCAACGGAAGCCATCGCGAATACTAAATTCTTCTTCATAAACCCAATCGAATAAACCATTAATCGTTGATTTAGATGCGTCAAAGGTCAGCTGCTTAATTTTCATTGAGCTAAGATCTTGTACATAGATATTATCTAAATACACATAGGCAACTTTGCTGGCATCTGGTGAAAATTTTGCGAACATTACACGGCTATCTTGATAGTCGCTGCCACCAACTTTCGTTAACGTTGAATTTTTAAGGTTCAAAATGTAGTAATCACCGCGAGAATTCGAGCGCCATACTTTTTTAGAGTTTGTGTAAATCAGTGCTTGGCTGCGATCTTTTGACCAACTGTAGTTGTGAATAGAAAGCGGCTTATCACTGCCTTCTGGAATCAATTGCTCTGCAGAAATAAGTACTGTGCGTTTGTTGGTTTTTGGATCGTATTCAACAATGTCACGGCCCGCGCTTTTCATCTCGCCTTTATCGTTTTTCATTTTATAGCTAGATTTTTCAACAGCGGTGTAACCACTACCATCACTTAACCAGCGGATACGGCCAATCCACTCTGAGCGGAATTCGCCGTCTTTGTAGATTTGTTCCAGAGTTAGTGGTTTTGCGGTAGTTTCTTGACTAGCAACGGTGTCGCTGGTGGCTTGACAACCACTGAGCGCAACACCCAATCCTAGTGTTAACGCGAGGCGTTTAAACAATCGGTTTGAGTTCATTTTAAATCCTATAGTTAGGGCGGGGTAATAAAAATTGTATACACCGTATAGAAGTTATGAAGATTTTCCACTTTTATTTTGTAACAAGCCTTGAAAAACAACCATCTCGGGTCAATTTATCTTTATACTAACTGTCTTAAATATTACTTGGTTTGACTGATGAGAATCCCACGCATATATCACCCTGATACTTTAAATACCGACGACACAATAGAGCTCGAAGCTGATGCTGCTAATCACGTTGGTCGCGTGTTGCGCTTAAGTGTCGATGCGCCGATTATTTTATTCAATGGGCAGGGTGGCGAATACTCAGCAGTTTTAATCGAGTCTGGTAAGAAAAAAGTCACCGCCTTAATCGGAGAGTTTAATGACAAATGCATTGAATCCCCATTAACGATTCATTTAGGGCAGGGTATTTCTCGTGGCGATAAAATGGAACTTACCATTCAAAAGGCAGTTGAGTTAGGTGTGACTGAGATTACTCCGTTATTTACTGAACGTTGTGGTGTTAAATTAAATGGCGAGCGTTTAGAAAAGAAAATGAGCCAATGGCGAAAAATAGTGATCAGTGCATGTGAACAATGTGCTCGTAACACGTTGCCAATTATCCATACGCCTAAATCACTTGAGCAATGGGCTAGTGAATCAACGGATGAATTAAAGCTCAACCTTCATCCGCGCGCAGCTCACGGTATTAATGGACTAACAGAGCCAACTCATGGCGTGCGCTTGGTGATTGGGCCTGAAGGTGGCTTGTCAGACAATGAAATTGAGTTTGCCAGTGACCAAGGCTTTGAAGAAATTTTGATTGGGCCACGCGTATTGCGAACAGAAACAGCCGGTTTAACGGTCATTAGTGCATTGCAAACGCGCTTTGGCGACTTAGGTTAGTACGTAAAACTAATCAGTAAATTAACAGATCAGAGGAATGAGCATGACCATAAAACTAGGTATTTTGATGGATCCTATTGCGGATATTAATATCAAAAAAGACAGCAGCTTTGCCATGTTGATGGAAGCACAAAGCCGTGGCTATGAAATGTATTATTTAGAAATGAACGATCTCTATTTAGAACATGGTCATAGTTATGCACGCGTCATGTCTGTCACGGTGAAAGATGATCCAAATGATTATTACCAACTAGGTGAGCCTCAAGAGATCCGTCTTAGTGATTTAGACGTGTTATTAATGCGTAAAGATCCGCCGTTTGATACTGAATTTGTGTATGCGACTTACTTATTAGAGCGCGCCGAAGATGAAGGGTTGTTAGTCGTTAACAAGCCACAAAGTCTACGCGATTGTAATGAAAAACTTTACACTGCTTGGTTTGCTGATCTAACCCCGCCGACATTAGTGACGCGTCGTGAAGATAAAATCCGTGAGTTTTATGCCACTCACAAAGATATGATCCTCAAGCCACTTGATGGGATGGGCGGTTCATCGATTTTCCGTGTAAAAGAGGGCGATGCTAACGTTGGCGTTATCATCGAAACGTTAACGCAGCTTAATACGGTTTATGCCATGGCGCAGGCGTTTGTTCCTGATATTAGTAATGGTGACAAGCGTATCTTAATTGTTGATGGTGAGCCGATGCCATATTGCCTTGCGCGTATCCCAGCAGAAGGTGAAACCCGTGGTAATTTAGCGGCTGGTGGCCGTGGTGAAGCTCGTCCGCTGTCAGATACTGATTGGGAAATTGCCCGTCGTATCGGCCCGACATTAAAAGAAAAAGGACTCATTTTTGTTGGGCTTGATGTGATTGGTGACAAAGTGACAGAAATTAACGTAACCAGCCCAACTTGTATTAAAGAAATTGAAGCTGCTTTTGAGGTTGATATTACTGGCGCGTTAATGAATGCGATTGAAACACGCCTTGCGGCCAATAAATAGGAACCATCATGAGTGATTTTACCAAAGTACAGCGCGCCGTTGAGCAAAAGTTAAAGGATGAGTTTTCACCAACTCATCTAGAGATCCTCAATGAATCGCACATGCACAGTGTGCCGCCAAATTCTGAAACACATTTCAAAGTGACGTTGGTATGTGATGCTTTTGATGGTATTCGTCAAGTGAAACGCCACCAACTGATTTACAAAGTGTTAAGTGAAGAGTTAGCGGGTCCAATTCACGCACTGGCTTTACACACCTTTGATAATGCTCAGTGGCAAAGTGCGAATGTGCCAGATTCACCGAATTGTTTAGGTGGCAGTAAGTTCGATAAATAAAGCTAGCAGCGCCAATTGTTTGATTGGCACTTTTTAGAACTGAGGCGCACGTTTTTCTAAAAATGCATTAAGCGCTTCTTTGGCTTCGCCACTTTGTAACCGCTCTATGAAAACTTCCCCTTCTTTAAGAATAACGTCTTCAATTTGTTGTTTAAGTGGCGCTTTCATTAAGTTTTTAGCCGCTTGCACTGCTTCTGGTGCTTGCGCAGCATAACGATGACAAATGGTTAGCGCGTTTTCGACTAAATTACTTGGCTCGCATATTTCGTTAACTAACCCAAAAGATAGAGCTTGATACGCATCAAAAGACTCACCTAGCATCAGCAATTCACTGGCTTTACGTTGACCGACAAGTTGGGGAAGTAACAAACTTGATGCGCCTTCAGGTGTAAGCCCTAACTGAACGAATGGCATCTTAAACAACGTATTATCTGCACTAATTACATGATCGCAATGTAGTAGCATAGTTGTACCTATCCCAATAGCTGGACCAGCCGTTGCTGCAATAAGTGGTTTAGAAAAGTTATTAAGTGCTAATAAAAAGACAAATGGAGGCGCCTGAATATTGTTAAGTGGAGTTGAAAGAAAATCGTTTAAATCATTACCGGCACAAAATGTTTCTTCATTCCCTAGTATTAAAACGGCCTTAAGTTCACTATTTGAATCACACTCATTTAATAAACTAGCAAGCTCAAGATACATTTCGCTAGTTAGCGCATTTTTATGCGAATAGCGATGTATAGTAATTCGGCCTATACAATCACTAACAGTTAAACTAATTACTTTATCCTGCATGAAACTTCCCTTATTTCCATTTAAAAATCAATCATACAACTGTTTTAAATTTAAAATCCAATGATTTTAATGGTGTTTCCATCCATAAGGCTTACTAATTAACTAGTCATTAAGTGCTAATAAATGTGATTACTTACTCATAGTTGCTTAATTTTATGATTCTTAAAATAATATTTCGACACATATTTAACAGATTTTTTAAATATCAACTATGTTTTATGTGCTATGGAATTGCACATAAAAGGCTGGACGCTGTTAATAGAGATTTAAGGTAATCATTGGAGATTGAATCGATGCTTAAAACAAATAAAATAACTAAGTCTATAAGACTTGCGCTGTTAGCTAGTATTTCGTCAAGTTTTTTCGTTGTTCCAAGCGCTGCAATTGCCGCTGAAGAAGAAAAAAAAGCGGTTGAAAGAATCGAAGTAACAGGCTCTCGTATTAAACGAGCGGACATTGAAGGAGCCAATCCTGTCACGGTAATAGATCGTGCAGCAATTGATAAAATAGGCGTAACTAATGTAGGTGATTTATTGCAGAATCTAACGTCCTCTGCTGGTGCAGCTGCTAACACGCAGGTGAATAATGGCAGTGAGAATAGTGGTGCAATAAGGTTTTCGTTACGTGGTATGGGAGACAATCGTACGTTAGTTCTCTTAAACGGAAGACGAATTGTCGCGGGGGGAAGTGGAGCAAACTCTGCGGTTGATCTAAACAACATTCCCGTGAGTATAATAAAACGGGTCGAAGTACTAAAAGATGGGGCCTCATCGATTTATGGCTCTGATGCTATTGCCGGCGTAGTAAATATTATTACGCGCAATGATTTTGAAGGCTTTGAAGTGCAGCTTACTGCAGGACAACATTCTGAGGGAGATGGTGCGCAAAAGGGTTTTGATATCACTATGGGAACCCGAAGCGACAAAGGCAACGTTGTGTTAGCTATTGGAGCCAATGATCAAGAAGATGTCTTTATGGGCGACCGCGGGTTTTCAGAGTTTGAGTTACGCGCGTATCCAGATGGCCATACAGAAGAAGGTGGTAGTTCTGCTCCGCCGTGGAGCAATGTAGATGGTTATCCGGGTTCTGCTTACGATCCTACTGATCCAGACAGTAAACCCACTGCTGACTTTAATGTAACTCGTGGTCCTGAATACGGCGATTGGCGTAAACGCGATGGCTCGACCGATTCATACAACTATAATCCGGTAAATTACCTGCAAACACCAAGTAAGAAGTTTTATTTGAGCGCATTTGGTGACTATTTTATCAACGACAATGTGACCGCGTTTGCCGAAGCGTCGTATGTAAAAGTCGATAGTCAACGGCTTATTGCACCAGAGCCTCTTGCACCGCTTGTTTTTTTTGGTTCACCAGCTCCTTATTCTGCCGATAACTATTACAACATGATGTATGGGCCAAAGGATAAAGATGGAAATTCCTATGAGATCCATGATTGGCGCCGTCGCATGTTGGAAAGTGGTGGTCGTACTGATAATCGTCAATCTCGTACCGTGCGTTTAGTCGCTGGTTTAAAAGGAACTATTGGTGACGAGTATCAATGGGAAATATCGTATAACTATGGTGAGAATTTTTTCAACAACTATGCAACAGGTTATTACCATTTAGACCGAGTAGCAGAAGCCGTTGGTCCTACGCATATGGATTCTGATGGCAACGTACAATGTGGCGCAACAGCAGATGACGCCATCGATGGGTGTGTGCCGCTAAATATATTTGGAGAACCAGGCACTGATACGGAAATCACACCAGAGATGCTTCAATATATTTCTGGAAATTACAATACGTTTGAAGAGGGTGGCAATAAACAATACACATGGCAGGCAATCTTAAGTGGTGATTTATTTGAAACTGATGCGGGTATTATCGGATTCGCTGCTGGTTTAGAGTATCGTAAGGAAGTAGGTACTTATACGCCAGATGCGCTATTAACTAATGGCATTACTACAGCAGGTGATGCGGTCGCTACGTCGGGCTTTTATACCGCCACAGAAGCCTTTGTAGAGTTCGCTATTCCACTCACTGATACGTTAGAAGCGGACGCTGCTATACGTTTTTCTGATTATGATACGTTTGGTAAAAATACTTCGGGTAAAGTTGGTTTGCGTTGGCGTCCAACTGACGAGCTAATGTTGCGCGCAACGACATCGACCGCTTTTAGAGCACCAAGTACGAGTGAATTATTTGGGGGCGCTGCAACTGGTTTTCCAGAAGCAACAGACCCTTGTTCTATTCAAAATAGCCCTGAAACAAGTGGCCCTAAATGGAGTAATTGCGTTTCGACTGGTGTTCCCGCTGGATTTAATGATGATGGCGTAGAGCAGATCCCAACTAAGGAGGGCGGTAATGCCAATTTCTTTGGTGGAACCTCTTTCGATTTAGAACCTGAAGAAGCAGACATCCTTACCATAGGTGTTGTTTACAGCCCGGAATCTGTTGAGGGATTGTCACTGACAGTCGATTACTGGGCCATCGAATTAGATAATGCTATTAGTACTATTGGAACACAGTCACGATTGAATGCATGTTATAACAGTGGTTTATATTGTGATTCGATTTCTCGGTTTGGTGCCGGTTCTGGCGCAGAAGGCAGTATTATCCTTGTTGAAGACTTCACTGTAAATGTTGGTGGGGTTGACACTTCTGGGGTTGATACTAATGTTCGTTATGCATTTGAAACCGATGTTGGTGAGTTTGTGGCAAACTTAACGTCTACCTATCTTATAGACTACGACAAAGAAATCGCATTAGGGGAAGTTATTTCCCATGCAGGTCGTTTTAATGTCGATCACGATGGGAACTTCGCAGAGTGGAAGCACAACTTTTCAATTGACTGGAAATATGGCGACTTTGATACTAACTTGAGTGTTCGTTACATTAGCAGTGTAATCGAAGAAGAAAAAGGTTGGTGGACTGATCCCTTTGACCGTGACGTTGAGGCGAATACAACCGTTGACTTGCAAACGTCTTATCATCTAGAAGATTATAGTACGAAACTAACCCTTGGAATAAACAACTTATTGGACCAAGATCCGCCGTTTGTCTATTCGGCGTTTGGTGCTAATACAGATGTTTCAAGTTACGATGTTACTGGCCGTTATATGTATGTGAAAGCAACGATGAAATTTTAATCGAATCGCTAACATAAATTAGGGTCTATTGAACCCTATGGACAGCATTTGTTTATTATATTTACGGCGCTATTGCCTGTTCGTGCATTGCTACATGGATGTAGCTCACTAGAACAATGCAGGAGCTAATTTCGAGCCAGCTACACCACACCGGCTGTGCCTTGTATAAACCATAAACAAATAGCTGCAAAAATGAACTCAAAAGTTCTACAGACCCTAGTAATGTAAAAGACCCTCATTGGCTTATCCAATGAGGGTCTTTTTATATTGATATTAGGATCTAATAGCATATTGAATGAGTAGGTTAACCAGCAATATAATCATAACTCGCTTGTATCCCCAGCGGGATGCCAAACGACCAATAGATGAGCAAGAATATTGTCCAGCACACCATAAAAATAAGTGAGAAGGGCAACATCATTGCAGTCAAAGTACCTATTCCCGTCGTTGTTACATAACGCTGACAAAATACGACTACCAATGGAAAGTACGGCATTAGTGGTGTAATAATATTGGTACTTGAATCACCAATACGATAGGCCGCTTGTGCCAAATCAGGTGAGATACCTAATTGCATTAACATCGGTAAGAATATAGGTGCTAGCAGTGCCCATTTAGCTGACGCTGAGCCAACAAATAGGTTAATGAAACCAGTTAGTACGATAATACCGACGATAGTAACAGAACCAGGTAAATCTAGTGCTTTTAAAAATTGTGCACCATTTACAGCCAGTAAAATACCGAGGTTTGATTGACCAAATGAGTAAATAAATTGGGCAATAAAAAACATAATTACCAAATAGTAGCCCATACCTGACATCGCTACCGACATGCCTTCAACAAAGCTTTTAGAACTATTAATTTTGCCAATTGTAATACCGTAAACTAATCCCGGTAATAAAAAAAATAGAAAAATTAATGGCACAATAGACTTCATTAAAGGGGCTCCGATTGCGTTTAATGAACCGCCATCGGCGCGCCATGGAGATGACTCAGGAAGCGCCGTAGCGATTAATAGCAAGACACCAGCTAAAATTGACCACATCGCATAACTTAATGCTTTACCTTCTTGTGTGTTTAATGGCTCCATTTTAGGTAAATCTTCTAAATTACCGTCAAGCTTATTATCCGCTAATTTAGGCTCAACAATCTTATCAGTGATAAACCAGCCTAAGCCGGTAATTAATAAGGATGAAGCGGCAGTGAAATAGAAGTTATTTAGTGGGTTTAGGACAATTTTAGGATCTAAAATTTGAGCGCCAGCTTGAGAGATTCCTTGCAGCATAGGATCAATTGCCGAAGGAATAAAGTTGGCAGAGAAACCACCTGATACACCGGCAAAAGCAGCTGCAATACCGGCTAGGGGGTGCCTGCCTGCAGCGTAGAAAATTACTCCGCCCAGTGGGATAACTAAAACATACCCTGCATCGACGGCAGTGTGCGAAACAATGCCAATAAGAATTACCAAAGGTGTTAACAGTGCTGTGGAGGTTTTCGCTAATAAAGAGCGCAATCCTGCATTAATGAAACCAGAATATTCTGCAACACCGATACCCAACATAGCAACTAAAACAACGCCAACTGGATGAAAATGCGAGAAGTTATTGACCATTGACGATAAAAACTGCGTAAAGGCGGCACCCGACAGCTGGTTATTAATAATTAACTGTTCACCTGTTCTTGGATCTATGGCATTGAAACTAATGCCTGATAACGCCCAAGATAACAGCCACACAAAGCCCAATAGGGCGATGAACAAAACGGCGGGATCGGGAAGTTTATTCCCGTAAAGCTCTACCTTATTGAGCATTCGCTGAGTTAATGTAGGTTGACTCATAATTATTCCTTTTATTATTTTTACATGCCTATGCAGAAAACTCAGGATTGAACTATACTGTGTATATAAACGGCGCTGTTCCAAAATACTGTTGTCACCCGTAAGCCGCGACTAATATTTGCTGTTTATCTAGCTTTGCGTTGCTTTCCCTGAACCACGCAAGATAATTAGATAAATACTTCGTTGCCACACCTTTCATTTTTCCGTTAATCCAGCCTTTAAAGTTAGCTATCGCGCCATTTACCGTTTGGATATGGTACACCTCATCTATTACTCTGATTTCACCGTTGATTAACCGCTTATGGTCACAATGTTTTTGTTTGGCAATTGCCACATAGGACCACGAACCATCGCTGCATAATACCGAGTGTTCAGTGATATTTTCAGCTAAATTCGCTGCTATTTCTGCCGTTGTATCAGCCGCTAACATAGGGTTAATCATATGGTTGCTGCGATCTATCGATAAAAGAACGGCAACTTGACCATCCTTGGTTCGTTTATCGATGCCGCCCCCTCGTTTTCTGGGCTGACGTTGCTCCGCTAAAGTGTTCGAACCTTTTTCTGAGTAAGCTAGAAAAAACTCATCAACTTCAATAATTCCCGATAGTTTATCGTCATTTTTACCCGCTTGAGCAACCAGAAAACGATGTCGCCATAAGAAAGCCGTTTTAAGGTTAATACCACAAACCTCGGCAGCTTCTCTTAGGGTTAATTTTAATTGCATACAACGCGCATAATCTTCCCACAGATGAGATTTATGTAATCGAGAGAATGGTGTCTTAGTCTTGTTGTTAAAGGTTTTATGACAACCTTTACAGCGGTATCTCTGTATCGCACCTGATTTCCCCCACTTTTTCAATTGAGTGGATTCGCAATGAGGGCATTGTGGGGATAGGTCAAAAAGAGGCTGAATAATTTCATCGGTACTGATTTCAGCCTCTAGGGCTTGAATTGACTGATGAACTATCTCTCTTTGCGCTGGAGTCATCGAGGAAAGTTGTTTCGTTATCCGGTTAAGCTTACTTACAAATGATTTAGTGTTCATTACCAATACCTTCAATAAGTTAATCTCACTATTGAGTATAGACAACAATTAGCTACAACAGCGCCATATAAACACACTGTATAGGTAGACATAATCATGAACATGCCAGAAGCAAGCTTTTTAGCTTGGCAAAAATAGTTTAGTACTGAAGATGATTGCTTAGAATATTTACAAGAAATGAAATGGAAAAATGGCTTTATTTGCCCGCGTTGCGGCAATGCTCATAACTATAAAATTGCCAGTCGCCACTTATACGAATGCACGCAATGTAAAAAGCAAACATCAGTCACGGCAGGGACACTTTTTCATGGGAGTAAAATCACCTTAATCCAGTGGTTTTGGGCTATCTATTTTCTTGGCTCTGATAAGGGAAGTATATCCGCACTAAGACTAAGCAAATTAATAGAAGTCAATTGGCGAACAGCGAGACTCATTTTAAAAAAACTTAGAAGTGCTATGGGTCACAGAGATAGTTTATATCAATTGAGTGGAACAATAGAGCTAGATGATGCACTTGTTGGAGGTAGACAAAAAGGGAAACGAGGTCGTGGTGCAGCAGGAAAAAAGAATGTATTAATCGCCTGTGAAAGTAAAGAGAAAAAGGCAGGATTTATTGCCATGGAAGTAGTTGATAGTATTTGCCATTTTAGCGTTGATAAGTTTGTTAAGAAGTACTTAAAACCAGGTCAGAAAGTTCGTTCTGATGCATTGGCTGCTCTGAATATAATTGACCAAGCACAGGACCATGAAGCGAGGGTAACACCAAGCCATTTGGTTGATGAATGGCTACCATGGGTACATATCGCCATTGGCAATTTAAAAACATTTTTGTTGGGTACATTTCATGGTGTATCGGGAAAATACCTACAAGAATATCTAGATGAGTTCTGTTATCGGTTCAACCGTCGATTTATTGAAAAACAAATCCCTAACCGACTGTTAAATTTGGCGATAGTTCATGTACCTGTAAAATCGTCCTGAGCCAAGTGCATAGGCATGTATTTTTAAGCGTTCTGATTAGACTGAATTTTAGATTATTGTATATAGCATTTTATTATGCTCGATAACAATCGTTGCAAGTTAAATAGTCGACTTGATACGAGGTATTTCGTCAATAGTTATGTCTGAAACCGCTCTATGTGACTTTATCTTTATGTCGCTCATCGACCAAAACTGTATATTTCTAAAGGGTATTTCCCCAGTTTTGGCTATTCAGATTGGTGTGTTTCGCGAACTATACGACTAATTAATGAGATTAATCCCGAATGTTATTCTGATATAACATTAGCTAACGACTGCCTATAGCGACTAATACCAAAAATGAAGATTTACTCTTCTATATTTTGTCGTTCTAATATATCTATCGTTTATGCCAGCTATAAATTTTGTGAATAATGTTTATTGGTTCAAAGGATTTATAGTCGATTAAAAATCAGGTAAAATGGGCAAAAAATTATTACCCAGCTAATGACCGTAAATTATTAGCATTAAATAGCTAGAGAGAGTATCAAATGAGTCTGTATTTAGAATATTTAGCAGAAATTGAAAGTCGTAAAAATGACCAAGGTTTAGCACCTAAGCCAATTGATAGCGCAGCGCTATTATCTGAAATCATCGCTCAAATCAAAGATACTGGTAATGAGCACCGTGAAGAGTCTTTAAAATTCTTCATCTATAACACGCTTCCAGGCACAACAAGTGCTGCGGGTGTAAAAGCGGCATTCTTAAAAGAAATCATCTTAGGCCAAGCAACTGTTGCTGAAATCTCAGTTGAGTTTGCATTCGAACTACTTTCACACATGAAAGGTGGTCCTTCGATTGAAGCATTACTTGATCTTGCACTAAGCGACGATGCAGCCGTATCTGCTCCAGCCGCTAGTGTACTGAAAACTCAAGTATTCCTATACGACGCTGATACAAGCCGTATAGAAGAAGCATTCAAAGCGGGTAATGCGATAGCTAAAGAACTTCTTGAAAGCTACGTTAACGCTGAATTCTTCACTAAACTACCTGAGGTTGAAGCGAAGATTGAAGTAGTGACTTACATTGCTGGTGAAGGTGATATCTCAACAGATTTACTATCACCTGGCCATCAAGCTCACTCACGTGCTGACCGTGAATTACACGGTAAATGTATGATTACTCCTGAAGCTCAGGAAGAAATCCAAGCACTTCAAGCGAAACACCCACAAGCAAAAGTGATGCTTATCGCTGAAAAAGGCACTATGGGCGTTGGCTCTTCACGTATGTCTGGTGTGAACAACGTAGCACTTTGGGCGGGTAAACAAGCGAGTCCTTACGTTCCATTTATCAATATTGCGCCAGTAGTTGCTGGTACTAACGGTATCGCGCCAATCTTCTTAACGACGGTAGATGTGACTGGCGGTATCGGTCTTGATCTTAAAAACTGGGTTAAGAAAGTAGACGCAAATGGCAACGCCGTTGTTGATGATAATGGCGATGTTGTTCTAGAAGAAGCTTATTCAGTAGCGACTGGAACTGTATTAACTATCGATACGAAAGCGAAGAAACTATTTAACGGTAGCGAAGAGCTAGCGGATATCTCTTCTTCATTTACTCCTCAAAAAATGGAGTTCATGAAAGCGGGCGGTTCTTACGCAGTAACTTTTGGTAAGAAACTACAAACCTTTGCTGCACAAGCGCTAGGTGTTGTTGCTCCTGTTGTTTACGCTGCTTCGAAAGAGATTTCACATGACGGTCAAGGTTTAACAGCTGTTGAAAAAATCTTTAACCGCAACGCGGTTGGCGTAGCATCAGAAACTCCGCTACACGCTGGTTCTGACGTGCGAGTAAAAGTGAACATCGTTGGTTCTCAGGATACTACTGGCCCTATGACGTGTCAGGAATTAGAGGCAATGGCTGCTTCAACAATTTCTCCAATTGTTGACGGTGCTTTCCAATCAGGTTGTCATACAGCTTCTGTATGGGATAGCAAAGCAAAAGCTAATACGCCTAAGTTGATGGCATTTATGAACGCATTTGGCGTGATCACAGCACGTGATCCAAAAGGCGTTTACCATTCAATGACTGACGTTATTCACAAAGTATTGAATGATATTACGATTGATGACCGCGCTATCATCATCGGCGGTGACTCACATACACGTATGTCTAAAGGCGTCGCTTTTGGTGCCGATTCAGGTACGGTTGCAATTGCACTAGCGACTGGTGAATCAGCAATGCCAATCCCTGAGTCAGTAAAAGTAACCTTTAAAGGTAACATGGCTGGCCACATGGATTTCCGTGATGTTGTACACGCCACTCAAGCACAAATGCTTAAGCAATTTGGCGGCGAGAACGTATTCCAAGGTCGTATTATCGAAGTACACATTGGTACGCTACTAGCTGACCAAGCGTTTACATTTACTGATTGGTCTGCAGAAATGAAAGCGAAAGCGTCAATCTGTATCTCAAACAATGAAACCTTAGTTAAGTCGATTGAACTAGCTAAGAGCCGTATCCAAATCATGATCGATAAAGGTATGGAAAACGAAGCGGGTACGCTAAAAGGCTTAATCGCGTTAGCTGATGAACGTATTGCAGAAGTTCAATCAGGCGAGCAACCAGCATTATCACCAGATGACAACGCACAGTACTACGCTGAAGTATTAATCGACTTAGATGCTATCTCTGAGCCAATGATTGCCGATCCAGATGTTAATAACGAAGATGTATCTAAGCGTTACACTCATGATGTTATTCGCCCTGTCTCATACTACGATGGTAAATCAGTAGATTTAGCGTTCGTTGGTTCTTGTATGGTTCATAAAGGTGATATGCAAATTATCGCTCAAATGTTCCGTAACATGGAAAAACAAAACGGTAGTATTTCATTTAAAGCACCATTAGTTGTTGCACCACCAACATACAACATTGTTGATGAGCTAAAAGCTGAAGGCGATTGGGAAATCCTTGAGAAGTACTCAGGTTTTGTATTTGATGATAACGATCCTAAAGGCGCTGCTCGTACTAAGTACGACAACATCATGTACTTAGAACGTCCTGGATGTAACCTATGTATGGGTAACCAAGAGAAAGCTGAACCTGGTGATACTGTTATCGCAACATCAACACGTTTATTCCAAGGCCGTGTTGTAGCAGATACAAGCGAAAAGAAAGGTGAATCACTACTAGGCTCTACGCCATTAGTTGTTCTGTCATCAATTCTTGGTCGTTTCCCATCTATGGACGAGTACAAAGCAGCTGTTGAAGGTATCGACCTAACTCGCTTTGCACCACCGACAGAAGAAATGACAACTGAATACGTTGCTGCCGTTCCTGTTAAACGCGTTTAATCGTTAGTTAAATACTTTAAAAGCCCCGCTTATCGAATCGTAGATAAGCGGGGCTTTTTTGTTGTCTGCTAATTGATACTGGGCAATAAAAAAGCCTGATTCATTCGAATCAGGCTTTAATCGTTTTTTAGCCAGTAATGATACCAATTGCATTAAATATTTGCCCACTTGTACTTGTTAAAATGTAACTACTCAGCACTTCAAAGCTAGTGTTTTAAATTAATTGAAAAATAAAAAATGATCGACTTGCTTGATCATTCTGAGCCGTTATTCTATGGGTCTCTCTATTCAGTAGTTTGAGCAATGAAAATAAGCGGCATCGATATTGAAAAAAATATCGACAACATAAAAAAGCAAATCGAGACGGATAAAACATTGTCCCCATCAATGCGTGCCGCTATCGATTTATTGTTGCTTATCGTCACTTTATTGTCCCAACGGTTAGGCCTTAACAGTCGAAATAGCAGTAAACCACCATCATCAGATCCTAATCGAAAAAAGAAGCCTAACGCTAATAGTTCAAATGCATCGGGTGGGCAACTCGGTCATAAAGGAACAACTTTACCGCTTGATGAACGACCTGATATCAACCATAAAATAGTTCTTGATAGAACGCTATTACCACCAGGGAGTTATACCGATATGGGGGTGGAAACCCGTCAGGTAGTGGATATAGAGTTTAAGCGCGTCGTAACTCAATACCAAGCCCAAATTCTTGAAAACGAATTTGGTAAGCGATTCGTTGCTCCATTTCCAACGGGGGTTAATAGTCGAATTCAATATGGTAATGGGCTAAAGGCTCACGCGGTTTACTTGTCTCAATATCAGCTACTCCCTTACGAGCGTATTCGTGAATATTTTACCGACCAACTTAACATTCCACTGAGTAGTGGCAGTCTGTACAACTTCATTAATACAGCTTACCGTCATCTCGATGAGACGAATGCGCTTGAATTCATCAAGGAAAGTTTGAAGAATGAATCAGTGCTTCATGCTGATGAAACAGGCATTAACATTAACGGTCAACGTCAATGGTTACACAATGCATCATCATTAAAATGGACCTATCTATCGGCTCATGAGAAACGAGGTTGTGATGCCATCAATGCCATTGGAATACTACCCGACTTCACTGGTGTGATGTGTCATGATCACTGGAAGCCGTACTATCGTTATGATTGTCAACATGCTTTATGCAATGCTCATCATCTGCGAGAACTCACACGTGCATACGAACAGGATGGCAAGAGCTGGGCTGAAACGATGCGTATTTTTTTAATAGAGCTTAATCAGGAAGTTGAAGATAGCGGTGGAGTGATTAGCGACAAAAGACAATTAATGAGTCGCCTTCAATATCGAGATATTTTAAAAGAGGGTGAACACGAAAGCCCTCCGCCAGCGATAATCGTCGGGAAACGTGGACGCCCTAAGAAATCAAAATCGCGCAATTTATTAGAGCGATTACAGAGTTACGAAGATGATGTACTCAGATTTATGGTGGATAAAATTGTGCCTTTCACGAACAATCAGGGTGAAAATGATTTGAGAATGGTGAAAGTTCAGCAAAAGATATCGGGCTGCTTTAGAAGCAAGCATGGTTCCGTCATGTTTTTTGGCCTTAGAAGCTACCTGTCAAGTTGTAAAAAACAAGGGGTCAGTGCGTCTACTGCTTTGTCATTATTATTAAACGGAGCACTACCAAATATCTTCCCCCCTGCTGAGTAGTTACGTTAAAATTAACTAAAATGGCGTTGCTCTCAATCCTAATAGCAAGCTATTAGTCAATCGAGCGCCTTGTTTTAGCTGATTTTCTCTACGCACAACAAGATCACTTACTTAATGCAATTGGTATGACTACCAAATCTTCACACGCTCTTCTGGTGGTAAATACATACCATCCCCCGGTTTAATGTCGAAGGCTTTGTAGAATGCTTCGATATTACGCGGCGTGCCGAATGCGCGATATTTACCTGGTGAGTGTGAGTCCGTCATTAGTTTATTACGTAATGCTTCATCGCGATATTTACGGCGCCATACTTGTGACCAACCGATAAATACACGTTGCTCGCCAGTGAAGCCATCAATCACTTCAGATTTTTTACCGTCTAACGACAATAGATACGAACGGAACGCCACCGTTAACCCACCTAAATCACCAATGTTTTCGCCTAATGTTAGGTCGCCATTGACGCTAGCATCTTCAAACGGTTTAAAAGCACTGTATTGAGCAGACAGTTTTTTACTGCGCTTTTCAAACTCTGCTTTATCGTTGTCTGTCCACCAGTTACGTAAATTACCATTGCCATCGTATTTAGCACCTTGATCGTCAAAACCATGGCTCAATTCATGGCCGATTACAGCACCAATGCCACCGTAGTTTACGGCGTCATCTGCGGCCATGTCGAAAAACGGAGGTTGCAGAATAGCTGCTGGGAAAACGATTTCATTACCCACTGGGTTAAAATAAGCATTAACGGTTTGTGGCGTCATACCCCATTTTGATTTATCAACTTTTTGACCGACATCGTCGATCATCTCGTTGAATTCCATTTGCACATAACCTTGGTAGTTGCCTACTAAATCATTAGCATCGATAGTTAATGATGAGTAGTCACGCCATTTGTCTGGATAGCCAATTTTATAAGTGAATTTAGACAGTTTGTCTAACGCTTCAACTTTAGTATCGTCGCTCATCCATTCCAGTTCGCTAATGCTTACTTCGAATCCTTTGATCAACATTTTGATCATTTCTTCCATGCGCGCTTTAGCTTCAGGCTTGAAGTGTTTTTGAACGTAGAGTTCACCAACCATTTCACCTAATACACTTTCTGTCGTGCTAACAGCTTCTTTCCAGCGAGGTTGAGCTTCTTCGATGCCTGATAATGTTTTGCTATGAAAATCGAAGTTTAGGTCAACAAATTCTTGGCTTAATAGCTCAGCATGGCCATCGACAAGGTGAAAGCTCAAGTAATCTTTCCACGCTTGAAGTGATGTATTTTTAAAGGCTTTGCCAAAGGCTTCCATATAGCTTGGCTGACTAACAATAAGCTCTTTCACTTGATACAAGTTAGCGTTTGTTGCAAATAAGCTCCAATCAAAGCTACCCATTAATTTATTTAGCTCAGTGCTGCTCATTTTGTTGTAGCGTTTGGTGGCATTACGTGATTCGACACGTGACCACTGTGCGTTAGCAATAGCAGTCTCAACATCGATGATATTCTTAACTGCTGCTTCACTGTTTGCATAACCTGCTTTAGTCAAAAGTGCATTAATGTAGGTTTTGTATTTACCACGAATGCTTGCAAACTTTTCAGTATCTTTAATATAGTAATCACGGTCTGGCAGGGTTAGGCCAGATTGATAAAGATAAAGTGCGTTGTAATCTGAGTTCTTAGCATCTGCATAAACGTAATAGCCAAATGGGGCACCAACACCCACTTGTTGTAATTGCGCCATTAAGCGAATGATATCGCCGTGATCTTTCGCTTGTTCGATGCTATCAAGTTGTGACATTAATGGCTTAATGCCTTTCGCATTGATGCTTTCAAGGTCCATATAGCTGTTATAGAAATCGCCAATCTTTTGCGCATTCGAACCTTTTACCGATGATTCTTTAGCAGCATCTTCGATGATCGTTTTTAGTGCAGCTTGGCTGTCGTCGCGTAATTTGGTAAATGCGCCGTAATTTGATTTGTCGGCTGGGATCACTTGGTTTTTTAACCAATTGCCGTTAACACCCATGTATAAGTCGTCTTCTACACGTACTGATTTATCGAAGTTGTTTAAATCGATGCCAGAGGTTTTCGTTAATTGTTGAGTGACTGATTTATCTTCTGTTGGGGCATGTTGACTGCAACTAGAAACCCCCATAGCAAGTGCTACTGATAGTGCAATAGTGGTGATTTTCTTCATTAGTTTTTCTCCATTACTAATTGTTATTTTTCTTTGACTAACTCGCCTAAGTCGCTTTAAGGCGGACATTTTAATTAATCGAAAGAATATAATACTTCATGAAACTGCAAGCATCATAGCAATGGTAAGCGTGAAACAACAATGGTTCATTCAGGAAATTTGAAGGAATGAGTCTAAAGACAATCAATAAAAAGTAATGAGAATAGATTGAATGGTTTAGAACGTGGTTGAAGATGAAAGTTACACCACTGGGAAGTGGTGTAACAGATCATTTTATTTAGGCTCAGTAACAACTATTTGATGATGAGGAATATCATTCAAAATAGCTGAATGCTTGAATAAATACTGGTCACTATCTGCTGTATCTACCACACCCACAATAGCCGTGGCCGAGTAAGTCACGTGTTGTAAATGGAAGGAAGAAAAAGAATAACTGTGCCATTGAGTTTTATTATTGCTAAAGTAGCTGTTCTTTCCTTGCTCTGTTTTTAGCTCGAGCAAATTGCCATTATCATGATGTACAAGAGATAATTGGCTTGGTAATTCATCGTTACACCCTTGGTTGCGTGTGATCATTGCTAGATCTGTAATCGTAGATAGCCAAGTATCATCTGGTTGTTTTTGCCAGAACTTTAATGAGCTACTAAAACAGTTGTTGTCTGACGGCTCATCTATCGTTTTCGTATATTGCATGCTCAATAACTCTGATGTCGATAACGAAACTGCTCTTACTTGAGATATTGCGTTGTCACATTCAGCACTGTTGCTACACACAAATTCACTGGTCAACTGCCAATTATCAACTGCATTAGCAGTATAATGACTAATACTGTCTGCTTTTTCAGCCCGCACAACTCGCCACGGCTGCAAACTATTGTCACTAAAATTAAAAACATCAGAACTTGAAAATTCGCCTAGATCAATTTGTTGAGGTGCAGACCAAATTGAACCGTTGTTACTGCTGCGATAGAAATATTGATTGCCTTCATTTGCAACCGGTGACTTTTGGATTAAATGAACTTTGTTGTTACTAGCAAAACTTTGATGAAGATTTGCAAAGTCATCATTGATTTTGTTCGGGGCGGTTACTTTTGTCCAATTAATAGTATCCGTTGAGTGAAAATAGTCCTGTCCAATCGCGAGCCAACTATTATCATTAATTTTCACAACATTTCTTGGCACAATTCTATCTTCTGGTTGCATGTTGGTAATTTGCAAAGGATGCCTAGTCCAGCTTTTTCCACTATCAATTGAACGTAAAACAACTGACTGTAGGGCTGGGGTTTCAACGCCGAAAGCAATAAATGTGGTGTTGTTATTTGTGATAAACGTACTTTGAATAACAAGACCAGACTGATTATTAGTGACCGTAATATCGTCACTTGTAATTAATAATTCATTACCGTTAGCACCGGCAGCAATCCAACGATTAGACAATGATGTATCACAGCGGCCAATAGTGTTAAGTGGTAGATTGGCTTGCTGTGTTGCCCAAGAACTACCGTCTGCGCTTGATATGAGACCCGCGCCATTTTCAACAGTATTATCAGTGGCTAACCATCCTAAAGTTGGATGGCGTACAACGCTTGATAAGCCTGCACGGGTGAGATAATCAAAGTGTAATTCGTCATCTTTTGGTTGCCTTCTTTGCAGTTCGGCTTTAGTCCACGCCACACCATCATCACTTACATACACGGCATTTTGAATAGGCATTACAGTGCCATCGATATAACCTTGAAACTGCGCCGAACCAACCGCAATGTATTGTCCAGATACACTATCAAACTCAACGGCATTTAAACGTCCGTTATGAACTATTGAGCGTTTATATACTTGGCCAACTCGCTGCGCAGAAAATTTCGGCGGTGCATTTAAAGATTCTTCACTAAAGCGATCACTGTCATCAGTGATGGTTTCGACATCAGTTATCAATCGTTTCCAAGTAGCCCCGCCGTCATTACTACTAATGATGAGATAGCCCGCTAGACGATTAAGTTCATTAGAAACATCTGATACTTCACCAACCAAAATAAAATTGTCGTCAGCGAACAGCCCATCAAATATTGTAAAACTCTGATGTTCACTGCCAATGAGTGCGTTATCTCCAGCTGTCATATCACTTCGCAGCCAAGTATCGCCATCGTTCGCACTATAAAGAATTTGGTTGTGGCCTGCGGCAATGACAGTGCTGCCATTAGTAACCAAAGTCGAGAAAGACGCATGTTTTGTGTTATCGATGACAGGTAAATTAGCAAAGTGAGTCAAACTACCATCATCACTGACTTTTCCTAGCCCAGCGCCAGCATTATTGAGGCGGTTTTCACCTGCCCATAAAAGATCGCCAGATGATGTTTCTGCGATATCTGTAATGCTAAATTGATTGATTTCTTCTGAACCGACATGTGCAACACGTTGCCATTTAGTGGCTACATCGAGCTTAAATAAGTCGTTATCTCGACCGCCAACTAGATAACAGGTATCGGCGAGTTGTTTTATTCTAAATGGCTCAAGTGTTGGCAGGTGTGCGGCCTGATAACCAGTGTTTACGGGCTGCTGTGCGGTGTTTAACGTGAAGACTCGATTTGTATCTATTCCAAATCTATCTGTTGCTTTTACATTTACAGCAACTGCTGTTTGAGCAACAACACTTAAGGCGACTTCAATGCTTGGCGTTGTCGTGTTGCCATTAACTATTGAGATCCCATCAATAGGAGACTCCAGTGTAACGGCATAGGTCAAATCGCCACCTTCTGGATCCGCTGCTTCAATAATGAGAGGTGTCGTCTCTCCATGAGTGATACTGGTCGGAGCTAATGATGAAACTATGGGGGCTTGGTTATCGGCTGATTGAATTACCAGAGTTAGTGTAACCGTTAGACCTGTCGGTTGAGTGACGGTGAGTGTATGGCTCCCCACATCGAAACTGGTGCCAGAAAACTCCCCAGTATTAACGTCAAAAGTAATGCCAGTCGGTAGTGCTCCCGCTAAATCCCACGGTTGCTGTGCGCCCTGAGTGTAATCGTTAAGGGAAAATTGCCATGCACTTCCTTGCGTAAATGTTGGGATCGCAACATCTAAACTGTACGTTTTACTTGCTTGGCCAAAATCATTATTTGCAATAAGTTTAAATTCAAATTGACCGACAACATCAATGATTCCTGAGATAACACCGCTTTGACTATTTAGCGTCAAGCCACGCGGAAGCGAACCTTCAATGTTATAACTCGTTACGGCGCTGCCACTTAACACACTGCTTGATTGCCACTGTTGTGCAAGTTTAAGAGGTACTGCCGCTGATTCATTTTCAAAACTTGGTGCCACGCCCACCGCTTCAATATTAATGGTTAATGGTTGTGAACTTGGACTTTTAAAACCATTGGCGTCAATGACGTAAAAGGTCATTGTTAAATCTGATAAGGGTGCACTTGCGTTTCCAACGAGTAAACCTTGTTCGCTAAACACAATGTTGTCGATTGCCGAACTTAACTGTTCAGTATCAGAAATAGCATCAATGAAGAGCTTAAATGGTGCGCGTCCCTGATTGATGACGATGTCTTGCCAAGAAAGCTCATCACCTACTTTTAAGGCAATAGTATCGCTAGACAGCGTGAGTGTAGGTGTATCAATCACTTTTATGGTGATGGGCTGTGTGGTTACTTCATTGTTAAATCCATCACTTACAAAAAGTGTCATTGAATAGGGGTGTTCACGGTATGCAAGTTCGCCTAATATCGAGAAGTGACGCTGTTCGTAATCAAATTTTAATTTAAGATTCTGCCATTGCTCTTCACTAATATCACTGTTCAATACCGTTATTTTGATATCGTTTTGTGTACTACATGATGGACAAACAACGAAATTCTTGGTGCTCAAAAACTTAACCTTGTTAAATTTACCAGCAAACATTTTAATAGAACCGTCAACGCTTGGAATTGACTCTCTCGCATCATCATCGATTAAGTTAACAGCCGCTGTCGTCGCTTGATCTGTTACGTCAATGGTAATTGTCTTAGGGATATTTCGTGGTACTCGAATAGAGCGAGTATCTCGATACACTGGAATGTATGACTCGCTATCTTCCTGTAGTCGGTCTATATAAATATCAACGACCAATTGAATATTCATATACACAGGATAGGATTTAGAAATAGTTCCAGCGTTAGCCTCGTCATTGGTAACAATAAAACTATCTTCTGCCGTGGATGCACGTCCGTTGAGTGGCGCAACGCGATAAGTAACTCGATAGTCATTATCTAGGTTTGTATCAAGATTTAAATCGAAGGTTAACCCCTCATCTTGTTCGGGTGGCGCGACATCAACATTCCACCACGTAAAATGACTTACTTTACCTGATAACGCCCAACCCGATGGAGACGTGTTAGACGCAACAACGTCACCTTCACCTTCTTGAATCCAGATCCCTGTTGTTTCGTCAAGGTGCCATAACGGAATTTTATCCCCCGCTTTGATCAATGTGCCATCAAGGTGTTTTGTAAGGTAAATTGGCAAGAGTATATCGGCAGTCTCACCATCTTTGAGCTGTAATTCATTACCATCATCGTCGGTAAAAACGAACTCTGTCGTGCCGTAAGTAACAATATTTACTGTTTCATCATCTTCTGTAACACCAGAAAAAGAACCAGGGAAAGCGCCTTGCTCTGCAGACTCATTGGAAACGTCAACCGGTGTGATATGTAGTTTTATATCACTAGTTATTGTCTCTCCTTGTGCATTTTCAAAAGCATTGGCTTTTACAGCAACAAAAGCGCCATCATCACCCGTCACTTGGCTATCAACTGAACCATCAAAGGTTTTCGCTGCACCGCGTTTTAGCAAGGTAACAGTTTGAGGATTGAGTTGTTCACTGTCGCTGGGCACCGAGAATTGAATAATTTGGTTTGCATAGCCTGACTTACTTACTGCGATAGAAACATCTGTACCATTTGGAAACTCATTAGAAGATAGGAATCCTTGCGCGTTAGTTGTACCGAGTAGCAGTGGCTCTTCACCGTCAACATGTAAAGTTAACCTGGCGCTAGTGACCGCAATTGCTTGTGGATCTTGAATAAAAAATGAAGCACTTGATGTTGTTGTCGCTGGAACATCGAGAGTTAATATTATTGTTTTTGTGGCGATGACTTGTGACATTTCTGGAACAGTGAATTCAAGTGTGTTGTCGAGATAACCAGATTTAGACACTGAAATTTTTACTGCAGTGCCATTGGGGAATTCATCAAACTTTAGTAACCCATTTTCATCGCTATTACCTAACACGACAAGAGGTTGTGCTCCAACGATCATATTAATCGCCGCGCCACCAATATCGTTACCTTGTTGATCTTTTATTAAAAATAAGCCTGAAGAAACTGCAGAAATAGGATTATCAGAAATTAATTTAACGGTTTGTAATGTGAGTTCATTGAGATCTGGAATGGCGTCGTAGAGAATCTCATATGCGACATGACCGTCTTTCGTAATCGTTAATGTGGCTTGTTTTCCTCTAGGAAAAACTCGCGAAGAAAAATTTCCATGACTGTCACTTTTTCCCAACGTAATACTAGGATCTTGAGCCACCTTTAAAACAAATAACGCATCGCTTACAGGTTGATTGTCTTCATTTTCTACTTTGAATACTCCCAGAGCATTGGCAGTAAGATCAGGAGTTTCATGTGCTGATGTTGGTTGAGAAACCTTTGGTCCCTCGTTACACGCACTAATTGTGAGTACGCACATTAATAATAGAAAACGCTGAATAGCAGAAATTGCACGCTGTGAACGATTCATTGGTTACTCCGTGTAAAAGATAATATGTAGATATTAAATATAGCCACGTAGCTTAAATTGAACCGACTAAATATCCAACAAATAAAGCGTAAGTTATTGTTAAATAGCTATTTAGTTGTTCTTCGCTGGCTGTTTTGGTTCTTTAGTGCTGGATTGTCGCGGGGAAGTGAAACCTCATGTCTTATTGACTTCTTATTTTAAATTGTTGAGGAGATAAACCGTAAAAACGCTTAAAACTGCGGCTAAAATGACTGGTATCTTTGAATCCACAATTATAACAAGCTTGTGTTACTGAGTTATTATTCTTTAATAGTTGGGCTGCATATTTTAGGCGTGCTTGAAATAGAAATTCGGCGGGAGAGCTGCCTAGGTGTCGTTTAAATTCCGTATAAAATTTAGTGCGGCTCATGCAGGCTTTTTTACATAACTCATCAATATTCATTTCTTCTTTAATATTCGATACTAGATAGTCGATAGCGGCATTGAGGCCGTTATGATCTGGTTGTGACAAGCTGTGGCTGATGATGAAGTCACGAGTTTGATGGCGTAACAATCGTGCGATTAATTCCCGAACAGCCAAATCGATCATGAAGTCTCGGTCTTGATGATTTTCGGTGAAAATTGTCACCATGCGATCTAATAAGGCTTGAGTTTGGGCATTGTGATGAGTGTGAACCAAAGATTCTTGATAGTGCCATTCTTGATGATAATTATCTAAAGGTGCGTTGACGTTGAGCCCGTCGCAAACCTGCTTAATTCGATTATCGCTCATTTCTATAGCAAGACAGGTTGTCGGTTGATTGAGCGTCGCTGTCGGGAAGTCAATCGCTACTGATTGATTCGGCGCCATCACAAAGGATTCATGAGGAAAAAAGTCACAATTATAAGCGCCATGATTACTGTGCATAACTTTTTTACCGCTCACCATCCCGCAAAACATCAATTGATCAGACACAAGGTCAATGGCTTTTGCTTGCTCGAACGTGTCGTAAATACTCAACTGTGCATTATCGCCGGCAAAAGATAATTTGTTTTCCACTAAAACCTGTGGTGTTCGGCGTTGTTGGTGAATGCTTTCCTTGATCATATTTCTATAATTTCCAGTTAATGGACTCTCAGTCAATTAATGTGAATTGTCAGTCATGCAACTTAGTATTTTGACAATAGGATAAATAACGAACGTTTAATCAATATACATTAACAAATAAAAATAACGAGAGGTGTTTATGATTTATCCAAATCCAGGGACAAGTGAGTCATGTGTATCGTTCAAGTCAAAATACGATAACTATATTAATGGCCAATGGGTAGCACCTGTTAACGGCAAGTACTTTACAAATACCACGCCAGTGACTGGAGAAGCGGTTTGTGAAGTGGCTAGATCTGATGAAGACGATATTAATTTAGCGTTAGATGCAGCACATGGTGCAAAAGATACGTGGACAAAAATGTCGGTGACTGAACGCTCGAATATACTTTTAAAAATTGCTGACCGTATTGAAGAAAATTTAGAACTTCTGGCATTGGTTGAAACGTGGGATAACGGTAAGTGTATTCGTGAAACCATGGGAGCCGATGTGCCATTGGCCGTTGATCATTTTAGATATTTCGCTGGTTGTATTCGCGCTCAAGAGGGATCGATTGGTGAAATAGATAACAACACCGTGGCTTATCATTTTCACGAGCCTATTGGCGTTGTCGGACAGATTATTCCATGGAATTTCCCGTTATTAATGGCGGCATGGAAGATTCCACCAGCGTTAGCAACAGGTAATTGTATTATTCTTAAACCTGCCGAACAGACGCCATTATCTATTGCGTTTTTAATGGAGCTTATTGGTGATTTGTTACCGCCGGGTGTCTTAAACATCATTAACGGTTTTGGCGCAGAAGCAGGTGAAGCCTTAGCAACGTCACCGCGTATTGCCAAAGTTGCCTTTACTGGTTCGAGCCCTGTCGGTAAGCATATTCTGAAATGTGCTGCCGATAACTTAATTCCATCAACCGTTGAGTTAGGTGGTAAATCGCCAAATATTTTCTTTGAAGATGTGTTGCAGTTTGAAGATGAATACATTGATAAATGTTTAGAAGGTGCAACGTTAGCATTCTTTAATCAAGGTGAGGTTTGTACTTGTCCATCGCGATTATTGGTACAAGAATCGATTGCTGACGAATTTATTGAGCGTTTAATCGAGCGTACTAAAAACATTACTCAAGGTAATCCATTAGACATGGGCAGCCAAGTGGGCGCGCAGGTGTCAAAACAGCAATTTGATCGCATCATGACCTACATTAATATTGGCCGTGATGAAGGCGCTACTGTTCTTGCTGGTGGTGACTATGAGAAAGTGGATGGCTTAAATGACGGTTATTACATCAAACCAACGCTACTTAAAGGCACTAATGATATGCGTGTATTCCAAGAAGAAATTTTTGGTCCCGTTATTAGTATTACGACGTTCAAAGATGAAGCTGAAGCGCTAGCAATTGCTAACGATACGCAGTTTGGTCTTGGTGCTGGACTATGGACACGTGACATGAACCGTGCTTATCGCATGGGGCGCGGAATTCAAGCAGGACGTGTGTGGACTAATTGTTATCACCTATATCCAGCACATGCCGCATTTGGTGGTTATAAACAGTCAGGCATTGGCCGTGAAAATCACAAAATGATGTTAGATCATTATCAGCAAACCAAGAACATGCTGGTGAGTCATGACATTAACCCAATGGGCTTTTTCTAACTTAATATTTAGGCAAAAAGAAGGGGACTTAGTGTCCCCTTAAAGAGAGATTAGTTGGCAATAATGCTATCAAGGTGATGTTGTAGTGCCTTGGCTTGATCAATCATGATGTAGTGACCTGTCTCACTGATCACATTGACCACAATACGATCTGTAATTAGATGGTCAAGAATAGGCTCATGCACTTGAGCAATCACTGAAAATATCGGCCCTTGATATTCTTTTAAATATTTATCTCTATCCCACGCTAAGTAACTTTCTAATACGCGAATACCAATATTGGCATCGCCGTTATACATGTCTTTTGTAATCTGCGTTCGTGCTGCAATTGGCGTATTTTCACTGAAATATCCAGCACTCAATCCGTCGATTGTTCCTTCAAAGTCGTTCTTAAAAGGCGCGGTCATTTCGATTATTGCTTCTCTTGGCGTTGCAGGATATATGACATTAAAGGCTAGTGAGTCTACCGCCATGACCGCTAACGCGCGTTCTTGTAATAGTGCAGCAACGGTTAACGATATCGCAATAAAAGCAATAAAAGGGTCAGGTTAAATTTAAATAACTCGTCTATGCTTTCATGAGTAGTCATTTGTTATGAGGAGTTATTTAATTGGCCAGATTACCACGAGTTAGCCCAATCGGTGTGCCCCAGCACATAATTCAACGAGGAAATAATCACCAAGTGTGCTTTGCTAGCGAGCAGGATTTTGCAGCTTACGCAGGATGGTTGAAGGACTATTCAAGTAAATTTGAGGTAGCGATTCATGCATGGGTCTTTATGACTAATCATGTTCATTTGTTATGTACTCCGCTTAATCACAATGCTATTAGTCAAATGATGCAAGGCCTTGGTCGCCAGTATGTTAGATACTTTAATCATAGCTATAAACGAACGGGAACGTTATGGGAAGGGCGCTATAAATCTTGTTTAGTGCAAGAAGAAGAGTACCTCTTACAGTTGTATCGATACATTGAACACAATCCAGTTAGAGCGAAAATGGTTGAGGATCCAGCTGATTACGCGTGGTCGAGCTACCAAATTAATGGGCTGGGTAAAGAATCATCATTATGTACACCGCATTCACTTTATATTAGTTTAGGAAAGGATGAGGACGATAGGCAATGCGCGTATCGTGATCTTTTTAAACATCATGTTGATAATAAGCTCATCACTAATATTAGAGATAGCGTTAATCGAGGGATGGCAATTGGCAGTGAACAATTTAAGCGCGAAATAGAATTGTTAACGGGTCGCAGAATGCAACCAAAGAAAAGAGGTCGACCGTTAGGTTGGAAGAAAGATGAAGTGTAGTTTTATTTTAACCTGACCCTAATATATTTTTTCCTTTATATTTTTTCCTTTAAACTTTCTTTCAACTTCAGTAATCAATTTAAAGCATATGTCATCGTTTTCAGGCCAAAGAGCACCTATTTTAGATTCCAATTTAGAGCTTCCCGCCTGAGTAATAAACTGCGCAGTCATAGCCGCTACAGCTATTAATTCTGGCCGTTCTATATTTTCCAACTCAATACAACGAGGACACTCATCTAAAGATTCCTCATATGAAAAATCACACTCAACACAACTAAGCATAAATGCTCCTATAATCTTTATATCATTTATGCTCGATTTGAATACAAATCTGTTATATAAACAATACGCCAAAAATAACTGTATGTAAATACAGTTAAGTAAGAAGGTAATTACTGGTTTATTGCAAATCTAGAAAAATACCAATCCATCGAGCAGAGTAATCCCTTAAGGTTTAACACTAACACATTAATAATTTTAGTTAAAATATGTAAGCGACAAATAAATAACAACTTGATTTAACACAATGTATACAATCCCTTTGGCTTCAAAAGCAGCCAAAAATAAAGCCCCTTTATGCCTGAAAACAAAAAGCCCCGTGAGTGCAAACCTTCTGGTATGCACAGGGCGAGGCTTTGGATTCAAAAGTTTTACAAATTATATCTCGTCAAAAAAAGGTTCTTTTGACTTATTAGATACTTCACAAGGCCCTAACTTTGTCGGACAAAAGTAAAGTAGGAAGTCATCTCCCTTATTTTGATACTCCAAAACCGACATAAATTTAACTTTTGGAGAATTTTTAAGCTCATCAAGTGAATTAGGGTACTTTCCATTCAATTCTTTGAACTCTATCACTTTTAATCGCACGCTATTAAGCGGGTAGCTAAACGTAATGTTCATATATATGAATATGATAATTACTGTTGATAGAGCCAAGAGACTGATAATCAACTTGAAAAGCCTTTTCATACTAGAAGTTTTCATTTAATGCACCCTTTGCACCTGCTGGCGTGAAAATGAAGGTATCTATTTTATTATAGAGATTAGTGGCTTCAGATTGTAACGCTTTTGAAAAACCAGCTTCAGGATTCCTTACCCCTTGTAGCGTAGATTTCAACGTTTCAAAAGTATGTGAAACACAATTTGGCCCTGTTAATCCCCAATCACTACCTGAATACCTTTGTGTAGAGGAAAGTTCAGAAGGACTCGCTAAACTATTCATCACATCTTTTGGAAGTGACGCACTACCTGCATCAAATGCCGCTCTAAACCCTTTGGCTATTTCATTATCTAGTGCCTGACTGACGCCCAAATCAAAAACCTTATAGCCAGAATAACTTGCCGAACTAGGCGTTCCACCTGTTCTCTTTAATATACCGGGACCACTGTAGATGCTATTAGAGTAACGGCCTTTGTATCTACCAAAATCGTAGTTCACTTCATTGCCTTTATAATTAGTTGTGATCCCAACGTGGCCTGTCCCCTGTGTCTCTACATATATTTTAGCTTGACCATCAGGATCAACGTATTTGTAAGGGTTATTGGCAACATAAGAATATCGATTAAAGGTATCAACTTCACCCGTAAACCCAACAGGATCATTCGAATAAAAACGCCCGATCACTGGATCATAGTATCGTGCCTGCATATAAATAAGTTCTAAATCATTATCGTACACATGCCCTGTATAGCCAACTCCACTCTTATTTGACTTTAATTGCTCACCATAAGCAGAATAGTGTCTGCTATTATTTAGTTTTCCTGCCTCATTCGATTCTGCAACAATTGAACCTTGAAGGTCCGCATGTAAATAGATTATATCAGCGCGAATATTCGCACTATAAACAGCAAAGCAAAGTATGATTAATTTACATAAATACACTACGTTTCTTAAGGCCATAACTCTTCATATCCTTCTCTATCATCAATCGTGATTTTTTTAACGGTTTGCCTACTGGTATTCGAACAGGTTAATTGGAAATAATAATCATCTCTATTGTGTAAAAATATCGATTCCGCACTGTTTAGGCCTTGAAAGTTTATTGGACTGTAATTAAATCGTGATGACATATTTTGTATTTTTCCCTGACAAGAATCAGCGTATTGACTCTTCCATGAGATCCTAAAGAAAAAGCCTGAAGGATATAAAGGCAAACCAAGTTCATCGTCTCCATCTAATGGTGGGTACTCTTCTCCAGTAAAAAAATCCTGGCATCCCCAAAGCGGACACCCTTCAATAAGCAATACTTTATAAATATCTAGCTCAATGCGAGGAGTGTAAATTGGTTTGGGTTTAGGAGTATTCTTTTCAGTATGTTTTGCTATTAGCTTGCTTCCCATATAAATATAATTAATACCATTCCCCGAATTTAATTCCCCTTCTTCCCTATACATTAAGTTACCGTTAAATGAATAGAAAGAATAAATACCGCTCCCCGTTGATTGATATACACGCTTCCCATTTCCGTCATAAGAATAAACCTGGCCGTTAGCTATTTTTAATTGATTAGAATCATCAAATGACAATGAAAAAGCGCCGTTGTCAGTAATATTGCCTTTAGTGTCATACTTTATAACATTATATTTTCCAGAAATACCAGACACACTCTTCAAACGATTAAGCGAGTAGTCATAGTGATATTTTAAATCATGAGAAACTGATTTTTTCCGATAAATATTTCCAAGACCGTCATACGAAATAGAAGAAGAACCAACGGATTTTCCTCCTACAGTAGACGTCAATCTATTTAACCCATCGTATCCTAAGTCGTATACACTAAAATTTGAATTCACTTTATCTACAATGCTAGTTACATTGGTAGATAGATCGTATGAGTAATTCAGGTCTACTAATGAGTTTCCCACGCTTTTGTGCTCTATCTGCTTAACTAGCTGGGAATCATCATAGAGATCTTGAAACAATGATATTCCATTACCATATGTAAAAGATCTTAACGCACCATTTGGGTAATACACCGCATTTTTAGAATACTCATTAACTCTTCCGTTGCTAACCGAGTGAACCTTTATTACCTCACCAAAACCATTAGACAATTGCTCAACCTTTAATTTATTTGGGTAAATTACTGAAGCTAACTCTTGGTTTTTCAAATATTTATATTTAAACTCGAGTTTGTTATGGTTATTTATTTGGAGGCTTTCTGACTGAATTTTATTTTGATTATTATACCTATATTCATTAACAATATTGCCACTTACAAGTCTTGTTAAATTACCATTATTATCTCTGATGTATAAACGATTACCCGTATTATCCGAATAATTCACCTTCCATAAATCACCAATATTGTCATATACATATGTATTAGATTTTGAAGGCTTTATTTTAGAGCAACTAGTTGACGAGACTATAGCCCCTTGCTTCTTCCAAGTAATTTGCCCTAGTTCATTTTTACCATATAGAGTAGTCCCCACATCAGGACGAGAAACCAAACAAAGCTGGTTATTGGAATTATATTTTCGAATTTCAGTTGTACTTATATTATTTTGATTGCCATCTAGTCCGCTTTGAGATATGACATCGATTAAGCCATTATCTCTCATAAGAATGTCAGTTATAACATTCTCTGGTGATTCAATTCTTTTTGCTAGTTCATAATTCAATTTTCCATATAATTGGTATGTTGTTGTTGTTTCATACCCTTTAGCGTCTGTTGTCTTAATTTTATTTCCCGATGCATAGTCATAACTAGTTATACCCAATCCAGAAATTGATTTGCTCACTACTCTGTCTAATACGTCATATTGATACTTTATACCTTTACTTTCCGTTTTTGAGTTACTAATGAATGACTCAAAAGATTTTCTATTATGTTTGTCATAAGAAAAGGATTGATATCGGGTACTATTTTCCATTTCTGGATATTGCAGATCAGAGTGCTGAATAGAAATCAATCGCCCCATGCCGTCATACTGCTCAATCAGCGAAAAAGCCACGTCACTCTCACATGCAGTTTTTGAACTATCTAAAGAACATATTTCAGTTGTGTGATAATTAGCATTATTATATGTAAAAAGAACATCATACCAATCACCGTAAACCGCATCGTTCTCTAAATCGATTGATATTAAACGATTATAGCTATCATATTGGTAACTAGTTTTCGTACCATTCCAGTCTGTTGAACTTTTCAAGTTTCCAAAATAGTCAACTTCCTTTAAACTCTGCATTGTAGTGTTACTATATCTATTCGTTGTGGTTTTTTTTCTCGCTATACCTCTATAGTAATCTTCGAATAGAGTTTTTTGATTTAAGGCATTTACAACAGATTTCAAATTCCCATCTGAGTGATATCTAAAATGTGTATTAACCCCATCTTGTATCTTGGTCGTTAAATTAAATTGGTTATCATATTTAAAAACAGTTTCGTTGAGTTTGTCTTTTTCCGACTTATCATAAAGCGCCTTACTTACGAGCAGCTCCAAGCCAAATTTTAAATCTGTCGTAAGCAATTCATTATATCTAGTAACGTGAATTCGTTTGTGTAGTTCTTGTTTACTACTTACATCAATTGAAGATTCAATTTGCTTTAACGGCATTCCAAACCGGGTAAAACCTTCATAAAGAGTTTTAAACTCAACGCCACCAATGAAAGTTGATCTAGATTCAAGCAATGGCAATGCATATTCGCCGCTCACATACTTTTGAGCTTCAGGCTCCTTTAAAATTGATATCTTTTGAGAACTAGATTTTTGACTATTCCATCCATATACCTCTCTCTTTATTGGTGTGCCACTACAACTGCTATTAGAATAAAGTTTTTTTACGGTTGGCTTTCCGATTCCAGCAGGAAAAAAAGAATTCTCGGGTGAATGATAATAACTAACTGCACATGACTCTATGTCTCTTACAATTCTTTTTTGAAAAATTAATTCACCATTCAATGGAGGTGAGTTTATTTCAATATAGCCTTCATCGTCGGGAAATTTTAATTTTTCATACATAATCGGTATATATTCGAATGTAGTTCTTTTCTTATCAACTGTTCCTGAAAGAGTCTTTGCGGAGACAGCAAGGATTGGAACAGCATCTCTTATGTATCCCCAATGTGTATATTCATAAGATGCTATAGCACCAGCTTCATTTTCTATAGATGCTAACCTAAAAGGAGTCTCTACTTTCTTATATGTATACTTCCATAAGACTCTGTTTTTATGACGTACACTTTTTAACATTCTATTACTATCGTATGAATAGGTGACAAAATTTACGCCATTTACAGATATAGATGTAAGCTTATCTCTGTTATTTGAGCTAGAGCCATAGTGGAAAACGACATTTCTACCGTCATTTGATGTTATGTTCTTAATTTCTGCTCTATGATCGTATTTAACCTTAAGAAAATTTCCAAATTTATCTTCTATTTTTTCGACTTGAGTTCCACCAAATGTATATTTAAGCCCTTCTGGCGAATAGAAAACATATCCATCTATAAGGCAACCACCTCGCCATCCTCCGTTTGTTTTTAATGGATAATACGCCCGTTCATCTTCTAACGAATTTACAATTGTTTGGACACTTCCTCCAGGGAGCGTTAACGAAGGATTATGGACGTACCTTTTACTAGGGTTTTTAATAGCTTGGTCAACAACATGGCTAGCGTAGGTAGGAAAAGTATCGACCCACCCTGTTGAGTCAAAAGAATGATCGAGTGAGACTTGCCCTGATATTAATGGACTTATATTTCCAGGGTAAACACATTCGTAAAATTCGCCTAAATCGCTACCTAAAACTGGCTTAGCACTTTTATGATTAGAGTTAGATATGCCTATACTACCCATTGTCACATCCCATTTACTATTAGAAGTCCATGGGGTTGAATAATGCCTTACTATATTGATATCTAATCCACCATTCCCTGGAATAGTTAAATCGGTGCTGCTGACATAAAGCGCTCCAGAATATTCATCGATCGTTTCATTAAACGAACTTTTCTGATCTTGATTGAGTATTACATCTCTAAATTCCATTAAAGGATTTTTAAGAATTGGTACAGCAAATGCTGAAGAACCTGCATTTACCATTAGAATAAAAAAATACAATGTAACTAGTTTAAAAGTTCTATATATCACTAACCTATTTCCGTTTTGGTTGATTTTAATTGAGCTAATTTAAACAAAACAAAATAACACGAAATGCAAACGATAACCATTACCATTTATATTTAAAGCAAAAAATGCTTCACGAATAGATAATATTGCGGAGAGTACCTTAGACTTAAACGAATTTGTTCAGAGAAACTTGAATACATATAAAAATGAGAATAAGCCTACCAATCAAAAAGTTTGCAAGATAATAAAGGACAGGCGCAAATAGATAATAAAGGACAGGCGCAAATATCTCATTGATTTAACTTAATCACAATCAGTTCAAAATTAAATTGCACTAACTAAAACCAATGAAAAATTGGGCTCATTTAGTAAACAAAAATGAACTGGGGACATGAGAACTATGAAATGATGAAATTTGAACGAGTAAATTCGTCAGCTCTATTGCTGAGGCGGAAAATAATAAGAACAGTTAATACTGAGGATTAGCCGACGCCTTTACACCAACTTCGACCGTGATGGTGAGCATAATCTCGTAAATGAGCTTCATTGCCAGCAAAACTGCCGTATTGCCGTCTGAACTCCTTGGCAGCCGAAAGCCACTCATCTGTATCGATTTCTAACACCTGTAGAATCTTAGGTGCGCTCTCATCAATAAACCCACGCTTTGTAGGGGCGATGTGTCGACCACTCCAATCAACTAACTCGAAATAGTCTCTGTAGCTCAGTGGAATAGCGTTTGTGTTGGCAACAGGTGAAAACGGGAGTAAAGATGGCGGTTGAGATGAAACAGTGCAGCCATCGTTGGCTTTATGCTGCTGACGCTGATGAGATTTATATTGCTTTATTCGCTCTTGAATCGATGTGAAATCACTGTCTTCGACACTTTTTGCAATGCCTGCTCTGATTGGATTTAAGTCCACATACGCAAGACAGCTTAACAACGCTTTTTCATCAAGCAACGCTTGAGACTTAAATCGCCCTTCCCACTAATTTTTAGGGAAAAAAATAGAACAGCTTTAGCTGGCCCGAAGGGTGAGCGCCATGGAAGGCAGCGAATATAATTTACCTGTGCAATTATCTTCTTTATTGGCTTCTCGGGAAATATGCTCATTAAGACATTTCATAAACCACGAAATATCATATAAACGTTCACGCCAAAGCTGGGCATATTCTTCAACTTTTGTAAGCTTAACAGTACTCATTTCTCGGTCAGCAAGATAATCGTCAACAATGGGATGTCCGTTATACAAGCAATACCAGCGCTCAATCACCTCGTCCATTGATAACATATCCGCATGGAATTTATCGACTTGCAACACTAGGTGATAGTGATTACTCATAATCGCATAAGCCGCGATATTAATTGAAAAGATAGAGGAAAGTAATTTTATACGGTCAACAAGCCATTGCCGCCTATGATCGTAATTTCGCTTGGTATACGGGTCATCACCACACAAGAAACTGCGCCTAACACATCGGTTAATTACGTGATAATAAGAAGTGGCTGATAAATCAATTAGCTGGTGCCTCGCTCTCGTCATTGTCGACTCCTACTACGCTCTATTTCAACTTATCAAAGCGTAGTAGAATCGATTAAAATATCAACAATCAATGAGAAGTTTTTGCCTGTCCCTTTTTTTGGCTTTTTTTTGGCTTAGAGAGTATTAGGTGATCGCGATGCATGAGAATATGCAAAAACGGCGTTATCGACTCTTGTACATTAGATAAGTTGCTTGAGAGTTAACTTTGAATAAGCCATTGGTAAAGAATACTAATGGCAAAGTCTTATTAGCGTTCGCTACAGTCGCATTTCAGGGATGTCGCCGTTAGCGATTAGCTCCCCTTCTGTGAGGGCTTTAATTTCTTCAACACTGACACCTGGTGCTCGTTCAAGTAAATGGAATTGACCGTCTTTAATTTCAATAAGAGCGAGATCGGTTAATACCTTTTTGATACAGCCTTTACCAGTGAGTGGCAAACTACAGGTGTTGAGCAGTTTTGAAACCCCCGCTTTTGACGCGTGAGTCATGGTGACGATGATATTGTCAGCGCCTGCCACTAAATCCATTGCGCCGCCCATGCCTTTTATGAGTTTGCCAGGGATCATATAAGAGGCGATATTGCCTTGATTATCCACTTCAAATGCACCCAAAACCGTTAAATCTACGTGGCCGCCGCGGATCATTGCAAATGATTCAGCAGAATCAAAAATACTCGCGCCAGTAACCGTTGTGACGGTTTGCTTGCCGGCGTTAATTAGATCGGCGTCAACTTGTGATTCCTGAGGGAATTCTCCCATGCCTAGTAAGCCATTTTCAGACTGAAACATTACGTCCATATTCTCTGGAACATAGTTGGCGACTAATGTCGGAATACCAATGCCAAGGTTCACGTAATAACCATCTTGTAATTCTTGTGCAACGCGCATTGCTAATTGTTCTCTTGAAAGTGCCATTGTATTCTCCTATTTCGCCGCAACGGTGCGTTGTTCAATCAGTTTTTCGCTATTGCCTAAAATAACGCGATTAACGTAGATACCCGGTGTATGAATTTCATCGGGATCGAGCTCACCGGGAGCAACAATTTCTTCCACTTCAACCACGGTAATTTTTCCTGCCATTGCCGCTAAAGGATTGAAGTTACGAGCCGTTTTACGAAACACAAGGTTGCCAAAAGTATCGGCTTTCCATGCTTTTACGATGGCAAAATCTCCCGTAATTGATTGTTCCATGATGTATTGACGGCCGTTAAATTCACGAACTTCTTTACCATCGGCTACCGCAGTGCCATAGCCTGTCGCGGTGAAGAATGCTGGAATGCCGGCGCCGCCAGCACGCATTTTTTCAGCCAAGGTGCCTTGCGGCGTTAGCTCTACTTCAAGCTCGCCGCTCATCATCTGCGCTTCAAAATTGGCGTTTTCACCGACGTAAGAAGCGATCATTTTTTTTATTTGGCGATTAACTAACAGCACGCCAAGACCGTGCTCAGTGGTGCCACAGTTGTTTGAAACTACCGTGAGATCACGGGTACCTTTACGCTTAATTTCGTCAATCAGTCCTTGGGGAATACCACATAAGCCAAAGCCACCTGCGACAACAGTCATACCGTCGTCGAGTCCGTATAACACTTCGCTGTAATCGGTTACTACTTTGTTAAAACCTGCCATTTTACTTTCCCCACTGATTGTTCCTATCGTTGAGTACAAGCTTGTGATAAGTTCGTTTATTAATCAAATTTATTGTTTTCATTAATTTATAAAAAAAATAAATAAAAGGTGTGGGATGAGCATAACCCTAAAACAACTAAAGGCCTTTGTTGTTGTGGCGCAGCAAGAAAGCTTTATGGCGGCGTGTGAAATTTTACATATTTCACAGCCCGCGCTGAGTATCGCGATTAAAAATCTAGAACAAGAAGTCGGCGGCTCGCTGTTATCACGCACCACGCGCGCTGTTGTACTAACCCCCGAAGGCGCGTTGTTTTTGCCAACGGCGAAGCGTTTACTGCAAGAATGGGATGATGCCTTTGTTGATTTAACCCAGTCGTTTTCATTAGAGCACGGCATGTTGTCTATTGCGGCTATGCCGTCTTTTGCTAGTGGTTTAGTACCGAACTATTTGAAACAATTTAGGCAGGATTATCCTCAAGTTAAAATAAAACTACATGACGTCATTGCTGAAGATGCTGTGCAAATGGTGTGTGATGAGCAAGTTGAATTGGCCTTGGTGTTTGAAGTGCCGGAGCAACCTCAGTTGGATTTTATTCCACTGTTTGAAGATAAGTTTGTAGCAGCGTTCTCGCCGCAACACGCAAAAACACATAACGATATTTCGTGGCAAACATTGTTGTTGTCGCCATTTATTGCATTGCAAAAACCGTCAAACATTAGCGCGCAAATTGAAGCGCTATTAGCGCAACAAGGATTAACGTTTAATCCTGAATTTGAAGCTAATCAGTTGGCCACCATTGGCCAAATGGTGGCAAGTGGATTGGGAGTAAGCGCTGTACCTTCTTTGTCTGCACCATTATTTGAAGCTTTGGGAGCTTGCTGTATACCGCTTCACTCGCCAGCATTAATGCGCCGTGTTGGCATAGTGACCAAGCACCGAAAACCGCTGTCTGTAGCCGCGCAATCATTTATTAATCAGTTAACTGAGTTATATAGCTGAGTTATCAGTCATAAAAAATATCATTGATCGTTAAATTCTTGCTATATATGACTAATTGATGACTTTTTATAAGTTAAAGGTAGAGCTTACGATTTTTATGTGTTGTAAGAGTTAATTATCATTTAATTTTACTATCCAATCGATATTGCATACTGAGCTATAAAGTATTTAATTTAGTCGTTAAAGTCCATTTTTGTACCAGTGCTTTGCTTAAATAACATTTTTCTTAAATTGATACTTCAATTCTATATTTACTGATGTAGGGAGCTTGTCTTATAGAAGAGCAAGTTCGGACAAAACGTTAGGTTGTTTTAAATTTTGCAACATTAATCGTGTAGTTTCCGATATTTATTGATTAACCTAAGATTGAGAAGCTCTCTGTAATTAGAGTGACAATATCGTTGTATCACGGTGGATTAAGTGTGAGTTACGTAACAGTTTTTGTTTAAGTGTTACTTTTTTTGGTTTTATTTGTAATTGAAAGGTGGGTTTTATGTTATTTTATTTGGTAACTATTCAGCCTTATCTTCAATAAATACATCTGGAAGCTGATTTTTGAATAGCAATTCAAGGGCTAGGCTTGCAGATACATATTGTTTTCTGCAAGTCGATAAATAGCTTCTGATCAAACAGAACATCTCTGCGCCTTGCATACTTCTAAAGCATCCAGATATTTTTTGATGAACTTTTGTCATCCTAATATCATTCTCGCCTTGATTATTGGTAAATGGGACAGCAGTGCTCGTCAGAAAGCGTAAGACATCATCTTGATAATCTCTTAATCGCTCTAACAATGCTCTGGATTTTGTTCGTTTTAATCGCCCTCGCTGACCTTTTATTCGGCTGTTTTCATCTGGCGCTGGACATTCAATTTCACCTGCGGCTAGTATTTTTTGATATTGCGTTAAGTATTGCCGCTTAGTGTCTTCGTCTAAGTTGGGGTTATCAATTTGATGTTTATTCATGTCCTTCAGTAAGGTTTGCAACGCCTTCGCCCATTGCATGCCATCTTGCTCCCATGCTCTTTCTAACTCTCGGATATGATGAGCATTGCATAAGGCATGTTGGCACTTGGTATATTGATAATACGGTTTCCAATGGTCATGACACAGTACACCACTAAAGTGAGGAAGAATATCGGCGTCATCCATCGCTATTTTTCCTCTTTTTTCATGAGGATAAAAATACGTCCACCATGTCGTTGACGCGCCATGAAGCCATCGCCGTTTTCCGCCGATATTAATACCTGTTTCATCAACATGTAATGTTTGATGAGGGCTTTGTAATGCCGTTTTTATGATATCTTCTGCACCTGATGACTTGACCAGTGCAGCGGCTTGCTCATTAAAGTTAAACAAACTACCCGCACTGACGGGGAGACCGAGCTGGTCGGCAAAGTATTCTTCAATACGATTATAAGGAAGTAATTGATATTGGGATAAGTAAACGGCATGCGCTTTCACACCAACGCCATACTGGATCGGACTGTTAACGCCTTCTGGAAATTCACCCACAAAACGCTTTCCTTGCGCATTTTCCAGAATTTGCGCTTGGTATTCTGTCACCACTTTACTGATGTCGATATCGACAACTTGCCGCTTTTGAAAACCCACCTCACGATAACGTCCTTGAGGTAACATGTCTCGGTCAACTAAAATGACTTCTATCTCATCGGGCGTTTCTGTTTGAGTCAGCGTTTTACCCGTTCGGCCTTTTTGTCCACCCGCTAGCTTATCTGATTTAGCTTTGGTTTGTTTTTCTCGGTTAATATCTTTTGATGGCGGGATACTACTATTTTTACTGTTAAGTCCCAATTTACTGGCAAGCATAACAACGATAACAAGAATAAGCTCGATAGACATCTTCAACGCAGGCGTGAGTGTCTTATCTTCTTGTAACTGAGCTTTAGTTTGCTCAACTATTTCAGTGATGTTGATGCTGTTTAAGTTCATTGAAGCTAGGGCGATTAAGTCATAGCCCTAGCTTGGCATACTGGCAGGATCGGTCAATAGCTAAAAAGGATCCTTAGAAAATAATTTTCCCTAGTGAATAGTTACTTTATTTGTTCGTTTTTAAAAGGAAATAATAATGTTCAATAAATCTACTTTAGCTTTAAGGATTCTTTTAGCTCCAGCTTTGTTTATTACGTGGCAATCTGATGCTCTTGCTTGTGAATATGATCCTGTAATGGGGATTGAGAGATGCAGGGCCGTTTTACCTGATGGGTGGGACGATCCAATAGAACCTATTTGGGATCGAGATATTGAGGAGGAGATCGATATCGATTATGATGAGTATGATGGATATGATGGAAGCGGTAGTGATAATGATAGGCGAAAAGACCAAGAGTCAGATAAATTAAAATGCTGGGCAGATCTGACTACTCGACCTTATGCTAGGATTACAGAAGATTGGGGCTGGAGGACACTAGCTAAGTATAATAAAAATACTAAGAGTACTGAGTACTATTGGGACTTTCACCCTGCATGGGATATTGGTGTTGCGGGAAATGTAGGACTTCCAGCAAATACTCCTGCCAATGTTGAAATAATAAAAGTTGGAAGAAATCACTCCTTTAATGGAAATTATGTTGAAATGAAAGTTCAAGGTACTGGAGAGTTTATAAAGTATATTCACTTAGCTTCAATAGGTAATAATGTAACTCAGGGAACATATTTTTCTAGTGGTAGAGAAATTGGAAAAATAGGTAACACGCCTACACATAAAGGCTTTGGAATTCATTTACATTTGGCTATTTGGAAAAGTCACCAAGAGTACCTACAAAGATATAATGGAAATGGTATTGATGAAAATGAAAGGAACAATACGGTTAAACCGGAAAACTTTTTTGGAAATGAGTGTCCAAAATATAATGTAAAGGGAGTCAATGATCATGAGAATGATGTTAAGGATACCCGTAGAACGTCAAAATTTTCTAATAAATTCAACAATGATTTTTTAATGGAGAAATAATAATGAAATCACAAGTATTTATTCGTACGATAATCGTATTAACTTCTTTATTAACTCTTAGCTCAGCTCATGCAGCAAAACAAGTTATAGGACATAACAATACTCTGCATGCCTTCGATTTAACTAAGAAGGTTAATGGAATAGACTTTTTAGTGACAGATATCTATAAAAACCCTTCAAAGTCTATTGTTCTTTTTGGAAGTCGAACAACTTATGAAGATGGCAGTAAATTGCTTACGAGTATTCAATTGACTCAAGACAAAAAAACAATATGGAAAGGTGATGGTATATTCTCAAATGTCTCATTTTCGCAGGATGGTGAAACAGTTCTAATTGTCAGATTAACCAAGCGCAATACTGAAGTCATTACTATAAAAAACGGAGTAGCACTTAGTTTTTTTGAACATTATGAACATGAACAAGAATTAAAGTTTAGTGAAATATCAAGAAAATATGAAATTTCGAATGATGGTAGTCAAATTCTGATTTATGATATCGATGATGAAACAATAAAATTCACTGAGCTCTGTACTTTTAATAAAAGTGGTAGTTTTGATAGTTGTGTTGAGGTGTCTACAACCATAGATAATATAAACAGAAGTACAGATATTACACTGTCCAACGCAAATGAAATTTACATGTTATTTTTTAATCGTCTAATTAAGAAAAACGGAGAAAATACGGAGTGGGAAGTTAAATTCGAAGGTAACAACATATACCCATTTGTATCGTTATTAAACCATACTCGGTTCATTATTGCGTTAAATGAAACTGAAATTAGAGTGTATGACAAAGAAAACGGAAACTTAGTTTGGAGCAAGGCACATCAACATGGAAGCTCCTCTTTTGGCAATTTTATTAATGCCAAAATTATTAAAAATTACTTGATGATTCCTTTAAATGATAAAAATACCCATGGCCGAATTAATCTTTCTACACTTTAAGTAGATTCTCTATTGTAAGGGCTCATGCATGAGCCTTTTTTATTATGAAAAATGAAATAAAAAGTATTATTTTTAACAAATATTCACAAAAATATAAGATAGAATCTATCGGTATTTTTGGTTCATTTAATACTAAGTCGAATTTTAATGATGTAGATATTATTATTTTCACTAAAGCAAAGGTATATAGAAAAGAGTCTTTTGTAAAAAATAGTTTAAAGTACGATGTTATTCTATCAAACTTTGAGAATTTTCAATTTCTATGTAAAAAAAAGATACCTGAATGGATATTTATTTTTAAAGAAATAGAGCCTCTTTTGGACATAAATAAACGTATGGAGGGAATTAGTGCATTAGCGAATGATATATATACCGATGGTCCTATTAATGTCTCTCAAAGAACCTATGTCGAAATGTTTGAAAAGACTTTGAATTCTAAAAAAAAATTGGCATCGAGTCTAATTCAAGAGAATATTATTCAAAATTACTTATTGTTAAATGATTTGTTAGCTAATATTGCTAGGCTTTGGTGTTATGTAAATAAAATATGGTTTAATACGCAAACTATACAGCTATTACCTCAAATTAGAGAGATATTTCCAACATTATACCTCTGCTTATACACGAAGGAATCTATAGTATGGGAAGATATATTAAAGTATGTTGAGAAAATATTAGGTGATATAACTGTAATTTGTTCGAAGTATGAGCCTAGGAGCGAACTGATTACAGAAATAAAAATTAGATCTACAAGATGATTTTATGATTATAAATGGGAGTGTTCATAATTCTGTGTCATTTCAGTATAATATAATAAAACAGGAATGACACATGACTAACTCTTTTGATTTTGAGCAAGCATTAACAGATTTACAAGCTGGTAAAAGCCTCACTGGTAAAGATGGCATCTTAGGCCCTTTGATTAAGCAATTAACCGAAGCGGCTCTTAATGCCGAACTAGAGCACCACTTAGCCAACGATAATCAATCTAATAGAAAGAATGGCAGAACAAGTAAAAACATCAAACACCCGTCTGGTAATTTTGAACTCGACACTCCGCGAGACCGCAATGGAACATTTGAACCTCAATTAGTGAAGAAAAATCAAACCTCACTATCAGATGAAATCGATCGCAAAATACTCTCGATGTTTAGCTTGGGAATGAGTTATCGTGATATCAATGCACATGTAGAGGAGATGTACGGTATTAACGTGGCCACAGGAACGATTAGCGCAGTCACTGACAAGCTTATTCCTGAGCTTAAAGCATGGCAACAAAGGCCATTAGATAGCCATTACCCAATTGTTTGGCTCGATGCTATTCATTATAAGGTCAAAGAAAACGGTCGCTACATCAGCAAAGCTGTCTACACGTTATTAGCACTTAATATGCAGGGTAAAAAAGAGATATTAGGGTTGCATTTATCAGAAAACGAAGGGGCTAATTATTGGCTTTCAGTGCTGACCGACCTTAATAATCGCGGTGTTAAAGATATTCTTATTGCCTGCGTAGATGGGCTAACCGGCTTTCCTGAAGCCATAGCAGCTATCTTTCCTGAGACAGAAACACAGCTTTGCATCATTCATCAAATTCGAAACTCACTTAAGTACGTCGCGTCTAAAAATCAGAAAGCCTTTATGGCCGATTTAAAACCTGTCTATCGTGCACCCACAAAGGAAGCAGCTGAATTAGCACTCGATAAACTAGAAGAGAAGTGGGGCGAAAAATATCCGCTGGTTATTAATTCCTGGCGCAGGAAGTGGCACAATCTATCTCACTATTTTAAGTACCCTGAGCACATCAGGAAGGTGATATATACCACGAACGCCGTTGAAGCGGTTCATCGTCAGTTTAGAAAGTTAACAAAGACGAAAGGCGCATTCCCGAACGAAAATAGCTTGTTGAAGCTGTTGTATGCTGGCATATTGAATGCTTCTGAGAAATGGACGATGCCAATCCATAACTGGAGCTTGTGTGTTTCTCAGTTAGCGATATATTTTGAGGGGCGTTTAGATAGCGTCATTGATATTTAGAAAATTAAGCCTGACACAGAATATTGAACGCCCTCTTATAAATCCATTTTTTTAAATATTACGATTATGTAGGCTTCTTTAATTAGATAAAAAGTAATATTTCAATTCAAAGTTAATTAAGTGCAGTGTAGTTTTTAGCCTCTGCCTATTTAATATTCTGTTAATATCTGATGTTAATTGACTGCAAAAGTCATTGTTTACGGCAGAAATCTTCATATTTATTAAAAAATTCATTTTAGAACGTTTTTATTATTGGATGAAATCTATTTGTATTTCATTTAGTTAACTAATTTTATCAAGGTATGACGTATTTTTTAGGAATTGAAAACTTATATTGTAATTAATAATTCTATTACCTACATATTTTGAAAGTTAATTAATTTATTTTGTATCTTGGATCTAAAGTACCATTCAACTACTAATCAGTTTACGCCATTCTAACTCCATCGAATATAAAGTAGGCAATCTAATATGCCCAATAATAAATCTCTCATTAGCGCAGCGGCGCTCGCACTTGGCTTATTGTCGATGGCGAGTTTTTCTACCGTCATTCAAGCTAAGCAAGCTCAGTTTTCACCGCTCTCTCAATTTGGTAATAACCCAGGCGAATTAACCGCGAGTTATTTCAAACCGTCGAATTCAACGAAAACCTTAGTTGTGCTACTGCATGGCTGTGTTCAAGATGCCAAGGTACTTGCAAAGCAAAGTGGATTTTTAGCACAAGCTAAGGCTCATAATTTTGCCTTGTTATTACCACAACAAAGCAAGACTAATAATATTAAGCAGTGTTTTAATTGGTTTTCTGCACCAGATACTGACCGTGACAAAGGTGAAACGTTGTCACTTAAGAATATGATTGCGAGCACAAAAAAAACGCTAGGCGTAGACAAAGTTTATATCGCTGGGTTGTCAGCTGGTGGGGCAATGGCCAGCAGCATGCTGGTTAACTATCCTGAACAGTTTAACGGTGGGGCGGTAATCGCAGGCTTACCGTACCCGTGCGCAGACAGCTTGATAAAAGCCATCTCTTGTATGCGCACAGGACCTTCACAAAGTGCAGATGAGCTAGCAACATTAGCACGAAAGACATCGCCCAATACTTCACAATGGCCGCCACTGTATGTCATCACTGGTAGCAGTGACAATGTTGTCAATGCAGATAATTCAGCAAAACTGGCTCAGCAATGGGCACGGCTCTCGTCGCTAAACTCATTATCTATGTCTAAGCAAAAGAATGCAGACGTTATGCAGTGGGTCGGCCATAGCCAAAAAGCACATATCAAATTAGTCACCATCGCAGATATGGATCATGGCTTAAGTGTTAACCCTGATGTTGAAGGAGGTGGTGTAGTTGCACCGTTTTTACCTAAAGCACAACTTAGCGCAGCGAAAGATATCGTCGATTTTTGGCAATTAAATTAATTCAAATAACAACGCTAAGTTAACGAATTACATCTTTAGCTTAGTTATAAAAATAATATAAGAACTAACATAAGAATGATGGGGAAGAATCATGAAAATGAAGTATGCAAAGCTTAGTACGCTAGCGCTGGCAGTGAGTAGCGCGTTGGTTGCTCAACCGCTAATGGCAGCTGAAGATGATAAAAAAGCCAAAGATGGCGCTTTAGAGCGTATCGAAGTAACGGCACGTAAAACCGTTGAAAGTCTGCAAGAAGTACCAGTGGCTATCACATCGATTAGTGCAACTGACTTAGCTGAGCGCGGCATTGAAGTGATTACCGAAGTTCAACAATTTTCGCCTAATACAACGCTACAACGCAGTCGTGGTACAAACTCAACTATTACGGCGTTTATCCGTGGTGTAGGTCAGCAAGATCCATTATGGGGTTATGAAGCGGGTGTTGGTATTTACATCGATGATGTATATATGGCTCGCCCACAGGGCGCGGTCTTAGATTTATTAGATATTGAGCGAGTAGAAGTGCTGCGTGGTCCGCAAGGAACGCTTTATGGTAAAAATACCATTGGCGGTGCGATTAAGTATGTTACGAAAGAAATGTCAGGTGATGCAGAATTCAGCGTACAGGGCACAGTAGGAAGTTATGGTCAGGGAGATCTGAAACTGACAGGTCAAGTGCCGCTTATTGAAGACAAACTGTATGTTGGATTTGGTGTCGCTAGTCTTAATCGCAATGGCTATGGTGAGTTTTTATTGTCAGCTCTGGATAACCAAGACGCTGATAACTACAACAAAGAAGTGATGGCTGCCCGTATCACGCTGGAATATCACGCAACTGAAGATCTATTACTTAAATTAGATTGGGATAAAACAGAAGATAAATCTAATGCAAAAGGTGGTTACCGTTTACTACCAAGTCTGTTAACCGATGCGCCAGTACCAGATAGTGTTTATGACTCCTATACAAGTATGCCAACCAACAACAAGGTTGAGCTTGATGGTATTAGCTTTACGGCTAAATACGATGTCGATGACAACACGACATTGAAATATGTGTATTCATCACGAGAAAGCTACTCGCCAACAAACATCGATTTTGATAACACGCCGCTACGAATCTTCGACGTTCCTGCGATTTACGATGATGAGCAAACCACTCACGAGCTACAAATTAATAATGTTGGTGAAGACTATAAAGTGGTGGGCGGTCTTTATGTATATGACGGAAAATCTTGTGGTGTATTTGACGCGATATTAGATGTACTTGGCCAATCGGCTTTCAAAACACCGGGTTTAACGCGTGAGGTAAGTGGTTGTAGTAACGCGAAAAGCCAAGCGTTATATGCACAAGCGACCTATGATATTGATGAACAATGGTCGGTAACGGCGGGTGCTCGTTATACCAAGGATAAAAAAGATTCAAAAGTTCGAAATGGATTAATATTTGATACCGTTTACCCTGAGTCTGGTTGGGTTGATGGTTATGTTCGTCCTGAAGGTGATTTAGTCCCTGTGGTGTTAGACGACTCTGAAGAATGGTCTAAATTTACGCCGCGTATTGGCGTTGAATATCAAGCTAATAACGATATGTTATTGTTTGCTAGTTTCTCACAAGGCTTTAAATCAGGTACTTTTAACCCGCGTGCAACCACCGCAGAGCAAGCGGCTGATCCTGAAAACGTTGATTCAATTGAGATCGGTATGAAAAGCGAATGGTTAGATAATCGTTTACGCGCCAACGTAACGTTGTTCTCACTTGATCATAAAGATCGTCAATACATTTCTGTATTACCGGGTAAGGACTCAACTGAGCTAAATCAACGCTTAGGTAATATTGGCTCATCAACAGGCCAAGGTATTGAAGCTGAATTTACCTATCTGGCAACTGATGAATTAATGTTTAACGCGAGCTTTGGTTTTATCGATTCAGAGTTTGAAGAAGTGTTAGATACTAACCCTGAAACAGGTGCTGTATTTGATAAATCTGATACCTTTACCATTTCAAATACGCCTGATTTTACTTATAACCTTGGTGCTAATTACACCATTGAGTCATCAATGGGTGATTTCATTGTTAATGCAAGTTACTACTACCGCGATGATTATGTATTGTTTGAAGAAAACAGCCTATTAACTCAAGACGGCTATGGTCTTCTGAATGCAAGCATCACTTGGTATGATGATGATACTGATTGGAGTGTAGGTTTGCACATGAAAAACCTAACTGACGAAGAGTATATGGTTGGCGGTTATCAATTTGTGACTCCATTACCAGATGGCGGTTACGCTCCGGGATTAGGTGGTGATAATACGTTGATTAGTTATTATGGTGATCCAAGAACAGTTTCTTTAACGGCGAGTTATCAGTTTTAGCTGAATATATCAACGCTAAGTGTGGGCTAGTCCCGCTCTTTAACGCCTAAAAGTGCAAATTGCGCGATGAAAAAATCATGGATGATTTTTTAATATTTGCCGCAGGATGCGGATCAAATATGGTATCGATAAAGCGATTTGTAATTTTAGATAAGCGGTAAAGTTCGGGTCGCCTTTCTTTTGGTTACTTTTCTTTGGCGACGCAAAGAAAAGTAACTGATGTGCTATCGATACATCTAAAGGAACGCGCTATATTACATTGCACATCATAAGATCCGACGAACTCACATTTAGATTAAATAACAGTGCCGACTTAATTGTCGGCACTTTCATTTAAGGAAAACCAATGCAACCACAAGTTATTATTGCTGATGATCATCCACTGTTTAGAACGGCGCTTAAGCAAGCTATTGTTGAGTGCTTACCTGATGCGGGGGTTATAGAAGCGGATTGCTTTGATGATTTACTCATTGGAGTCGAGGCTAATCCAAATTTAGAAATAGTGTTTCTTGATTTACACATGCCAGGCAACAATGGATTCACTGGCCTTACTCAGCTGCAAAATCATTATCCTGATTTAGTGGTAATCATGGTGTCATCTGATGACAATGTGCAAACCATGCAAAAAGCGATTAGTTTCGGCGCGGCGGCGTTTATTCCTAAATCAGCTGATTTGACAACGATAGGGCAAGCGATTGAAGTTGTACTCGATGGGGAAGTATGGCTGCCTAGTCATGTTGAGACAGACACCATTGATAACGAGAACAGTCAAGCTAATCAGCATCTTGCTAAGCAGTTAGCACAGCTAACACCGCAGCAATATATTGTGTTAACGCAAATTGCTGACGGACGTTTAAACAAACAAATTGCTTATGATTTAGATATCAAAGAAACCACTGTCAAAAAACACGTATCGGCGATTTTGGTAAAACTAAAAGTGAACAACCGCACCTTGGCTGGACTGGCTTATCAACAATTGATGTTAGCGGCACCTGAGAATCGCAGTGATTAGTGGGTAACCACTTAACGTTAAGAAAGTAACTGGTGTGCACAGTGACCCAATTAAAGATGTGAGTCACAGTTGCTAGCACACCAAAACCTGCAATATTAGATTTAGTCCTGAAAGTTACAACAACTGCTTTATCAAACGCTTCAACGCCAACGATTTTACCGGTTTGCGCAAAAATAGGTAGTTGGCATCGCTGGTGTGCTGGCGTACTTGTTCTGATGGATCGGCTGAACAAATAATACAAGGAAGCTGCCAGTTGTTTGTAGTTTGTATATTAAATACTACATCAACACCATTTACATTATTATCTAAATGGTAGTCAGCGATTACTAACTTAGGCGTAACCGTTTCTATTACAGTATTGGCGCTAGCGAGATCTTTAGCTGTGACCACCTTAAAACCCCAGTCTGAGAGTTGCGACGAGATAGCTGTTAGCATTAAATGATCGTTATCGATTACTAAGACAGGAATACCGTCAAAGTCATTAGCGACAGTTTCATTCGTTAATACGGCGGCTGTTGGCGCTGACGATAATGGCGTTGTCACGCGAGGAATTTCAATTTTAAATCCAGTGCCTTTGTTAAGTGATGATTGAATCGAAATAGATGCATCTAAAATTCTTGCCATGCGATCGCAAATGGCAAGGCCAAGTCCTAAGCCGGGAATTTCACGATGAGTATCAAGGCGTTCGAATTCTTTAAATATTTGCTGTTGTCCTGCGTCTGAAATGCCAGGGCCATTGTCCCACACTTCAATAGTGAGACTGTTTTTATGAAGACGTACGCCAAGTAATATTTTATTTGTGACTGCTGATTTATGACCAATTTTGTCATTACAATAATGCACGGCATTGGATAGAAAGTTTTGAATAATTCGGCGCAACATTCGTTTGTCACAATGCACAACAGCCGTACTTTTATGATAACTAAATGCAATATTGTCGTGGGCTGCTAATACCTTAAATTCGTTTTCTAGCGTTGATAAAACATCATCAACGGCGAATTCACTAAGCTCTACTTTTTGTGAACCACTATCGAGACGCGAAATCTCAACCAAGTCAGACAACAAGCCTTCAACGACATTGAGAGAATCACCGATGTGATCCGCCAGCTCTGCTAACTCTGTGCCATCAACACGGTTTTTAAGCATTGAGGTAAACAAAGATAGTGCATTAAATGGCTGCATTAAATCGTGGCTTGTGGCGGCTAAAAAACGGGTCTTACTGCGATTGGCTGCCTCAGCTTCTGCTTTGGCATTCTCAAGTTCTTGGGTACGTTGTTGTACACGTTTTTCTAGATTTTCGTTAGCAAGACGTAGTGCTTTTTCGGCTTCTATATGGGCGGTGATATCAGAATAGGTGCTAACAAATCCGCCGCCGGGCATTGCTTGACCTAGTATTTCTAACACGACGCCGTTGGGCATGGTACGTTGAAATTGATGATTGTGGCCTAAACGCATATGTTCGATGCGTCGTTCAACGAGTTCATCAGCTTGGGTTCCACTGATAATGCCCTTATCGACATTGTGTTGGAGTAATTCACGCACTGATTTTCCCGCAGTGACAAAACCAGACGGATAGCCGAGTAAATCAACATAACGTTGATTCCACGCAACAATGCGCATATCGGCATCGACAACGCTAATTCCTTGTTCGATATTTTCAACACCAGATTGCAACAATTCTCGATTGAACTCGAACATCTGATTGGCTTCATCAACAATACTAACAACATCTTCTAGCGGCATTTGTTGAGATGTTGAAGCCGCTTTCATTACCATGCGTGTCGACGCTGATCCCAAAACCCCAGAGAGTTGCAGACGAGTAAACTCGATCGCTTGTTCTAAGGTTGCATTTTGACGACTGAAATTGTTGAGCTTGTTTGCAATTTCATCGTTGGTAAAACGATGGAGTAAGTTAGATAAATCATCGAATGTAAGGCGCTGTTCAAACTTACTTTGGCTCTTGCTAATGTAGAGCTCTGCTTGCAGTTTTTCGCCTACGCTGCGGTGACTGCTTAATGAGACGGCAATAAAGGATAATGTATTGAGCAATAGGCTAATAGCCACGCCATGGGTTACTTCATCGAACCAATCAAGGCCAAATAAGGCGGTTGGTTTTAGCCATTCCAGCCCAAACAACCCATGAGCAAGCCAGCTAGATTCTTTAAAAAACAAAGGCAAAAATAGGGTGTATAGCCAAACTAAAGCACCGACGACTAAACCAACTAATGCGCCTTGTGATGTACCTTTTCGCCAATACAGTGCGCCAATAGTTGCTGGTGCGAATTGCGATAATAAGACAAAAGACAGTAAACCAATGGTTGCTAGGTGATCGTGTTGACTGATAAATCGTTCAAAACTAAATGCCAGTAACAAGGTGACGCCAATGGTGATGCGCCTTGCTGTTAACAATGAACCTGACAGTTGCGGTGTTTGACTGGCATCAAAACGTCTCATTTTGAGCATCAACGGGGTGATAACTTCAGTCGATAGCATGTTACTGAGTACGATAGCTGACACAATAACCATCGATGTTGCTGCGGCTAAACCACCAATAAACACCACGAGCCCTAACCAAGCTTGTTGATAAAACAACGGTAGGGTTAAGACAAATGTGTCAGCGTCGACACTGCCACCGGGGAAAGACGCTTGTCCTGCAATGGCGATAGGCAATACAAAAACGTTAATCAGCAAGAGATAAGCTGGGTAAAGCCAGCGCGCTGTTTTCAATTCTTGTTGATGGTGATTTTCTATCATCATCATGTGAAATTGTTGAGGCAAGATAAAGATCGTGATTGCCCCAAGTATCGCTTGTGAAATTGCCAAGTAAGAATTACTCACCGGCGCTTGCGGCAATTGTTTTTGAGCTGCTAAAAGATGTTCAACCCCGTCAAAAACATAAAAAGTGGCAAAGATGCCAACGGCCAATAATGCAAATAATTTCACAACTGAACTTACCGCAATCGCAAGCATTAGACCTTGATTTTGTTTGCTGGCGGCTATTTGGCGTGTACCAAACAAAATACTAAAAACAATAAGTACCAAAGTAACTACAAAGGCGGTGCTTATGCCCGATTGATAGGTGCCAGTGAGTAAGTCGAAACTTGTGCTAATCGCCCTTAATTGCAGCGCAATATAAGGCACTGTGCCTGTTAAAACAGTGAGCGCAATCGCTGCTGCAAGCATCGGAGAGCGATCATAGCGAAACGCAATAAAATCGGCGATTGAGGTCAAGTTTTGTTGTTTTACGATGGTGAGGATTTTTAGCAACATCGGCCATGCGGCCACTAAACAGAGAATACTGCCAATATAAATGGGTGCAAGCCAAGCCCCAGTTGTGGCCGCTTGTCCAACCGTGCCATAGAACGCCCATGAGGTACAACTCACGCCCAATGCTAGGCTGTAAATCCACGGCCGAGAGCGCCATTGTGCTGGTGACTGTTTCTGCCCAAGATAAGCGATGACGAATAAGAGTGCTAGGTAGCCAATCGCTACAAAGGTAACAAACCATCTATCTAAAGATATCCAAACTAACACAGCAATTCCTTGTAAATTAAAGGCTTGTTATCGAAAAGAGAATTTTATCTGATTACGTTTTTAAGAGTAGTGTACTAAGGTGCCACATATTTGGGGTGATCCTTGGGGTAATCTTACTATCAGACTTTATCGATACAAGAAATTACCATAGATGAATATTACGAACAAATACCTTGTCGAAGCCTTAGTTTTTCTCAGTTACATGCTATTTGCGATGGCGTGGGTTGGCGGCGCTGCCAGTATGGAGCAAATTATGTTGGCCATGAAGGTGGATAGTTTGGCATCCGCGAGCTTTATTAGTGGCATGGTCACTTTTGCAAAAATTGTTGGCACCTTTGGGGCGGCATGGCTTGCCGTAAAGTTAGGGGTGAAGTACGCGTTTTTAGTATCAAGCGTATTAATTGCTATCGGCATTTTCACGCCGATGTCACCTAATTATGAATGGTTATTACTAAGCCGATTCCTGATGGGATTAGGCGGCGCGTTTATGATTGTCTATTTTAATCCTATTGTGATGCAGTTTTTTACCGTTGAAGAACGCCCAGCCATTAACGGGTTAAACGCGGTGGCTTTTAATGTCGGCACCGCAATTATTTTATGGTTTATGAGCGATATCAACGCACTTACTGGTGGTTGGAAAGAAAGCTTAATTGTGTTTTCAGTGATGAGCTTTGTATTGGCGGCAGTATGGTTATTGGTTAAATTCAACGTTGAGCAAACGAGTGGCTCAAGTAGTGAACCTGCAGCAACGTATTCTTATTGGGAAGGCCTCAAAGATAAGTTTAATTGGGTTTATGGCCTGACTTATGCCGGATTACTTACTTTCTATATTTGTTTGTTTACCTTTTACCCACAAGCGGGAATTAGCCAAAGCAAATGGGTGATTGGCTTTGGGATCATCGGCACTTTCGCAGGTATTATTTACAGCAAAAAATTCCCGAAACGAGTACCGATTATTCGCTGGTCTGGATTAATGATTACTCTTACGATTATTGGATTATCATTTAGCTCGTCACCTGTTGTTCAAATGACTTCAGCGATGTTATTGGGCTTCTTTATCTTTCTGCCTGTTACTGCACTTGTGTCGATTCCACACGAACTGCCAAACATGACAACCGCGCGTATTACGGTGATTTTCAGCCTGTTCTACTCAATTAGCTACCTGTTCTCAACGATTCTCCTGTGGTTATTTGGCAAGATGGTTGATATGAATAACGGCGATTTTACACAGTCATTTGTGTTAATTGCGATTGTTAGTACCACCTTTTTCATCGGTAGCTTCTTTTTACCTGAGACTGCAAAACAACAAGGAGAAAGCTAATGCGAGGGAGTGTTTCACCAAAACTTGAACCTTTTTTAGCACAGGTTAATGAAGCCATTGCAAATGCAAAAGCGCAAGGTATTGGTTATACGCCACAAGCGACTCGTGATGGCCTTAATAACTTGGCTGGGCTCATGGCAGATGGGCCTGACATTGCCAGTGTTAGCGATGTCTATTTACCAAATTATGAGACACAAGTTCGCGTTCGAATTTATAACCCTGCGCCAGATAAAGCCTTACCTGTGTTGCTGCATTTTCACGGTGGCGGCCATATGTGCGGCTCGATTGAGCTATACGATCCCATTAGCCGAGAATTAGCAAAACATTGCCAAGCGATTGTAATGTGCATTGATTATCGCTTAGCGCCTGAATACCTTTACCCACAGGGGCTTAATGACTGTCAGTATCTGTTAGAAAACTTCGCCGAATTACTTGATGGTCATCAGTTTACTGACACGTTATATATTGCTGGCGATAGCGCTGGTGGCGCAATTTGTACTAGCCTTGTGGCTAACAATCTTGACAATAAAGCAGTGACAATCGACAAACAAATATTGGTTTATCCAAGTGTTGATTACACCATGAGTTTCCCTTCCTGTCAGGAAAACGGGGAGGGCTTTTTATTAGAAATGGCCAAGGTTGAATGGTATTTTGAGCAATACTTTTCTGACGATAACGATAACGATAACGATAACGATAAGTTAGCGATCGCCCAAAAGGCATCGCCGCTATTGCAAAACTTTGCAGATAATATGCCGCCAACCTTAGTCATTACAGCAGGGTGTGATCCGTTACGCGATGAAGGTTGTGCTTATGCTAAAAAGTTAACACAGCACGGCGTTAGCGTGCTGCATCATCAGTTTGATAGCATGATCCACGCCTATATGTTGATTAATGATTTAGTGGCTGAAGAATATCAACAAACCTTTAACTTGATAAAAGAGTTCACGAGTAAGTGAGGCTAGCTAGGCTTGAAAGTAACGCTAGCACAGGCCTTTCTGTACTAGAGAAATAATTTAGCGAGTAGTTGATTAGTTGCTATCTTCCTTATCCGACGAGTCGGAAAAGACGTTTGTAACAAAACGACTAGCTAAGAATATTAATGAAATCCACGCAAGTAGAGAATATACAAATAGACAACTGATTTCAGATTGCCTGCCTGCCTGTGAATAAAAATTCTTAGCGTCACCGAAAAAATCTACATACCTCTCCATGATAATAAACTCAAAAGCATAGCTTATTAACGACAAAATAAAGATGAGTTGTATTCCTCTAACAAATGTATTTCCAAGTTCATTTTGAATTTTTTTCTTAGTTATCATTAAAAGTTACCAATTATTAGTTAAGTAAATCGACTCGTTCGTTAAGTAAGTTTTCCATTTCACCAGAAACGTCAAATACAGCGCTATTCTCACCGAGAAAGTCGTTAGCGGATCTCTCACTAAAATCTAAACTCAATGGAATTAGTAATTTCATAGCTGCTATGTTGTTTGACATGATCGCTATTGTAAGTGTCTGAGGGACTATTGTCACATCCTTGTCGTTAATAAGAGTTGACAAGTGTTCTTTAGGGGGATTCTGTTGAATGAGTTGCATTAGTGCGAGATTTTTATATTCTGGCATATCGTACTCTTCTGCCATGGTGTAGAGTTTATCAATAAATCCCGACCAATCTTTTTTATCAAGCATCATCTGCATTTCAACGATATTGGCTTTGAGTTCAATAGGAAGATCAGCAGGACTAGGTTCCTGAAGATTTGAGGTTACTGAATGGGCTGGCGGAACACTTGTATCCGCTAAGTTACAGGATATTATTTGATTTTCAATAAACGTGATTCTTTCTTTGAAAGCCTTTATCTTTGATACCGTTCTTGTATAAATCTCTTCTTGAACTATAGGCAAGCTTTCAACTCTTTTACTCATTGCTTCATTGAGTGTTTTAAAGTAATTTTTATAAGAATGCGTTACATCTTTTGGTAACCATGATTTTATTCGAGATTCAGTATGAATGCTATAGGGCATCACGCCGTCATCGGCCAAAGTTGTAAAAATTTCTATTGCGTTGTTGAGTTGCGATTGTGATGGCGGTGGAGCTATAGCATCCATTGCGTTTAATCCATATCTAGCAGGCTTTAGAGGCGCTGATAATTGACGGAAAAAATCGAATGCCTCTTTGTTTTTCTGCTCTATAGCAATGATTGATAATGATTTATCTTGAAAATCTTCATAATGAATAGCTGCTATATCTCCGTCATAATATGCATGTAGGATTTTGACTATTTCGATATGTAAATTTTCTCGCATTGCTGTGACAAAGTCATTAAAGCTAGGCACTAAGCCTGCTTTTAGAAAAGATTCAATATGAATTGCTTTAGTAGCGCTGTTTTTTAGGATAAATGAAATAATAGAATCATTACCTATTGTATGTGTTGATGTGTAATTGTTATTTGAGATTGATTCGATGATTTTTGAATAGTTTAGTGTCGTTAAGTTGAGATATAGCTCATTAAACAACTTATCGCTTAAGGGCTGTTTTGTAGCACTAGTAAATTGAAAATTGTTATTTCTATGAGTCTCATGATATTTTTCAGCGAAATCTTTCAAAGGGATACCCATTAGCTGAATGATTAACTCTTTTTCTTCCTTTGGAGTATTTAAGTTTGAATTGGAAAAGTATCCTGAAAAAAGTCGACCAAGCCTCTTTTTTTTCCTCAATAAAAATTCGAGTTCTTTTCGAAGAAGAGAAGCATTGCTAGGGCACTGCTCGACAAAAGGCGTATTTCTTTTTGAGGATAAATCGTTAATCTTAACGTTCTTTTTGACGCTAATTGGTGATGGGTTGATAACTGATGCTATGTTTGATTTTGGTTCATGGCTGAGTAAAAATAACTAGTTACCGCAATTAATACAAGTATAATGATTGATATTTTTTTCATAGAGAGCTCTTAAATGACAGGCCAACGATTGTTGACCTGAAAAATTAGCATCAAAAAGCTAATTTTTAATAAATAATATTAATTTATTTAGTTTTTAAGGTTTGTTTTACATTTATTTGTTTGAGTATTTTTCATTGTTGCACATTTAGCTTCGTTCTTTATTGTTGCTAATTCCACCGAAAACTCTGCAGCGCCTACCCACACTCCGCCAATTTTCTTATTAGCTCCACTTTCAAAAAATTCGTGCTTCATGATGTTTCTTTTAGCGTTCGACTTTTCATATAGAGCTGCTCGATTCAATGCTGTGGGAGCCGCGCCTGCCGCTGCGCCACCAATCCACTTCATAAAGTGTTGTACTGTCTTCGCTTGTTCAATACACCGAATATTTCGTGCTTCTACCTCATTTAAACAATGTGGAAGGCTGTTTGCTGGTGTCTTTGCTATGTTCTCATATTCAGCGTGAGAAAATACAGTTTTAGTCTGCTCTTCATTAAAGTGTTCTTTGTAATAATCGTTAGCAAAAAACTCCTTAAAGAGTTCACTGTAGTAGGCATCTTTGGCTTGGTTTTGACAATCTAGATCGCAGGTTATCCATACGTTGTCATTAACTTCATTGTGAACTAATGCGTCAGACTTGCTTTATACCGTCAACAATATAATTGCTGCCATTGCATTAAATGAATATTTAGTTTTCATATATTTCCCTATTTCTGAAAGAGTAAGCGTGGAACAATACTGAATGTTGTATAGAAATTCAATTTTTAATCCAAAAATGATAAGAAATCATTAAACTTACTTAAAATTGTATGAATTCTTATGAGTGAAGTTGAATGATTGTTCTCCTTGTTTCACTGTTTGAATCGGAGAATTAAAGTGCCAGTTTGTTATCTGGCATTTTTTGAGCGAGATTTAGAAAATTACTGTGCCGTCCACGCACCGTCCATCGGCAATGCTGAACCAGTAATTCCTTTCGCGCCATCGCTACATAAGAAACAGAATAAACTCACCAATTTGACGAGGGTCAGCCATGCTTGGTAATGGCTGTTTAGCGGTGATTAGTTTGTATTGTGCCTCATCAAAACTAACGCGATCTTTCTCTGCAATGTCAGTAATTTGTTGGCCGATAAGCGGCGTATCTACCCAACCGGGGCAGATTGAATTGACGGTAATACCATCTTCCGCACTTTCTAAAGCAACGACTTTAGTTAAACCAACAATGCCGTGTTTGGCAGCGCAATACGCAGCTTTATTCTTTGAGCCCACTAAGCCATGAACTGAGGCGATATTGATGATGCGTCCCCATTTTTTTTCGGTCATTGCAGGTAAACATTGTTGAATGGTATGAAATGAAGAGGTTAGGTTGATGGCTATAATGTCATTCCATTTGTGTGTTGGAAAAGTTGCTGCGCCTTCGGTGTGCTGAATGCCTGCATTGTTAACTAAGATATCGATACTACCAAGTGCTTTAGCACCCTGTTGCATAAAGTTACTTATAGCTTGTGGATCGCGCAAATCAGCATTGCTAAAGAAAGCTTTTATATCATACTTATTTTCAAACTCAGTAACTAAGGCTGCTCCGTCTTGTTCATTCATCAGTCCATGTAGAATAAGATGAATTCCTTTTTCTGCTAAAACATGAGCTGCGGCAAGTCCAATGCCGCTGGTAGAGCCGGTAATAAGCGCGACTTTATTTGATAACATGACGAGTGTCTCCTTTAAAATAATGAGGCTTAGCCTACCATATGAAAGGTTGGCTGCCTTGTGTACCAAAGTACCGTTTATTTTTAATTTAACTGTGTTCTCTACATATACATCCAAGCATCTTTATGTAGCTTGGGTATAGAACAATAATTGTTCACGTTGGTGTCACGCTGTTGTACTTAAAATAGCGCTGATAATTAAAATAGCAATGAGTGTAATAGAAGATGAATGATACTAAACAAAAACTAAGTCCTACTTCGATTTTTCTCCATTGGATAGTGGCCGTAACCATTATCGGCTTACTAGCTTTGGGGATTTACATGGAAGAGAATGAGGCTTACCAATTTTATGATCTACATAAATCCATTGGCGCATTAATCTTTCTGGTGATAATTGCGCGTGTTATTTGGCGCATCAAACAGGGTTGGCCGGAGCCTGCAAGCGATTATAAAAAGATTGAGCATCTAATGTCGAAAGTGGTTCACTATGTACTGTTAATTGGCTCTGTGATCATTCCAATGTCTGGCTTGATGATGTCGTGGGGCGGGGGGCATGAACTGGCAGTCTTTGGTTTAGAAGTTTGGGGGCCAAATCACGATCCTGCATCGCCAGAAGAAACGATGGTGCGCAGTGACGCTATTGGCGGTCTTGGCCATCAATTACATGGTTTGATCAGTAATATTGTCATTGCGGCTATCGTGTTACATGTTGTCGGTGCATTTAAACACCATATCGTTGATAAAGATTCAACACTTAAAAGAATGTTAGGGAAATCGTAATGATGAAGTCATATGTTCAGTTAGTAATAGCAGCGTTATTATGCACCATTGTCTTTTCTGCAACGGCAAAAGAGTCGAAAAATGTCGCAGCTGTAAAGCAGGTTATTGCGTTGTATACGCAAGGGACTTTTGAAGGCGATACCGACAAGCTAAATCGTGCATTTCATCCTAATGCCGTCATGAATGGCTCGCTACGTGGCAAGATGGTGCTAGCGACACCAAAGCGTTTTATTGAGAGTATGGGTAAATTGAAACTCAATACTACCGGTGCTAAATACGACGCTAAAATTACGCATATTGAAGTAGACGGCAAGGTAGCTACGGTAACACTCAAAGAAACGGGGCTTAGTAAATCAAGCTTTACCAACTTCTTTCATTTAATTGATGATGGCAGTGGTTGGAAGATTATTAGTAAGGCATTTCAAAGCCACTAATTCGATAATTAGTCATCGTGGAAATAAAAAAGGGAGCTGTAATTACAGCTCCCTTTTGTTTAATCTACTCTACTCCATTAACCACATGCGCGCACTACGCGCTGGTAGATAAAATTTGTGCCACTGGCTAGATACATTTTGTACGTTATTGCTTAGTACATCGCGGTAATTACGATGCCAGTACAGGTTATCTGTTGCTGTGTTAACCCACACATCTTGACCATTGCCACACTTATTAATACCAACAATTCTCACGTGATCTCGTTTAAATAAGATCATACAATCGTTGTGGTTAATCACCTGCATGCCACGGCCTTGTGTGCCATTGTGAAACTTCAACATGCCTTTAATATCGTCACGTTTGTAGAAATCTACCCAGCGATTATCCCCGCTTTCATTGTGATCGGAATACACTAATGGCAAACCACCATCACGACCAAAGATATAAGCGTTTGCTAGCTTTTCATCCGTTGGCTCCATAATTTGATGACGGAAACCTTGGTTTAGTGGAATATCATGCGTCACACTGAATGTGATAGCACGGTGACCTGCCAATGCTTGGCCATAAGCGCCAGGATCAACCAATAGGTTCATAGAACCACCGAACTTTAAGGCATTAAACATTTGGTTGAACAACGGAAAATCATAAGCTGCATGTCCAGTTTGATTTTAATAAGGCACTAAGAAATTATCGTAATCGCCATGGCCTGCGCCGCCTAGGGTAATAATTTCACCAAAGACATGAACATTAGCTTTAATTTCTGGCGTAAAGACCGCATTGATATGGTAATTAGTCATGTGTTTTGCGGCATCAACACGAAAGCCAGTCACGCCAAATGATTTTAATTTGTTGATATAAAGTTTTTGTTGTTCAACAACCCAATTATTGGCATCGAGATCGGGTAACCCCGGTCGCCATTACCACCACACAAACGCAGTGTTTGTACTTGATGAACATTGGTGTAATCGGTAATACAACCCGGCGCTTGGAAATCGTGTGCGGCTAAGAAATTATCGGTGATGTCACCAAATAATTTAATGTTTTCAGACAGTGTTGGCGCAGCAGCGTATTCTGCAAGTACAGCAGCTCCTGGATAATTGAGATCGCTACGCTGGGATGCTTCATTAGCCATGTGGTTGAAAACGATATCGGCGTAAGTTTCAACACCCTTGCTTTTAAGCGCTGTAACCATAGCTTTAAAGTCATTAGTATCGCCCAATGGATTATCGATAACGCGAATATCTTGTGGCTGATAGCGCGCCCACCATTGATCGCCTGTTGATTTATAAGCCGGCGAAACTAAAACTTTCTTGTAGCCTAAATCAGCAATTTCTTGCGCTTTTTCAGCAACTTCATCATATTCCCAGTTAAAGGCATGCAGGATTGTATCGGCGGATGCTGTGTTAGACGTCACAGCGGTAGTAAGGGCAATTGCACTGACGGCAATTGCTTTTTTAAAGGTTGATTGTATGTTCATTAGTTTACCTGTATTAGGGAATTATTATTATTTTCCAATGAATATTAAGCTTTAATCCTTTTGTATATTGCTTAACGAATCGATGTTTACATATTTTTAACAATTGGCGTTAGTGTATGCATACGTATTCAGTAATTGTTTTTATAACATGGGGTTATAAACTAAGGTTGTTAAAGAATAACTTGATGAATTTGATATTGTTGAGGAAATAAAAAAACCGATACTAATTCGTATCGGTTTTAAGAAGAGGTAGGTGAATATTATTTAGCGGCTTCTTTTGCGGCTAAGAACTCATCGTAAGTACCGCGGAAATCATGGATGCCGTTTGGCGTGATTTCAAAAATACGTGTTGCTAGTGATGATACAAATTCGCGGTCATGAGAAACGAAGAACAAGGTACCTGGGTAGTTTGCTAACGCCAAGTTAATTGACTCGATAGATTCCATATCCAAGTGATTGGTTGGTTCATCCATTAATAATACATTTGGCTTTTGCATCATCAATTTACCGAATAACATACGACCCTGCTCACCACCAGAAATCACTTTAACTGATTTACCGATATCATTTTGTGAGAACAAAAGACGACCTAAGATGCCGCGTACAGATTGCTCGTCGCCGCCCGGTTGCATCCACTGCGCCATCCAATCAAACAAGGTTAAATCTTTTTCAAATTCGTGTGAATGGTCCTGCGCATAGTAACCAATGTTAGCATTTTCAGACCAGTTTACTTCACCGGCTGTAGCATCTAAGTCACCTTGTAAAATACGCAGTAAACTTGTTTTACCGACACCATTTTGACCAATGATAGCGATGCGCTCACCGACTTCAGTGATCATTTCAAAATCTTTAAACAGTGTTAAATCATCAAACGTTTTCGTCACACCTTCAACAGTGATTGCATTGCGATAAAGTTGTTTTTCTTGCTCAAAGCGAATGTATGGTGAAATACGACTAGACACTTTCACTTCAGCCAATTGAATCTTGTCAATTTGCTTAGCACGTGATGTCGCTTGCTTAGCTTTAGATGCGTTTGCAGAGAAGCGAGATACGAAAGATTGAAGCTCAGCAATTTGTGCTTTCTTCTTCGCGTTGTCAGACATTAGCTGTTCGCGCGCTTGCGTTGCAGCCGTCATGTATTCGTCGTAGTTCCCTGGGAATACTGACATTTCACCGTAATCTAAATCAGCCATGTGGCTACATACTGAGTTTAAGAAATGACGATCATGCGAAATGATAACCATGGTAGATTTTCGCTCGTTAAGTACGTCCTCTAGCCATTTGATGGTGTCGATATCCAAGTTATTCGTTGGCTCGTCAAGGAGTAAAATATCAGGATCAGAGAATAGCGCTTGTGCCAACAGCACGCGCAGTTTCCAACCTGGAGCAACTTCAGACATTGGGCCGTAGTGAAGGGCTTCTTCAATACCAACGCCTAATAGTAATTCACCTGCACGTGCTTCTGCACTGTAACCGTCCATTTCAGCGAACTGTGTTTCTAAATCAGCAACACGCATACCGTCTTCTTCGCTCATCTCAGGGGCAGCGTAAATACGGTCACGTTCTTCTTTCACAGCCCACATTTCTTTGTGACCCATAATTACGGTATCGATGACGTTGAATTGTTCAAACGCAAACTGATCTTGATGCAGTTTACCAACACGCTCATCAGTATCGACAGAAACGTTACCTGATGACGGTGTTAAATCACCGGTTAAGATTTTCATAAACGTTGACTTACCACAGCCGTTTGCGCCGATAAGACCGTAACGGTTGCCGTTGCCAAATTTAACAGAAATGTTTTCAAACAAAGGCTTGGCGCCAAATTGCATGGTGATATTAGCGGTAGTAATCAAAGTTAGATTCTCTTTAATAATAAAATTTAGGGATTTTATCGAGCACTAAGGCCGATAAAAAAGCGGCATATTTTAACCTGTTGAAAGGTTTATTGCTATCACTGTTTGTGTGATCGTGGTGGCAGGGTAGGAGAAGGAACTATTCTCAAGTGATCGAGGTTATATCATGGTTGCAACCGCTGCTTGGACAAGGATTGTATCCGTTTGTATCAGCGAGGTAATTTATTGCTACAAATCGTAACTGAACCATAATATTTGTTTGTATAGAGTTTGGATATATCTCAACCATAGAGTAAGGATTCGAATGAAGCATTCACTGCTAAATACGGCGCTACTAATCACACTATCTTCAAGTGTGACTGTGTCCGCAGTTGCTAAGGCAACACAATTCCCACAATGGTCTCATTCGAGCTTTCAAGCGACGAAGGAACAACGAGTTAATAGTAAGGTGAGTGAAGGGTATCGATCTACTATCGATTTTTCGGATCTGAATCAAAACTTGTTAAGTACTAACGATACTGTCGTGATTCAAGTACCTTTGCCAAACGGTGAATTGGCGGATTTTCGATTAACGCCAACGATGACTATGGCGCCCGATCTAGCTGCCCGTTATCCTTCCATTAAAACATTTTCTGGTGTGCAAATAGGTAACCTGGAAAACAAAGGTAACTTTGATGTTACTCCCCACGGATTTCACGCGTTTTTTCAGCTAAATGGGCATGATGTCTTCATTGAACCGCAATTTCAAGCAAACAATGAAGAGTACGTTAGTTATTACAAAAAAGATGCGTTGTCATTAAATGCTAACTCGATAAATAAGCGTTTGCCGCCGATTAAGAAATTATCGCGCAACGAAACATTTGAACGCGTTAGTTATTATAGAAAATCTTCTTCTACCTTAAGGACCTATCGTATTACAGTAGCGGCTGACGGTGAATATACGGCATTTCATGGTGGAACCAAAGAGTTAGGTTTAGCTGCTGTTGTCACTATGATCAATCGCATTAATGAGGTGTATGAACGTGATTTAGCCATTAAATTAGAGTTAGTGGCTGACATGTAGTGGTCAACTAATTTGGGCCACAGATTTGTATTCAAGCCAATATCTTTTTTTTGACTCATTTGGTGTTAGATTACCGTTATTGTTCTTCTAAAACCCTTACCAACGGAGTCACCTTGGTTTTGAAATAGAAATTCACTGTACCACTTCACAATTGAACATCGACCGCATTTATTCATTAGTGTGTTTTGCTTTTAAAAACTCTCACTTAATTCAATAAAAAAAGTGTTCAAAACATCAATTTGTTGATCCTTGACCTTTCATTCATGAGGTAACTAAGTTAATATTTGTTCACTCGTGACCCGTGGTCACAAAGTGACTATCGGTTTAAAAGTGACTGATGGTTCTATGTTGTAGAATTTACCGAGCGATGATATGTCTGAATCTAGAAAAGAACGTGAATTTAAATTACGGGAAAAGGATATTCTAAGTGCAGCGACAACCCTGTTTTTAGCTAATGGATTAGATAGTGTTACCGTGGCTGATATCGCTAAAGCAACAGATATTGGTAAAGGTACTATTTACAAACATTTTACGAGTAAAGATGCTGTTTTGGCGCAACTTGCCAATAACTTTTCTTACGATGTATTACAAAAAGTTAAGACCATTGACAGTACACTTCCAGCAAAAGAACAAATGCGTGAAATGCTAGAATTGTGCTTTATGGCTCATGTCGAAGAGCCGTTAATGAGCGAGATTTCAAGACGTTATCATCAAGCGAGTTTTTTTGAGCGATTACCAGAACAAGAAAAAACACATTGCTTAGCCATTGAAGGGGAATATTTTGTTATTTTGCAAAACATTTTCAGCAAGGGTATCGACAATAACGAATTACCTAACGCATCAATCGATGAGTTACTCCTAGGAGCACACGCCACTTTTACTGGCGCGCTTGAAATGCTCCACAGCAAACAATTTCACTGTTTTAGTGAATCACCTTCGATTTCACAAGAACGGTTTATCAAAATTATTATCAATTACACAATGACGGGATTATTTGGTCAGTCGATGACTGTCGAATCTAATACGTCTGGAGAATCACATGAATAAATCAATAATGTTGGCGTCAGGGCTCACCGGCCTTCTAATTATTTGGATGTTATCAGGTGGCAATGACGCACCAGTGACAGAAGAGGTATCACAAGCTAGTGAGAGCGAAAAGCTGATGAGCGTGGTTGTGAAATCGTCTGATGCGCAGCTGGTTGCTAAAAAAATTACAGTACAAGGGCAAGTTGAGCCCAACCGTGTTTTGTCGTTAAAGACAGAAGTTGATGGCAAGATTATTGCCCTGCCATTGGCATTAGGTAGTCGTGTTACAAAAGGGGATGTGCTAGCAAAAGTTTCGTTAAAAACACGCCTCTCTCAGCGTGAACAAGCGGTGGCAAACGTTGCTTATCAAACCCAAGAGCTTGCGGCGACCAAGAAGTTATTTGATAGAAAGTTAGAGTCGGGCAGTCGTTTGAGCTTGCAGCAAGCCAATTTAGCAGCAGCTAAAGCATCGCTGCAGCAAATTGATTACGACATTAAAAACTCAACCATTATTGCACCGTTTGATGGCGTTTTTGATTGTCGTTACGTTGAACTAGGTGATTACTTAGATAAAGGTCAGCAAGTTGTCTCTTTAGTTGATGACTTACAGTTAAAAATTACCGCAATGGTGCCTCAACAACAAGTTGATGGATTGGTGTTGGGACAAGATGTAACCGCTAGCCTAATTAACGGCGAAGCTATTACTGGTGCTCTGTCATTTATTTCTGCGACAGCTGATGAAAATACTCGTAGCTACCGCATCGAAGTATTAGTGAGCAATAAAGAACATCGCCGTCTTGTTGGTATGACTGCATCACTAGGCATTCCGGTTAAAGAAGTTGAGGGGCACTTGGTAAGTGCGTCGTCGATTAGTCTTGATAATCAAGGTCGTTTGCAAGTTAAAGCAGTTAATGAAAACAACGAAGTTGTTGCGTATCCGGTAACTATTGTGCGTACAGATAGCGATAAAGTGTGGCTTTCTGGCTTACCTGCTCATGTGTCATTAATTACCCTAGGTCAAGATTTTGTGATCGCTGGTCAGGCTGTACAAGTGAGCCAAGGCTAATTAGCTGGCGAGGAGATTTATTATGATTAACGCATTAATTAATGCAGCCGTTGATCGCACAAGAACCACCATGATGATTTTGGTATTTTTGTTTATTAGCGGATTAATTGCCTTTAATACGATTCCAAAAGAATCGCAGCCTGATGTTGCCATTCCTATTATTTATGTATCGATGACCTATGACGGTATTTCACCTGAAGATGGCGAGCGTTTACTCGTTCGTCCGATGGAGAAAGAGCTTAAGTCAATTGAGGGCATCAAAGAAATGCGCGCGGTATCTGGTGAAGGTCACGCGTCAGTAACCCTTGAGTTTGATGCTGGATTTGACGCCGACCAAGCCCTGCTTGATGTGCGCGAAAAAGTCGATGCAGCTAAAAGTAAACTACCAGCAGAAACCGATGAACCACAAATTCATGAAGTGAATGTTGCACTGTTTCCTGTGCTTAGTTTGGCGCTGTCTGGTGACGTGCCAGAGCGTGTTGTGCGCCGTATTGCCCGTGATTTAAAAGATAATATCGAAGGATTATCTGGGGTTCTAGAAGTTGATATTGGCGGCGATCGTGAAGAGTTGATGGAAGTCATAGTCGACCCGCAAGCGCTTGAAAGCTACAACATTGATTACTACGAATTGCTGCGTACCATCGACTTTAACAACCGTCTTGTTGCGGCGGGTGCTATTGATACAGACAATGGTCGTCAGGTGCTAAAAGTGCCAGGCGTAATCGATAATGTAGAAGACATGCTTAACATGCCAGTGAAAGTTGTTGGCGACCAAGTGGTGACATTCCAAGATATTGCGAGTGTGCGTTCTACGTTTAAAGATCCAGAAGGTTTTGCCCGTGTTGGCGGCAAACCAGCGATGGTATTAGAAGTTAAGAAGAAAGTTGGCGCAAACATCATTGAAACGATTGAAGAAGTTCAAGCGTTAGTGACTGAGCATCAAAAACTATGGCCACAAGGTTTAGAGCATAGCTACATCATGGATCAATCAACGCAGGTAAAAACCATGCTTGATGATCTTTTAAATAATGTAATGACGGGCATAGTGCTAGTGATGATTATTATTTTGGGCGCGATGGGTCTACGTTCATCACTACTTGTTGGTTTGGCTATTCCCGGTTCATTCTTGGCGGGGATTTTAGTACTCAACATGATTGGCTATACACTTAATATCGTCGTGTTGTTTAGTCTAATTCTGGTTGTGGGTATGCTCGTTGATGGCGCTATTGTTGTGATAGAGCTTGCCGACAGACGTATGAAACAAGGTATATCGCCAAAAGAGTCGTTTGCCTATGCATCACGTCGTATGGCGTGGCCTGTTATTGCGGCAACATTAACAACGCTTGTGGTATTTATGCCGTTGGTATTCTGGCCGGGCGTTGTTGGTCAGTTCATGAAATATCTGCCAATCACCGTGTTGTTTTGTTTAACCGCGTCATTGTTAATGGCCTTGGTATTTATGCCAGTGCTTGGCGGCGTGATCAGTCGCAGCAAAGGTGTACAGTCGGTTACTGACGAAGACGAATTACCAGATACGCCATTTAACAAAAGTTACCGCTCGGTATTAGCAAAGCTGTTACTGCATCCGATCAAAACATTAATAGCCGCAGTCGTATTTATTGTGGCCACTTACTTGGCTTATTTCCAATTGGGTAATGGTGTTGAATTCTTTCCTTCAACTGAACCTGAGTCTGCGTTAGTAAATATTCATGCGCGTGGTGATTTATCGATTGCTGAAAAAGATGCGTTGTTATTCCAAGTTGAGCGCCGTTTACTTGATTTTAAAGAACTAAAATCAGTCTATGGTCGTAGCTTTAACAAACCAGGTGGCGAAACGGCAGAAGATGTTATTGGTACGATCCAATTTCAATTTGTTGATTGGCAAGAGCGTCGCCCAGCGCAAGAAATTTTACAGAACATGCGTGATGTGACAAAAGACATCGCTGGTGTGCAACTAGAGTTTAAAAAGGCTGACGATGGCCCTGTGCAAGGCAAACCATTTAAGTTATTGGTGAGTGGTTTAGATAACAAAAATATCTACGCGACAGTGGCTAAAATTCGTCAAACCATGGTTGATATGGGCGGCTTTGAAGCGGTTGAAGATAATCGTCCATTACCAGGTATCGAATGGCGTTTAAATGTGAATCGCGAAGAAGCGGGTCGCTATGGCGCTAACATTAGTGTTATTGGCAATGCCGTGCAAATGGTGACTAACGGTATTAAAGCAGCAGAGTTTCGCCCTGACACATCCGATGATGAAGTTGATATTCGCATTAGGTTCCCACGTGAACAACGTAGTTTAGATCAACTATTACAGCTGAAAATCAATACCGTTCAAGGCTTAGTGCCGCTGTCTAACTTTGTAACGTTAGAGCCTGCGAATAAAACGAGTACGGTGAACCGTGTTGATAGTCGCCGCGTTGTGACGATTCAAGCTGAACCTGCTCCGGGTTATTTACTCAATGATTTGGTTATTCAAATGGGCGAAAAGCTTAAAGCAGAGAAATTTCCACTAGATATTCGCTTTAAGTTTAAAGGTGAGCAAGAACAGCAAGAAGAAACGGGTGCCTTCTTAGGCTCGGCGTTCTTAATTGCTATCTTCTTAATGGCGCTTATTTTGGTCACGCAATTTAATAGTTTTTATCAAACGATGTTGGTACTTTCAGCTATTGTGTTCTCAACAGCGGGTGTATTACTTGGTTTATTAGTGACAGGGCAAACCTTTGGCATCGTAATGGTGGGGGTAGGCATAATTGCGCTCGCTGGTATCGTGGTGAACAACAATATCGTTTTGATTGATTGTTACAACGATTTACGCCGCAAAGGTCATAATCCTTATGATGCAGCGTTGATTACTGGTAGCTTGCGCTTACGTCCGGTATTGCTAACCGCGGTAACGACAGTACTTGGCTTGATGCCAATGGTATTAGCAATGAACATTGATTTGGTGGGACGTAATATTAGTTTTGGCGCGCCATCGACACAATGGTGGACTCAGCTTTCAAGTGCCATTGCTGGTGGCTTGAGTTTCGCGACGTTATTAACGCTGTTTTTAACACCTTGTTTGCTCATTATTGGTGACAAATTAAGTAAAGGGCGTCATTGCCGTCAGGCAGTGGTAAATAATTCTCAAAAAAATATGAGTGAACCAGTCATTACCGCAACAGATGTTGCAAAGTGATAACATACGCTAAATGTCAGTGATGTATTAGCATTGTGTTGAAAAAAGTTTTGAAAAGCGACCTAAAGGTCGCTTTTTTATTTTTAGCTGTTCATCGTTCTTTTACAAAGTCTTTACATAATACCATTAATTGCATTAAATATTTGCCCACTTGTACTTGTTAAAATTAACTAAAATGGCGTTACTCTCAATCCTAATAGCCAGCTATTAGTCAATCGAGCGCCTTGTTTTAGCTGATTTTCTCTACGCACAACAAGATCACTTACTTAATGCAATTGGTATAATAGCGTGATTGTTTGGTGTGAGTCGTTTAGTGAGTTTATTACAGCGGCAAAGTATCAGTAGTGAGCTGTAAGAAGTAAAAAGCAGCCAATTGGCCAACACCATTCAGTTAAGCATGTTTTTTCTGAATGGTATAACTAGTTTTAGAGATTCTAACGGTCCTTGGTTTGGGCCGTTTTCTTTTTTTAGGTAGCACAAACTTTTTCACTTTAGCTCGCATCGCTTTGAGTTTACTGGGGATTGTTCCTGGCTTAGCTATCGCACACCACAGTAACTCATCTTGGATATAACGCAATGCCATGATGAAACTGATACGCAGAGGTGGTACTTTAGCTTCTTTCGCTATTTGACTTATCTCAACTCGCACAAGATTATACGCAATCAATATCCCCCAAAGCTCTTGATAAACCCCTGTTACCGTTTGGCTACGTAACATCATTGAGTTTTCAAGCTGTTGACATTTTATTTCACCATAACCATTCTCGATTTCCCATCGCTCCCAATAGACATGAAGTAAGTCGTCCTTTGGATATAATTCACTATCAAGCAATGAGGTGATAAATCCTTTAATTTGACCTTTGGGCTCCTTGTAAGTCACCATTCTAGCTTGCCAAGTCTCTGGCAAACTGGGATCTTGTTTCCTCGCATGCGCGGAAACATTCATTTCAATGAGACAATCTCCACTACTGTATTCTTCAATAATTTGAAATCGTGTATTAGACTTTATCGGGGTTAACCAATGGCTATCTATATGCGCTCTTTGCCAATTAATCATCAACTCTGCTGACAAATAGCAGCGGTCAAATAGCGTAAGGCTTTGATTAGGAATACTGAGGGTTTTGGTGTGTGTGATTTCTCCTTTAACGCAAGGACCAAAGGCGACATCATGAATTAATCGACTGCGTAATGACATTAACGCGCATAAGCGAAGCATTGGATATTCAGTATGGCGGTCTTTGCGATGTTTTATATAGCCAAAGTGTTCAGCAAGCTCTGGTGAGTCGGGGGTGCGAAAGCAAGTACCATCTACAGCAAAGAGTTGCAGCCCGTGCCAAGTGTCTTCTGTATCTTCTTGTTTTACCCAATGCGCGGCCGTTAAATTAAACAATGCTTCTAATGGTTCTTTTCCGAGCCTTAAACGCGCTTGCGGAACGGCACTTGGTGCAACTGTTTCACCTAACTCATCTGTTAATGATAAATCTAGTTTATTCACGACATCATTAATTGAACGATCCCGATACAAGCCCATACCAACAATTAACCAAACAACAAGCTCTGCGGGTAATTTCCTGCGTCTGATACTCGCTTTGTTCGTTGTTTTTAGTACGGATTCAATCCACTCAAGCGGTAAACTTTTTTGAAAAATGTTTACGCTCTCTGGCTCTGCAAGAGTGTGGACATCATCCAACCACATAGATAACATAAAAAATAGCCCCATCCAAAAGATGAGGCTATTGTCGTATGATCGTTGTTTCTGTCAACTGATCGATTTCTTAACTGATCAGTGTTGGCCAATTGGCTGCTTTTATAATAACTGACTTAGGCAATTTTCAATTGCAGTTCTCGGCTTGATAAATACTCATCGTAGGTACCGCTAAAGTGAACCATTTCTTGGTCTTTAATTTCGATAATACCTGTGGCTAGTGACGATACAAACTCACGATCATGACTAACGAAAATCAAGGTGCCTTCCCACGCTTTTAACGCGATGTTTAATGATTCAATGGCTTCCATATCCATGTGGTTAGTCGGTTCGTCCATGACTAGTACATTGATGTCTTGCATCATTAGTTTACCGAATAACAGGCGATTCTTTTCTCCACCTGAACAGTTTTTCGCTTTCTTGTTCGAATCATCTGCCGTAAACAGTAAACGACCTAGCATGCCTCGAACCATTAAATCGTTGTGCTTTGGTGTGCGCCATTGGCTCATCCAATCGAATAACGTGAGATCGTTATCAAAGTCGTTACTGCTGTCTTGTGGGCAATAACCAATAGCAGCGTTTTCTGACCATTTCACTACACCTTGGTTTGTTTGCAATTCGTCCATCAAACAGCGCAGGAAGGTTGTTTTACCAACACCATTTTCGCCGATTACCGCTAATTTTGCACCGGCTTCTAAAATAAGGTTACCGTTTTTGAATAGCGTTTCACCGTCAAAACCATGGCCTATCTCTTCTAAAATTAACGCTTGGCGATGTAGTTTTTTACTTTCTTTAAAGCTTAGTGATGGTGTCATACGGCTCGATGCTTTAACTTCGTCAAGTTTAATTTTGTCCATTTTTTTAGCACGCGAACTAGCTTGTTTTGCTTTAGAAGCATTGGCGCCAAAACGATTCACAAAGGCTTGAAGTTCGTCAATTTCTTCACTTTTCTTTTGGTTTTCAGCCAATAGTTGCTCGCGAATAAGGCTTGATGCTTCCATAAAGTATTCGTAGTTACCCGGGTAAATACGTAATTCACCGTAATCGATGTCTGCCATATGGGTACACACTGAATTAAGGAAGTGACGGTCATGAGAAATAATAATCATAGTTGATTTACGCTGATTTAATACTTCGGCTAACCAGTTGATGGTGTGGATGTCCAAGTTATTGGTTGGCTCATCAAGCAATAAAATATCAGGGTTAGCGAATAACGCTTGTGCTAATAACACACGAACTTTCCAACCTGGGGCAACTTGTTGCATGAGGCCAAAGTGATATTCTTCTTCGATACCAGCTTCAATTAAGATATCGCCAGCACGACTTTCAGCGCTGTAACCGTCCATTTCAGCAAAATCACTTTCCAGTTGCGCAACGCGCATACCTTCTTCTTCAGACATCTCTGGTAGCGCGTAAATACGATCGCGCTCTTCTTTGATTTTCCACAGTTCGGTGTCACCCATGATAACGGTATCAACAACGCTGTATTGCTCAAAGGCAAACTGGTCTTGGCTTAATACGCCTACTTTATTACCTGGCGTTAAAGATACGTTGCCTGACGTTGGTACAAGCTCACCACTTAGGATCTTCATGAACGTTGATTTACCACAGCCGTTTGCACCAATGAGACCGTAGCGATTGCCGTGTCCAAATTGCGCTGAAATGTTTTCGAACAATGGCTCGGCGCCAAATTGCATGGTGATATTTGCTGAAGTAATCAAAGTGAAATTCCTAGATGTTTGTGGCAAACGATCGCAGACGTTTGCACCATCAAATTAAGTGGCTAATTAAGGAGCGGCACTATAGATAGATTAGTGTGATAAGTCGAGCGATCTTGGTGATTTTTTGATGAATTTGAGAGATTAAAAATAAAGCATGTGACGTTAGAGCGTATTACTAGATATTTATAATAATACGCCGGTGTGAAGCTTATGAATAAAAACGTTCAATCCAGCTTTGGAAAAGGCTTGCTGCGATAATCCACATTACGGCGGCAATCGCTAAGTCGATGCCTTGTTTTACTTTAGGGCGCGCTAGAATGTGAGAGAGCTTAGCGGCGCCTGATGCCAACGTGAAGAACCATGTTAATGATGCAGCCATTGCGCCTGCCATGAAGTAGTATTTATTTAACCCGTCAAATTGACCACCAACACTGCCAATTACCATTACTGTGTCGATGTAGGCATGTGGGTTCAAGAATGTAACCACCAAGCTAGTTAAAACAACAACCTTAATTGATTTATGCGCTGTGTTTTTATTGCCTTTTTCACTTGTCTGTGGAGAAAGCGCGGCTTGATAAGAGCTAGCGCCGTAACCGATAAGAAATAAAATCCCACCCCAGGTTAATAGCGTAAACATGATATCGCTGCTATTTAAGATTAAGCTGCCACCCATGATGCCTACTGAAATGAGTAAGATGTCATAGAATGCGCAAAGTGCTGCTGCTAACAAATGATGATTACGATTAATGCCTTGGTTTAAGATCATGGCGTTTTGAGCACCGATTGGAACGATCATGCTTAGACCTAGGGTAAATCCTTTCATGGCGACTAAATAACTCATTATGTTGCTCCTCAATATTGAGCGGGTATAAATTGTGCTAACTAAAATATGTGGCTATTCTGCGCGCTAATGGTTGTTAAATAAAATTAATAAATTTGATATATCATTAATTTTACTTATGATGGGTTGGCTTGGTTATTAATGAGTGTACGTGATGAAATTCGACTACAAATTGCTTGAGGCGCTTACCGCCGTTATTGATCTACAAAGCTTTGAAAAAGCAGCTGTTAAGTTGTTTATCACTCAATCTGCTGTGTCACAACGGATTAAGTTATTGGAAGAGAATATCGGCCAGCCTGTGATTATTCGGTCTAGCCCAATTACTGCAACTAGTGCCGGAGAGCGGCTCGTTGTGCATTTTAAGATGGTGCGAGAGCTTGAAAATGAGCTTATTCCAGAGCTAGCTCCTGACTCACCTACTAAACCGATTAAAGTATCCCTTGCGGTTAATGCAGACTCTATTGCCACTTGGTTTCTCGGCGCTATTACCCCTGTACTCAAACGTCATTTAGTCGAGCTAGATTTGATTGTTAAAAATGAATATCAAACCATCGAAACCTTGCGATCAGGGCAAGCGACTGGCGCGGTGAGTTGTATTGAAAAAGCACTGCCGGGGTATCAATCTTTTAAACTAGGTGATGTCACCTTTATTTTAGTGTGTTCACCAGAGTTTGCTAAGCGCTATTTCCCTAATGGGATCACTAAAGATAGCCTGCGTTATGCACCGGGGATCAGTTATGATCCTAACGATGATATGCACGTTAAGTTTATTGAACAACATTTTAATATTCAGCCCCGTGATTACTATTGTCATAGTGTTCGCTCGTCTCAAGCTTTCGTCGAACTCGCTAAACAGGGGGCTGCTTATTGTTTAGTGCCAACGCTGCAAATTGAATATGAAATTGCCAGTGGCGAGTTGATTAACTTGTGTAGTGATAAATCAATAACGTTAACAATGTATTGGCATAGCTGGGTGTTAGTGCAAGGAATCCACAAGAAAATTTCTAAAGAAATTGTGCAGTATGGGCAAGCGATACTAGGTAAAAATTAATGCCGTGTACTGGCATTTTTTATTGTCAAAGTTGAGGAGCGCTTTTAAAACTTCGCACAATGATTGAACGAGCAATAAACATTGAGTTAATTATAATCTTTTATCTGTCAAAGACTATGCTTAATTGAGTGGTAAAGTGCTAAAAATATAATTAAGTTAATTCTTTAGTTTTATATTGAATTAGACCAGTAAATGAGGCTCTATGACGACATATAAATCAAATCAACGACATGCCCACGTTAAACAATTGCTAGGAAAAATGGATCCCGCAGTCGCTAATAGTTTCAGTTATAAACAACGCAAAGCATTACAAAAAGCGATTAGTACAAGAGACTGGGACAATCATAAAATTGATTTTAGGCCAACCTTAGCACTGCCATTTGTACCGTGGAGTTTCTATATTGTCTTTCTTGGCGGGGTCAATAAACGTAGCTTATCACCGGCGGAACGATTCACCGCAGCATTATTGTTTTTAATGACATTATTTGTGATAGGAATAATTATTTTTGGCGTGATTTTTGTGATTTTGTATTTATTAAAATCGTGGCTTGGAATTGATTTCTTTCCCAATGAATCATTGGGAATATGGGATGAATTTAAAGGATTATTTTATTAGCGATTGAGTATTTACTCGTTTACGCTTTCAAATAAGGTGCGATATGAACTATGTTCAAGTTCGTTATTACCAAGAGAAAACTTATCAGCTAACGATACCAGCTGTTGACGATGGTAATCCAATGCAGGTTCATCATCGGTCATTATCGCAAACTCAGCAAAATAGCCTAGGCCTTCTAGATAGTCAAAAGTGATGTGATATTCACCCACGAAATAAATACTGCGGGTTTTGCTCATGGTAAGAGTCAATTGATAGCCAAGCGTCGACAACATGTTTTTTGCCGCGCCTAAATCTAGAATATCGCTTGCTTCACAATCATCACCGCCAGGACCTTTGACAATCCACAATTGAATATTGGCAGGTTGGATATCTCTAAGTAGTTGGTGCTTACTATCGGTACGTAAGCAATTATTCTCTGTGTCGTAATACCAATCGGTTTCACTATTATCTTCAAAACGAATGTCATGCGGTACTTTGTTTAAAGCGCGTTTGAATGCTTGAGGTGATGCAATTCGATATTTTAACTCTACTTCGAATTGCCCTTTAAAATGCTCTGTTGTCATCGCAATTATTCAACAACGACCTGTTCAAGTAATTTCACTTCACATTGTCCAAAATCATCAACAGATACCGTAAGGTTAGATGTGCCTAATGCACTACACGCACCCATTAATGAACGCGCGATGCCATCAAGAATTTGTTCTGGCTCTAACTCCATTTCTCCACATAAGTGGGCAATGCCGTCCATTAGTTCTTGAGATTGTTCGTCAGTAATTTGTTTGCTCATTGGAATTCCGTAAAGATTATTTTAGAGATTAATTCGAGCATTATAGACGCGCATTAGGCCATGCTTAAAGGCCTAATACGAATTAAAGAAGGGTTTTACAATTTAAATTTAGCCACTTGATCAGATAGACCTTTAGCAAGCTCGAGCAATGACAAACTAATCTCTTCGCCTTTAATGGCATCTTCTGCTGATTTTTCTGCAACGTCGCTAATGTTGATAACGTTTTCGTTGATTTCATCGGCCGCTAGGTTTTGTTGATGAGCGGCGCTACTTATTTGAGCGTTTAATTCATCGAGTTCGCGAATTTGTGCGGCGATATCAGTTAATAAGTTAGAGACATTGGCGACATTATCCGCTTTTTCATTGGCATCGTAACTCACATTAACCATTGATTCGACGGCTTCACCAGCTGTTTGTTGTAGGCTGTCGATGGTGCCTTGAATTTCTACAATAGATTCACCAGTACGTGTTGCTAGGCTACGAACTTCATCAGCAACGACGGCGAAACCACGTCCTTGCTCTCCAGCACGTGCTGCTTCTATGGCCGCATTCAGTGCCAGCAGGTTTGTTTGCTCGGCAATTTGCGTTATCACTTCAAGTACAGTGCCGACTTCGCTTGTTTTGAGGCCTAGTTCTTCGATTTTCTTGCTGTTGACCTGAACTTCATCGCGCAGTGTGTTGATACCTTGATGGGCATCCTGTGCGATCATTAGTCCTTTGCTTGCGCCTTCATTGGCTTCAATAGATTTTTTGGCTGCAAACTGCGTGTGGTTTTCAACTTCTTTGGCTGACGCATCTAACTCGTTAATGGCCGCAGCGACAGATTCGGTAGCCGTTTTTTGGGTGAGTACCGCTTCTTTCGTCAGCATTGAAATATCGTTGACGTCTTTCGCTGCATTGGTTAGCTCTTGGGTCGCTTGTGAGACATTAAGTAGGCTCTCTCTAAACTTGCTCGTTAATGAGTTGATAGCGCGGCTTAAATCGCTTAACTCATCGTTGTGATGAATTTTAAGTTCAGTACTTAAATCCAAATCACGTTCGATATTATTTAAGTGACCTTTTAGGCGATTGATACGCATAAAGATAAGTTTATAAAGAATAAGGGCCAATATACCGAAGCTAATTAGTGTTACAAATAGCTGAAGTAATCCCGCTTTAATGATGGATGATTGAATATTACTATCACTTTGCGATAAGTCGTAACTGACTTTAACAGCGCCTAAGATGTCACCGTCTTTGGCTTGGTGACAACCTAAACAATCTGTACCACGGTAATCTTTGCTGGCACGCATTGGCATAATAAATTGCATGATTCGTTTGCCATTACGAGTAATAATTTGGGTGTCTTGTTTACCTGCAAGGCCAGAGCGTTCAAAGTCATCGGTGGCGACTTGATCACTAAAACCATTGCCGTAGAGCTTATTGACTATGCCACTGCGAATAATCTTCGCTTCGACAATATCTTGGTGTGAAACAATCTTTTCTTGGAAAATTTTTCGATTTGCCATGGTGCCTGTGAGCATCATGGTATTGACGGAATCAAAATAATTTTGAGCAATACTTTCGAGATTGATGGCAACATAGTCTTGCGCCATGTTTTTCTCGTCATTATAAAAATAAAGCACTGTTGTCATCAGTAATGATAGGCCGATAACGGCAAGCGCTAATTGTATTTTTCGAGCCAAAGTTAGCATAGTGATCCCAAAAAGTTTCCAGATGAATAAAATTCAAAGATTCAAGACGATATAATAAAATCATGTTTGAAATCCTATTTGAGATCAAACTTTAGGACGGTTTTGAAAACTAAATTAAGGATCTTAAATAAGAAAGCAAGCGATATTGTATTTATTGATGTATGTTAGGCGCTTTAAAAAATCTAAGGATAAAGTCATGAAAAGGGTTGTTATTGGTTTAGCTGCAGGCGTTGCCTTTGTTGGACTATTTGCCTGTACCAGTGAGCAGAAAACGCCATTAGAAAAGCTTGATGTCGTTGCCGAACAAGTCGCATTTGTCGCTGTTGGCGATATGCCATATAAAGCGGACGAAAATGAGATGTTAACAGCGCCTAATGGTTCGATTGTAAAAGCAGTTAACGCCTTTGATCCTGAAGTTGTTGTTCATTTTGGTGATATAAAATCTGGCGGTACGGCCTGTACGGATGAGTTGCTGATTGAACGTCGTGAGCAATTATATAACCTATGGCCTGAGCGGGCGGTATTTACACCGGGTGACAATGACTGGACTGACTGTGATAGAGCAAGCATGTCGCCGCGCTTTTTTGAACTAGAGCGCCTAGCGTTTCTGCGTGACACCTTCTTTAGTAAAGATGGCGAAAAACTGACGACTAAACTGCCTAACTTGACTCGTCAAAATGAATATATTGAAAACGCACGATGGCAAATTGGTGGCTTATATTTTGCGACTATTAACGTGCCTGGTACCAATTTTGGGCGTGATGATATTAAAGTCGGTGACAAGCAGAAAATATGGGATGAAGCCAAGCGACGTGAGGCTCATGATATCGCGTGGCTTGATAGTTTATTTGCGAAGGATTCGTCAAGCACTGGCTATGTCATCACGTTTCAAGCGGACATTTATCAACCTGACACCCAAAAATACCCAGTAGCATGCACTGATGATAATCCTGATAAGTGCGACGGTTATTATAAAATTCGCCAGCATCTTGCTGATAAAGCGGCGCAAACCGATAAACCTGTTTTAGTTATTCATGGCGATACCAGTGCCTATTGTTTTCACCAAATGGATAAATCGATTCCTAATTTCTGGCGTTTAAATGGGTTAGGGGATTTTCTCATTAGTGACGCGGCGCAGATAGTATTTGATGCTAACAATTCACAGCAGCCGTTTAATGTCCGTTCTTTATTAGGTCAGCAATCATTGCCGAGTGTGTGTGATTATGACCATTGATGCGCGAGCCATATGGCAGGAGCTCTTTATTGAGTTAACGCGTCTAATTAGTGTTGCAAAAGACAGCGCTGATCGTGCGCATGAAGCGGCAACCGATAAAGAAGCCGTTGCTGAAAATAAATATGATACCCGTGGGTTAGAGGCCTCTTACTTGGCTCATGGTCAGCAAGAGAGAATGGCACAATGCATTGAAGATAATGCTTTGTTTAATGAGTTGTATCAAAATCGACAATTGATTGATGAAATTACCTTGGGCAGTATTGTCAGTTTAGAATCGAGAGAGGGGGTGCGACACGTACTCATCGGTCCAAGTGCTGGTGGAATAAAGGTGCAATGGAACGAGATTGAAGTGTTAGTGATTACGCCTCAGTCACCATTAGGTGCTCAACTATTGGGAAAAATGGTCGATGACGAGGTAGTGTTAACCATTGGCGACAACATTCATCATTATGATGTCGTCGCCATTGATTAGTGCATTATTCTCGATTAGTTAAATACAAAGTATTCAACAGAGAAATCAAGAACATCATCACCCAGAATTTCAATTAAAGGTGAGCGCTTAATACGCTCAGCAAACATGCCATATGCTTCAACACTAACAATTAAATCACCATTTTCTTCGATGATGAAAACGCTGTCGTCTCTCAGTGCTGTGATAATTTTCTTACGAATGTTGTTCGATACTTCGATGTCTTGAATGCTCATAATAGGGTCTTTAAAAGTTGAATTGGGCGGATTATATACCTATAGATGGCGTATAACCATGATGTTATACGCCATTCGTGTTTCAATTACACATTAAAGACTTTATTGACGGGTAAATCACGAATTCGTTTACCACTGGCCTTAAATATTGCATTGGTAATACTTGGTGGCACAGGAGGAAGCCCAGGCTCGCCAATGCCGCCCAGTGCTAGGTCTGATTCGACAAGATGTACAAACATCGGTGGAATTTGTTGCATCGGCGCAACTGGATAATCATGGAAGTTTGATTGCATGATTTCGCCGTTTTCTGTCGTAATCTCCCCCATTAAGGCAATCGTTAATCCCATAACCATAGCGCCTTCCATTTGCGCTTTAACGCGATCTGGCGTGACAACAATGCCGCAATCTACCGCAGTATGCATTTCAAGTACGGTGACTTTGTCGTTAGCAACTCGAACCTTAGAGGCGGCAGCGACATAACTACCAAAACTGCGTAAGAAGCTTATTCCTCAACCTTCATTACTCGGTAGTTCTTCATCAATGTTAGCTTTATCACTGAGTAGTTTAATAAGATCTTTAATACGTTTGGTACTGATGCGGTGATCTTTTTGGTCGACCATGCCGTAGTTAGACCATTTATCAAAGCCATCTTCGCGAGGATCGATAAAGTTGTCTTTACCTAATAAGTTCAGCCACATCTGGCGCGTTGGGATTTTGGCCTTGTCAGCTAACTCGTCCACAAAAGAACCTAATGCAAACCCGTTATTAATACAGGCAACAGAACGAAGCCAACCGGGTCTAACGTATGATTCTACTTCGTGGTTTTCACAGCTTAAGTTATCAATATTAAAGGGCAAATCTGCAAAACCTAACGATAACTGGCTATCGCTTGGTGTTTTGGTTTTATCATTGAACAACCAGCCTATCGGCGGATAAGCGTTGCGGCCAATCCAAAAATCGATGGATTTGTCTTTGTTGATTTGTGCCTTGTGATAATTAGCGGCGATGGAGTGATAAAAGCCATGTTTTATATCATCTTCACGGCTCCACACTACTTTTACGGGGCGCTTGGTAGCTTTTGCCAATTCAACAGCTTCTACCACGAAATCGCCTTTGGATTTACGGCCGAATGCACCGCCCATCAGTGTGACATTGAGGGTCACATTACTGGTTTTTTCTGGCGGTAAACCAAGTTCGCCTGCCGCTTGTCCTTGCGCCTATTGCGGGTTTTGCGTGCCTGCCCAAATTTCACATTTGTCACCATCAACTACTGCGGTTGCTGCTGGTGTTTCCATTGATGCATGATGCAAATGGGGGACGGTATAAGTGGCTTCTAGTGCATTTTCATCATAGGCATGTTGATAAACATCCCCGCGCTGACGAATGATATTTCCTTGATTTTTTACGGCATTGGCAAGCTCTTTTTTAAAGGTTTCACTGTTGTGATTACCCTTAACACCGCGATCCCATTCAATGATCAGTTTTTTACGTCCTTCAAGCGCTGCCCAAGTATTTGTTGCAACAATAGCAACGCCGCCTAATGGATTAACGTTAACAGGGAAACTACGTGGCTTTAATCGAATAACATCAACTACCCCTGCGACTTTACGCGATACTTTGTCATCAAGTGATTTGATTGTTGCGCCAACAACAGGTGGGCGCGTAATGCTAGCAATCAACATATTAGGAAGTTGAATATCTTGAGCGTATATCGCCTTACCAGCAACAATATTGTCAAGAACACTGAGTTTTACATCTCGGCCAATGAGTGAAAAATCACTAACTGATTTTAAATTCACTTTTTCAGGTGCTGGTATTTTTGCAGCAATACTCGCTAGTTCACCAAAGCTTAATTTTTTGCCGTTAGTCGTGTTAATAACAAATCCGTTGTCGGCATTAACGACTGATTTATCGACAGACCACACGTTAGCTGCGGCTTGTTCAAGTATGTGGCGTGCAGTGGCACCAATTGTTCGGATAGTTTTAAAATGACTGCGAATCGACGCTGAACCCGCTGTGCCTTGTGAACCGTATTTTTCACGATCAGCAGGGGCTTGAACCACTGTTACGTCGTTCCAATCTGCACACATCTCATCGGCAATTATTTGTGGCACCGAAGTACGGATCCCTTGTCCCATCTCACTGCGATGACAAACAATAGTGATGGCGCCTGATTTATCTAAACTAACAAAGAAATTGAGTGGCAACTGGCCATCTTTTACTGATGTTGCCGTTGACGCTGCATTTGACGAGAGTGGAATGGCAACGCCAAGCACAAATGCACTCGAGCCTAACCCTAGTCCTTGAATAAAGCGGCGGCGACTTACATTTTCGACATTGTCATCGCTATGGAGCTCGATGGTTGAATTCATGATTGGGCTCCTTGGATTGTCGCCTCTTGAGCAATCGCGTTACCCGCTTGTTTGATAGCGGCTTTGATTCGTTTATAAGTACCACAGCGGCAAATATTACCCTGCATATGTTGATCGATTTGCTCGTCACTTGGTGAATTATTTTGTGCTAGTAACGCAGCTGCACTCATTTGCTGACCACTTTGGCAATAACCACACTGTGGTACTTTATATTCGCGCCACGCGATTTGAACATGATGTTGTGTTGTGTCAGCTAGTCCTTCAATCGTTGTGACTTTTTGGTTACCAATTGCTGCGATTGGCGTAACACAAGAACGAATAGGTTGACCATTTAGATGAACGGTGCAGGCACCACATAAACCTTGGCCACAGCCAAATTTAGTGCCAGTCATTTGTGCTATATCGCGCAGGGCGTACAACAAAGGCATTTCTGGTGGGGCATCGATAGCTACGTCGTTATTATTTATATTAAGCGTTATCATAGATTTACCTTTCTTTATCAGAAATTGGTTAAAGTTTATCTTGCTGATACATAAAGAGATCTTCATTGGTATCAATATCTTGCTGAGCACAAGGGCAATTTACGGTTACCACGTCAGCAGCGTGTTGTTTTAGAATTTCTTTGGCACCTTGATCCCCTTGAAGTTGGGATAAAGGTGTAAAGAAACGTCTTGGAAAGATCGCAGGTACACAGGCGCGATCGTTGACACAAGATGCAATAATGGCATCAGGGTGTTGACGACTTAGCTCTGTAAGCTGCCGATAATGATTTGGTAATACGGCTACTTGATCGGCTAGGCACACCAACAAACGCCCGCTTGATTGTGATAATTCATTCACGGAATCTGCCAAGCTATGTCCCATTCCCAGCTCCCAGTTTTGACTGATGATAGGGCTGACATGTTCGTGCAGTTGCGACATTACGCGGCAACTATGTGCGCCAAGTGTAATGTAGACGTGGTTGATTGTCGGGCAATCAACTTGGCTAATCGTATGGTTAACAAGACTGTCGCCGTTGAGATTAGCTAGTTGTTTGATACCGTTAAAGCGAGTGCTTTTTCCTGCTGCTAAAATGATGGCGTTAAGAGGCATGATTGACCTCATTGACACAATACTCAAATGTGCTTAATGGTGTCGCAGAAGCTTGCGATAAGTGCGCTTGAATTTCGCTGACAATGGAGAGGGCAATCGTCTCTGGTAAATCGCCGCCCAGTGCTAAACCAATAGGATTAGTTAATGGGCACCGCAATGAAATGTTATCCAAACACGTTTGTTCGAAAACCCGTATTGTTCGATGAGTTGGACCTAATAACCCAACATAGGATGCAGGACTAGATTGGGCTAATTTTATCGCTTGTGCATCGTATTCAATATTGTGATGCATAATGACAATTGCGTTACAATTAATCAACGCGGGATGTTTCGTAAGCGATTGATATGACTGATTAATAATCGTATCGGCGCTTTTAAATACTGATGGCCGTGCATAGTTACTACGCGCATCAATTAACGTGATATTCCATGCCATTGTTTTCATTAATGAAACCAATGGCAAAGTATCAATACCACCACCAAAAATTACAATATTTGGCTTACTTTTTAAATGGCTTGTGAAGCATTGCGTTGTTTCATCAAATGAACTCGATTTCTCAAGATTTGTTGCGGTGAATACGCACTGATTAATCGCATCAACGTCGTTAACAATGAGCTGATAGTCTATCGATTGGTTATCAATAAATGCCTGATGAATAAGGTGTAGTTGATGGTAATCATTGGCTTGATTTATCGGCTGAATAAATACGCGCACCATGCCGCCAGAGCCAATACCAAGCTGCCACGCAATATCACTTTCATCACTCATGTCATAACAAACAACTTGTGATTGATTGGTGGTCCAACACTTGCGAGCTTGGCGTTTTAAGTCAGCTTCAAGGCATCCACCAGACAGCATACCAAAGCTCTGACCAAGGCTATTGATCATCATGTGCGCGCCGGCTTTGCGGTATGAGGATCCTTTCGTTTGAACGATGGTTGCTATACCCATGCCACTTGGAAATGCGTGAATTCAGCAAATCGAGAAGCGTGCCAAAGACAAGGCATAAAATCGGTGGTGTGGTCATTCCCCACCCATATTTTATAACGACGGATTTGGTCGCTTATCGCCTTGCCCTGCGGGAGTTCGGGTAGAAAGCTATTACGGCGTTATGATTCATAATCAGGGAATAACCATTAATTAAGAATCATGCCTTGTACTAGCGTCCTACCCGAGCTCTGAAACTCGCATTTTCAAGTAGCATGGGTATAGTACCCAATCAACATCGTCTTTTTGTTGGTGCCACTGACTGACAATATCTTGAAATCGATTACTCATAACTGTCCCTGCTATTATTTTTATTGGGCGCTCAATTTATAGGCAATTCTTATGCTGGAATCTACTATATGAGTCAACAGTGATAATTGCAATCATTGCGCTACTGAGTAATTGTTGCTAAATGTAATCTTGGTAGTGTTGCTAATGAAAAACCGTTAGAGTTTATACTCGGTATATAAAGTTCTTGTTCAGTTTCAAGACTCTATAGTCCGTGAAACTTTATCCTTCTAATTAATAAGGTATCTAATGATTAAATTTTTAACTGCTACGGCCATGATTATATCGTCGTTAATTTTTGTGACGCCAAATGCACAAGCGAGTAACTTGCCCGATTTTCCATTTGTCTTAGTGACTGGGGAAGCAAAAACCAAGGTTGCACCTGATATGGCAACTATTCATTTAAATTTAATGGCATTTGATAAAGATCCTGAGCAAGCATTATTTACTGTTGGCTTGCGTGGTCGCGAAATAGTCAAACTACTCAATGAATTGGATGTTAAAAAGACCGACATCAAATCGTTTAACCTCAATAAGCAGATTCAACGTGAACGTACCAATGGCTATGGGCAAGGTAAGATTTCAGGCTATGAAGTTAATCAGCGTTTTGAAGTGACATTGCGCAATATTGAGCATTATTCATTGGTGATGGATAAATTAATTGCGATGAAAAACGTCAATAATGTCACTATCAATTTTGATGTATCTAACCGTCAATCGTTAACACAGGCTCTTGTGAAGAAAGCAGGTAAAGACGCTAAACAAAAAGCACAAGATTTAGCAGAAGGATTAGATACTGAACTAGGCAGTGTGTTTGCGGCAACGCAAGATAGTAGCTTTAATGAATTTTTTGCACGTTTTGGCTTGCGCCAAGAAAACATGGGGCGATTTGAAGCAATGAAAATGTCTGATCGCGGCGGGAACTACAACATGTTTGCGCCAGAGACTATTGAGCTACGTAAAACTATTAATGTGGTTTATAAACTTAAGTAAGCCCAACACACAATAAAATGATGTGCTAAAAGTAAATAATCACTAATACCATTGCATTAAGTAAGTGATCTTGTTGTGCGTAGAGAAAATCAGCTAAAACAAGGCGCTCGATTGACTAATAGCTGGCTATTAGGATTGAGAGCAACGCCATTTTAGTTAATTTTAACAAGTACAAGTGGGCAAATATTTAATGCAATTGGTATTATACCCATAATCAATGAAAATGTAGGTTTTATAGGCGGTCTAAAAATACAATCTGCTGCGTTGCGTTCAATCGCAATAGCAAGCTATTACTCATTTACGCGCCTTGCAGCTTAATTCTTATCCTTGCTATAAATTCCAACATATCCAACGACTATGGGTATAAGCTATTGATCTTAGCTAATTTGAGAGGGTGATTCGATACAACATTCATCCTGCAAAAAACTGATCACTTGCATAAAACGATCGTATTCAACGACACAATAAAGTGTGGTTCCTTCACGGCGCTGACGAATGAGTGACGCCGAAGCGAGGCTCGATATATGATGAGATAGCGTCGAGTTGGGAATTTGAAGTTCTTTTTGAAGTTGTCCTACTGCTAATCCTTGAATGCCCGATTTTACCAAGCGTTTAAAAATGGTTAGTCGAATTGGATGTCCAAGTTCTTTTAGCGCCTTGGCAGTGTATTCAATGGTGGTAGTCATGGAAAGTACTCACTTCAAATTATTATCCTAGATTCAGCAGTCGAAACAGGAATCATAGCGCAGCTCCTTGATTCGCCTTGCTATATGAAAAAATGACTCGTTACCAATAAGGTGACACCGCATTTTTTCATTACGCTAATCAAATCAGATAGCTACACTCTTATTTCCCGCCTAATGCTGAATCTAGGATTATTGCACCCAGCCACATGGTGTGGCGAGTGCAACGATAATAACAGGTTATAGAGTACTTAAAAAGTAAATTGCATTAGCAAAAAGTTGCATAACAACACCACAAAAATGAGTCTTAAGATAGATAGCTTTTGTGATTTAAGGGCGAGTAATCCAATTAATACGACGACAAAATCTGAAACATTAATGACAGCGCTGGTAAAAATAGGTTGGTATAGCGCCGCGATTAATAGCCCAACAACGCTAGCATTAATACCAGCGGTAATTCCTTTTAATGTTGGATTACTCGATACTGCACTCCAACTAGATTTAAAGCAAGTTAATAATAAGAACCCCGGTAAAAATATTCCGATGGTTGCTAGGGTTGCGCCAAGTAGTGGTGCGCCAGTATGCGAGTTATAGCCAAGAAAAGTAGCTAGTGTAAACATGGGACCCGGTACGCCTTGTGCTAGGGCATAACCTGTTAAAAAGGTGTCATGACTTAAGGTGTCGCTGGTAATGTTTTGTAATAAGGGCAAAACAACATGGCCACCACCATAAACTAAGCTTCCTGCTTGAAAGTAGCTGAAAAAGACACTTAACACATCATGTTCATATGCAATAAAACTTGCACCAAACAAGATGATGGATATTACGAATATTGGTTTGTTAAGACTCAGTGGCGTACTACGTTGATTTGAGTCATTAGATGTTGATAAGAATTTATAACCCAGAGCGCCAGCAATAATAATGGCCATCATCTGAACAGCTATTGATTGGAATAGCAAAATAGAAATAGCGGTTAGAATACATAAGGCTTGCGTGAGCTTGTTTTTACAAAAATTACTGAACATGCCAAAGACAGCATCTGCAACGACGACAACAGCTAGTAGTTTTAAGCCATGAATAATATTTTCCAAAACCGAATTGTCGTGAAAAATATTGCCAAAATAAGCAAAGGCAATCATCAGCGCGAACGATGGTAACGTAAAGCCGATGAAGGCACTTAATCCACCAAGCCAGCCTGCTCGATGGTAACCTATTGCAAAACCGACCTGACTCGAACCAGGTCCTGGTAATAAGTGACTAATGGCAACAATGCTCGCAAATTCTTCTTCAGAGAGCCACTTTAACTGACCAACGAATTGTTTATGAAAATAGCCAATGTGAGCAGCTGGGCCGCCAAAACTCATGAGGCCTAAAATGAAAAACTGTTTTATAACGTCAAACATAACTGAACTATCTTTTTTAAGTGTGTTAAGGTTTTTTGAAGGTTGTCGATTGAATATAATATGAAGCCAAATATCAACAGCCGTTTATAATAATTGAGTTACGAATTGGCGCATAGCGCTTATTTCGATTGTCATAAATTTTTAATATTACATCAGGAAGATAAACTCATTTTGTCAGTATTATTGTTGTACTTACCAATGATATTATTCTTCATAACAGCGGAATGACTAATGGTGTGTGATGAAAGACTGTAACCAATGCGGGAAATGTTGCATAAAATATGGCGATGGTGCGTTGTCGGCGACTGCTGATGAAATAGCACTATGGGAAATATTTAATCCAGAAATCTATGCATATGTAAAGGATGACGAAATTTGGTTTGACCCTGACACCAAAGAGCAATTGACGCGTTGTCCTTTCTTAGGTGTCGAGCCAAAAAGTAAAGCGTCAGATTCAATTAAATATACTTGCAGTATTTACTTGAACAGGCCAGAAGACTGTCGCCATTATCCAAGCTCGATCAATGAAATGGTTATTGATGAGTGCGAAATGATTGAATCTATCGATCTCATTAATATAAAAAAATCGCAAGCTACATTGGATCGTTTGATGAAAGGAAGTCGGCATTTAAATTATTCATAATGAAAACCTTTTCTACTCTTTGTTAATATCAATTTACACCTTTAACCGTTAGCCATGGTCCAGCTGATTTCTCCAAGCTGTTCTGTCATTGAAAACGATGGTTTTGGCCATAACATTAGAGTTGATAAACTGATATCTGCTCACCATGGTAACCACATCGCTTCTGTAAAATTTTTCTATGTCCGGGCTAGTAGCGTCTAATTATCACTTAAATTACATACACATTGTTTGTACCAACAAAAAAGGTTGCCGCAGCAACCTTTTTATTCATTGTTATCGTTAGAAGTTTAAAAACCAAACAACGAATGAGCGAAAAACTTATCAGCAACGGTATTTAAGAAAATTACCAATAAGATAACTGGAATGAAGGTACCTAATGAAAAGTTAACGTACTTTTGCATCAATGAACCTTCAAAGCTGTCATCGCCAACACTTAACTCTTTATTAAGATTGTGTTTCTTCCAGCGATAGCTCACAAATAAACACACTAATAAGCCATTGAGTGGCAAGATTGTATCGTAGAAAATATCGATAATGATATCGAAGAACGATTTCACGCCGCTGCCATAAGTCACCATCTCGGTTAAGAAACCAACCATACCTAGCGACAAGCTTGCAAGAATAGTTAATACACCACCAAAGATACCTATGGTTGATAATGCCTTCTTACGCGTCTGTTTCTTCTCATCCATCAGGTAAGCAACAGGGACTTCAATAATTGAAACCAGTGAGGTAATTGCTGCAAAGAATACTAATAAGAAGAACAGGGTTGCAACAATACTCGCGCCAATAAAGCCGATTGATGTTTGCAGTGCTAGGAAGATTTTAGGTAATAAAACAAAAATCAAACCAACAGAAGAATCACTTAACTCACCAGGGTTAACTGATGGATTAAATGAGAAAATTGCAGGCATTACCATTAAACCAGCGATGAATGCCACTGATGTATCAGCCACTGCAACCATCTTAGCCGAACTTACGATGTTAGTTTTACGGCTTAAATATGAGCCATAGGTAATTAAAATACCCATACCCAATGACAACGAGAAAAAGGCTTGCGATAACGCACCATTAATTACTGACGCGGTGATTTTTGAAAAATCAGGAATGACATAGAACTCTACACCAGCGGCTGCATTATCGAGTGTTAATACAAAAATTACTAAGCCAACTAACATAAAGAATAATGCTGGCATTAGAATTTTCGATACTTTCTCAATACCGTCTTGCACGCCCATTTTTAAGATAAAGTAAATAATGGCTACAACGCCAATCATTGCTGCAAAAATATAGTAACTACTGACAAAGCTACCAAAGGTGCCATCGGCTGCTAGATGCGCAAGATCGCCAGTGGCGGCCATAAATAGATAGCCAAGGATCCAAACACTAATCACGGTATAGAAAATACCAATCATAAACGGCGTTAATACGCCCAGAATACCGGCAAAACGCCATTTACTATCTGACGATGAGAGACCTGTGAATGCACCTACAGGGCCTTTTTGATTGCTTCGTCCCATGGCTAATTCTGCCATCATGACTGGTAGACATAAAGCAACGACAAAGATGGCGTACATGACTAAAAATGCACCACCGCCGTTTTTGGCTGCGTTAACGGGAAATCCAACTAAATTACCAATGCCAACTGCACTGCCAGCAGCGGCTAAAATAAATCCAAGTCGAGATCCAAATTGCTCTCTATTATCGTTCATACTTAAACCTTTTCTTCTTATATTGGCTTATTAGTGCCAATTTTTCTGTCTCGATGCTATCAAGCTTTTTCCCGAATGTCTCACCTTTGACTAACTGTTTTGTAGACTTTTTGTTAAAGAGTGTGAATATATTTGAACAGTGCTTAAAAATCGTACTGACAGTGCAGTAGTAGCTGCGTAAACTAATTGTTTTTCAACAATGGAAGCATTTCATGCGTTCGATGAAGCAAGTTGACGTGCCAGATACGATAAATTGGGCGGTATTTAAAAGTATTGCTCCTTATTTATCGGAATATAAATGGCGTGTTTTGATGGCCGTATTGTGTTTGGTGATGGCAAAAGTCGCTACTGTGTATTTGCCTTTTGTGCTTAAGTACATTGTTGATGATCTTGATAACGCGCAGCAAATGCTAGCGGCACCTATTGCGTTAGTATTGGCCTATGGTGCCTTGCGACTTGGCTCCGTGTTGTTCGGTGAACTCAGAGATACATTATTTGGCCGAGTCACCGAGCGTGCTATGCGCCGTATTGGATTAGAAGTGTTTAATCATTTACACAGCCTAGATTTAAACTATCATCTTAATCGCCAAACTGGCGGCGTTGCTCGTGATATGGAACGTGGCATTACCGGCATAAGCTTTGTCATGCGTTTTATGGTATTCAACATAGTGCCTATTATGATTGAACTGTGCTTTGTGATTGGCATATTACTTATTAATTATGGCTACAGTTTTGCATTAATCATCGCCATCGCAGTTGTTAGCTATGTCAGTTACTCCGTTAAAGCCACCCATTGGCGCACTAAATTCATTCGAGAAGCCAATGCGGCGGACTCAACATCTAATACCCGCGCTATTGATAGTCTTATTAATTACGAAACCGTGAAGTATTTTGGTAACGAAAAATATGAAGCCGATGCCTATGACGAGCAACTCGCCGTTTGGGAGCAGGCAAGGCGTAAAAATCGGTTATCGCTATTTGCACTCAACGGCGGCCAAGCGTTTATTATTGCCATTGCCATGACATCAATGATGGGCATGGCCGCTTATCAAGTGAGCCAAGGAAAAATGACCATTGGTGACTTCGTATTAATTAATGCGTTCACGATGCAGATTTTTATGCCGCTGAATTTTTTAGGGTTTGTTTATCGAGAAATTAAAGGCTCTCTTGCCAACATAGAACAAATGTTTGGCCTACTCGATAAAAAGCCATTGATTGTTGATGTATCAAATGCCCAATCTCTTAATATTACCAAAGGCACTGTGCAATTTAACGATGTTCATTTTTCCTATCATGACGATCGCCCAATTATCAAAGGCATTAGCTTTAACATCGAACGAGGACAAAAAGTAGCGGTGGTTGGTGCAAGCGGCAGTGGTAAATCTACCTTGGTGAAATTACTCTATCGATTCTATGAAGTTAATGACGGTGTCATTAGTCTTGATGAGCAAGATATTAAGCAAGTCACTCAGGACTCATTGCGCCAAGCGATTGGTATCGTTCCCCAAGACACCGTGTTATTTAATACAACATTGATTGAAAATATTCGCTACGGCAGACCAAATGCTACTGATGATGAAGTTGCTCACGCCATCAAACTCGCCCATTTAACTGACTTTATTAATAGTTTACCTGATAAAGAACAAACAACGGTGGGGGAGCGCGGCTTAAAACTCTCTGGTGGTGAAAAACAGCGAGTAGCCATTGCCCGTACTATTTTAAAGAATCCACAGGTGTTGGTATTTGATGAAGCTACCTCATCGCTTGATAGCTATAGCGAGCAACAAATTATGGCGGCGATTAATGAAGTCACCGCTAATAATACAAGTTTGGTAATAGCGCATCGTCTGTCTACGATTGTTGATGCAGACAATATAATTGTCATGAAGGATGGTGTTATCGCAGAGCAGGGAACACACCAACAGTTATTATCTGTAGCCTGTGAGTACGCTGCTCTGTGGGAGCTGCAACAATCGAACGACAATAACTAAGTTGTTAGTATTTTGCGTTTTAGCCACATTAGGTAGAAGCCTAAAATGGTTAAAATAGGTAAACTCAATATTAGCAGCCAAGCATAAATGGTGAGTATCTTTTTGAACCAAAGGTTGGAGTTATTGCCTTTGAGTACGGCAACAGAGCAAAGAATCATCCCCGGTATCAAATAGATGATACTGAGTAGTTGCAACGTAATGTGAGTCGCTAAAGCACCTGCTAATACCATTAATTGCATTAAATATTTGCCCACTTGTACTTGTTAAAATTAACTAAAATGGCGTTGCTCTCAATCCTAATCGCCAGCTATTAGTCAATCGAGCGCCTTGTTTTATCTGATTTTCTCTACGCACAACAAGATCACTTACTTAATGCAATTGGTATAACTTGAAAAAAGCGGCTTAATAACTCTCCAAAAAAACTTGACCACTATATAGGCGTTGTAACTTCTCGCAGTCGGCCTAGGGTAAGTAATGACAATCCCTATTCAGAGTCATTATTTAGAACGGTTAAGTACCATCCGCGCTAGCCAAGTGAAGGCTTTGAGTCTCTAGAAAAAGCGCGGGAGTGGGTTAAAAGCTTTACGGACTGGTACAACAACGAACATCGTCATAGCCGAATTAGGTTTTTAACACCAAATCAACGGCATGAAGGGCTTGATACTGAGATATTAGCAAAGCGAAAAGCACTGTATCAGCAAAAGAGAAATGAACATCCAGAGCGGTGGTCAAAAAATGAAAGAAACTGGCAGCCAATTGGTGTTGTGGAGCTAAATCCAGAACAATATAAGCAAGCTGCTTAACAATTTAGGCGACAACTACCTTGAAAAACGCCGCTCAAATCTAGTTTGGCGCATTGACGCCGTATTGTGGAGCGTCCATCTCATCACCCACAAAAATTAAGAAAAATTAATAGATATGTTCAAGTTTGTAACTATTGACTGTATTTCTCGGATCTTATAATTTGCAAACGCTTGGCTGATTGATGCATGTCATTACTTCACGCAAAATTACTATTATTATCTAGTGTTAAACTTATAAAACGAGAAGATATAGAACACATTTAGCGTGAATTATTGGGTAATTGACTTTAATTGGTGCATGGTTTGTATTACTCTTCTCACCTCACTTCATTAACCTTAAGTGCTGTAATGTTTCATTCTTCTTTAAAAAAAATCAGTCAAAAAACCACGAATAAACAACAAGACAATGACTTGCATAATCTGTGGCAACGTATCGAAAAACATCAAAAACGCAACGCTAATTTTACAGCTAAAATCGCCTCAAACTTTAAACAGTTTGAAGAATTGGCGCTGGAATTTGAACAACGTCAGTGTCAAAAGTTGGGGGAGAAAATAGCTCATTTGGTGAGTTTTCTACCGAGAAAGTCCCTCAGTGGTATCGAGCGAGAAGAGTTACAACAATGGATTGATGACGATTTAAGATACTTGAGTTCTCACCCGTTTGCTGATAAAGCATTGGTGGAGAATATACATAATATAGTGCATAGCGCCTTTGTTTCTGAACGAGAGACTCTAGCGCAAAATATTTCGGCGGATGAAGTTGCAGCGTTAAGAGAAAGTATTGAAATAGAGTTTGAAGGTGATCTCAATTTAACTGATGAGCAGATCAAAGACGTCATCTTAAATCCAGAAAAAATGGTCGAACATATTGACAGGCTTTTTGCGCAGCATCATCACGAACAGCAAGAGGATGAATATGAAATTGATGATGAGGAAATGATGGACGATGATTTTTTCGAGGAATTTTACCAACATTATCAACAAAGTAACGACGGGGCTTCACACGAAGATTCGCGCAGTCGACACCTCGATAAACTGTTTAAAGGCAGTCAGCTCAATAAAATGTATAAACGCCTAGCGTCGGTTTTACACCCAGATAAAGAGACTGACGCTACTAAGAAAGACGAAAAGCAACGACTAATGCAAGAGTTATCACAGGCGCGTCGTGACAAAGATGGTTTTTCTATTCTCCAGTTGTATCTCGCTCATTTTGACGATGACCCTATATTTGATCAGCAAACAGTCGACAATTTAAAGCCACTGCTTGAGCAAAAAATTAGTACACTCAACCAACAATATCGCGACTTGCAACGCAGCGACGATATGCCAACCCTCGTTTGGCGGAAATTTAAAGCGCGTAATAAAACACTTATTAAGCAGCATATGACAGAGCACGCCGATAATTTACATCATGAATGCCTTGAGATCGCCGAGTTCATTGCTGACTGTAAAACGGTTAAATCGTTAAAAACCAAGTTGCAATCTAGGCTCTATCATCATAACCAAAATCCCTTTTTGGATTTTGAAGACATGGTAGAGTTGATGTTTACCGATGAGCTTTAGACGGAACTATTCAGATGCCCAAAAAGAGCTAATTATTCGGATCAAAGTATGAGAGAGTTCCATGAGTATTTGAATCTATATTTTGTGGAATCCAAATCGTTATACCAATTGCATTAAGTAAGTGATCTTGTTGTGCGTAGAGAAAATCAGCTAAAACAAGGCGCTCGATTGACTAATAGCTGGCTATTAGGATTGAGAGCAACGCCATTTTAGTTAATTTTAACAAGTACAAGTGGGCAAATATTTAATGCAATTGGTATTATTACGCTCCTGAAGCTGTTTTAGAATTTAAGAATTTAAGAATTTTATTGAATATCCAATCAAACTGATGGTAACCCCAAATCACTTAGAAATTCTCTATTTTAGCAAGTCGAGAAGCGTGCCAAGAACAAGAGATAAGAGACGTGATTAAATTATTTTTAATGATATAGCTTATAACGCCGCTGGTTGAACTAGCTCCCTACTCGAGGTCTGAAACCAGCATTCTCAAGTAGTACGGGTCTAAGTTAAATGGTTAGTATCCGATTGCTCGTCTTTATGTTGAAATCGATATAAAGCCTATATCTGCCATAACCAAAATGACACATCTCACAATCATAAAGCAAATATCTCACCTGTTAGTGCTAAAGGTAAGCCAGTGCGCATAATCACTAAATTACTTAAGCTTTTCATTAATTAAGGCTTTTAACTCACGTATTTCTTCTTGTAATTCAGTCATCGAAGGCTCTTTTGAGCTACGCTCAAGCGCGTGCTCTTCTTCCATAACGTTAACTACAATACCAATGACCATATTTAAAAATGCAAAGGCAGTGAAGAAAATAAACGACAGATAGAATATCCAAGACATCGGATAAACATCCATGGTTTCATATTGAATATCCGTCCAATCCTCAAAAGTCATCACTCTAAATAGCGTCAACATCGATATGGCAATATCCCCCCATAAAACAGGGTTTATTTGCGCAAACATAAAGCTACCAATGGCGGCGTAGATGTAGAAAATAATGAACATTAATAAAATAACGTAACCGAGTTGCGGCATAGCCTTGATCAGAGAGTTAATTAATATACGCAGTTCTGGAACAACAGATACCATACGTAATACTCTGAATACGCGGACAAGTCTTGCTAACAGTGCCATTTCTGAATCGTTAATTGGAATCAAGCTGATGACAACAACGATGGTATCGAATATGTTCCAGCCTTTTTTAAAGAATCCTCTTTTGTTTTCTTCTGCGATAAAACGAATAGAAAGTTCAAATAAAAAAAACACTGTAATAAAGATATCTAAAATATCAGTAACAGACACTACACTATCGGTTAGCTCGAAAGTTTTTGCGCCGATTTCTAGTGCTGAAATGATAATAACGGCGACAACAGAGAGTTCGAAAATTTTGTTGTTCTTGAGCCGATTGAGGGACGATTTTAGTGATTCGTACATAGCTAATACAGACGGTAATTAAGATGGCGCTATATTAGCATTCTCTGGCAGCAAATTTGAATAGGTTAATGTGAAAATGAAGATGAAGATGAAGATGCAGGGCGCATTGCGATAGCGCCCGTAGAATAAGTTAATTAAGTTTTGCAATGGTTCCGGCATTAATCCATGTCTGTAAAAACTGTACAGCATGTGCTGGAACATCATCAGCAGAAAAATATTCGGCTAATAATTCACAACCGTCAGCAAAGTTTCCGCCATTAACAAAATGCTTAAGTAAGACCATCTCTGGTGCCGTAATGTTTCTAAACTCTGTGAGGCGCTCTGGTGTTCGCCAAATTAGCCAATAGAGTGGTAATTCGTGATCTAGGGGCGCTGGTGGATTTTTATCTGACTTTAAATGTTGCCACGTCGCTACGGCATTGATTGATTCTTCAAATATCGAAACGCTAGGGTGAAATGACAATGTGATATTAGGCCATTGCTCACCTGGCAATGATGCTAAGTCGTTAATCCGAATAGTGGTTGCATCTGTTGCGTCAAACGCTGTAAGCAACGCGCGTTCAAATACTGCAAGTGGCGATAGAATAGGGTGCTCGATAAACGGTTGTTGTTCAGCTAATAAGGTTGGAATGGCATCGCAAAAGTATCGCAAAGACTTAACCTTTGATGGATAGGTATCAATATAGTTGGCAACCAAGATATCGTAAAACTCATCACCCAAATATTTACCTAGCATAGGATGATCGTTGTCAATTGTCTCTCTAAGTCGCATTCGGTAGGCATTTTGATAAATGTTTAATCGAATGTCTGTAGCAACGGGTGCTTGTTCGCCAATAAGTTGTGGAAAGTCAGATTGTTGGCCTTGTAAAAAAGCAACAAACTGTTGTTGTAAGCGAGCGAGATCAGACATGTACCTGCTCCTTATTCCATTGTGATAGTTCGGGTAATTCTTCGTGAGCGATACCTTTAGCAATATTTAATTCATCAACTAAATTTGCAAACGGAGGTATGTCATCATCTCGTTCAATCATCGTACTGACAGTACCAAACTTTTTAACCGCATTACGGTATAAATCCCATACTGGATCGCATACATCATGATCGTGTGTGTCGATCACGTAATCGCCATAATCGGTATGACCCGCTAGGTGAATTTGTCGAACGCGTTTTTCATTAATCGCGTTAATGTAATCATTGGCATCAAATTGATGATTGCGAGCACTGACGTAAATGTTATTAATATCTAATAACATCAAACAATCGGCGCGCTGGCAGACTTCGTTGTAAAATTCCCATTCCGTCATACCTGATTCTTTGTATGTCAGGTAACTTGATACATTCTCAATCAGCATCTGCTGACCGATATGATCTTGCGCTTGCACTATCCGTTGGGCAACGTGGTTAATCGCATCTTCAGTATAAGGTAGCGGCAATAAGTCGTGACTGTTGACCCCATTGGCCTGAGTAAAACAAAGATGATCTGAAATCCATCGAGGCTTCACATCATTAATAAGCTGTGTTAATTGATTAAGATATTGAGTATCTAAAGGTGTTGTGCTGCCAACTGACATTGAAACGCCATGCATTACGATAGGAAAACGTTCGGCAACTTGCTCTAAATAATAGCGAGGTTTACCACCGCCAACCATGTAGTTTTCCGTTAGAATTTCAAACCAATCGACATTATGTTCGGTGTTTAAGACATCTTCAAAATGGGGAATACGAAGGCCAAGGCCAAAACCCAAGAAATGATCATTAATCATTTAAATTACTCATTTAGTTTTTCTATAGTGACACTATTATACCCAAGCTGCATGAAGATGCTCGATTTCAGCAAGTCGAAAAGCGTGCCAAATACTAGGCATAAGATATGTCGTTAAGTCATTCTTAATAAATATCTTATAACGACGTACGACGGTATGGATACCGGAGCTAGAGCAACGCAGGAGCAGTTGCCGGTTGGTCGCTTATCGCCTTCCCCTTTGGGAGCTCGGGTAGAAAACGACTACCGCGTTATGATTCATAATCAGGGAATAACCATTAATTACAAATCATGCCTTGTATTCGATTCCTACCCGAACTCTGAAACATGCATCTTCAAGTAACTTGGGTATAGATGTCTGATATAAAAAAGGAGACTTATCGTCTCCTTTTTTATTGTTTCATTGATGTAACACATCAAAATGAACGGTGATTAAGCACCAACTTTACCGCCGATGTCGCCACAAGCTTTTGCACCAGCAGTTACAAAGCCTTGGCCTTGACAAGATGCGTGACCTTTACAAGCATTGTTAGCTGTTTTACAGTCGTTGTGACCTTTACAAATGTTAACGCCGTAACAGTGTACTAAGTCAACTTTAGTTGTTTTACCAACCCAATCATCTTTCTGCTCGCCACCGATATCGCCACATGCTTTTTCTGGTAGAGCCACGAAACCGTGACCTTTACAAGATGCTTGACCTTTACATGCATTCTCAGCAGTTTTACAGTCATTGTGACCATTACATTTGTTAACACCGTAACAATGAACTAGTTCAACTGTGTTTGCAGCAACTTCTGCTTTAGCTGAAGAAGATGCTGCTGTATTAGTGTCTGCAGTTGCTGCACAGCCCATTAGACCCGCTGCTGCCATTGCTAATGAAGCACCACCGATTTTAGATTTTAATTGTGTACTCATGGAAACTTTCCTTTATTTAATTATCAATCTACAAGACCGCTATTGCGATTTAATCTTTCAAGAACGTTACAATTTTTCAAAAAAACTTTCTGACACCCAATAAAAACCACTTGGATAAATCCTAAGCTATCTGATGTTTAATCGCTGAGCAACAGTAATCTTATTTATGAAAAGTAGTCACCATTTTCATTCGTAATTAAAGTTGCTAAATAACATAATTTGAAGTTAATTTCGTCAATAAAATAAAATTGGTTGTAATAAAACTAAAATAAAGTGTGTTTAATATTGTTTTTCAGGCGTTATTTGTGTATTTTGTAATTAAATTACATGAATTAATATTACTTCGGTAATAAAGGTGAAAGAAAATGACAATTAAAGTAGCTATTAACGGTTATGGACGTATCGGTCGAAATATCTTACGTGCACTTTACGAAGAGAAAAAAGACTCGCCAGTAAAAATCGTTGCAATCAACGATCTAGGTGATAGTGCTTCAAGTGCACATCTGACTCAGTATGACTCTGTACATGGCCGATTTAATTGTGATGTGAAATACAGTGACGGCGTAATGACTGTCAATGACGATAGCATCAAGATGTTTAGTGAGCGTAACCCAAGTGATTTACCATGGGCTGATTTAGACGTTGATATCGTTTTTGAATGTACGGGCATTTTTACTTCAAAAGAAGCGGTTCAACCACACCTTGCAGCAGGCGCTAAGAAAGTAATTATTTCTGCACCGGCTAAAAATGTTGATGCCACCGTTGTTCATGGTGTTAATCATGATTCATTAACACAAGACATGACTGTCATTTCAAACGCGTCTTGTACTACAAACTGTTTAGCGCCGTTTGCGAAAGTATTAAATGATTCGATTGGGATTGAGTCAGGATTAATGACAACTATTCACGCTTATACCAATGATCAAGTGTTATCTGATGTTGCTCATAGTGATTTACGCCGAGCACGTGCAGCGGCAATGTCGATGATCCCTACAAATACTGGTGCAGCTGCTGCCGTTGGTTTAGTGGTTCCAGAGCTAAAAGGTAAGTTTGATGGCATGGCAGTTCGTGTGCCAACATCGAATGTTTCATTAGTTGACTTATCATTCATTGCAAAACGCGATACGACAATTGAAGAGATTAACCAATTAGTAAGTGACGCTGCGCAAACTGCTGCTCTCAAAGGTGTTCTTGGTGTAAACGAGTTACCATTAGTGTCAATTGACTTTAATCACAACCCACTTAGTTCAGTATTTGACGCAACGCAAACTCGCGTATCAGGCCGCTTAGTTAAAGTGATGTCATGGTATGACAATGAATGGGGCTTTAGTAACCGTATGCTAGATAATGCAGTTGCTTTATATAACGCGCCATCAGTTGCTAACGAGTCAGCTGCCTAAGTTGACGTTTTTGGGGATTATTGACGGTAAGTAGGATATGATCATTGAATGAACAAATCATATCAAAAAATACTATCTGTTGTGTCTTTGATCCCACCATCATACGTTGCAAGTTATGGACAAATCGCTGATTTAGCTGGTTTGCCAAGAGGTGCACGTATGGTGAGTAAGGCGCTTAAAGCGAATAGAGATGATTCAATACCTTGGCATCGCGTCGTCAATAGTCAAGGTATGATCTCTATTCCAGCGAGTGAACCTAGTTTTCGTTTACAAATGAGTTTTTTGCGGGAAGAAGGTGTCGAGTTAAAGGGTAGTAAGGTCAATTTGACTAAACACCACTGGCAACCAAGTCTTGATACTTTGTTGTTTGAATTAAGTTTTTAAGAGTTTTCAAGGGCTCCTACCATGAGTAAAGAAAATACACTTCACGCTTCTGATATCGTTTTATTCGGTTGTCAGGGTGATCTAACACGTCGCAAACTTCTTCCTTCATTATATCAATTAGAAAAAGCTAACTTACTGGCACCGCAAAGTAGAATAATTGGTGTTGCTCGTAATGACTTCGAGCCTCAGGCTTATATCGATAATGTAAAAGAATGCTTATCTGAATTTATAAATGAAACTTTAGACGAAGCTGTTGTAGAGCGTTTTATTAGTAAAATAAGTTACTTAAAGTTAGATTTATTAGATCCACAAAGCTATACCCAACTAAGTGATTTAGTTGATGGCAGCACTAGTGCGTTAATTAATTATTTCGCTGTGCCAGCATCAATTTATGGCAACATTTGTGAAGGCTTATCAGCGGCTGATTTGAATCACCAAAACTCACGCGTCGTATTAGAAAAGCCAATTGGTCACGACTTATTATCATCAAATGAAGTTAATGATTTAGTCGCACAGTATTTTTCTGAGTCCCAAACCTATCGCATCGATCATTACCTTGGTAAAGAAACGGTTCTTAATTTACTTGATTTACGTTTTGCTAACTCACTTTTCTCATCTAAATGGGATAACAGCACAATAGATCACGTGCAGATTAGTGTGGCAGAAGAAGTGGGCATTGAAGGGCGTTGGGGGTACTTTGATCAAGCGGGTCAAATGCGCGATATGCTGCAAAACCATTTAATTCAAATCTTAACCTTGGTGGCAATGGATCCGCCGTTAAGTCTTGACGCTGACAATATCCGCGATGAAAAGGTCAAAGTGCTTAAAGCGTTGCGTCCAATTAACGTTGATAACGTATTTGATAATACCGTTCGTGGGCAATATGCTAAAGGCTTTCTTCACGGTAAAGAAGTGCCGGGTTATTTGGAAGAAGACGGTGCTAATACACAAAGTAGCACTGAATCTTTCGTGGCGATTAAAGCTGAAATTGACAATTGGCGCTGGGCAGGGGTTCCGTTTTATTTAAGAACGGGTAAGCGTATGGTAAATAAGGTTTCTGAAATCGTTGTTTACTTTAAGAATCCTGCTCATAACTTGTTTAGCGAGCACTATAAAGAACTACCACCGAATAAGTTGACTATCCGTTTGCAACCTCAAGAAGGGGTTGAAATTCAGATGTTAAACAAAGTGCCTGGCCTAGAACAGTCGCAACGCCTACAAACCACCAAGCTTGATTTAAGTTTCTCACAAGCCTTTGAAGGTCAACGTATTGCTGATGCTTATGAGCGTTTATTGTTGGAAGTGATTCAAGGTAATCAAGCACTCTTTGTACGTCGTGATGAAGTTGAAGCTTCATGGACTTGGTGTGACGGTATTCTTTCTGCGTGGAAATCAACAGGTCAGCCGTTAACAAATTACCCAGCAGGTAGCAGCGGTCCAGTTGCTTCCATTGGTTTGATTGCCCGTGATGGCAGAGCGTGGGACGAATAAGATGAATATTACAGAATTTAATAACAGCGACGAAATTACTAATTTTTTAGCCAATGATATTAGCGAAAAATTAACAGCTGCGATTAACGAACGTGGTCAAGGAACGTTGTTTGTTTCAGGTGGCCGCTCACCTATCGCATTATTTGAGCAACTAAGTCATGTTGAGTTAGATTGGTCAAAAGTCGTGATCAGTTTGGTGGATGATCGCTGGGTTGATGATAAACACGAAAGCAGCAACGAATTATTAGTCAATACGCATCTGTTAAAAAACAATGCTAGCGCTGCGACCTTTATTGGTTTGGTTGGACAAGAGCAAAGCGCTTTTGATGGTGCAGAGAATGCCACCGCAAGAATTTCTGATATCAAAATAATTGATGCACTAATCCTTGGCATGGGCGAAGACGGCCACACAGCATCAATTTTCCCGTGCAGTGAGCAAGTAGATGCGGCGATGGCGACTGACAATCAGCAACGCCTGATTGCAACGCAACCAACAACAGCACCATATGAACGTATCAGTTTAACGTTAAATGAAATATTAGCGGCTAAGCAGGTTTATTTGCCACTTAGCGGCAGCGGTAAGGTCGGTGTTTTTGAACAAGCACGTGTGCTTGATGATGTAAAACAAATGCCAATTGCGGCCGTTATTAAACAACACAATGCGCTAGACGTATTAATTAGTCAGTAATCATTGTCGTTAATAAACAATGAGTAGAGAGCAAAGTATGAATCCGGTTATATCACGTGTTACCCAGCGTATCATTGAACGCAGTAAAGCAACTCGTCAGGCCTATCTTGACAAAATTGGTGCTGCTCGAAGCAAAGGCCCTATGCGCGGTGCATTATCATGTGGCAATTTAGCCCATGGTGTAGCAGCTTGTGATAAAGATGTTAAAGACGACCTTAAATCCCTAACCAAAGCAAACATTGGCATCGTCTCATCATATAACGATATGCTATCTGCCCATCAGCCTTATGAAACCTATCCTAATCAGCTAAAAGCAGCGATTGCGAAGGAAGGCTCGGTCGCACAATTTGTTTCTGGTGTGCCTGCGATGTGTGATGGTGTAACACAAGGTCAACCGGGCATGGAGCTTAGCTTATTAAGCCGCGATGTGATTGCGATGACAACAGCCGTTGGTTTATCTCACAACATGTTTGATGGCGCGTTAATGCTAGGTATCTGTGACAAAATTGTCCCAGGATTATTACTCGGCTCTTTAAGTTTTGGCCATTTACCAACAGTATTTGTGCCAGCCGGCCCGATGCCATCAGGTATTCCAAATAAACAAAAAGCAGCGGTTCGCCAAGCCTATGCAAAGGGTGAAGCTGATGAGTCTGAGTTACTAGAAGCTGAAATGGGTTCGTATCATTCAGCGGGCACTTGTACTTTCTATGGCACTGCCAATTCAAATCAGTTAGTGATCGAAATGATGGGTCTGCAATTACCAGGCTCGTCATTTGTACCGCCAAACGGTGGGTTACGTGTAGCGTTAACTGACTTTGCTGGTAAACAAGTGAGCCGTATTACAGAGCAAGGTGGTTCATATTTACCTATTGGTGAAATCGTCGATGAGAAATCGATGATTAACGGTATCGTTGGTTTACTGGCTACTGGTGGCTCTACTAATTTAACGATGCACTTAGTCGCGGTTGCTCGCGCTGCTGGTATTATTATTGATTGGTCTGATATGGCGGAGCTATCAACAGCAGTGCCTTTGCTAACGCGTATTTATCCTAATGGTCAGGCCGATGTAAACCACTTCCAACAAGCGGGTGGTATGGCTATTTTAACCCGTGAATTATTACGCGGCGGTTACCTCCACAATGACGTTAAAACCATTGTAGGTGAAGGCTTAGAGCGTTACACCCTAATGCCTGTAATGGTTGACGGTGAGTTAGATTGGATTGAAGCGCCTGAGAAAAGTGGCGATGAAACCGTATTAACAAGTGTTGATAAGCCATTCCAAACTAATGGTGGCTTGCAACTAATGGCGGGTAACTTAGGTCGTGGTGTTATTAAAACCTCTTCATTAACGGCGGAGCAAATGGTCGTAGAGGCACCAGCCGTTATCTTTGAATCACAACATGATTTAGATAAAGCTTTTAAAGCGGGTGAATTGAATAAAGATTGTGTTGTTGTGGTTCGTTTCCAAGGGCCTCGTGCCATTGGCATGCCTGAATTACATAAATTGACGCCACCATTATCAGTGTTGCAAGGTCAAGGTTATAAAGTCGCCTTAGTCACCGATGGGCGTATGTCTGGCGCATCTGGCAATGTACCTGCTGCGATTCATTTAACCCCTGAAGCAATCGATGGCTCATTGCTGGCTAAAGTGGTTGAAGGGGACATGATCCGCCTTGATGCTAACACTGGTCAATTAACCTTATTAGTTGACAAAAGTGAGCTGGCAAGCCGCGTCAATGCAATTCCTGATTTAGACGCGAGTCGCATCGGAATGGGACGTGAGTTATTTGGTGCTATGCGCAGTCAATTGTCAGGCGCTGAGCAAGGTGCCTGTAGTTTATTTGCTGAGGGATAAGATGTCAGTTGTTGATTTAATTGCAGATGTTGGTGGCACCAATATCCGTTTAGCTGCGATAAAAAATGATCAAATCACGTTACTTGAATGCTTTAAGTGTGCTGAGTTTGACTCATTAGAATCTGTGGTTGCTCATTATATTCAAATGCATGATTTAAGTGTCAATGATGCCTGTTTTGGCATTGCTGGTCCAGTGGTTGGCGATGTACTGACCATGACAAATTTAGGCTGGTCGTTTTCAATTGCATCAATCAAAAATGCATTGGGGCTAAATCAGGTCCATTTTATCAATGATTACACTGCTATTGCGATGTCATTAGCCTCACTTCAAGGTGAACAATTAATTACCCTACATGAAGGTAATGTTGATGAGGATGCGCCACGTATTGTTTGTGGACCCGGAACAGGTCTTGGTGTTGCACAGCTAGTGAAAGTTAATGGTTTCTTACAATGCATCAGTGGTGAAGGCGGTCATAGCGACTTTGCACCAACGGATCTTCGCCAATTAAAGCTGCTTGAAAACTTGATGGCTAAGTTTGAGCATGTCTCAATTGAGCGGTTATTGTCAGGACAAGGCATCGTTAATATTTATCAGTCACTCGCTTTCATTGAAGGTATTGATGCTCAGGCATTTGATGCCAGTCAAATCAGCCAAGCGTACATTAAAAAAAGTGATGTTTTGTGTGTTGAAACCATGGAGATTTTTTATAAAGTCTTGGCTCAGTATCTTGGCAACATGGTACTAACGAGTGGCGCTTTTGGTGGTGTTTATATTGCAGGCGGTATCATGCCACGCATTATTGATGTCATTGATAAAAATGCATTTATCGAGGCATTTAGCCGTAAGGGACGCTTTAGCGATTATGCATTGAGATCGCCAATTCATCTTATTACAGAAGCGCAGCCGGGACTTATTGGCGCGCAAGTTTATTTAGGTCAAATTCAGCAAAAGGAAAGTTTAAATGAGCAGTAATCAATGGACACTTCAACCAAGTGATTTATTTAGTGCGGGTCCTGTGGTTCCTGTTATTGTAATTACCAACATTGAGCAAGCTTTGCCATTAGCTAAAGCGTTACTCGATGGTGGCATTAGCGTGATGGAAGTTACACTGCGCACAGAATGTGGCCTACAAGCGATTGAAGATATTGCAAAAGCGTACCCTGAATCTCTAATTGGGGCTGGTACTGTTATTAATACGCAGCAATTAGCTGATGTTGCTGCGGCAGGCGCTAAGTTCGCAATTAGTCCTGGTGCCACTGAAGCGCTATTAGCGGCTGGTCAACAAGGGAATATTTCGTTTATTCCTGGTGTAACGAGTCCGTCGGAGTTAATGGCTGCACAAGCTCATGGATACGATCACTTTAAGTTTTTCCCAGCAGAAGCTAATGGCGGCGTCAACGCACTAAAAGCGTTAGGAGCGCCTTTCCAAGGTATTAAGATTTGTCCAACTGGTGGCATTTCATTAAGCAATGCGCCTGACTATTTAGCACTTGATATCGTTGACTGTATCGGCGGCAGTTGGATCGTGCCTGTAGATTTAGTTGAAGCCGGTGAGTGGGAGCAAATCACTCAACTGTGTAAAGAAGCTGTAGCAGCATTAAAATAAATATACATAGCCTGTTCGGGCTATGTATGTGTAAGTTTTGCCACAATAAGGTCACGTTTATTGTGGTTTTTTGTTGCCTTAAAAAAGGTAATTAATAATTGCTTGTGACTCGTACATCCATTCAGCACTTTGTCCTTTTTTCTCAACTAATAGGCACGGTACCTGTACTTTTCCGCCACCATTTTTCAGTATTTTAAGAGGATGTTAAAGATGATTAAATTAAAGCATTTGTTGCAAGTAACCCAAATGCGATTGGTTATATTGATAGTGCAGGTCTAGATAGTACCGTTAAAGCAGCGCTTACTCTCTAAATTACAGTGCGATATAGAGAATAGATGCCAGTCAGTGTGACTGGTATTTTTTATGGCTAATCGGAAAATACAACGGTTTTATCGCCGTGTAAGAATACGCGATGTTCAATGTGATAACGCACCGCTCTGGCAAGTGTTAAACACTCAATATCACGACCTTTTGCCGTTAGATCTGCAGGATAGTAACTGTGATCAACTGACTCTACGCCTTGAGTAATGATTGGTCCTTCATCTAAATCATCACTGACATAATGTGCTGTTGCACCAACTAGTTTCACGCCTCTATCATAAGCTTGAAAATACGGCTTTGCGCCTTTAAATCCCGGTAGTAATGAATGATGAATATTAATCGCTCGACCGGCTAGTTTTTGGCACATTTCACTTGAAAGTACCTGCATATATCGAGCAAGAACCACTAAATCAGCTTCTGTTTCTTGAATTAATCGCCATACTTCTTGCTCTTGCTGTGGCTTAGTTTCACGGGTAATTGGTAAATTATAGTAAGGGATGTTGTGCCACTTAGCTAATTCTTCCAGATCCGGATGATTTGAAATGATAGCTGGAATTTCAATATTCAAATCCCCAGTGCGATAGCGATATAGGAGGTCGTTTAAACAGTGATCATGTTTAGAAACCATAATAAGCACTTTAGGCTTATCCACTTTAGCTGAAAGTTGCCAGTTCATGTCAAATTGACGAGCCTTGACACTAAACTCTCGCATAAACTTTTCTCGTTCGAAAAGACCGTTTTCTTGTGGCCTAAATTCAATACGGATAAAAAATCGCTGCTTATCAACATCGTCAAATGAGTGAATCTCGTTGATATAAAATCCATTTTCATAGATATATCGTGTTAGAACATCGACAGTTCCCGGTTGGCTAGGGCAGTCTGCCGTAATTATTTGGGCCTGTTCATGAGCTGTTTTAACTTGCGCTAAAGACATAAATACTCCGAAAAATTAATAATGTAATGACTATAACGCTGGGCATAAAAAAAGCTACATGAAGATGCATGTTCAAGTGGCTTGGGTTTATTGAGCGTAAGTGAGATTAGGCTTCTTGTTCTTTTGTACTATACAAATTGAAAAATCCGCGTTTAATCCCCTTAATATCAGTGCCTATGACATAGAGCACTGGAATTAAGTAAAGAGTAATTACGGTAGCAAATAAAATACCGAATGCAATTGAGGCTGCCATTGGGATAAGTATTTGTGCTTGCATACTGGTTTCACTCAAAATTGGAACCAGTCCAAAGAATGTAGTTAGAGACGTCAATATGATTGCTCTAAAACGGGCACAGCCGCCATTGATTGCCGCATCTTTGACGCGTATGCCTTGTTCTCTCGCTTTATTAACGTAATCCACCATAACAAGGGAGTCATTAACTACGACCCCAATCAATGCCACCATGCCAAACATCGACATAATACTTAGTGATAAATCCATGATGAAATGACCAAAGATAGCGCCGATAATACCAAATGGAATAACCGACATAATGATCAGCGGTTGTGAATACGAGCGTAATGGAATGGCAATTAACGCGTAAATAGCAAATAAAGCAAAGAAAGCACCACGCAGCATATCCCATTGTGCTTCTGCTTGTTGTTTCGCTTCTCCATCAATTTTTGACGTTACGCTTGGGTAGCGACTGAGTAATTCAGGAAGATAAGACTCTTCAATTTCTTTCATGATACGACCTGGCTCAACTTTGTCTTTATTGATATTAGCTGAGACATTAACCGAACGTTGCCCATCAACGCGAACGATGCTAGATAGACCTTCGCCGATTTCTATACTGGCTACCGCAGAGAAAGGAACCTCTTTACCTGTGTTAGTACGAATACGCATTTGCTCAAGTTGACCGATAGTACGGCGTTCTTCAAGCGGGTAACGGATCATTACTTTAATTTCTTCTTTACCACGAAGAATACGTTGTGCTTCATAACCGTAGAAACTCCAGCGTACTTGCTGGGCAAGATCAGAGAGTGAAATACCCATTGCTTCTGCAGCAGGTTTCACATTGAGTTTAATCTCTTGACGGCCAGATGTAGACGAGTCGGCAATATCAACCAGCCCTTCATATTCGCCTAGTTTTTCTTTTAGCTCTTTTGTTGCCGCATTAAGAGAATCTAAATCTTTACCATTTAAGCTAAATGCAATTGGGGCACCGCCGCCAAAACCTGTTGAGGCTTCCATCGACAGTTTTTTTACGCCTGGCAATTCAGGTATGTTATCGCGCCATGCTTGTGCAACATCTTCGCCATTAATATCGCGAGATTCATTACTGGCTAACTCAACAAACAGGAAGATGCTTGATTGCGAGTTCATGGCTACAAAACTATGCTTGATGGCATCTTGGCCATATTTTTCACGTAGCTGCTTGTTGGTTTGAAATAGCGCATCTTCAACAATTTGTGCTGTGCGCATGGTTGCTGTTTCAGCTGTTGCTTCATTCATTTGCAAATCGACTTGAATGAAGTCACTAGCAATTGATGGGAAAAAGACAGTACGTACATAGCCACCACCAATTAGCGATGAACAAACGATGAGTAATCCAAAGAATAGTGCCAAAACACTATAACGATATTCAACCGCTTTCTCGATTGAACGTCGATAATGATTTTGGACAAAGCTTTTTAAGCCATTATCGAATTTACTGCGAAAACGTTCAAATCCATTGGCATTTGTCTTAGGCGTCGCAATTTTCATGCGGGCTAAATGCGCAGGTAAAATAAGTTTTGATTCAACCAGTGAGAATACTAAACATAATATTACTACGTACCCAATAGCACCAGTAAAAGCTACCATTGGTCCTTCAACAGCTACCATAGGCACAAACGCAGCAATCGTTGTTAAGACACCAAAGGTTGCTGGCATGGCCACACGTTGTGCACCGCGAACAACGTTATCTAATGTTTGTCCGTGCTCTTCAATTTCACTGTAGGCACTTTCGCCAATAACAATAGCGTCATCCACCACGATCCCCAATACCATGATGAACGCGAATAGGGTGATCATATTGATAGAGAGATCAAAATACTCCATTGGCATTAATAACAAGGTACCAAGGAAACATACCGGTAATCCCATCATGACCCAAAACGCTAAACGCACGCGCATAAATAGTGCTAACACTAAAAATACTAATAGAGCGCCAGACATGATGTTGTTAAGCATTAGATTCAAGCGATCGGCTAAATAGAAAGACGTATCACCCCAAACATCAATTTTTACTTGTTCAGGCAGCGTTGCTTTCTTTTTATCAATGTACTTATTAACTTGTTCTGAAATGTTAAGTGAGCTTTGATCGCCTACACTAAATACTTGAACGAGTACCGTATCTTGTTGATTGAATTTAACGTAGTTAACACCTTCACTAAACCCATCACTGATAGTGGCCACATCTTTTAAGTAGACACGAGATCCATCAAGGTTTGTCTTAACAACAATGTTTTCAAATTCATCACCAACATAGGCTTGGCCTTTTGTTCTTAATAGAATGTTACCGTTATGCGCCTTTATTGAACCACCTGGTAAGTCAATTGAAGAGCGCTGAACCGCGTTAGCAACTTGTGCAAATGTTAGATTGTATTCTTGTAATTTGAACTCGGTAACTTCAATACCAATTTCATAATTTGGTACGGCACCAATATCTGCGCGAGTGATGCCTGGCAATGTAGTGACTTCTTCACGAATTGTTTTAGCTAGCTCTTTCATCTCTTTGAGATTAATATCGCCGTAAACGGAAATATAGAGTACGGTTTCTTTAGGCTTTATTCGATAAATATTCGGCTTTTCTATACTGGTAGGAAAGGTCGAAATAGCATCAACGAGTAATTTAATTTCATCGAGGACCTTGTCTGGATCGTATGATGTTTCTACAACAATTGATACATGCCCCGAGCCTTCTGAGGCTGTCGAGGTGATTTTTTCAATACCTTCAACTTCTTTAATTGCCTCTTCAATTTTTATATTAATGCCTTCTTCAATTTCTTGAGGTGCTGCCCCAGGGTAGGCTACGCTCACTGAAATGATATTAAGCTCAATTTGGGGCATAAATTTTTTGTTGATAGATAGCGCTGTTAGTATTCCACCAACGATGATGCCAATCATCAATAGGTTTGCTGCAACACTGTTACGTGCAAACCAAGCGATAATCCCTTTTTTAGGATCCATTACTTATCTCCTACAGCAAGTTCAACTGCGCCAGTCTCTTTGTCAGACGTTGGTTCTTTATCGCCTGATACACGGACTTTCATACCTTCATATAAATTTTCTATTTTGCTATCAAGCAACAAATCACCATTGGATAAACCATCAAGAATATAGACATGCTTTTTGTCACGCTTAAGTAAGGTAACTGGTTGTTTATGAAGTTGACGAGCGTCTGTTACCATAGTGACATAACCTTCTTGGTATAGATGGCTAGGAATGACGGCAATGTTGTTATGCACTTTACTTTTGATAGCGGCATTAACAAAGGTACCAAACTTTAAACTTGGTGACTGTTGATAAGGTTTACTAACCTCAGCAACGATATAAATCATCCGTGAATTTTCATCAATGACGCCTTCGTCACGAATTATTTTACCATTCCAGCTAATGCCATTATTACCTTCATCGCGGGTGAGTGAAACCATGCCACTTTGTGTATCGGTTAAGTAATTGTAGTCTGTGCTTGATACAGGTAATCGAACTTCAGCAGTATCAATGGATGACAAAACACCCAGTGTTGAACCTGTGCCAGCAAATTGTCCCAAATCAATGTCACGGCTGTTAATCAGTGCGTTATATGGTGCGACGATATTAGTGCGATCAAGGTTGCGTTCGGCACGTGCTAATGACGCTTGGGCTGAACGTAAATTAGCTTGTTCGCGGGCTAATTGTGGTTTACGTAAACCAAGCGCTGGTGGTAACTTTGAAGTCGCTCCACGCCATTCTTCTTTGGCAACGATACCGCGGGCTTCTTCTTCTTGGAGGGCTGCTTTCGCTCGTTGTAAATTTGCTTGGGCTTCGATCAGTGCTGCTTTGTAATCACTTGGATCTATTTTGGCTAGCACAGTGCCTTTTTCTACTTTGCCGCCACTTGCAAATACCGGAGATAATTCGATTATCTCACCACTAACCTGGGCAACAATCGATGTTTGATGTTTGGGGCGTACTACGCCATAAGAGCTCATTAACAAAGGTTGATCAGATAAACTGACTTCATAGGTTGAAATAAGTGGTGCTTTAATTATTTCCTCTTTCTTCTCTGGTTGTGGCGCACTGCCAACAATGACGAGAGCAATTAAAATACACACAATAATGAGTATAACGGGGAGTAAAATGCGTAGAACTTTTCTAGATGACGTCGACATACCTGCTCCGAATAACAATAGAAATTTAGATTACCGCTAAAATAACAGATAATATTTATTATCACTATGTTAATAATGTAAATATATGTATGAAATTATGTCGAGAATTGTTTACTCAGCGTAATGTAATTGACTAACTAACGAGGCTTTTCTTAAAGGGGTAGCGATAGCGCTTTAATATTTCGCGATTTAAAAGTAAAAAACCGCGATAAACGCGGTTTTATGATGAGAAGTCTCGATTACTTGTTCGATTTCTTCTTTTGCTTTTTAAGCAGTTTTTTCGCTTTAGCTTTCTTTTGCGCTAAAGTGAGTTTCACTTTCTTTTTCTTAGAAATAACGCGGGCTTCTTTATGTTTTGGTTCAAGGCCTTCGATTTTTCGTCGTTGTAATTTTTGGTCGGTATAGCGTTCAATTTTACCGAGAATCTTCATCTCGTGACCTTCTGCTATTGAAATCGCAATCCCTTTTTTACCAGCGCGCCCTGTACGGCCAACGCGATGTAGGTAAACATCGCTGGTGTATGGCAGATCGTAATTAATAACATGTGTTATATCATCAATATCTAGTCCACGAGCTGCAACATCAGTAGCCACTAATACGTTGATTTCACCGTCTTTAAAACGCTCAAGAGACAAGTTACGTTTATCTTGAGCCATTTTACCCTGTAGGTAAGATACGTGAATATCGACGCTTTGCAGTTTTGATACTAGTTCAGCCAAACGCTCACGCGTTTTCACAAATACGATAGTTCGTTCTAATTCCGGTTGAGCTAATAAACGCGCAAGTAATTGCTGTTTATGTTCAAGGTTATCCGCTAGATGAACCCACTGAATAATCTTCGCCGATTCTTTACGTGATGGGTTTGCATCAACACGAATAGGATCTTTCAAGACTGTCGCACTAAAACGATCTAAGCCTTTGCCTTCTAGCGTTGCTGAAAATAACATGGTTTGTAAGCGCCAGCGTGCTTCATCAGCGACTCGTTCCATATCATGAATAAAGCCCATATCGAGCATGCGATCAGCTTCGTCCATGATTAAGAATTCGATGCTGCGCATATCAAGTTGTTCAGTATCAATGAACTCGATTAAACGACCAGGCGTCGCAACCAGAATATCTGCATTTTTTTCAAGCATTTCTTCATGCACTTCATAGTCGATTCCACCGGTGATGCAGATAGGATGAAGGGCTGTAAATTCAGTTAATTGCTCTGCGTATTCATGAACTTGATTCGCTAATTCACGGGTAGGGGTCACAACAAGAATGCGTGGTGCGCCAGGCTTTGTTCTAGGAAAATCAATCAAATGCTGAATTGCAGGTAACAAAAACGCTGCTGTTTTACCTGTACCAGTTGGTGCACATCCTAAAATGTCACGTTGATCCATGGCTGCAGGCACGGCTTCAGTTTGAATAGTAGTAGGCGTATCGTAGCCCATTTTTGCTAAGGCTTGTTCCAGTGATGGATCAAGATCTAATTCGGCAAAACTCATGATGAAAATTATTCCTAAATTTAATTGCGGCCATTATATCGTTAAATTTGGCACGGTGCCGCGGTTTATATTGAGAGTGGGGACTAAACCTCATTTTAAATGAGGTTGATTCGTCATCAACTCAGTTCGGCAATTTCTTCCATGATTTGAGTTAGCCAAGTTGCAATGCGCTCTTCACTTAAATCAAATTGGTCTTCGTCGTCTAATGCTAATCCAACAAAGTGACTTTTGTCTTCTGTCAGTGCTTTTGACTGAGCAAAGTCATAACCTTGATTTGGCCAATATCCAACGATCTGAGGCCCTAACGGCATAATCTTATCGTGTAAGAACCCCATTGCATCAACGAACCAATCGGTATAACCAATTTGATCGCCTTGCCCAAATAGCGCGACTATTTTTCCATTGAGATCGAAATTATCTAATTGATCCCATAACATTTCCCAATCTTCTTGCAGTTCACCATAATCCCACGTTGAAATACCTAAGATTAAGATGTCATAATCTTTAATTGCCGCAAGTCCTGTTTCTTTGATGTTATGAACATCGACGAGTTCTTCTCCAAGAAATCCTTGCATTTTTTCAGCGGTCATTTCAGTAAAACAAGTAGTGGAGCCGTAAAAAAGGCCTATTTTCATGGTATTAACTCACTAATCTTAGAAAGAAGACACCGATATAACTATTGGGGTCATTAAATTTGGCGCTAGTTTAACAAAATCTAGGAGAAATTGTGCAGAGCAATTTAACCAAAACACAAAAAACTCAACAACATGAGCATCCGTTAGTTGCTCAATTCATTGACATGTTGTGGCTAGAGCAAGGGTTAAGTGACAATACGCTATCGAGTTATCGTAGTGATCTTAAATTATTTCGTCTGTTCTTGCTAGAGTGCGATACAGACATTGATAAAGCATCTTTTGACGATATTGTGAGATTTCAACATCATTTGGTGGAGTTAAAACGAGCAAAAAACACGGTCACTAGAATGATAAGTGCATTACGTCGTTTTTATAACTATCTGCAAACTCATCACTTAATTGCGATAAATCCGACGTCGAAAGTAGTGATGCCAAAGGCTGATAAAAAACTACCTAAGACATTGTCTCAGCAGCAGGTAGAGGCCTTGCTTGATGCGCCAAATATTGACGATGCTATTGAAAATCGCGACTACGCAATGCTTGAACTACTTTATGCAACAGGCATGCGAGTGACCGAATTAGTGAGCCTGCAAATGCCGCAAATAAGTTTGCAACAAGGAGTTATTAGAGTTATTGGTAAGGGAAACAAGGAACGATTAGTCCCCATGGGAGAAGTGGCGGTGGATGCGTTAACAAATTATATTCAATATTCTCGCAACGAATTATTAAAAGTAAGCTCTGATGTGTTGTTCCCAAGCAAACGTGGCACTCAAATGACAAGACAAACGTTTTGGCATCGCATTAAAGCTTATGCTATAAGGGCAAATATATCGGTAGAGTTATCACCACATACACTGCGACATGCATTTGCGACTCACTTGGTAAATCATGGAGCCGACTTACGAGTAGTGCAATTATTGTTAGGTCATAGTGACTTGTCGACGACACAAATTTACACGCATGTCGCCAAAGCAAGATTACAAGAATTACACAGTGTCCATCACCCTAGAGCGTGATTAGATACTATTGATTTAAATAGCTGTTAATCTGTTTGATTAAGCCATCACTATCAAGTTCAAGCATTGCTTGTTGCTGAGCTTGAGTACCTTGGCAAACGAACTTATCAGGTAGGCCAATATTAAGAACCGGCGTAGCGAGTTTTTTATTCATCACAAATTGTGTTACTACACTGCCTGCACCGCCAATGATGGCATTTTCTTCAACGGTTACCAATACGTCATGGTTTTGCGTTAATTCTTCTACCAAACTTTCATCAAATGGTTTTACAAATCGCATATCAACAACGGTTGCATCAAGTGAGTCGCCGGCAGTTAGGGCGTGGTTTAATAACGTCCCATAGCTCAAAATAGCGACTTTTTTGCCATCTTTCTCTTTAGTTGATTGGCGTTTAACGAGTGCCTTACCTATTTCAAGAGCGGTCATTTCATCGTTAATTTGGGCATTTGTTGCACCGCCTCGTGGATAGCGTACCGCAGCAGGGCCTTGATGAATGTAACCCGTATATAGCATTTGACGACATTCGTTTTCATCGCTTGGCGCCATGATTAACATATTAGGCACGCAGTTTAGAAAACTTAAGTCAAATGCACCTTGATGAGTTTCACCGTCTGCGCCGACAAGTCCGCCACGATCTACTGCAAATAGCACATCTAAATTAGGAATGGCAACATCGTGAATTAGCTGGTCATATCCGCGCTGGAAGAATGTTGAATAAATCGCGACAACTGGTTTAAGGTTTTCACAAGCCATGCCTGCGCCCAGGGTGACGGCATGTTGTTCTGCGATTGCGGCATCAAAGTATTGCTGTGGAAACTTTTGAGAAAATTCCACCATGCCAGAACCTTCTCGCATGGCAGGGGTAATTCCCATGAGTTTACCGTCTTTGGCTGCCATATCGCATAACCAATTTCCAAATACTTTAGAAAAGGTTATTGCACCTGAACTCGCTGGCAAAGAAGTCGTTGTAGGATCAAACTTTGGAACGCCATGATAACCGATTGGATCTTGCTCTGCTGGCTCGTATCCTTTACCTTTTTTGGTCATTACATGAAGAATTTGCGGCCCTTTCAGGTTGCGCATATTTTTAAGTGTCTCTACTAACCCGTTGACATCGTGACCGTCCAATGGGCCAATGTAATTGAAACCAAATTCTTCAAATAAGGTACCAGGAACAACCATGCCCTTTAGATGCTCTTCAGAGCGGCGCGCTAGTTCTTTGATGCTAGGCACACCAGATAATAGCTTTTTACCACCTTCGCGAATCGATGTGTACATTTGACCTGTTAGCAGCTTGGCCAAATGATTGTTTAATGCACCCACATTTTCTGAAATCGACATTTCGTTATCATTCAGAATAACGAGCATGTCTTTGTCAATTGAACCGCCGTGGTTCATCGCTTCAAAAGCCATACCACCTGTGATTGCTCCATCGCCGATCACGGCAACGACTTTTCGATCAAGCCCTTCTTTTTCAGCGGCAATCGCCATTCCTAGCGCAGCACTAATGGATGTGCCTGAATGGCCTACGGTAAAGGTGTCAAATTCACTTTCTTTACGATTTGGGAAAGGGTGTAATCCGTCTTTTTGGCGAATAGTGTGCATACGATCGCGACGATCAGTCAAAATTTTATGAGGGTAGGCTTGATGACCAACGTCCCACACAATACGATCTTTTGGCGTGTTAAATACGTAATGCAATGCAACTGTCAGTTCGACAGTCCCTAAGCCAGAGGCTAAATGGCCACTGGATTTACTAACCGTTTTTAACAAATAGCTACGTAATTCATCGCTCAATTGCGATAAATTGGTTTGTGGCAGTTGACGAAGTTCCTGTGGCGTATTGGCTAACGCTAACAATGGAAATTGTGAAATATCTACGCTCATAAATTTATTTATAATTCTTTTTTATTGGTTACGCGCAATAATATATCGGGCGAACGCTTGTAATAATGTGCTATCAAATGGCAACGCTTGTAATGAAGAAATTGCTTGCTCAATCAGCTGTTTAGCTTTGTCTTGTGCTGATTCAAGCCCTAATAAAGCAGGGTAGGTGCTTTTATTTGCGGCTTCATCAGAGCCTTGAGGCTTGCCTAAGGTCTCAGTATCGCCAATTACATCCAAAATGTCATCATGAACTTGGAAGGCTAAGCCAATGTTCTGTGCGAAAGTGTTAAGTAGCTCTCGATGAGTTCGACTTGCGTTAGCGGCAATAGCACCTAATTCGACAGCGGCGCATATTAAAGCACCTGTTTTTAAACGGTGTATTTGCTCCAACTGTGCTAATGACACTTGTTTATTGGTGGCGGCTAAATCTAGCGCTTGACCACCGCACATCCCTTGATAGCCACTTGCTTTAGAAAGGCATTGCATCATTTCAAGGCGTTGCTCAGCATTTTGCGGTGCTTGGCCAATTAATTCAAAAGCGAATGTCTGTAGTGAATCGCCAGCTAAAATAGCCGTCGCTTCATCAAACGTAATATGACAAGTTGGCTGACCACGACGCAAAGCATCATCATCCATAGCTGGAAGGTCGTCGTGAATTAACGAATAGGCATGAATGGACTCAATAGCACCAGCTGCGTTATCTAGCTGCGACTTTTCAACACCAAACATTTCGCCTACAGCGTAGACGAGAAAAGGTCTGATCCGTTTTCCACCTAAGAGTAACCCATGATTCATTGCTTGATGAAGTTGTGGTTCATTAATAGTAATTTGAGACAGCGCAACGCTTAAGAAATCATTAACGCGCTGTTGATTTTGTTGAATTTGAACGACAGGCACTAGCTTTCCTGAGAATTGTCAAAAGGCGTTAACGCTGATTCACCGTTGTTAGCCATTAAAATATCAACCTTTTGCTGTGCACCTTGTAGCTTTTGTTGGCCATTGCGCGCGAGCCCAATACCACGTTCAAACTGAGTGAGTGCCTTGCCTAGCGGTAAGTCTCCTTGTTCAAGTTGTTGAACTATTGTCTCAAGCTCTTCAACGCTAGCTTCAAAGCTCATGTTTTCTATTTTCTTGCTGGCCATTTCAACGTCCTAATGGAGTATTTCGCGCAACCTTAGCCCACTTCATCGATGTTTTCAATTATTTAGGCTTGTAGGTGGTTAATTCGATAATTTTTGATAAAAACACTAAACAAATCATGCGATGTTCCGATATGATGGATGTAGATTCTAATTTGTTATGTTTTAGCAATTTATCTCGCAATAGATAGATATTGCAATAAGATTTGTCACAGGAGAGGTTCAGTGGATTTAGCTACATTAATAGGCATGATTGGTGCATTTGGTATGATCGTAATGGCCATGATGCAAGGTGGTGATTTAGGCATGTTTATCGATGTGCCGTCTGTTCTAATCGTATTTTGTGGTTCTCCTTTTGTTGTAATGATGATGTATTCCATGGGGCAATTTGTCGGTGCTGGTAAGGTATTCGGTAAGGCTTTCATGCTTAAGTTAGATGATCCACAAGATTTAATTGCCAAGGCCGTTGAATTAGCTGATGCTGCGCGAAAAGGTGGCTTTTTAGCACTAGAAGAAGCGGAGATCCCAAGTCCTTTCATGCAAAAGGGCATTGATATGCTGGTTGATGGTCATGAAGCTGACGTTGTGAAAGCAGCATTGGGTAAGGACATTGATTTAACGTTAGAGCGCCATAAAGCGGGTGCTGGTTTCTTCAAGTCGTTAGGTGATGTTGGCCCTGCAATGGGGATGATTGGTACATTGATTGGTTTGGTAGCAATGCTGCAAAACATGGATGATCCTAAAGCTATCGGTCCTGCAATGGCGGTTGCGTTGTTAACAACCATGTATGGTGCAATGCTGGCAAACTTAATAGCGCTGCCTGTTAGTGAAAAGTTAAGTTTACGTGGCGGTGAAGAAGCACTTAATCAAACGCTTATTTTAGATGCTATTTTGGCTATCCAAGATGGTCAAAACCCACGTGTTATCGAAGGAATGCTGCAAAACTATATTGCTGAAGGTAAACGTCCGGCGCCTGAGGAGTAATTATGAGCGACGATTGCCCTAAATGTCCCGATTGTCCTCCTGAAGGTTTGCCTGCTTGGATGGGGACGTTCGCCGATCTGATGTCACTGTTAATGTGTTTCTTTGTATTGCTATTAGCAATGTCTGAAATGGATGTGCTTAAATTTAAGCAAATCGCAGGTTCGATGAAATACGCTTTTGGTGTTCAAAACAAAATTGAAGTAAAAGACATTCCAAAAGGAACCAGTGTTATTGCTCAAGAGTTTCGTCCTGGACGTCCAGATCCAACGCCCATTGAAATAATTAACCAGCAAACTGCTGAAGTAACTCAACGCGAGATTGATTTTCAAGCCGGCGAAGATGCCAATTCTGGTGGTAAAGAGCAACAACGTGGCGACCAGCGAGGCGCTGCTGCAGCTGCTGATAGTCCATCTGACGCAGAAAAATCTGCCGCTCAAGAGGAAACAAATCAAGAGCTCAAGAAAATGGCTGAAAAGCTTGAAGAGCAAATTGAAGATGGCGCTATAGAAATAGAGTCTCTTGGTCAGCAAATAATTATTCGAATCCGTGAGAAGGGCTCATTTCCTTCAGGCTCTGCTAATTTACAGCCACGTTTTGTACCTGTCATTACCAAAGTTGGTGAGCTGCTTGCAGACATTCCAGGGGAAATCACTGTATCGGGTCATACTGATAGTGATCAGTTACATACCGAGCTCTATAAATCGAATTGGGAGTTGTCGAGTTTACGTGCTGTGGCGGTTGCACATGAACTTGTAAAAGTTAGAAACTTTAATCCGACGAGATTACAGGTTGTTGGTTTAGCTGATATGAAGCCATTGACGGATGGTACTGACATACTTTCTCAACGCCGAAATAGACGTGTTGAAATTGCTATCATGCAAGGTAAGGCAAAAGAATCTAAGAAAATTGGTTTAACTGAATAAGCCAATTGGGGCTAATAAAAAGGGAAGCGCTTCGTTTCCCTTTTTTATGCGCATTATCTAACGAACATCATCACATTTCACAGCTTATAACTTCTGCTATGCTCGCCCTTTATGTATAATGCGCGCCAAATAAACGGCAAGTGGCATGACTCATGAAATTTATCCTTAAGTTTTACCCTGAAATTACTATCAAAAGTAAATCAGTTCGTAAGCGTTTTTGTAAACTACTTAACTCGAACGTACGCAATGTATTGCGCCGTTTTGATGATACAGTCACAGTGCAACTAGACTGGGATAAATTAAATGTTAATACCAGCAACGATAGCGATGAAAACATTGCCCGCTTAGTTGATGCCATGCAGTGTATTCCGGGTATTGCGCATATTTTGCAAGTGACTCAACACAGCTTTACAGACGTACATTCTATATATGAAACCGTTGCGCCTTTAGTTGCTGATTCTATTGAAGGTAAAACATTTTGTGTTCGCGTTAAGCGCGCTGGCAATCATGATTTTACATCAAATGAAGTTGAACGTTATGTTGGTGGTGGTTTAAATCAACATTACCCATCGCTAGGCGTTAAGCTTAAGAAACCTGAGCACACAGTTAAACTGGAAGTACGCAATAATGATTTATTTGTTATTGCTGCGCGTTATGAAGGCATCGGCGGTTTCCCATTACCGGCACAAGAAGATGTTTTATCGTTAATGTCTGGTGGTTTTGATTCTGGCGTTTCAAGCTACATGATGATTAAAAAAGGTGCTCGAACCCACTACTGTTTCTTTAACCTTGGTGGTGCTGCACACGAAATCGGTGTTAAACAGGTGTCTTATTATTTATGGGATCGCTTTAGTGCCTCACATAAAGTAAAATTTGTAACAGTGCCGTTTGAAGGTGTTGTTGGCGAGATTTTAGAAAAAGTAGAAAACAGTCAAATGGGCGTCATTTTAAAGCGTATGATGATGCGCGCCGCTGAACAAGTTGCTAAGAAAATGAAAGTTGAAGCCTTGGTAACCGGCGAATCTTTAGGTCAAGTATCAAGCCAAACACTGACAAATCTTGGGGTTATTGATAAGAGTATCGACACGCTAATTTTACGCCCGCTAACCGCTTATGATAAGCAAGATATTATCAATATTGCTGACAAGATTGGTACTAAACCATTTGCAGAAGTGATGCCTGAGTATTGCGGCGTTATCTCGCAGAAACCAACCGTTAAAGCGGTGATGTCGAAAATTGAAGCTGAAGAAGCAAACTTCGATTTCGCTGTGCTTGAAAAAGCATTAGAAGATTCAGTAATGATGGATATTCGCGACATTGCTAACGAAACGAAAGAAGTGGTTAGCGAAGTTGAAACTGTATCTGAGTTTGGAGTAAACGATATCATCCTTGACGTGCGTTCACCTGACGAAGAAGACGAAAACCCGTTAGAAATTGACGGTGTTGAAGTTCAACATTTACCGTTTTATAAATTGGCGACTAAATTTGGCGATTTTGATCAGTCAAAGCAATATTTATTCTACTGTGATCGCGGTGTGATGAGTAAGTTACAGGCGTTGTTCTTAATTGAACAAGGGTTTAGTAATATTAAGGTTTATCGTCGATAACAATCCGCCATTAATTGGCTGAACCTGAGTTTTGATGCGCAATTGAGAGTTGTCAATTAGTTGAGTTTATCATATGCGCACCAGTTACTTTTCTTTGCTTCGCCAAAGAAAAGTAACCAAAAGAAAGGCGACCCGTACATTAGCTGCTTATCTTAAACTTTGCGACTTGCTTAACATTCACGCTTTTTATCCGCATCCTTGCGGAAAAAGCTAAAAAATCATCCATGATTTTTTGAATCGCAAGTCTTGAGTTTAAGGCAACTAAAAACGTGGTAAGCCCCAACTTAAGCATTTCAAGCAACTTTAACATTTCCGAGAAATTAAGATGACCTTCAATAATTTAGGCCTCAGTCAACAGCTTCAAACCATTGTCAGCGACCTTGGTTATCAAACCCCAACGCCAGTCCAAGAAAAAGCAATCCCTTTAATTCTCGAAGGGCGTGATGTGATGGCTGGAGCGCAAACGGGTACTGGTAAAACTGGGGCATTTGCATTACCTATTATTGAGCAGTTGTCGCAGCGTAAACGACTTGATAACACTGTACGTGCGTTAGTGCTTACTCCAGCGAGAGAGCTCGCTCAACAAGTTAGTAAGAGCTTTGAAACTTACGCAAAAGGCAGTGAGCTTAGCATTGAACTGGCTTACGGCGGGGTAAGTTTAAACCCACAAATTGCAGCGCTTAAAAATGGCTGTGATGTGTTGGTGGCAACACCGGGGCGATTACTTGATTTACTATTTAAAGGGACTTTTGATTTAGATGCGCTCGAATATTTAGTATTTGATGAAGCTGATCGCATGCTTGATATGGGCTTTATTATCGATATTAAACGCATTCTTAAGCGCGTGCCTGATTCTCGTCAAACCATGTTATTTTCTGCGACTTTTGATGATGCGATTATCGATTTGTCGAAACGCTTCTTAAATAAACCTGAGCTTATTGAAGTTGCTCAACGTAATACAACGGCCGCGCAAATTGAACAGATTATTTATAACGTTGACGAGGACAGAAAGCGCGAATTAACGTCATTTATGATTGGCTCAAAAAACTGGCAACAGGTGCTTATCTTTGTTCGTACTCGTCAAGGTGCTGATGCACTTGCTAAAGAGATGTGTAAAGACGGCGTTAAGACTCAGTCTATTCACGGCGATAAATCTCAAGGGGCTAGGGATAAGGCATTAGAAGAGTTTAAAAGTGGTAAAACGCGTGCCCTGGTTGCAACCGATGTTGCAGCGCGAGGACTCGATATTGAACAACTCAATTACGTCATCAACTATGAGTTACCGTATATTGCTGAAGATTATATTCACCGCATTGGCCGTACGGGACGTGCGGGTAATACGGGGCTAGCCGTATCATTAATGAGCATTGATGAAGAGTGGTTATTAGACGAAATCGAAAGCATTGTTGATGAGAAACTTCCTCAAGCCTGGTACCCCGGTTATGAGCCCGATTTAACTAAAACCAGCAGCGTTAATAAAAATAGCAAGTCTGCAAAAAAACGTCGTGCCAACGAGCGCGCGGGTGGTAAGCGTCAATCAGGATCTAATAAACATCGTAATCGAAGTGGTGGAAACCGTCGCCGCTAAAACTAGTTTTTTATGACTCCTCTTAAATATGTGGAACGATATTATTCTTTGTGAGTCGTATCGTTTCACCATATTTAATGAGAGAACAGTTAGATGAAAAACCTAAAAGGACTTATCTTAGTCGCAGCAACACTTTTTATTACCGCCTGTACCAGCATTCCATTATCTACTATGTACAAAATGATGAACTTTAGCCCGCTTGAGTTTGATCCGAGAGAATTAGTAGTGGCAGTTAAAGTGCCGCATGGAATGAAAGTTCGCACCGGAGACCTTATTGTTGATTTTGGCTTTAAGGCGAAAGATGCAAAAAACAGTTTTAAACATCAATTTTTAGTGCAAGTAAGTCCCAATTATCAATTACCTCCTGAACTGGCTAAGGAAGTAGCACAAGGGGACAACATGACCATATTGCAACTGTCTAAAGAAGATGCGTTGACTATGTACAATGGGCAGCAAGCCGTTAAAAAATATCGGGAAAATTCTGATGACGGTGCAGGAAGTTTTGGGCTTAAAGTTGAGTCAGCATGTCGCGATGAAAACTTTTCAATCAACGATTCAAAACTTAATATTTATGTAAAGCTTGAAAAAGACGAAGAGTTTTTTATATTCACCGAAGATTTAGAGCTGGTAGATATGAGTGGTGCCTTGGAGAAGATACCTAGCTGTTCTTAAAAATAGTTATCAATGGTTTCGTATTGGCGCTCTAAAATAAAGATATATACTTAATAAAAATATACATAAACTGATATACATTGCGATACGCCCGATACGTTTTATCTTCATAGTGTCGACTTTTGATAGTTTATTGGCTTAAGTGGTTTTTGGTTAATGTGGCGATTAATTTACTATTTTCTATTAAATTAATATCTAGTTGACGACCTTTCGATATTAAATAGCCATTAATGAAATCAATTTCAGTCCGTCGCTGATATTTAACATCTTGTGCCATTGATGAATAGTTATCAGCGGTGGCTCTAGCAACAGCCATAATCATCTTCTTTAATGAGATCTCATCATGGGGCCAATCATTATCGAGTTTACTAATAACTTGCTGTAATTCTGCGATTAGTTTATCTATTTGAGGCTGAAAATCACTGTTGAGCAATTCGCCATTTTTACACTGATGGATTGCGGTTAATGGATTAATAACGCAATTGATAGCTAGCTTTAACAACAGAGGTTGTCGAATGTTTGAATGCGTTTCAACACTTGGTAATGCATTGTTTAATAACTGTTGCCATTCTTCCAGAAGTCCTTCTTCAGTGTTCTGGTAATTTCCGATGATGGTGTTACCTACTCCTGTATGAGTCAATGTATTGTGGTTTTTTAACGCGCCGTGTGTCGTCGTGGCCAATATAACTTGATGTTGACTATCAATGGCTAGGGTATCAATTGCCCCCATGCCGTTATGTAGTAGCATAATAGGAACAGAAATTTTATGTAAATGAGGTAATAGGGCAGATTGAACTTGATAAGCCTTGGTCGTTACTAGAACGAGATCAACAGATTCAGGAAAGTTATGGCTAAAAATTAGATGATTAATTAGTTCCTTACCATCACGAGTAACAAATTGCTGTTTGCTTGGTGGCAGAATAAGACGGTGGCTTAGCAGCGTCACTCGATGGCCTAAAGCAACTAACGAATGAGCCCATAATAATCCGATAGCGCCATGACCTAGGATGGCGATATGCTTTACAACATGTTTATCTTGTATTAAAGGACTAATCATGTGTCTTTTGGTTAAATATAGCTTTAAATTTGGGGCTTAAGGTAAGTAGATAAAATAAAGCAACACCCAGTGTGTCAGCGGCTACATCATCAAGACCACCTGAGCGATAAGGAATGAAATATTGAACACATTCTACAGCGATACCGTAAGAAACTAATATCAAAACCTGCCAAATACGCGAAATGTTAAAGCATTTGTACATCAATACACTAAGACAGAAAAAAACGATGATGTGACCGTATTTATCTGAATTTGGAATATTGTGCGGCAAGCTCTGTTGGCTAAAAAATAAATATGAGAAGACTAATATCGAGATAGTGAGAATCGATAGTGAAAATGCACGACTGTGCCATAGGGTTGAGATAAATGACGCCAAGTTGTTTCCTTTGTTCTTTAATACCAATTGCATTAAATATTTGCCCACTTGTACTTGTTAAAATTAACTAAAATGGCGTTGCTCTCAATCCTAATAGCCAGCTATTAGTCAATCGAGCGCCTTGTTTTAGCTGATTTTCTCTACGCACAACAAGATCACTTACTTAATGCAATTGGTATAAGTAAAATTTGAGCTAACACTACTTTATCACAAGGTAATTGATAACAATTAGTTTTATAGTAAATTTAGCCACTGTTTATTCAGGTTAAAACTGCTAATATCTCGTGATTAATTGTTAACAATTGTTGGAGCAGTCCATGCCATCATTTGATGTCGTATCAGAAATAGAAATTACCGAAGTAAGAAATGCCGTTGATAATTCAAATAGAGAATTAGCAACCCGTTTTGATTTTCGTGGTAAAGAAGCAAGCTTTGAATTAAATGGTGAAGTTGCCGTATTAAAAGCCGAAGATGATTTTCAAATTAATCAAATGCTTGATATTTTTAGGGCAAACCTTGTACGTCGCAATGTTGATACCCTAGCGATGGAAGTCGATGAAAAACCGACACATACAGGCAAGACATTTTCGAGTAATGTGAAGTTTAAAGAGGGTATTGAATCACTAGTGGCGAAGAAGCTAGTGAAAGAAATCAAAGCCTCTAAGATTAAAGTGCAAGTGGCTATTCAAGGTGAAAAACTAAGAGTCACCGGTAAGAAGCGTGATGATTTGCAAGCGGTTATGGCATTAATACGTCAAAGTGATGCAGAGCAACCGTTCCAATTCGAAAACTTTAGAGACTAGATTCAAGGCCATTAATGACCAAGTTGTCGATGAAAGAGGCGATATTTAATCGCCGCATGCTCATTTGTATTTTTACTGGATTTAGTTCTGGTTTACCGCTGTTTGTTTTATATCAGCTAGTACCAGGGTGGTTGCGTGACGAAGGTGTTAGCCTCACAGAAATCGGTTTATTTTCATTGATTGGCATTCCTTATGTGTGGAAGTTCGTTTGGTCACCAGCGCTTGATCGGTTTAGTTTTCCATTTCTAGGGCGGCGACGTGGCTGGATGTTAGTCACACAAATTACGTTATTAGTGTCCATTGCTGCATTTGGATTTATCGATCCAACCATGAATATATGGTCTGTGGCTTATCTAGCGGCAGCGGTGGCGTTTTTTAGCGCTAGCCAAGATATTGTTATCGATGCCTATCGACGGGAGCTTTTGTCAGATCAAGAATTAGGTCTTGGTAACTCACTCAATGTACAAGCCTATCGTGTGTCAGGTCTAATACCTGGTTCTCTAGCGTTTATTCTTGCCGATCATATGCCGTGGAATACTGTCTTTATCATTGTCGCAGCATTTATGTTCATTGGTGTTGGTGTCACCTTGTGTATCAAGGAAGCTCATATTGAACACAATGCGCCTAAAAGTATTAAAGATGCAGTTGTCCTGCCTTTTAAAGATTTTATTAATCGCGAAGGCTTGAAGAGTGCGTTGTTTATTTTGCTATTTCTAGTGCTTTATAAACTGGGCGATAGCATGGCTACTGCGCTACAAACCCCATTTTTTATTGACATGGGATTCACTAAAACTGAAATTGGCGTTGTCGCAAAAAGTGCTGGCTTGATTGCCATGATGGTTGGATTAGCTGTTGGCGGCATAGTGATGCTTAAATTAAGTATCAGTCGTGCCTTATGGTTATTTGGGTTTGTTCAAATCATTAGTATTCTTGGGTTTGCCGCTCTTGCCGAAATTGGAAACAACGTTTATGCATTGGCATTTGCGATGGGGTTTGAATATCTCGGTGTGGGTTTGGGCACCGCTGCATTTGTCGCTTTTATGGCTAAGCAAACCAACCCGACATTTGCAGCAACGCAGTTTGCCTTATTTAGTGCGTTAACTGCCTTACCTAGAACCTTTGCTAATGCTTCAACTGGTCTTATTGTTGAGCAAATTGGCTGGACTGGCTTCTACTTTTTATGTGTTGGTTTGGCAATTCCAGGCATGTTAATGTTACTGAAAGTTGCACCGTGGCATGACAAAGAATTAGAAAAGTCAGCATAAACAAATAAACTATTGGACTTAAAAACCATACAAGTTATACCAATTGCATTAAGTAAGTGATCTTGTTGTGCGTAGAGAAAATCAGCTAAAACAAGGCGCTCGATTGACTAATAGCTGGCTATTAGGATTGAGAGCAACGCCATTTTAGTTAATTTTAACAAGTACAAGTGGGCAAATATTTAATGCAATTGGTATTAAATAGCTCTGACAGGCAATAAAAAACGCGATTATCATTGATGATCGCGTTTTTTTATTGCTCAATACTTTTTAAGGTCTCACGCCAACACAACCTTGTGGAGGCGATAATTCTGGCTGCTTAAGGTATTGACAGCATTTACTAATTGATAAACGTAGATGTTTATTATTTGCTAAATCACCTTCGGATTCAAACTGTATTGTATAAAACAGATGCCAAAAAACGCGTTCAAAATCACTTAACGTGTCAGTGTCATCTTTATCGAGCCTATTCCATTCTTCTAATATATCCCAAACAATAATATGCACTTCTGAGAATGGGATTGCTCGTTCCATCAATTGATTGACGACGTAGGCTAGTTGTTGTGCTTTTTGTTTTATAAACAGTTCGGGTGTCAAAATATATATACTCAATTATTCTCTCCCTTGGCTGCTTGCGCGATAAATCTTCCTCGCTGACTCATCGACATTACTGCGCGATTATCGTTGCACTCTTTAAATATATTTTTGTAAGAGGAACATTGTCCCAACCTTTTTTAGAATCAGAGCCAACATAAACCTGATTCATCTTCTCTAACACTTCAATTCCATTTATTACCTCTCCAAAAACAGTATAGCCCCATCTGCGAGAGTTGGGATTTAAATTGTTGTTTCCGTCAGGTTTTAAATTGAAATAAAACTGTCGAGATGCAGAATGCGCTTCAGTTTCACGAGCCATTGCTATGGTACCGTAATCATTGGTTAATCCATTACCCGATTCGTTAACTATAAGATAGTCATCAGGTTTTTGAACCATACTTGGTAGTACGCCACCGCCTTGAACAACGAAGTTTTTCACTATGCGGTGAAAAATAGTATTGTCGAATTCTTTATTTTTGGTTAGCCATAAAAAATTATTGACGGTAACTGGCGCTCGCTCTCGATTTAATTCAACAACAATATCGCCCATACTCGTGATTAATTTTACTTGTGGAAATCCATTATCTGGTTGGATGTCACTACCACGATACTGTTGGCGCAGATCAATCGCATCTGTTGTTGTTTTTAACTCTTTGGCAACTAGCGGTAGGCCAAGAGACACGGATAATAGTAACGTAATAAAGAGCAATCTCAGATTCATTATCAAACTCCCTACATTGCTAAGTATGATCTAACTTGCGAATCGTTACTTATATCATTGTATATTTGTACTAACAGTGCACTGAATTCGCGTTCGAGTACCGCTATATCGGCTTTTAAAGGACCTTTGCTTGTGCCTTGGCGTTTAAATGTTTTATTAAGTATTTTAGTTCCGTTATTAATTGCAATATTAAATACAATTAAGCTTTGCGTTTCGTAACTAACGACGCTTTGATCTAACTTTAGCGCCATTTTATCTATTGTTATAGATAGTGCTGAGCTGCTATTTGGATTTGTACCAATAGCAAGTTGCTGGCGGATATGATCACCAAAGCCTTGTTTGACAAGTTCTGCCGTCGGAATATTAGACGATAGGTAGGAATGTTTTCCGGCGTCAGTTAACCGTAAAATAGCTTGACGCGAACGGGGATCAACAACGTTGATAGCAATGTTCTTTACGACTGGACTGTTAGAACTTATCGCAGGCGCCGTGTTGATGATAAAATGGCTTGGTGCGTTACTACAGCCAGCAATCATCGTCAATAACGCACCAACAAAGAGTAGTTTTCTCATGGTAGACCTATGGTTTCGTTGCTTCTAGAATGACAAATTTGCTATTTGACGCAATCGTGGTGCAGTTGTCAAAAATTCGTTGTAACTTGATGTGATAACCTAAATGACGATTACCAACAATACGAAGTTTTCCACCGTGTTTCAACGTTCGAAATGCATCATTAAACATTTGCCATGCGATATGATCGGTCACTGTTTTTAGCTGGTGAAATGGAGGATTACAAATAATCAAGTCAGCTTGGTCATAGTCGTAGTTGCTTAAACAGTCATGCCAATCAAATTCAAAGCGATCCTGATCATCAAATGCGTTTTCGCAGTTAAGTCGAGCACTTGCTACAGCCATGTAAGACTCATCAGTAAAGCGTACTGTCACTTGAGGATTTTCATGTGCCACCATTAAGCCTAAAACACCGTTGCCACAGCCCAAATCAATGGCGTATCCATCATCTAGATTGTTAGGAATATTCTCTAGCATTAAGCGTGCACCGATATCGAGTTGGGTATTGGCAAATACACCAGCATGATTTGAAATGGTGACTTCTGTTCCTTCAAGAGGCCAACTTACAAGCTTTTCCGCATTATCATCAAATTTACTGACTGTTGGTTTAGCAAAAATTAGACGAGACTTCTTTTTAGCCAATGATGTTGTTGTTTCACCAATATACTTTTGAAACAATTTCAAACCTGAAGTGTGAACATCTTTTGCTTTGGCCAATCCAATCACTTGCGTATTTGGTGTCATCACTTGGTTAATCTGATGAAGCTGTTGCTCAAGCATTGCATTACTTTTTGGTAATTTAATTAGCACAATATCAGGCGCTGTCGCAGGCAATGTAAGGCTATCAAGAAACGTAATGTTAGGTGTTAATTGATTGTCTTCAAGATTTTGTTCAACGGCACATTTTGCTATGTGAGAGTCAGATTGCCAATGAAGTGTATATGCATTTAATGCACACGCTAAGGTACCAAAAGTATCATTAATAATCAGTATATTGGCAGAGTCTAAGTTAAGCTCTGCAATGTGTTGTAAGACATACTCATCCGCAGAATCCCAAGCTTGGAGATTTTTATCATTGGATTTAGGGAATCGATTTAGTAGTAATTCTTGAGAATTTATATTTAGAATAGTGTTCATCATATTGGGATGCCTTAAAAATTTTTCACATTGTCGCAAAAAAGTGCTGTTGCTTCAGTATTTATTTACTTATGCGGTAAATAAGATTGGTTTACTTTGAAAACTGTGAACTTTAGGCACACTATGTGAAACTTTTGTTATGGCTATTTATCGTCAAAGGTCGAATTTTAATGAAAATGTTGTTAGTGTTGGGAAGATAGAACTAAATTGACACGCTCTTGTATTGTTAAGCGTTTAAAATGTTTGAAACCAAAGAAATTAAAGGTATTTAATTGTCAGAGGAACATGCATTACTAGGCATCATGAATGCCTATTTAAAGGGAAGGTAATTAAAGTATGACAACAATGAATGACTCTTTTTTTCACGCTAGAAAAACACTGGTCGCTATGGCTGTCGGCATGAGCTTTGTTGGCAGTGCGATTGCGCAGGAAGAGCCGAAAACAATTTCATTGATTAAAAAACCAATTTCGTTGATAAAAAATAAGAAACAAAAAATAAAGAAAACGACCAAACAAGCCGTTGAACCATTGTTATATAGTGATATTGCGAGAGTTCTAAATCAGCTTCCCGGTATTTTTGCAATACACAGAATGCCTAATGATCCAAATCCTTTAATATCTCACCATAGTGACCTGTTAACTCATGATGTGTCTTTAATCAGCGACAACCTTAATTGGAATGCACTACCTTATTATTTAAGCGGTCGAAAAAATATTACGCCAGTTCTATTTAGCGGTGAACATAATGTTCAGTCATTAGATTATATGGCGTTACCGTCGTCGACTGTCGCGAGTATTGTTGGAAATGGCCCCCAAATTGCCGATAGTGCAAATTTGGCCTTAACTTTAGGTTCGTTAAACCAACGAGGATTGGTATTAGATCATGGAAGTGAGAAAGCAAACTTTGGACATCGTTTGTATGTAAACAAGCGTATGCAAGACTCTCATCGTCAATTTAGTAACGGTGATAAAGGTGAGTTTGATGCCAATGAGGTTTTACTCAAAATGCATGAAATAAGTCGGGTTAATAACGGAAAGAATAACCAAATAACACAGTTAATGCTTCACTATAAAGATTACCAAAATGACGAATCTTACATTGGAATTAGTGGTGACGATGTTAATGAGCGTCCGAGATATCGATATAGTGCAACACGTGGTGATTATACAAGTGGCGATGATTTACTGTTAGGAATTCGTCATCAAACATCCTTATTGGCAGGTGAAAAAATCACGACTGATGTTTATTACCGTCGCGGTGATATTAAGAATTATCAAACTGACGGAATAGGCGATTTCGGCATTAATTTTGTAGCGCCTGTTCTCTCTATTTACGAAGATAATCCAGTAGGTAACCAATTAATAAACAAAAGTTTGGTCGAATCTAGTTTTGTCTCTTCTGGCTTTAAGATGGACATGGAGCAACAAAGAGGCGCGCACCAACTGAATCTTGGCTTTTCTTATCAAAATGAAGAATTAGAACAGGCTGTGCTTGTTGATAACTATTTACTTAGCCCAGATCTGTTGTTGACGAAACAAAGCTCTACAGATGATGTTGAAAATAGCGAATTTGAAGCACGTATTAATACATTTTATTTGACCGACACTTGGCGTAGTGGACGGTGGGACGTAAATGCTGGTGTACGTTGGGTTAAATTTGATGATTTTATACTTGATGTTGATGAAAGTACTTTTGGACGAGAGGATGATAAGCATACGTTATTTAACTTGAAATTAGGCTATCAATTTTCAAGTGCTGTGTATGGCTTTATTGGCGCGAGACAAGGTGTTAGTGGGGATATCTCTGTTTACTCCCCACAACTGGCAAAATTAAATAATCAAGCGGTTATTGGACTATCCTATCGAACTACAGCAGGATATTTATCGTTGAAGGGATATTATCGTGAGTTTGATAATGCATTGACACGATGCGCTGTTTCTAAGGAATGTGCTGCGATGACTCAAGACAGCACTGATATCGAAGTATCAGCACTCGAGTTATCTGGCGGTTACTCAGCTCAGTTTGATGACTTTGAATTACCAATGTCATTTAATTATAGCTATCGCGATGGCCTATACACGCAGCAGGCGCAGCAACTTAACTTAGGACTTAGCGCCAATGACGAGTTAACCTATTTACCTAAACAGCAGTTATCAGCAAAATTTGGTGTAAAACTTGAACAGCTCTATATTGGAGCTCGAGTGCAATATAGAAGTGAATTACGTGTTTCGCCTGGCCAAGCGGAGTTAACTAACGCTAATAGTCATGGCGCTGTGACTGTTGTTGATTTTACGGCGAGCTACCAATTGTCGGATAGTCAACGAATTTCACTAGCCGTTGAAAATGCGTTAGATGAAGAATATGTAGAGCATTCTATGTTCAGTGGAAGTTTAATTGCACGCAATAGAGTTGCTAGTTTGACGTATCAATATCAGTTCTAACATTTATTCAAAACAATCTTTGTTTTAAACGCGCTTTGGTTCCAAATAGCGCGTTTTTTATTTTTATTCGTTAACCCTCAACCACCTCTATATGCCTCATTCTCGTTGAATAACTCTTAGATGTAGTATCGTTATTTGAGTGTTATATAACAAAAATAACTAAAGTCTAGGGCGAAAACATTCATTTACATATTCAGAATATTTGCTATTGATGCTAGAATTGCGCCCCAGTTAGGGTAGTATTTTTAATGCTGCATGTTTTTTGTGCGAATTTAATAAATAGTATCCTAAAAATTTGAGCGCTATTGTATTAGTTTACGCTTGAAACTTTTGCCTGTTAGGAACGGTTTTAAACGCATCTAGTACACTTAAAAATAGCAAGCAACTGTCGAGCCTAACGGCTAATTCTTTCCGTTAACCAGTGCAAGTGAATATGATTACAATAAAAAAAGGTCTGGACCTTCCTATTGCAGGATTACCCCAGCAAGTAATCCATGATGGTTCGTCCATCAAACAAGTTGCGACATTGGGTGAAGAGTTCTTTGGCATGCGTCCTACAATGAAAGTTCGTGTAGGAGACACTGTCAAGAAAGGTCAGGTAATTTTCGAAGATAAGAAAAATCCTGGCGTTTTATTTACTGCTTCAGCTAGTGGTGTCGTATCTCAAATCAATCGTGGTGAAAAAAGAGCATTTTTGTCTTTAGTCATCGATGTTCAAGGTGATGAACAAGAAACTTTCGCAAGTTTCCAGGCAACTGAACTAGCTCAGCTAGATCGTGCTGCTGTTGTTGATAATCTTGTTAAATCAGGACTATGGACAGGTTTACGTACTCGTCCTTATTCAAAAGTACCTGCGATTGATTCCGAGCCTTCAGCTATCTTCGTTTCAGCGATGGATACTAATCCATTAGCGGGCGACCCTAGCATTATTATCAACGAACAATCTCAAGATTTTATCAATGGTTTAACCGTGTTATCACGTTTAACTAGCGGTAAAGTTTTCGTTGGTAAAAAAGCAGGCGTTGATATTCCAAACACGAATGTAAGTAGTGTTGAGCAACACGAATTTGCGGGTATTCATCCGGCAGGTTTAGTGGGAACTCATATTCACCACTTACACCCAGTAGATGCTAACCGCACCGTTTGGACGTTAGGTTATCAAGATGTTATCGCTTACGGTAAATTATTCACCACTGGTGAATTATCGACCAAGCGCGTTGTGTCTTTGGCCGGTCCTGGTGTAAAGAATCCACGTCTAGTGCGTACCCTGTTAGGTGCGAGCACAAGCGATTTAACCGCTGGTGAACTAAATGATGGTGACCAACGTATTATTTCTGGTTCTGTACTGCAAGGCGCGACAGCGGCAGGCAAAGTGGCTTTTATTGGCCGTTACGCTAACCAAGTTAGTGTGCTTGAAGAAGGGCGCGAAAAAGAATTTATGGGTTGGATGAAAGCAGGTAAAAACGTTGTTTCCGTAACGCGTTCTTATATCTCGCATTTATCACCTAAGCGTTTACTTAACCTTACTACAACTACTAATGGTAGTGATCGTGCAATGGTGCCAATTGGCAGTTATGAGCGTGTTATGCCGTTAGATATTTTACCAACAATGTTATTACGTGATTTATGTGCGGGTGACAATGATGGTGCTCAATCATTAGGTTGTTTAGAGCTAGACGAAGAAGATTTAGCACTATGTACCTTCGTATGTCCAGGTAAGTATGACTTTGGTCAGATCTTACGTGATCGACTAACGACCATTGAGAAGGAAGGTTAAGCAGATGGGCTTAAAAAATTATCTCGAGAGTATCGAGCCGCACTTTGAAAAAGGCGGAAAACACGAGAAGTGGTATGCGCTTTATGAAGCTGCGGCAACTATCTTCTACACACCGGGTTTTGTGAATAAGGGTAAAACTCACGTTCGTGATGGTGTTGAACTAAAACGTATCATGATTATGGTATGGATGGCGACATTCCCTGCTATGTTCTGGGGTATGTACAACATCGGTCTACAAGCTAATGACGCAGTAATTGCTGGCATGGCAATGGGCGATGCGTGGCAACAACAGTTATTCACTATGTTAGGTGGTGAGTTAGGTGCAAGCGCTGGCGCTGGTACGCTGATGTTATATGGTGCATTGTTCTTCTTACCAATTTATCTAACAGCGTTTGCTGTTGGTGGATTCTGGGAAGTCTTGTTTGCCATGGTTCGCGGTCACGAAATTAACGAAGGTTTCTTTGTTACTTCAGTGTTATTTGCCTTAATCTTACCAGCGACAATTCCATTGTGGCAGGTAGCTATCGGTATTACTTTTGGTGTTGTAATCGCTAAAGAAGTATTCGGTGGTACAGGTAAAAACTTCCTTAACCCTGCGCTAGCTGGTCGTGCATTCCTATTCTTTGCTTATGCACCTGACATTTCGGGTGACACCGTGTGGACTGCTATCGATGGCTTCTCTGGTGCAACGGCACTAAGTGTTGTAGCAAATGGCAGCATGGAAGTATTACAAGAGTCTATGACTTGGATGGATGCTTTCCTAGGTAAAATGCAAGGTTCAATGGGTGAAGTCTCTACGTTAGCTATTTTAATCGGTGGTGCATTTATTGTTTACCAACGTATTGCTTCTTGGCGCATCATTTTAGGTGTGTTCTTTGGCATGGTAGCAACCAGTTTATTGTTTAACGCTATCGGTAGTGAAACTAACGGTATGTTTGCAATGGATTGGAAATGGCATCTAGTGACTGGTGGATTTGCCTTTGGTATGATCTTCATGGCAACTGACCCAGTTTCTGCATCATTTACTAATACAGGTCGTTGGGCATTCGGTGCTCTTATCGGTATTATGGTTGTGCTTATCCGTGTAGTTAACCCTGCTTTCCCTGAAGGTATGATGTTAGCTATCTTGTTTGCCAACTTGTTTGCACCTTTATTCGATTACTTTGTTGTGCAATCGAATATCAAGCGGAGGGCTGCTCGTCATGGGTAATAAAGACTCATTTGGCAGAACGTTAATCTTTGTATTAATTACCTGTCTTGTTTGTTCGATAATCGTTGCTGGTGCAGCGGTTGGCTTAAAGCCACTGCAAACTAAAAATAAATTGCTGTATAAGCAAACTAAGATTTTAGAAGCCTCAGGTTTATTGAAGTCTGCTGGTGCAGATATTCCTGCTACTTATGGCAAATTTGTTGAAGCTAAATTACTTGATTTAGCCACTGGCGAGTTCGTTGAAGGTGATGCTGAAGCTTATGACCAACGTTTAGCTGCGCTAGATTCTAGCAAGAGCATCAAGCCAAGCAATGACACTGCTAAGATCAACCGCCGTGCTAACCAAACTGTTGTTTATTTAGTTAAAGGTGACTCAGGTAAAACTGAGACAGTGGTACTAGAAATGCGCGGTAGTGGTTTATGGTCGATGATGTACGCATTCGTTGGTATGTCTACTGATTTGAACACCGTTAAGTCTGTTATTTACTACGATCAAGGTGAAACACCGGGTCTAGGTGGTGAAATTGAAAACCCAGTTTGGAAAGAAAAATGGGTTGGCAAGAAGCTGTTTAACGATAATGGTGAAATCGCGATTAAAGTGGTTAAAGGCGGCGCTAAAGCTGGCGATATCCATGGTGTTGACGGCCTTTCTGGCGCAACGTTAACAGCAAATGGCGTAGAAAATACCTTTACTTTCTGGCTTGGTGAAGAAGGCTTTGGCCCATTCATCAACAAGTACCGTAACGGAGGCTTATAATCATGGCTGATTCTCAAGCAATGAAAAAAGCCCTGTGGGGGCCGATTTTAGACAATAACCCAATTGGCCTTCAGGTTCTGGGTATTTGTTCTGCACTGGCTGTTACAGGCTCAATGCAAAAAGCATTAATTATGACCATTGCGGTAACCTTGGTTTGTGCTTTTTCTAACTTATTCATCTCGATGATCCGTAACCAGATCCCTAATGCCGTACGTATTATCGTGCAAATGGCTGTTATTGCATCGTTGGTTATCGTAGTAGATCAAATCCTTAAGGCATTTGCTTATGAAATGTCTAAAGAGTTGTCGGTATATATCGCACTGATCATTACTAACTGTATCGTGATGGGCCGTGCAGAAGCCTACGCGATGAAAGAGCCACCATTAATGAGTTTCCTAGACGGTATCGGTAACGGTATTGGTTACGGCGCGATGTTGATGGCTGTTGCTTTCTTCCGTGAACTATTTAGTAAGGGCACATTATTTGATATCGAAATTTTACCACTGGTACAAAACGGTGGTTGGTATCAAGGTAATGGCTTACTGATCCTGCCATTTAGTTCGTTCTTTGTTATTGGTTTGATTATTTGGGCTATTCGCCAATACAAACCTGAACAAGTAGAGAAGGACTAGGGGAGTATTATGGAACATTATTTAAGTTTATTCGTTAAAGTCGTTTTCGTTGAAAACATGGCTTTAAGCTTTTTCCTAGGGATGTGTACCTTCCTAGCTGTATCTAAGAAAGTAAGTACAGCGATTGGTCTAGGTGTGGCGGTTATCTTCGTACTAGCAATTGCAGTACCAGTAAACCAAATCATCTACCATGCGATCTTAGCGCCAAATGCGTTAGGTGAAGGTATCGATTTGAGCTTCTTAAGCTACATCACTTACATCGGTGTTATTGCTGCACTGGTACAAATTGTTGAAATGGTACTTGATAAGTACATGCCTGCGCTATACAACGCGCTAGGTGTATTCTTACCATTAATTACCGTTAACTGTGCAATCTTCGGTGGTGTTGCCTTTATGGTTCAACGTAACTACAACCTTGCTGAATCTGTAGTATTCGGTGTTGGTAGTGGTGTTGGTTGGACGTTGGCAATTGTATTGTTAGCAGCGGTTCGCGAAAAGCTGAAATACTCAGATATTCCAGATGGTTTGAAGGGATTAGGTATTACCTTTATCACTTCTGGCCTAATGGCACTGGGCTTCCAGTCATTCGGCGGTATCTCGTTATAATTAGTTAATTGAGCTGTAATGCAGCTCAATAACCAAGTTCAAAGGAAAAGTTTATGCAAGAAATTATTCTTGGCGTAACAATGTTCACTGCGATTGTATTGGTTTTAGTTTTAATCATTTTAATGGCTAAATCTAAACTAGTTTCATCGGGTGACGTTACCATAGCAATTAACGGCGATCCTGAAAAAGGCGTCGTAACAAAGCCTGGCGATAAGCTACTAGGTACACTTGCTGCAAAAGGAATCTTTATTCCTTCTGCATGTGGCGGTGGCGGTACTTGTGGTCAATGTAAAGTACACGTTCATGCTGGCGGTGGTGAATTACTACCAACAGAAGAAAGCCATATCACGAAGAAACAAGCACGTGAAGGCGAGCGTTTAGCCTGTCAAGTTGCTGTTAAGCAAGACATGGAAATAGAACTAGAAGATGAAATCTTTGGTGTTCAGCAATGGGAATGTACTGTTCGTTCAAACGACAACAAGGCGACATTCATCAAGGAATTAGTATTAAACATTCCTGAAGGTGAAGTTGTACCATTCCGTGCCGGTGGTTATATTCAAATTGAAGCGCCTGCGCATCATATTAAATACAGCGATTTCGATATTCCAGCTGAATATCGCGGTGACTGGGAGCGTTTCGGCTTCTTTGACATCGAATCAAAAGTTGACGAAGACACGTTACGTGCTTACTCAATGGCGAACTATCCTGAAGAGGAAGGCATCATTATGCTTAACGTTCGTATCGCGACGCCGCCGCCAAATAACTTGTCACTGCCTGCAGGTAAAATGTCATCGTACATTTGGAGCCTAAAAGAAGGTGATAAGGTGACTATTTCTGGTCCATTCGGTGAATTCTTCGCTAAAGATACTGACGCTGAAATGGTATTTGTTGGTGGTGGTGCTGGTATGGCGCCATTGCGTTCACATATCTTTGATCAGCTTAAGCGTCTAAACTCTAAGCGTAAGATTTCTTACTGGTATGGTTCTCGTTCATTACGTGAAATGTTCTATGAAGATGACTTTAACGGCTTATCGGCTGAAAATGAAAACTTCGATTGGCATATCGCTTTATCAGATCCACAGCCAGAAGATAACTGGGACGGTTTAACAGGTTTCATTCATAACGTATTATATGAAGAGTACTTGAAAGATCACGAAGCGCCAGAAGACTGTGAGTACTACATGTGTGGTCCACCGATGATGACTTCTGCTGTTATCAACATGCTTAAAGATTTAGGTGTTGAAGACGAGAATATCTTGCTTGATGACTTCGGTGGTTAATCCCTGATGTCAGGGTCTGTTGACCTTGAAAGTTTGTCCTGTTGAGACTGAAAATGTCTCATTCAAGGCATGATGATTGTAGTTTAGTTATTCTAAATGAAAGAAGAATAACGCAGAATTAGGCTTTATCAGGCTCAACCCGTAGGGCTGGGCCTATTTTTCCTACCAACTGCGTTGTCAAAAACTCAAAGGGAATGCCATTATTATTCTTTCCGCCTTGCTGGAAGAAAAAATAGGCTCCAGCAGGAATACACATGAAAGGTCAACAGACCCTCTTTAAGCAAGTTAAATGGCTGGCGCTGATTGCCCTGGCCATTTTTTTATCAGGTTGTTTTGATAGCGCCGATAAAAAAATTCAAGTTAAATTAAGCGGACGCACAATGGGCGTTGACTATCATATTACTTACGTTGATGTTGCTAAAAATAGCGAAAAGGTTGCTCGGACAAGACAAACTGTTATCGATGATTTATTGAAAACAGTGAATAAGCAAATGTCGACGTATGATAAGTCGTCAGAATTATCATTGTTTAACCAATCTACTTCGTTAGAGCCGTTTACTGTCTCAGAAAATACGGCAAAAGTCGTTAAGGAATCAATTCGTCTAGCTGAGCTGACTGAAGGTAAGTTAGATATTACTATTGGTCCGTTAGTAAACCTCTGGGGATTTGGTCCTAATATGCGCCCTGAGACTTTACCTGATGCTGCTGCGTTAGCACATGCTAAATCTTTGGTAGGAATCGATAATCTAAGTGTAACAGCTAACACATTGACTAAGGCGATTCCTGAGTTATATGTTGATCTGTCAACAACGGCCAAAGGCTTTGGGGTTGATGTCGTCGCTGATTATCTAACACTGGAAGGTGTCACTGATTATCTGGTTGAGATTGGCGGTGAAGTTCGTGTGAGTGGCAAAGCAAATCCTGTACGAGATTGGGTTCTTGCTATTGAAAAGCCGATTTCTACCCATCGCGCTGTTCAGGAATATATTTCTCCTCGTGATAATGGCTTAGCGACTGCTGGTGATTATCGGCAATATTTTGAGGAAGGCGGAAAACGATTCTCTCATATCATTGACCCTGATGACGGTATGCCAATTCGTCATAAGTTAGTTTCAGTAACCGTTATTCATCCATCGTGTATGACTGCAGATGGCTTGTCTACGGCAATTATGCTAATGGGACCACAGGATGGGTTGAAGTTTGCGCAAGCTCAAAACTTAGCGGCGTATCTAGTGACAAAGACAGACAGTGGTTTTGAGACGGTGTATACTAAGCCTTTCGAATCTTATATTGTTAAATCGATCCAATAGGAATTTTTATGGCCATATTTTTATATACATTCGCAGCATTTTTTATTGTAATTGTAGCAATGGCGATAGGTTACATTGTTCAAAGAAAAACGATTGCTGGCAGTTGCGGTGGCCTTGGTGCTATTGGCGTGGATAAAGCATGTGATTGTGATAACCCATGTGATAAGCGTAAACAACGTATGGAACAAGAGCAGATCAAAATTAGCTTAATTGAATAGTCACGATTTGATAATAAAAAACCGCCAATTGGCGGTTTTTTTATAACTCAATAAATAGCTATTTATGAGTGATATTCTTTCGCTGCAATCAATGTATTTTCGATTAGATTTGCGACTGTCATTGGGCCTACGCCACCAGGCACTGGTGTAATAAACGCTGCGTTGTTTTTAGCGCTATCAAACTGTACATCACCAACTAAGCGTCCATCATCGAGTCTATTAATACCAACATCAATGACAATGGCGCCTGGTTTAATCCATTCGCCAGGTATGAAACCTGCTTTGCCAACAGCAACGATTAACAAATCTGCGCCGCGCACTTTTTGCTCAAGACCTTTAGTAAAGCGATGACAAGTCGTTGTTGTACAACCAGCCAATAACAATTCTAATGTCATTGGGCGTCCTACAATATTTGAGGCTCCGACGATAGTCGCGTCTAAACCGTGTGTATCGATGCCGGTAGACTCTATCAGTGTCATGATGCCTTTAGGTGTGCAAGGGCGCAATGCGGGATTACGTTGAGCTAAACGACCTATATTATAGGGATGAAAGCCATCAACATCTTTGTGAGGAATAATACGTTCTAAAATTAACTCTGAATCAATATGTGCTGGTAGTGGCAATTGGACCAATACTCCGTCGATTTCATCGTCAACATTGAGTCTATCAATCAAGGCAAGTAACTCATCTTGCTGTGTTGTATCAGGAAGGTCGAATGAGCGTGAAATAAACCCTACTTGGTCACAGGCTTTACGCTTATTCGTGACGTAAACCTGAGAAGCAGGATCGAGTCCTACAAGGATAACAGCAAGTCCTGGCGTGCGCAGGCCTTCTTCTTTCATACGTGCTACTTCAATCGCAACATCATTTCTTACTTTTTGTGAAACAGCTTTACCATCTATAATGCGAGCGCTCATGTTGAGTTATTAGTTCCTGAATGTGAAAGACGCGCTATTATGCCATAACCTAAAAAGTGTGACCACGATCAATAAAGAGTATTTGCGCTAAAAGCGGGCTAGGTTGTGTTTTTAATCGATATTTGATTGCTAATTGAGCGAACGGTTTTTTTTTTAGAAAAACGTTTGACCAACCATCATAACCGCTGTACTATCTCGCTCCGTTGTTAAGGAGAAATCTTTAACAGTAAAAAATACGTCGGTGATTAGCGCAGCCTGGTAGCGCATCTGGTTTGGGACCAGAGGGTCAGAGGTTCGAATCCTCTATCACCGACCACTTTTTTAAAGTGCGTCAGAGCGCCCGTAGCTCATCTGGATAGAGCAACGGCCTTCTAAGCCGTGGGTAGCAGGTTCGAGTCCTGCCGGGTGCGCCATTTTATTAAAGGCCTTAGTGGTGACTATAGCTCAGTTGGTAGAGCCCCGGATTGTGATTCCGGTTGTCGTGGGTTCGAGCCCCATTAGTCACCCCATTTTATTTACTCAGACTTTATGCCACTGGTATAACGATTCTTCGTAAAATTAACAGCAGCGGATGTTGTCGTTAATGTAAAGTTTTATGTCGGTGATTAGCGCAGCCTGGTAGCGCATCTGGTTTGGGACCAGAGGGTCAGAGGTTCGAATCCTCTATCACCGACCACTTCCTTAAGTTATATCTTCTTATTTCAAAAAAACTATCATATTAAAATTAACTGAAATTTAATATTTGTTGGTATGCGTTCGCTGATTAGCGCAGCCTGGTGGCGCATCTACTTTCTTTGGGTAGAGAAGGGGACCAGAGGGTCAGAGGTTCGAATCCTCTATCACCGACCACTTCCTTAAGTTATATCTTCTTATTTCAAAAAAACTATCATATTAAAATTAACTGAAATTTAATATTTGTTGGTATGCGTTCGCTGATTAGCGCAGCCTGGTGGCGCATCTACTTTCTTTGGGTAGAGAAGGGGACCAGAGGGTCAGAGGTTCGAATCCTCTATCACCGACCACTTCCTTAAGTTATATCTTCTTATTTCAAAAAAAACTATCATATTAAAATTAACTGAAATTTAATATTTGTTGGTATGCGTTCGCTGATTAGCGCAGCCTGGTGGCGCATCTACTTTCTTTGGGTAGAGAAGGGGACCAGAGGGTCAGAGGTTCGAATCCTCTATCACCGACCACTTCTTTGATACTTCCTAACTTTTAAAAAATTCGTCAAATATTACGTTGTATACTAAATATTTACTCAGTTCGAATGCTCTATTGCATCGCTAAATATCCAACGACTGTAATCTTTTTAGCACTCATACCAACTGCATCAAATATTTGCCCACTTGTACTTGTTAAAATTAACTAAAATGGCGTTGCTCTCACTCCTAATAGCCAGCTATTAGTCAATCGAGCGCCTTGTTTTAGCTGATTTTCTCTACGCACAACAAGATCACTTACTTCATGCAATTGGTATTAAACACTAGATTGAAAAATTAAAATAGCTCTACTGACCCATTTTCTTGCGGAATAGTTAATTTCCCTTCAATAACTAATTGTTCGTAATTATAGAGGCAATTTCTTCCATGTTGTTTCGCATAATAAAGGGCTTTATCGGCTTGATCGAGAATGGACGGCGGGAAGTCATCAATACAAAACTGTGAGAAGCCAAGACTTATAGTTACATGGCCAACGAATGGAAAATTAAACTCTGATACGAGGTGTCTAAAGTGCTGGAGCGTTGCAGTTGCCACTTCCATCGGCATGTCCTCCAAAATAATAACAAACTCTTCACCGCCAAATCTAAACAATAAATTGTTATTGACGAAATAGTCTTTCATAAGCTGTGATAAATGGAGCAAGATTTCATCACCGCATACATGACCATAGTTGTCATTAACCGATTTGAAATGATCAATGTCAATCATAACGAGCCAGCAGTTTGATAACAAACTAGTTGTCACCGTTTCGTCGCGAGGTTTAAGGAGTCTGTTAAGTTTATTTTCAAATGTTTTACGATTGAGCAAGCTTGTGAGCTTATCTCGCTCATTTTCAGTGAGAATTACTTGGTAGTTTTGATAAATTCGAATAAAACCGTTAATTAAATCACTTTTTTTGAGGATATCCTGATGGCTATTTATCTTAAGAATAGTATCTAGTTCATCTGAAATGACGATAGGAAAATAAAAAGTATGGCCGTCATCACTTTCGATGCCAATTGGTTGATGGTGTGCGATGACGGTTTCAGTGTGGCTATCAATCTCGACATTCGTCATTTGATTATCCCACTTATAGCGCTTTTTACCTTCTTCAATATTAACGGTCAGTCTTAATTCGGAGGTAAAGTAAGTGGTGGTTCCCTTAAAAGCTACGTTTAATAAGGTTACTTCGCTAACATCGATTAATTCAGCGAGTGTTGCAGCTAAAGAGTACTCTAATGAATCCGTATCTTTCTGACGGGTAATTTCAATAATCGATTCAAAAATTTCACTGTTCATTATGTATCGTCCTTAATCTCAATTTTCGTTAAATGCCAAGCTCATCCAATAAATCATCATTGCCACCGCTCTCTGGCTCTGCTTGAGGACTTGGTGTTGGTGCAGACGATTGATGTTGCTCTAGCAATTCATCAGGATCAAATGTGTCGACTTTTTCGAATTCTTTTATTTGCAAAAACTCTGTGTCATCGATTGATAATTCTAAATAAAACACGTTCCCTTGTGCCGTTCTAAATGATACGCGACGAGATACAGGTTCATCTAAATTTGCTTCAATGGAGATAACTAGCTGTTTATTCACCGTTAGCATTTTAGGTTGGCTTTGCGTGATAGAGGTATGTAGTTCTTGGCTTATTGTAGAAATGAACTTACCTAAGATTTGATTCATTAGCTCACCCATCACATTACTGACTTCGTCAGATGTGTGGCTTGTGGCTAATTCACTTTCCGGTAATCCCATATTTAATAAATAACCGCGGTAAATTTCTAATGCCGCTTCAGCGGTAAAATTAATAATAACTAAGCCGGAAAAGCCACCATCGAAAATCACAAAGCATCCTATGTCAGGTTTTAGGCTAGTTTTTTTGATTTTCTGGACCATTGCTGCGTGATGGATCTGGCTATGTGATGCTTTAGTGAGAACACCTGAAACCGAGTTACATAACTTTAACAGAATATCATCGGTACTGACGTTGTTACTTTTCTTATCAACCATGGTGTGGTTCCAAAATACATTAAAAATTTGTAAAAAAATTATTATGCACTAACTCATGGGATAAACAAAGCGGTTAGTGGTTTTGCTTAATGTAGCGAAATGTTTAAATAATGTTGATATTGGCCTTGAATTGGGAAAAATCATCCCGATATATTTGTATAATAATTCGAAGTTTAAAGAGCAAATTATTAGGACTCGACTAACGGATAAAGCATCGTTATAATGTCGCGTCCGAAAACCATAGTCTTGCTAGTTTCTTGTTGAAAATAAGAACAATAAACAGCATTTAGATAGCTTAACGCGTTGTTTTAACGCAGTTAAAGTAAGAAGCCCTTAGGGCCATTTGATATTTTTGAGGTATGCAATGCAAGTTTCTCTTGAAACGACTCAAGGCCTAGAACGCCGCCTAACTATTGCGGTTGAAGCCGCTACTGTTGATACTGAAGTAAAAAAACGCCTTCAGCAATTATCTAAAACTCAACGCATTGACGGTTTCCGTCCTGGTAAAGTACCAGTGACAGTAATCCAAAAACGTTACGGCGCAGCAGTTCGTCAAGAAGTTGCTGGTGAATTAATGCAACGTCATTATTTCGAAGCTGTTGTTGCTGAAAAAGTAAATCCAGCTGGTATGCCTCAACTAGCCGTTGTTAAAAACGATGCTGGTAGCGATTTAGAGTTCACTGCAACATTTGAAGTTTACCCTGAAGTTGAAGTAGCAAACCTAGATAAAATCGAAATCGAAAAGCCAGTTGTTGAAGTAACTGATAAAGATTTAGAAGAAATGCTAGTGACTCTTCAAAAACAACACGCAACTTATAAAGAAGTTAAGCGCAAGTCTAAAAAGACTGACCGCGTAACTATCGATTTCACTGGTTCGATCGACGGTGAAGAGTTTGAAGGTGGCAAAGCTGAAGATTTCGTATTAACGCTTTCAGAAGAGCGAATGATTCCTGGTTTTGAGAAACAAATCGTGACTCATAAAGCGGGTGAAGAATTTGATATCACTGTAACTTTCCCAGAAGACTACCATGCTGAAAATCTAAAAGGTAAAGAAGCCGTATTCGCTATCAACTTGAAGAAAGTTGAAGACCAAGTATTACCTGAATTAACTGATGAGTTCGCTGAGAAGTTTGGTGTTAAAGAAGGCGGAATCGAAACGTTAAAAGGCGATGTTCGTAAGAATATGGAACGTGAACTTAGCCAAAATGTTAAAAATAACGTTAAGCAACAAGTTATCGACGGTTTAGTTGATGTAAACGAAATCGAAATCCCTGCTTCTTTAGCAAAAGGTGAGATCGACGTGTTACGTGAGCAAGCAATGCAACGTTTCGGTGGTCAAATTGATCCGAACAATGCACCGCAACTGCCTGATGAGTTGTTCGAAGAACAAGCTAAACGTCGTGTTAAAGTAGGTCTTTTATTAGGCGAAGTTATCAAATCTAACAAATTAGAAGCTGACGAAGCACGTGTAAAAGATATGATTGAAACAATGGCTTCTGCTTACGAAGATCCAAGTGAAGTTGTTGAGCATTACGCAAAAGACGAAAAACTTAGCCAACAAATGAAAGATCTTGCATTAGAAGATCAAGCAATTGATTTCATTTTAGACCAAGCTAAAGTTAAAGATGTTAAGAAAAAATTCAACGATATGATTCAGCAACAAGCTTAATCTATTCGATTGATTGAAAAACTCGCGTATTATTACGCGAGTTTTTTTTATGCCTAAAAATTATGTTTTAGTACTTTTTGGGTCTTTCTTCACTTATTTGAATTTAGGCGCTATTTTTGCAAGTTATTTTGTAAGATAGTAATTGTTTTTAGCCTGATGAATGGTTATCTTATAGCGTAAATAATCGTAGGTTACGGTTATACCTATGCATATGCAGCGGTATTCGCATTTCAGTATTTAACCTTCTATCGTACTTACGCTAACTATCATTAGTACATCGATTTTTAAGGGATATAAACCATGCAACACAATTCACATTTATCACCAATGGACGTTTTAGTACCAATGGTTGTGGAGCAAACTCCGAAAGGAGAGCGTTCATTCGATATTTATTCAAGACTGTTAAAAGAGCGCGTAATCTTTTTAGTTGGCCCTGTTGAAGACAACATGGCTAACTTAATTGTTGCTCAATTATTGTTTTTGGAAGCAGAAAATCCAGACAAAGAAATTTTCTTATACATCAACTCTCCTGGCGGCAGTGTGACAGCAGGTATGTCAATCTACGACACAATGCAGTTTATTAAACCGAAAGTGAGTACTGTATGTATTGGCCAAGCGGCAAGTATGGGCGCCTTTTTATTGGCAGGCGGTGAAAAGGGAATGCGTCATTGTTTGCCTAATTCACGCGTGATGATTCATCAACCATTAGGCGGTTTCCAGGGGCAAGCATCTGATATCCAGATTCATGCACAAGAAATCCTAGGTATCAAAAACAAATTAAATACGCTACTTGCTGAGCACTCTGGCCAGCCGCTGGAAGTTGTTGAGAAAGATACCGATCGTGATAATTTCATGAGTAGTCAAGAAGCCCTTGATTATGGCTTAATTGACTCCATATTAACTAAACGATAGGCAGAGTATTAGTGAATGATGTTGAGTTAGATATAGCATCATTCGCGGTTTATGCGATGCAGTGTTAAACTTGATGTAATCAAGAGAAAGATCCAGTGGGGATGATAGATGACAGACATCATTAGTGGCGATGACGATAGCAAGGCATTATTGTATTGCTCTTTTTGCGGCAAAAGTCAGCATGAAGTAAGAAAGTTAATTGCCGGTCCTTCAGTTTATATTTGTGACGAGTGTGTAGATTTATGCACTGATATCATCACTGAAGAAATTAAAGAAAAAGTAGAAACCGATGAGCCGGAAAAACTTCCGACGCCTCATGAAATTCGAAACAATTTAGATGATTATGTAATTGGTCAACAACACGCTAAAAAAGTGTTGTCTGTGGCTGTTTACAATCACTACAAGCGTTTACAGTTTGCTGATAAAACCAATGGTGTTGAGTTAGGAAAGAGTAATATTTTGCTTATAGGTCCTACTGGTAGTGGTAAAACATTACTTGCAGAGACGATGGCTCGTATGCTTGATGTGCCGTTTACCATGGCGGATGCAACGACGTTAACAGAAGCTGGTTACGTTGGTGAAGATGTTGAAAACATCATTCAAAAACTATTACAGAAATGTGATTATGATGTTGAAAAAGCTGAACGCGGTATCGTTTATGTCGATGAAATCGATAAAATTTCACGCAAATCTGATAATCCTTCTATTACACGAGATGTATCTGGAGAGGGGGTTCAGCAAGCGCTATTAAAATTGATCGAAGGTACAGTTGCTGCGGTTCCTCCACAAGGTGGTCGTAAGCATCCGCAACAAGAGTTTTTGCAAGTTGATACGTCGAAGATTTTATTTATCTGTGGTGGGGCATTTGCAGGTCTTGATAAAGTGATTGAAGCGCGTTCACATGTTGGTTCAAGCATCGGTTTTGGTGCTGAAGTGAAAAGTGCTGAAGGCGATAGCTTGTCTGAAACGTTCGCAAAAGTTGAACCTGAAGATCTCGTTAAATATGGATTGATTCCAGAGTTCATTGGTCGTTTACCTGTGGTAGCAACACTTCGTGAACTTGACGAAGAGGCATTAATTCAGATTCTATCTGAACCAAAGAATGCATTAACTAAACAATATGCTGCATTATTAGCATTAGAAAATGTTGAATTAGAGTTTAGAGAAGATGCATTAAAAGCAATTGCTGCTAAAGCGATGAGCCGTAAAACAGGTGCTCGTGGTTTACGTTCTATTGTTGAAGATGTATTACTAGATACGATGTATGATTTACCGTCGGTTGAAGGTGTTACTAAAGTTGTGATTGATGATACCGTCATCAAAGGCGAATCAGATCCGATTTTAATTTATGAAACTCAGTCACAGGCTGCGTCAGAGTAAATAATCAATAATTGATTGAAAAAGGAGCTTCGGCTCCTTTTTTGTTATTAGGTATACCTTTTCTACACTGCATGACTTTTCTAAATCCTATATTATCCCTTGCTATTTTTCCGCTTCTTTAGCAAGCTATGAGGCAAAAGAGAACACTATGATTTTTGAAGGCTTTTGGACACTACTTCCGCCGGTAGTGGCTATTTTAATTGCAGTATGGAAACGTAATGCGATTTTGGCGTTAACCATGGGTATTGTTTTAACTTGGATGCTCAATGCACAGCTTGATGTAATTCAAGGAACTCAAGATACCCTTGGTAATTTGTGGGATGTTGTTTCAAGCGATGGTAACCGCCGAATTATTATTTTTAGTTTGTTGATTGGTGCTCTTTTGGCATTAATGAAACAAAGTGGCGGCGTTAATGCTTTTGTTGATCGTTTGGCCCAAAAGCGATTGGTGACTAATCAACGTCAGGCAAGTTTATTACCCTCTATTATCGGTACTAGTATTTTTACAGATACTAATCTGAGCATGTTTACTGCCGGTATCGCGAGTCAAAGCCTCTTTGATAAATATGGTATGAGTCGTGCCCGACTTGCGTTTATTCTTGATTCTACTTGTTCTCCAATCAGTATTCTTTTACTCATCAATGGCTGGGGGGCGTATGTTCTTGGGTTGCTTGACGGCTATCAGCTTTCGGACACTGTTGGTGTCTTGATAGATACTATCTTCTTTAATTTTTATCCGATTATTATTTTAGTGATGGTGTATTACACCGCATTTTCGACTCGTGTTTTTGGCCCAATGAAAAATAGTGTTGCGAATACCTTTAATGAAAATACGTCAGAATTAGATGATCCTATGTTGGCTGTTAAAGCAACTAAAGCGCGATATCTAGTTATCCCTCTTTTCGGTATTTGTATCGTGACTATCGGGTTACTGCTATACAGCGGTAATGGCGACATTCGAAAAGGCTCTGGTTCATGGTCGGTTATGTGGGCTGTAATCAGTTGTTACCTAATTCTGATGGTAATGTTACTTAAAGACAAAATCTTTGACATTAAAAAAGCCTTAACTATTAGCGCTTCTGGTATGAAGGATCTATTGCCAGTCGTTGTCATCCTTGTACTATCATTCGCATTTGGTGATGCAGTAAAAGCATTTGGTACTGGAACCTTTGTGAGTGAATTACTGGGCAGTGATTTTCCATTATTATTGGTTGCGCCATTGTTGTTTATTACTGCTGGTGTAATGGCTTTTGCGACAGGCACATCATGGGGTACTTTTGCCGTGTTAATTCCTATTGCAATGCCATTGGCTGCAAGCACTGGATTAGAGCCAGCATTTTTAGTCGCTGCAGTACTCGGTGGCGGTATCTTTGGCGATCACTCTTCACCTATTTCGGATTCTACTATCGTTGCGTCAATGGCCAGCGGTTGTGATCACATTGAGCATGTTAAAACCCAGCTTCCTTACAATTTGGTAGCAGGTGCTTTAACGCTAATTGGCTACGTGATTTATGTTGTCTGGGTTATGTAATAAATCTACGATTGTATGAGTTTTTATTATTCTTGATGAAACCAGTTCTAGTGGACTGGTTTTTTTTCGTCTGTCGGAAGACAGTGGTATTTTATACCAATTGCATTAAATATTTGCCCACTTGTACTTGTTAAAATTAACTAAAATGGCGTTGCTCTCAATCCTAATAGCCAGCTATTAGTCAATCGAGCGCCTTGTTTTAGCTGATTTTCTCTACGCACAACAAGATCACTTACTTAATGCAATTGGTATAAGATGTCGACATTGCCACGTTTTGGCATGCAACTCGTTACTAATTCAGGATTTGATAATGTTAAATGGTTTGGTCGTGGTCCACATGAAACTTATGCGGATAGGAAAACGGGTGCTCGCATCGATTACTTTGCTGGACAAGTAAAAGAGCAAATCCATCACTACGCGCGGCCACAAGAGAACGCCAACAAAACAGACATCCGTTGGATGGCGCTGCACAATAATGATGGTCTCGGGCTACTCGCTATTGGTGATGAACCGCTAAACGCTAGTGTATGGCCATACTATCAAAGTGACATCGATTTTAACGACGGCGCTCAATCAGCATCGGGGTTGGTTCCGGTAACGACTAAGCATGGTGCCCATGCGAAAAGTTACTACTTTCAATATCGATAAAGCACAAATGGGTGTCGGCGGTGATACGTCATGGGGACGTATGGTGCATAAGCAATATCAGATTGAGCCGAATTCAATGCGCTATAAATTTAGCTTGGTACCATTTACACAGTTAGATAAATCCAACGGACAGCATTTGTTTGTTATTTCTACGGCGTTATCGCCTATTCGTGTATTGCTACATGGATGTAGCTCATTAGGATAATGCAGGAGCTATTATCGAGCCAGCTACACCACATAGGCTCTGCCTTGCAGAAACCTCAAACAAATTGCTGCAAAAATGAACTCAAAAGATCAACAGACCCTAATAATATTAGTTTTTAATTCCCTTTATTTCATAGGGTTGTTGTTAATAGGACTGCTTAGCTTTGTAGTCATTAAACAAATAAGTTATTTTTGTTGAAATTATTTTTTGCTATGCAGGTCTTTTAAAGTAAGTTGAACATAGCAATTGACTATGTAAAACGTATAAACACCTATACAACACACGAGGAATACATTATGTCTAACAAAGTATTAGTTACCGGTGCTATCGCTGCTGCTATCTCTCTAGCTGCACTTACTTCTGTTGATGCAGAAGCTAAAGGTAAAAAACTAGAAAAATGTTATGGGGTTGCTAAAGCAGGTCAAAACGATTGTAAAGCTGGCCCTGGTACGTCATGTGCAGGTTCTTCAACAAAAGATGCACAAAAAGATGCTTGGATGTTTGTTCCTAAAGGTACATGTGAAAAGATCGTTGGCGGTAGTTTAAAGTCAAAGAAATAGTCATTAGTCCTAATGTCTAATCTATTAAGTCAGTTAATGCCAGCGCTCGCTGGTGTTGGCTTCAAATCTCAACATTTCGAATCAATCATTAACCAGCAAACCAATGTCGCATGGTTTGAAATTCATGCAGAAAACCACATGGGGAAAGGTGGAATATTTCATCACCATTTAGAACAGTTGTGTCTAATTTACCCATTATCAATTCATGGCGTTGGATTATCTTTAGGTAGCTTTGATGGCATATGTGATCGTCAGTTAGCCGATTTGAAAACCTTGGTTAATCGGTATCAACCAGCGCTAGTTTCTGAGCATTTATCTTGGAGTCGTCACGGCACTCATAGCTTAAATGATTTATTGCCAATGCCTTACACACAAGAGTCGTTGAAGGTGTTTGTTGATAATATTTCTCATACTCAAGATGTATTAGGGCGTCAGATTTTAATTGAAAATCCTTCTAGTTACTTTGAGCTAAACTACAATGAATTTTCTGAGTCTGAATTCTTGGTGTCAATTGCGCAGCAGTCGGGGTGTGGCATCTTACTTGACGTCAACAATGTCTATGTCAGTGCAATGAATCATGGTTTTGATGCTAAAGAATATATTGATGCTGTTGCACCTGTGTCAGTTGGTGAAATCCACCTTGCGGGGCATAGCGTGCAGGCAATGCATGATAAAGAAATTCGTATTGACGATCACGGCTCAAAAGTCTGTGATGCAGTATGGGAGCTTTATCAATATACATTAGATAAAATTGGTGCTAAACCAACGCTAATTGAATGGGATAATGATGTCCCTGCATGGCAAGAGCTTGCAGAGCAAGCTGACATAGCCAATAGCTATTTAAAGAAAATAGATGTTGCGTTGAATACCTATGAATAAGCCGAATTTACAGCAGTTTCAATCACTAATGGAACATAGTTTGTTATCTGACAATGTAGATAATGATTGTCATCAATTGATGAGTTTATTTACGCCTAAAGGCGAGCTAAGTGATGCACAGGACGAAGCTAAATTACGATTGGCAATTTATCGTAACAATGTCATGCATTCGCTTACAACAGCGTTAGCTGATTTATATCCCGTCATTAAAAAACTCGTTGGAGAAGCCTGTTTTAAAGGGGCTGCAATTGAGTTCGTGCGTAGATATCCACCTAAACGTGCAGCTTTATTACATTACGGTGAAACATTTAGTGAGTTTATTGGTAAATATCCACCATGTGAAAACTTGCCGTTTTTAGCGGATATTGCTCAATTAGAATTCAATTACAACCAAGCTTATCACCAAGCTGACAGTGATATCTTAGATCCTCAACAGTTGGCGAGCGTCGCGCCTGAGCAGCTAGGTGAGGTGAGATTTACATGTGTAGGCTCCTTAGCATTATTGTCTTCACCGTGGCCGATTGATGAAATATGGCGTCAAAATCAACAAGAAGAGCAGCAAGTTATTAACCTTGATGATTGCCAAGCGGCAAATTTAGCTATTTTTCGTGAAGGGTATAACGTACAAATAGTTAATTTAGTGGAAAATTGCTTTTATTTATTACAGCAATTAAGCCTTAATAAAACCATTGGAGAAGCTTGGCAAGCGACTCAAGAAGATGCGAGCAATGCCCAACGAGAACTTGATGAGAGTGAGCTTGGTGCGATGTTAGGTTACTTATTTAGTTTAGAAATATTAAGCGCATTTAAAATTAATGCATAAGGTAAATATTATGAAGAGTCTCATTGAATCGTTAAATCAATTATGTAGTAAAATTCCTGAAGATATTATTGCGCTAGTCGCGCGTATCGCAGTAGGTTTAGTTTTTTGGCGCAGCGCACAAACGAAGATAGATGGTAGTACAATCTTAGGACAAAAATGGCAATTCTTTAATGTATCAGATTCAACGTTTACATTGTTTGAATACGAATATGAACTGCCGATTATTCCAAGTGATATCGCTGCTTATTTGGCGACGTACAGTGAGTTTTTCTTAGGTGGTGCGATTATTCTTGGATTATTTACGCGTTTAAGTGCTATTGCATTACTAGGAATGACATTGGTTATTCAGATATTTGTTTACCCAGATGCGTGGCCAACCCATATTATGTGGCTGGTACCTTTACTTTATTTGATTAAGCATGGTGGTGGTAAAGCATCAGTTGATAGCTTAATTCGTTAAATAAAAGCTAAAATAAAAAGCCGCTAATCACTGTCTTATTGCAATAAGATTAGTGATTAGCGGCTTTTTTACTGATGAGTTATTTAGCGAGTCTGCGGCGTATTAAAAGGCCTAGACCTATCAACAAAACGGCGATGCTTGTATTACCGCTATCATCTTTCAAAGGTTTGCTAAAGTCGAGTGAAATGATGACAGGGTCATGATCTGACGAGCGATAAACATCAGCGTATTTTTTCATATCGCCAGTATAGCGGGTGCCATATTCAAACAATGTAGATTCTGGAGAGTTAATATTCCACTCAGTCGCATCGACAATATGGTCGGCAAGGGATGGTGACGCTAAAATGTAATCTAAAGTGCCAACAACATTTGAAAAACTGTAGCCGAATGCTTCAGGGTGTAGTTCGCGAATGGTATTGATGTAACCAAAAGATTTGTTGATAACAGCGCCGTTTTTACCATGCAATGATTTCCCCTTTTCTGAATCACCACCAATAAATGTATCTCTAGCGGCACGAAGTTCATAGGATTGTGGTAAGTGCTGACGGTGTGTTAATACCGCAAGTGGATCTTCAAGCGCATAAGAATTAAGGTCACCAATAATTAATTTATGGCCTTCGATTTTTTCAAGCGCTTGACCTAAATGAAAAGCGCCTGAGACACGAAAGTGCTCGCAACTGCCCTGATGATCAACGTCTTTACTATTTTGCAAGGCAACATCTTCCCAACAGGTAGAGCCTTTAGATTTAAAGTGATTGACCGAAACCGTTAGTAGTTCACCACTGTCTTTGAGCTTAAATGTTGGCGTTACGGCGTTGCGCATAAAGTTTTTACCATTTTCTTTGCCAACTGTTGGAGCATCCTGTTCTGGCATGGCAATGACTTGATAGTTAGCCAGAGACATCTCTTCACTGCGATAGATAATTTGTGACGTTATCGCGCCTGTGCCATTGTATTTTTCACTATTGGCCGCAAAGGTATATTGCTTATCCAATGGTAGCGCTTTGTTGACATGAGAGAGTAAGTCTTTCAATGCCGAATTTGCTTGAGTACCATTATTTTCAATCTCCATTAATCCAATAATATCAGCATCAAGGGCAATAATTGCTTTAACGATCTTTGCACGTTGCATTGAAAATTCTTCAAGGGTTTTAGCGCCGCGATTTTGTCCCAATGGGTTTTTGTCACCGCCAAATGGAGAATTAAAGTAATTTAGTACGTTAAAGGTAGCTACTTTAATGTCACCGTCTTGGAGGTTTGGTGCCTTTGTACGAGGATTGTTGTGTTTGAAGTTATCGTTTGTTGCAGTGCCTTGAACAAACAAACGGAAATTATTGTGGGAATACCCAACGACGCCCGTTAAGTTTGTAACAGAATCTCCAATGCGAATGTAGTCATAGTCTACACCGTTAGTAATTTGGGAAAATGAAGGATACCAAGGAATTTTTCCTGCTGGTGCTTTATTAAAAGATTCTATAATTAATTCATTATTTTTGATATTGATAGCATGTTGTTTTGATGATTTGGAGCTTGGAGCAAACTGCTGATTTGGTTGAAAATTAATAGAACCCGCAGCAAGTGCTAAATTGTTACGGCGTACATTTCGGTCATAGCCAAAATTACGACTGACTATTAAGTTATTATCGTTAGCAATCGCAACGTGCATTCCTTCATAACGCTCTAACGTATCACTTAAGTGCTTATCAGTAGCCAATGAAATGATAGGCGTTGCAGGAATTATTTGTATTGTTTCATCGCTAATAGAAATGTCTTGGGCTGCTAGTTGTGTCCAATGATAGGCCTCTTTGATCTTTCCGGTTGCGCTAATGGTTTGGCCAACCTGAAGTGGCAATGCTGACAATGCATTAGCATCAAAAGACACAAATAAACCATCTGAAGTGGCAGGATTGTTGTCGCCTTTAGCATCTTGAATAAAAAAGCCACTTGGAATATCGCGTCCGAGACCGTTGGTTTGTATATGCGTAATAACCCCGGTTACTTTAAATGTGTCTTTTGATTGATCTTGTTTATTGCCTACGTCAACAAAGGGAGAGTTATTTCCTGCCCCTTGAATTTCCATAATTGTTTTTTGCTCGCTGGCGTTTACCATCATACTGGCGAGCCCAGTTGATAAGCACAGGGATACAAGTAATGGGTTAATTTTCATAAATCATCAAACCTTCTTATTAGCGTGTGAATTAGAGTAGCATAATTATTTTTAATTTAAGTTGATGTAAAATTTACAAATTAAAAATTGTGAAATCAATCAACGCTCCCCTTTGCAAACCCTTGACTATAATTGGTCAAGTATTAACGGTAAGGAGCAATCTATGATCTATCGACAACAAGGATTTACCATTGTTGAATTAGTCGCAACCATGGTTACTGTGATTATCGTACTGTTTCTTGGGATACCATCATTAAAGGAAATGAGCTTAAGAACTCAAATGACGACTCATCTTAATGAATTTATTGCGATGCAACGAACGGCTCGTCAATTGGCGTTATTTAATAAAACAAATGTGACGTTTTGTGCCTCCATTGACGGTAATACATGTATATCAAAAAAATACTGGAGTGAAGGGGCGCTTGTGTTTATCGATCACGATGGCGATCACAAATTAGATAGCGAGGACAAAGCTGTTCGATTCTTTCAATCGAATGCAAAAGAACTTCAGGTTACATGGCGTGCATTTCAAAACAAAAGCTATTTACAATTTGGGGCTAATGGCTGGACCAATAATCAAAATGGTACATTTAGATTTTGTTTCAAAGGAGAGTCAGCACGCTTTAATAGAGCCGTTATCATTACCAAAATTGGCAGAGCTCGCTTATCTACAGACGTTGATGGCGATGGTTTTCATGAAGACGGAGATGGGGAGATAATAGAATGTTAAAGCCTGCTTCAAGAACAGGCGAAATTACAGTTGATAATTTAATTAGTTAGATACGCGAGGCCAACTCTGCGCCTTGTCTAATTGCTCTTTTTGCATCCAATTCGCCGGCAAAGTCCGCACCGCCGATTAGGTGTACTGGAATATTGGCATCAACTAGCCCTTGCTTTAGTTGATTTTGGGACTCCTGACCCGTACAGATTACAATATTATCAACGTCAAGGAGCTGTGACTGGCCGTCGATTGAAATATGTAACCCTTGATCATCAATCTTTTCGTAACTAACGCCACCAATCATTTCAACTGTGCGTTTCTTTAAAGCTGCACGATGGATCCAGCCAGTTGTCGGCTGAAGTGATTTACCAAATCGTTCGTTTTTACGTTGCAACATATAAATATGTCGTGCAGATTCTGGTTTTACTTGTTGTACACCGTCGATTCCGCCACGATGAGTAATGTTTTGATCTATTCCCCATTCTTCTAGCCATAATGCTAGATTTTCCGTATGAGACTCTCCCTTCTCAGTCAAAAATTCGCTAATATCATATCCAATACCACCAGCACCCAGTACAGCAACTTTGTTGCCTATTTTTGCTTCTCCGCTAAGAACTTGCTGGTAATTGAAGACGCTCGGATGATCGATGCCGTCAATATCAGGGATTCTTGGAACGACTCCTGTGGCTAGAATAACTTCATCGAAACCCGCGGCTGATAATTGTTCAACTGTTTGACGTGAATTTAAATGAACAGTTATATTTTGACGCTCTAATTCGCTGGTGAAATACTTCAGTGATTCGATAAACTCTTCTTTACCTGGTACGTTTTTAGCTAAATTAAATTGACCACCGAGCAGTTCTTTCGCTTCAAACAACGTCACCTCATGCCCACGTTGTTTAGCATAAATGGCAAACGACATTCCTGCCATTCCGCCACCAATAACCGCGAGTTTTTTAGTTTGTTCTGATTTTTCAAAGTTTAATTCTGTTTCATAACACGCGCGTGGATTGACTAAACATGAGGCGCGTTTTTGCTTAAACACATGATCTAAACACGCCTGGTTACACGCAATACAAATATTAATGCTGTCGCTTTTATCTTGTGCTGCTTTATTAACAAAGTCAGCGTCAGCAAGCATAGGCCTTGCCATCGAAACCATATCTGCATCGCCTCGACTCAGAATATCTTCGGCAACTTCTGGCGTGTTAATTCGGTTAGTTGTTATGAGTGGTACATTCACTTCTTTTTTCATTTTAGCGGTCACCCAGCTAAATGCCGCGCGAGGAACAGAAGTTGCGATGGTTGGAATACGCGCTTCGTGCCAGCCAATACCCGTATTGATGATGGTCACGCCTGCTAACTCGAGTGCCTTTGCAAGCTCAACGACTTCATCCCAATCACTACCTTGTTCAACAAGATCAAGCATTGATAATCTAAAGATTATTATGAAATCCGTACCCACTTTTTTACGTGATGCTTTTACGATTTCAAGGGCAAGGCGCATGCGGTTTTCGTAACTGCCACCCCATTGGTCTTGGCGTTGATTGGTGCGTTGACATAAAAATTGGTTAATGAGGTATCCCTCAGAGCCCATTATTTCGACGCCGTCATAGCCAGCTTTTTGTGCTAACTCACAGGTTGAAGCGAAATCTTTAATTGTCTTTTTAATTTGACGTTCGCTCATCTGTCGAGGCTTGAATGGATTAATAGGTGCTTTGATTGCTGAGGCACTGATATTAAATGGATGGTAAGCGTAACGTCCAGTATGAAGAATTTGCAGGCAAATTTTTCCACCTTCTTTGTGAACGGCATCTGTGACTTTTTTATGTTTACTTGTTTGCCAAGAAAAACTTAACTGGGAGCCATGTGGTGCAATTCTTCCTCGAAAATTTGGTGCTATGCCGCCAGTAACGATTAAGCCGACTCCGCCGCGTGCTCGCTCTGCATAGAATACCGCTAATTTGTCGAAGCCATTTTTTTCCTCTTCTAATCCGGTATGCATTGATCCCATAAGTACGCGGTTTTTTAGAGTGGTGAACCCCAAATCCAGTGGCGCTAACATATGTGGATAAGGGACTTTATTTTGCTCTGTGGTGAGATTCGTTGTGCTCGACATTATGGCTCCGACTATGCAAATCAATAAGTTAAACTAATATCACATCATTGGGTTATTAGTTGTATTTGATAGTTAATTTAATTGTATTTTATTGTTATAGATTAACTATGATTCAAACGCTAGTTTGAACTCTACGCGAACTTTATTTAGATTACAACTTAAGCGATATTTTGGGTGTTAGATAGCTTTATCGTGGAATTGAACTAGTTGTATCCAAATTGCTGTTTAAGAATATCATGAGTAAATGGTATTTTTAGATAGAATCCACGGGGAAGCGTTTTGATAGGTTGCCCATCACGGCCGATAGCATTCGTTAATGCTTTTGAATTTGCTGCTTTTGGGCGCAGTTGTAAAACTTGGCCTGTCTTTCCGGTAATGGCGTCTATTTCTCCTATCGAAATTAGCTCCATTATTTCTTCCCAATCCTGTTGTAACAAATACGTTTGCTGAGGACTAGGTTGCCATAAGAATGGTGTGCCGATTTGTCGTTCACCTATTGCTAGTCTCTTTTCAGACAAAATAGGCACCCACAGCACCTTACTGAGTTTATTAGCGATGTTGCTTTGAGACCATTGTAATCCTGTAATTGACATCAATGGAGTAACACAGACGAACGTCGTTTCTAAAGGCTTACCTACGCTATCAATTGGAATGGTTTTGAGTTCGATACCCAACTCTGGGAAATCTTGCGTTGGCTTTGACCCGGCATGGGCCCCTAATGCAATTTCTAAAAGGTTACCAATCCATCCTTTATTACGTAATAAGGACTCCGGTACTTGGATGTTATTATCATGTGCTACCTGCGCTAATGTTAGGCCAGATAAAGCCTGCGCAGCAGTTAATAATTCTGATTGAGATAAAGGTGGCTGCGACATGAAAATGCTTGAATAGTTTATGAATAATGCATTCTACGTTGCATTCGCTTTTGCTGGCAATGGGGGGTATCAATAAATAGTTCTTTAGTATGATAGGTTGTTTTTTGTTCAGTAGTTAGTTGTTTGTGAGGCATTGTGAGGAGTAACTGATAATAAACAGCGGTTTAAGTCTATTTATTCGGTTGAAATTAAACAGTGGTGTGAGTTTTTTTTAGAAATAATGAGCGTTTAATTCGCTAATGCACAAAGTTATGCACAGATTTGTTGGATAACTTCCTGCCTTACCTTAAGCGCTGTTTATAACTATCGATAAATGTAAAAATATTCAATATTTAAGCAATAATTAGCGATTTACACGCCAACTTTTGTGGGTAACTTAATTTTGGTTAGTTTGTGAACAATGAAAGTATACGATTATTAGTGGATTTTCTAAAGAGCGATAGTCGTTGAATTAGTTGTTATTTATGTTGTGGATTGTTTTTTTAACGTGTTGTTTTAAAATCATATTTGTATTGAATATAAACCGTGGGTAAATATTGGATTATTACTTGAAAGCTCATTCTTTGTGGATATAAATTGGATTTATCATCGTTTCTCACTGGCTTATCCACAGAAAACGTTAATAACATTTGGTAAGCTGAATATCGCACTAACTTATTTAATGATCCTTTGGTTGATCTTTATTCGATCTAAATGGCTGTTATATCTATTTATTACATATTCTGATATAAGTTCAGTTATCTACACAAATTGCCTATTAATAGAGGTTTCTTAATGATTGACGCTGATGGCTATCGACCAAATGTCGGCATAATTATATGCAACGGGCATGGCCAAGTTATGTGGGCTAAACGCTATCGTCAACACTCTTGGCAGTTTCCACAAGGTGGAATTGATTCAGGTGAAACACCAGAGCAGGCAATGTATCGTGAACTCTATGAAGAAGTTGGCCTTAAACCCGAAGATGTGAAAATTTTGGGGTCAACGCGTTCATGGTTGCATTATAAATTACCTAATCGCATGATTCGTCATGATAGTAAGCCTGTATGTATTGGGCAAAAGCAACGTTGGTTTTTACTAAAGCTAGTAAGCCCTGAAGATTCAATTAATTTTGGTTGTACAAATCATCCAGAGTTTGATGATTGGCGATGGGTGAGTTATTGGTATCCGGTGCGTCAGGTGATTTCTTTCAAGCGGGATGTTTATCGCCGAGCGATGAAAGAACTGGTTAGCCATTGTATGCCTATTCCAAAAAAAGAAAATCTACACCGTCACTAAGAGCCTGATATAAAGTTTACCCGTTAGTTGAGTTGAATCATTTTGGAAATCTCACTGCAAATCTTTTTAATTTGCCTAGCATTAGGTGCTGTGGTGGGTTTTCTTGCTGGGTTATTAGGGATTGGCGGTGGTTTAGTCATTGTTCCAGTTCTTATATTGTTATTGCCTCTCACTAGTATTGAACCTCAATACTTAATGCCTGTCGTATTAGCCACATCGTTGGCTGCCATAGTGTTAACCGCAATTTCTACGTTATTGACTCATTATCGAAAACGTAATATTCCACGGTTTTTCATGCCACAACTATTAGGTGGTGTTGGTTTAGGCGGCCTTGCTGGTGGCTATTTTGCCGATGTTATTCCGAGTGACTATTTGCAGGTATTTTTTGCTGTGTTCGCCATGTTAATGGCAATTCAAATGTGGATTGGGGCTAAAAAGGCTGAAGTCACTGTTGTTAGTCAACCAGAGTATTCGTCATTTAAATTAGTCGTTATTTGTTTTGGAATTGGGGTAATTGCTAGTTTATTGGGGATCGGTGGTGGTGTATTATTAGTGCCGTTTCTAACATCGCAAGTCAAACTTGATATGAGACGAGCCATTGGTGCTTCTGCTGCTGTTGGCTTTGTTGTGGCGGCAATGGGGTCGATTGGATATTTAAGTGCAGGGTTAAGCTCACAAGCGAGTCTTCCACCATGGACGCTTGGTTATGTTTATTTACCTGCATTGTTAGGTATTATTAGTTTGTCGCTATTGGCCGCGCCATTTGGTGTAAGTGTCGCTCAGCGTATGCCAGTTAAAGTATTAAAACGTTGTTTTTCAATCTTGTTGTTTATTGTAGCAGCAGAGATAATTTTTAGTTAAAGGTAGCTTTGTGCAAGAATTTATTCAATTTCCGCAAATAGATCCTATCATCTTCAGTATCGGTCCTGTCGCTCTGCGTTGGTATGGTCTGATGTATTTACTGGGGTTTGCTGGTGCGATTTGGCTTGGTAATAAGCAAGCTGACAAACCGAATTCTGGTTGGACGCGTGATCAAGTCAGTGATTTACTTTTTTATGGTTTTTTAGGTGTCATTCTTGGTGGTCGAGTAGGCTACGTTCTGTTTTATCATTTTGACTTGTTCTTAGCTGATCCTATTTATCTCTTTAAAGTCTGGGAAGGCGGAATGTCATTCCATGGCGGATTGATCGGTGTCATTACTGCGTTATTTTATTTTGCACGTCGAGAGAAGAAACACTTGTTATCAATTGGTGATTTTGTCGCGCCGCTCGTGCCGCTGGGTCTTGGTTTTGGCCGCATTGGTAACTTTATCAATGGTGAGCTCTGGGGTCGTGTGAGCGATGTGCCATGGGCGATGATTTTTCCTGGCGGTGGGCCATTGGCAAGACACCCGTCGCAGTTGTATCAAGCAGCATTGGAAGGCTTCTGTTTATTCTTAGTGTTATTTTTATTATCACGCAAACCTCAACCTCGTGGGTTAATTAGTGGCGCATTCTTGTTTGGCTATGGCGTATGCCGCTTTATTATTGAGTTCTTTAGAGCCCCTGATAAACACTTGGAGTCACTGGTGACAGAATACAGTTTGAGTATGGGGCAAATGTTAACCATCCCAATGCTTATTATTGGTGCTTGGTTAATTTATCGTGCACTGCAAAATAAATCGACAGCGAAGGAAGCGGTTTAATAATGAAAGAATATTTAGAATTAATGCAACATATTGTCGACACTGGCAATGATAAATCTGATAGAACTGGCACTGGCACGCGCTCGGTTTTTGGTTATCAAATGCGCTTTGATTTAAGTAAGGGCTTTCCGTTAGTTACGACTAAAAAATGTCACTTACGTTCTATTATTCATGAGCTGTTATGGTTTCTAAATGGTGATACCAATATTAGTTATTTAACTGATAACGGTGTAAAAATTTGGGACGAATGGGCTGATGATAATGGTGACTTGGGCCCTGTATATGGTAAACAATGGCGCAGTTGGCCGAAAGGTGATGGTCAATTTGTCGATCAAATTTCAGAACTCATTGATGTTTTGAAAAACGACCCTAATTCTCGTCGAATGATCGTTTGCGCGTGGAATGTTGGTGAATTAAGTGAAATGGCCTTATCGCCTTGCCATTGCTTATTCCAATTTTACGTTGCCGACGGAAAATTATCATGTCAGCTGTATCAGCGAAGCTGTGATGTCTTTTTAGGATTGCCATTTAATATTGCGAGTTACGCGATGTTAACGCATATGTTAGCGCAACAAGTAGGCTTAGAAGTCGGTGATTTTATATGGAGTGGCGGTGATACTCATCTTTATAGCAATCATATGGAACAGGTTGCATTGCAATTATCTCGAGAGCCTAAAGCTTTACCAACACTGACCATTAACCGTAAACCTGATTCAATTTTTGATTACAAATTTGAAGATTTTGAAATCAGTGATTATGAACCGCATCCGCATATTAGTGCGCCGGTTGCTATCTAACCTTATTTAGATTTTGGAATTATGTAATGACTAATCAAAAACCTTCTTTAGATAAACCACGCTTACGTTGGGCGTGTCGTCGCGGCATGTTGGAATTAGATGTTCTATTTTCGCCTTTTGTAGAAGAAGCATGGGATGAGCTAAATGATGTTGATAAAGCAACATTTGAGCGACTATTAAGCTGTGATGATCCTGATTTGTTTGCATGGGCAATGGGGCATCAAAAAAGTGATGATCCAGCGCTGCAGGCCATGATCACCTTTATCGTAAATCGCGTAAAAGTTTAATCGTTTCTTATCTATAAAGCCTCCCTAAGCAAGCGTTTCCACGCTTGCTATCTATTTTGTTTAATTAACTATACTTAGCTCATAATCCAACCTTGATTAGAGCTATGAACTATTCAAAATTTTATTGCATAGAAGTCACAACTTCGGCATTGTGTACGCGTGTTGTCGTCATAAGCTTTGCGTTTTTGCATTTTATTATGTTTTTTGTCACGTTAGCGTGGTTTTCTCATTGGCACATAGGTGCTGTCATTTTCTTTTTTTGTTTTTTCGTTGCTTGCTCAACATTTTTCTGTCGGCAGCAAACTAATTTTCGAATGCTCATTTCGCAACGTGGAGACGTTCGATATTACGGTCAGCTAATGTTTGACGCCGTAATATTGGCCACCAGTGTCGAAGATAAATGGTTTGTTTATTTGAAACTTGAGAGAGTGGATGTAGGGAGTAACATTGATTTATTAATTTGGCGAGACAGTGTTTCAAATAAAGAGTATCGCCGTCTTCGCCGTATCATTCGGCTCAGACAACGATTAACTAATGAGGAGTCAATACGGTAGGACTGCTATCTTCAAAAGCGTCTGGATAATCAAGATTATAATGAAGACCGACACTTTCTTTACGCGCAATGGCACAATCTATGATGAGTTGCGCTACTTGAACGAGATTTCTTAACTCTAATAGATTATTAGACACTTTAAAGTTCGAATAATATTCATCGATTTCAGTTTGCAATAGTTCAACACGGCGCTTTGCTCGCGCTAAGCGTTTATTTGTACGTACAATGCCTACATAATCCCACATGAAAAGTCTTAGCTCATGCCAGTTATGTTGGATGACAACTTCTTCATCTGAGTCAGTGACCTTGGACTCATCCCATGGAGCAATATTGTAATGTGTCGATGGGACATCTGAGCTTGTTTTAATATGGTCAGCGGCTGTTTTAGCAAAAACTAAGCACTCAAGTAATGAATTACTTGCCATGCGATTCGCGCCATGAAGGCCTGTATAGGCGACTTCGCCAATCGCATATAATCCTTTTATATCCGTTGCGCCATGTTTGTCTGTCTTTACGCCGCCACAGGTATAATGCGCGGCAGGAACTACAGGCATAGGCTCTTTCGTTATATCGATACCCAACCCTAAGCAGTGCTGATAAATTGTTGGAAAATGCGATGTTACAAATTCATCATTTTTATGACTGATGTCCAAATACAAACAATCAACACCTAATCGTTTCATTTCATAATCAATAGCACGAGCGACGATATCACGAGGCGCGAGTTCGCCGCGGGTGTCAAAGTCGTCCATAAACCGGCTGCCATCAGGCCGTTTTAAATAGGCACCTTCACCGCGTAATGCTTCAGACAACAAGAAATTATTAGATTGTGGGTGAAATAAACTTGTAGGGTGAAATTGATTAAATTCAAGATTTGCTACGCTACAACCTGCACGCCAAGCCATTGCAATGCCATCACCACTAGCAACATCAGGATTGCTTGTATATTGGTAAACTTTACTCGCACCACCAGTTGCTAGTGCTACTTGCTTTGCATGAATCGTCTCAACTTGTTCGCGATCTCGGCTCCACACATAAGCGCCAATAACGCGCTTGTCAGCGCCAGTACTATCAGTGATTAAATCAACCGCATTATATCGCTCTAAAATGGTTATATTTGGATGGTTAAGTATTTTAGCTTGCAAGGTTGTTTGTACTTCTTTGCCTGTTGCATCGGCGGCATGAAGAATTCGGCGATGGCTATGACCGCCTTCCTGGGTAAGGTGATATCGTTGTTCGCCTTTACTAGAGAGCTCTTGATCGAAATCTGCCCCGCAATCGATAAGCCATTCAAGTGATGCTTTTGCATTTTGGGCTGTCATTTCAACCACACTTTTATCACACAGATTTGCACCGGCGATAAGTGTGTCAGACACATGAGATTCAATGCTGTCTTTTTTGTCAAAGACTGCCGCTATGCCGCCTTGTGCATAGAAAGTAGAGCCGTCATTGATTTGCGCTTTACTAAGAACGATTACTTTTGCAAATTGCGCAACTTGTAGCGCTAAAGTTAAGCCAGCAGCACCGCTACCAATAATTAAAGTGTCACAGGAATGTTCTATGGCGTCAGTCATGATCTTGGTTGAAAATTTGAAGTTCGCCAATATTAGCTAACAAACGTTGATATAACTAGTAAAAAAGTGATTCAATAGTGTGAAATTAGATGAAATTTTACGTAAAATAAAAAATTGTTACATTAAGTGAACTTTTAACAAACGCCTAAGTCTATTCATTGTGCGTTTACTTCGAGCAATCAGTAAAGTGGAACAAATGTTGAGGAAAATGCTTGAATGAGCGAAACAAAAACAGATCAGCAGTTAGTTGAGTTAGTACAGCAAGGTAATAAAGCCGCTTTTGATCTTTTAGTCAGAAAATACCAACACAAGGTATTAAATTTAGTTAGCCGTTTTGTTAAGAACCAAGGTGATGTGCCTGATGTTGCTCAAGAAGCATTTATTAAAGCATATCGAGCACTACCAAATTTTCGTGGTGATAGTGCGTTTTATACATGGTTGTACAGAATAGCGGTTAATACGGCTAAAAATTATTTAGTGGCACAAAAGCGCCGCCCATCAAGTTCAGATATTGATATTGAAGATGGTGAGTATTTTGATGGTGGTGATGAACTCAGAGAAGGAGCATCACCTGAACGATTGCTATTAACTGAAGAATTACAAGGTGTGGTAGTTGCTACACTTGAGAAGTTACCTGAAGATTTACGGACAGCGATTACGCTGCGTGAATTAGATGGGTTAAGTTATGAAGATATTGCTAATGTAATGGAGTGTCCTGTTGGGACAGTTCGTTCGCGTATTTTTAGGGCTCGAGAAGCGTTGGATAAGCAAATCGATCCACTAATGCAACGATAGAAGGTAGTTATAGTGTCAAAGAATAAAGAAATATTGTCATCATTTGCAGATGGACAAGAGCTTTCAGCAACAGAACTTGATCAATTAATCAATGATGTTGAAAGTGCTAAAGATTTTGAACGTTATCATTTGATTGGTGATGCAATTCGTGAAGAGTTAGCACCTGCTTTTACAACTGATTTTGCCAGTATTGTGTCTGCTGCTATAGCACAAGAACCCGCTATTTTAGCGCCCAAAGCGAGCGTTGATAAACCCGTAGAGCTTCAAAACAAGCCGAGCGGTAATGTTGTGTCATTATTCGATCGATTTGGTTCATACGGCATTGCCGCTTCTGTTGCTGCAGTGATGGTTGTTAGTGCTATTCAACTACAATCAAATCAAGGTGCAGAGCAGGATATTCCTGTATTACAAACTATTCCAACGGGTGGTTATGCATCGCCTGTAAGTCATCAGATCCCACAAACATCTGCTGACATTCAACAGCAAATGACTGAAAGCGAGCGTTTAGCCGTTGAACGTAAAATGAATGCTTATGTTAAAGATCATTTATTACAACAACGTTTAAAAGCTACAACGCCACAAAAAGACAAATAGGGGAAACTATTGTTCACTTGTCGTCGTATTATCGGTGCCTTTTCAATACTATTCTCTAGCATTGCTGCTGCTGAAAAGACACCAACAGATTGGCTAGATTCAATGAATATAGCTCATCAAACTTTAAATTTTACCATTCCAATGGTTCACCTTGAGCCAAATTCTGCCCAAACCTATTTGTTTGAACACGGTGTTAGTGACGATCGCCAAGTCGTTTATATTGCTGCGTTAAGCGGTCCTGTTAGATATAGCTATCGTATCGACAATGTTGTTACTTATATGGAACCAGAGAGTCGCCCATATAGTATTAACGCAGGACAAATCATTGGTCCTTCACCCGCTATTTTCGTTGGTAAAACGCAACATATTATCGATAATTATTCGTTAACGATGATAGAAAAGGGGCGTATCGCAGGGCGTGTCACACAGCTTATTCGATTAAAGGCGAAAGATAAAAATCGTTTTAACTATATTCTCTGGCTAGATGTCGAAACCAAACTTTTATTGCGCTATGACTTGTTTGACCTAAATAATAATTTACTTGAGCAAGTACAAGCGGTTGGCTTACACCTTAATGAGCGTCCAAGTGATAATGTTGAAAAACTCGCTGCTCAGCCGACATCAGAAACGGTAATGATTCCTTCAACTGCGCAAGATAACTGGCGCTTGAAGTGGCTACCTGCTGGCTTTGAGGTTAAAGCAAGTGATGAGCACCGTGTGGTTAGTACTGCGGAAAATGTTGATTATTTGATGTTAAGCGATGGACTAACTCAAGTGTCGGTTTATATTGCGAAAGCGCAGCAAGCTGAGTTACCCGCTAAACTACAAACCAACAATGGATTATCTGTTGCTAATTTTAGGCGTGGTCTCACTGATATCACGGTAGTTGGTCGAATTCCTTATGAAACTGCATTAAAAATTGCACAATCTGTCGCGCCAAACGAGTAATTTATGCTTGAACAAAAAGCCTTAGTCAAAGAAGTATTTCACGGCAGTGTTGAATTAGAATACGAAATCAATTCAAGCTGCTCTGGCTGCGCTAGTGAAAATAATTGCGGCGTAGGAACTGTTGCTAAGGCTTTTTCAGGTAAAACTCAACGCATAAAAGTATCAACTAATAACATCTTGTCTGTCGGACAGTGGGTTACTATTGGCACGAAAGAAGCAAATATTTTAGCGGCTAGTGCAATTACTTATTTGTTACCTTTATTTGGGTTATTAAGTGGCGGGATTTTAGGTCAGAAATGGCTCGTAGAACTACTAGCGTTGCCTTCGTTAAGTGCTGTTGGGCTCGCTATTATGACGGCTATTTTAAGTCAGCAGTTTGGCAAATATTGGCTTAATAAAAATCAAAATTTGTCACCATGCATCATTATCGTTTCACCGCGCGTTTCTTAATCTAAAAAATCCGCTTTATTTTCATGTGGCCATTTTCACCGTTAGGGTGAATACTTTTGGCGTGTCGCGCTTATTTACGGTAGAATTGCCAGCAATTCTTGTGTCTGAATTTATGACCTGTATTGCAAATGGCTGCGGGTTGTAAATTAAATTAATTTTAAGTTGGCTATTCTTTCAATGAAGCATATACGTAATTTCTCAATCATTGCCCATATCGACCACGGCAAATCAACACTCTCTGATCGTCTTATTCAATTTTGTGGTGGCTTATCTGACCGTGAAATGGAAGCTCAAGTTCTTGATTCTATGGATATTGAACGTGAACGTGGCATCACTATTAAATCTCAAAGTGTGACATTAGATTATAAAGCAAAAGATGGTGAAACGTATCAGTTAAACTTCATCGATACCCCAGGACACGTTGACTTTACCTATGAAGTTTCTCGTTCGTTAGCTGCATGTGAAGGTGCATTATTGGTTGTTGATGCTGCGCAGGGTGTAGAGGCGCAAACACTTGCAAACTGTTACACAGCAATTGAGATGGATTTAGAAGTTGTTCCAGTACTCAATAAAATTGATTTGCCATCTGCAGATCCCGACTCTGCGGCTGAAGAAATTGAAGATCTTGTTGGTATTGATGCCATGGAAGCTGTTCGTTGTAGTGCTAAAACTGGTATTGGTATTGAAGATGTTTTAGAAGAAATAGTTGCTAAGGTTCCAGCGCCTGTTGGTGATGTTGATGCTAGTAAGCCATTGCAGGCGTTAATTATTGATTCGTGGTTTGATAATTACCAAGGCGTCGTTAGTTTAGTGCGTATTATGGAAGGCCAAGTTAAGGCTGGCGATAAAATGAAAGTTATGTCGACGGGTGATATCCATATTATCGATAAAGTTGGTATTTTCACGCCAAAACAAACAGACACGGGCGTCTTAAAAGCTGGTGAAGTTGGCTATATCATCGCTGGTATTAAAGAAATACACGGCGCGCCGGTTGGTGATACCTTGACATTAGCTCGTAATAGCGCAGCAGAAGTCCTTCCTGGCTTCAGTAAGTCTACACCACAGGTTTATGCAGGTTTATTCCCAATTAGCTCTGATGATTATGAAAACTTCCGTGATGCATTAAACAAGTTAAGTTTAAATGACGCATCTTTACAGTTTGAACCTGAAACATCTAGTGCGTTAGGCTTTGGATTCCGTATCGGTTTCTTAGGTATGTTGCATATGGAGATTATTCAAGAGCGTTTAGAGCGTGAATATAATCTTGATCTCATTACAACGGCGCCAACAGTAAACTATGAAGTTGTAACCACTGCTGGTGAAACATTAAATGTTGATAATCCATCTGATCTACCACCAGTTCAAAATATTGATGAAATAAGAGAGCCAATGGTTGAAGCCAATATTCTTGTACCACAAGAATATCTGGGCTCAGTGATTACTTTGTGTATCGAAAAGCGTGGTACTCAAACGAACTTGGTTTATCACGGTAAGCAAGTCGCTGTGACTTATGAATTACCAATGGCTGAGGTGGTATTAGACTTTTTTGATCGCTTGAAATCAACGTCTCGTGGTTATGCTTCGCTCGATTATAATTTCAAACGTTTTCAAGAGTCAGACATGGTACGTGTCGATATGCTTGTAAATGGTGAACGTGTTGATGCTCTTGCGATGATCACTCACCGTGATGGTGCACAGCGTAGAGGGCGTGCCGTTGTTGAAAAGATGAAAGAGCTTATTCCACGCCAAATGTTTGATATTGCTGTTCAATCAGCCATTGGCGGGCAAATCATCGCTCGTACAAATATTAAAGCGTTACGTAAAGATGTAACTGCTAAGTGTTATGGCGGTGATGTGAGCCGTAAGAAAAAATTACTGCAAAAGCAAAAAGCAGGTAAAAAACGCATGAAGTCTGTTGGTAACGTAGAATTACCACAAGAAGCATTCTTAGCCGTCTTAAAAGTTGGAGAATAATGAATGGCGACTTATTTTGAACTAATTTTAGTTCTTGCCACCTTGTTTACAGGTGTTGTTTGGGCAATTGACCATTTTATGTTTTTGCCTAAGCGTAAAGCCGTTGTAGAGGGGTTACCTAAAGAAATTGATGATGACGCTAAGGCGGCTGTTTTGCAAGAGTCTGCGCTGGTTGAAAACTGTCGTGGCTTGTTTCCAGTCATCGCATTTGTATTAGTACTACGTTCATTTTTGTATGAACCATTTCAAATCCCGTCAGGCTCTATGAAGCCAACATTATTAGTCGGTGATTTTATTTTGGTTGAAAAGTATGCTTATGGCGTGAAGCTACCAGTTATCCGAACCAAGGTGTTGGAAACCGGAAAGCCGCAACGTGGCGATTCAGTCGTTTTTAAGTACCCACCTAAACCAGATGTTGACTACATTAAACGTGTTATTGGTGAACCTGGTGATGTGATTCGTTATCGCAACAAGATTTTGTCAATAAAGACGCCGTGTGTTGATGGACAAGAAGTTGCCAATTGTGATCAATTTAAACGCGTAGAGCTAGATATTGTATCCCAAGGTGACTTTATTGAAGGTGGCTATCCTTTAACGCAAGCGAAAGAAGATTTGCTTGGGGTGCAACATGAAATTTTGTATAACCCAGCTTTTGCACAAGCGCCTGAATATTTTATTCAAGAAGGCATCCGTCAAGGTGAATGGGTTGTTCCTGACAATCAATATTTTGTGATGGGTGATAATAGAGACAACAGTTTAGATAGTCGTTTTTGGGGCTTTGTTCCTGAGCAAAATATGGTTGGTAAAGCGGTATATGTGTGGACAAGTTTTGAATTTGATCGCGCGCCAGAAGACATTGTTCCTACGTGGGTACCAAGTGGTATTCGTACCGAGCGTATAGGGAAAATTGGACAAGAGTAAATGAGACATATTCCGTACGAAAAATTAGAAAAGAAAATCGGTTACCGCTTTGAAAATAGAGGTTTTTTATTACAAGCGCTGACTCACCGCAGCATGGGTGGTGAACATAATGAGCGCTTAGAGTTTCTAGGTGATTCTTTATTAGGTATGTTCATTGCTGAAGCCTTATATTTTAAGTTTCCTCAGGTCGCTGAAGGTGACTTGAGCCGCATGCGCGCAACCTTGGTTCGTGGACAAACATTAGCAGAGCTAGCTCGCGACTTTGTAATTGGAGATTATTTACGTTTAGGGCCTGGCGAGCTAAAAAGTGGTGGTTTCCGTCGCGATTCTATTTTAGCTGATTCCGTTGAAGCAATTATCGCCGCCGTGTATTTAGATAGTGATATGAAAACCTGTGAAGCACTTGTTTTAGAATGGTATCACTCACGATTAGAGGCTATTGAGCCGGGTGTGAGCCAAAAGGATCCGAAAACACAGTTACAGGAATGGCTACAAGGCCGCCGTTTACCGCTTCCTACTTATGAAGTTATGGAAGTGACAGGTCAGGCACATAATCAACGTTTTACAATGTCTTGTAGTGTTGAGGGTGTTGCAGAGCAGACGGTTGGCGTAGGGACTTCACGTCGCAAAGCAGAGCAAGATGCCGCACAAAAAGCATTAGAGGTTATTCATGCAACAGCAAAATAATGATGACGCAACATACTGTGGTTTTGTTGCCATTGTTGGTCGTCCCAATGTTGGTAAGTCGACACTTATCAACAAGATTTTGGGCCAAAAAGTAAGTATTACATCACGTAAGCCTCAAACTACTCGTCACCGTGTGATGGGGATTGATACTGATGGCGCTTATCAAACCATTTACGTTGATACGCCTGGCTTGCACAGCGAAGAAAAGCGAGCGATTAACCGATTAATGAATCGTGCTGCGGCAAGTTCTATTGGTAATGTTGAAATGGTCTTCTTTTTAGTTGAAGGTACTCAATGGACCGGCGACGATGAAATGATTCTAAATAAGCTGCGTAAAAGCTGCCAAGATACGCCAGTCATTTGTGTGGTGAATAAAGAAGACAATGTGCAAATTCGTTCAGAGATGATGCCTCATTTACAATGGTTGGGAAGTCAGTACGATTTTGAACAGATTATTCCTATCTCTGCGAAACAAGGAACTGGTGTTGATAAACTAATTAGTATCGCTCGTCAGGCTATTCCGCAGGGGCAACATCATTTCCCTGAAGAATATATTACTGATCGTTCTCAGCGTTTCATGGGTTCAGAAATTATTCGTGAAAAACTCATGCGCTTTATGGGGGATGAAATACCGTACTCAGTGACTGTTGAAATTGAAGCATTTACGATGCAGCCTAATGGCGTGTTCAACGTTAGCGCTCTTATCTTGGTGGAGCGCGAAGGGCAAAAGCGCATGATCATTGGTAAGAAAGGTGAAAAACTAAAGCAAGTTGGCCGTGAAGCCCGTAAAGACATGGAAGAAATGTTTGACAATAAAGTCTTCCTTGAACTTTGGGTTAAGGTCAAGTCGGGTTGGGCTGACGACGAAAGGGCATTAAATAGCCTTGGTTATGGAGACGACTAACCTCAACAATACGGCGCGCAGCAATGAGCAATCTGTATTGTGCGCCGCTTATCTCATTCATTCCCGCCCGTTTAGTGAAACGAGCCTTATTGTAGAGCTCTTCACTGAATCCCATGGCCGGGTGGCGGCTGTTGCTAATGGCGCCAAGCGAAAAAATAATATCAATAAAAGTTTGTTACAGCCTTTTAGGCCGCTGCTTGTAAGCTGGCGTGGGCATGGTGATTTAAAAACATTGATCCGCATTGATTCACCGACTTTGGCTTTTCCATTAGCCAAACAATATCTTTATAGCGGTCTTTATCTCAATGAGTTGATCATGCGTTTATTGGCCAAGGAGGCTTGTCACCCAGTCATTTACAGCGCTTATCATGCAACACTACTTTCGTTATCAAAGATCGATGATATTGAATTGACATTGCGTCAGTTTGAATTGTCACTGCTGAGTGAGTTGGGACATGGATTTTCACTGCTCTGTGATGTCGATGGTCAATCAATAGAACCAAATTGGCGCTATGATTTACTCACAGAGCAAGGCTTTATTAGCCGTGTTGACGGAAAATATATTGGCCAATCGTTAATTAATATTGCAAACACAAATTTTTGTGACACTATTACCCGCAATCATGCAAAGTTGCTGACAAGACAAGCGCTAACACCTTTATTAGGCAATAAACCATTGCAAAGTAGGCGCTTGTTTTCCCGCTCAAAATCGTTAAGGAATTAATCATGAATCCAATCTATCTTGGCGTTAATATCGACCATATCGCGACACTACGTCAGGCGCGTGGCACGACTTATCCAGATCCTGTTCACGCCGCAAGTGTTGCGGAGTTAGCTGGTGCTGATGGCATTACTATACATTTACGTGAAGATCGCCGTCATATTCAAGATCGCGATGTTTATACGCTGGCCCAAACGCTGCAAACTCGTATGAATTTAGAAATCGCAGTCACTCAAGAGATGCTGTCTATTGCTTGTAACGTGAAGCCGGAATATGTTTGTTTAGTGCCAGAAAAGCGCGAAGAGCTAACAACCGAAGGTGGGTTAGATGTTGCGGGGCAGTTAGATACCATGCTTGAAGCGGTTGCACAGCTTAAAGGTGCTGGGATCAAAGTGTCGTTATTTATCGATGCTGATAAAGCGCAAATTGATGCCGCTGTTACCGTTGGGGCACCTTATATTGAGCTTCATACGGGCTGTTATGCTGACGCTGAAAATAGTTTTGAGCAGGAAAAAGAGCTTAAACGCATTCAAGATATGGCTGAATATGCCCACAGTAAAGGCATTGTAGTCAATGCTGGCCACGGCTTGCATTATCATAATGTTGCGCCAATTGCTGCAATCCCTGAAATATATGAACTGAATATTGGTCATTCAATTATTGCACGCGCTTCTATTGTTGGCTTAGAGCAAGCTGTTAAAGATATCCGCGCGAAAATGATTGAAGCTCGCCACGGTATTTAAGGTTGTGGGCATGATGATGCGACTATTACTTGTCATTGGATTGACAGGATTCTTTGCATCATCAAACGCTAATTCGGTGCAACAAGTCGTCCCATTTACTACTGATGGCTGTAGCTGACGTCTGATACGGTTCAGCATTTAAAGTTAGAATACCATTAGATAATTAGATTTTGGCTTTGCGAATTGGTATTCATTCATAAAAAAAGCTGATTCGAGTGTAATGCTCATGCAGCTCTTTGGATAAAAACTAATAGATTGGTATTAAATACAGCCTGTCAGACCCTCATATTACGTATTTTCCCCGAAATTAAAGCCTTTTATGACATTTTTATTTATAATTGATGAATTCGATATGACAGTTAGCTGTATGTCGAATTGCTGGGTACTAATTACAGTTGATAACATGTAATTATAAAAGATTACGTATGTATTTTTTACGATAGTGTACTTTTAGTTGATATAAACATGGAATGATGAGTAAATTTCAATGAACAAATTAACCTTCACCTCTCTTGCTATTGCTTTTACGAGCATTGTTTTGCCAGTCCAAGCAAACACTAAGTTATGCAATGAAATTAATTCTCAAATATCAAAACTTGATAAACACGCTGATGATTTTTATTCATTGGCTAATTATGAATTTAATGATGAGAAATTACTTAACAAGCTTAAAGGTAATTCACGATACTTCAAAGACGACACGTTTGAACAAGCACTCAAGAGTGTTGAAAGGGCGATTAACAGTGATGATAAGGAATTGATGATTAAGATGGCACCAGTGTCGAGATACCTAAATGATTGGAATGTCGATAACTGCAGCTAGTTTATTTTTTGAGGGTCAAAAACGGTATTGCTAAATGGTGATACCGTTTTTTTATGCTTGAATATTAGCGAATAAATTCTAGTTCAGGATGAATTTTTAAAAGGATATCTGCTAGTTATTGGGATTGAGAGCAACGCAGTAATCGATGGTTTTGACTAGTTTAAGCAGTCAATTAATAAAAGTTATGGGTATTAGAAAAGGGATGGTGCCTCGACCCGGAATCGAACCAGGGACACGCGGATTTTCAATCCGCTGCTCTACCGACTGAGCTATCGAGGCATCTAGGATGCACACTTAAAACTAGATAATAATTTTAAGGTTATTAATTTGGTGCAATACGCTAAATTAGATATTAAAACACGTTAAGATAATTATTAGGGCAGATGAATAAAAGGCTGTAATAAAAAACTAAGAAATGTTTTAAATGGTGCCTCGACCCGGAATCGAACCAGGGACACGCGGATTTTCAATCCGCTGCTCTACCGACTGAGCTATCGAGGCATCAAGAGACGCGCTTAAAATTAATCTTCTAATTTTAAGGTTTCAATTCATTACATAATAATAAATTGGTTTAGTTTAATGGTGCCGACACCAAGAGTCGAACTCGGGACCTACTGATTACAAGTCAGTTGCTCTACCAACTGAGCTATGTCGGCACGCCTAAACTAATGTTACTTGGAACTATTTAAATGGTGCCTCGACCCGGAATCGAACCAGGGACACGCGGATTTTCAATCCGCTGCTCTACCGACTGAGCTATCGAGGCATCTTATAAATCTAGATTGCTTTTTTGAAGAAAGCTATCTAAGCAACGGCCGCTATTAAATAGATTTTGAGGGTTTAAGTCAACAACTATTTTAAAATTAAATGCGATTTAAAAGCCGCTTGCTTGATTGTTGTTCGCTTTGTTTGAAAAATAGATAAATAACGCTATTTTTGCTTTGGTGTGTAACCATCTATCTGAACTTCCTTTCCTTCAAAAAGAAAGTCAGTCATCGTTTTTTCTAATAAAGCACGATCTTCAGGAGCCATTAAATTTAACTTTTTTTCATTAATCAGCATCGTTTGCTTAGACATCCATTGTCCCCACGCTTCTTTTGAAATGTTTTCAAAAACCTTTTTACCTAATTCTCCAGGAAGTGTTTGAAAATCTAATCCTGGTGCGTCTTTTTCTAAATAAGTACAAAATACTGTACGAGCCATAAGAGTCTCCTATTATAATTGCTTTAGCAGCGACTGAGTGACTGCTGCTAGGCCGACTTGCTGTGGGGTTGCTAAGTCGTACCAAATTGATTGTTGTGGCTCCGTAACTAATGAAGCTAACGGTTGTGCTAATGATAAATGATATGGCGTAATATCTAAATGATAATGACTAAAGGTATGACGTAGAGGGGCTAGTTTTTTCAATACGCCGCCAATACCTTGGTTATCGAGCCATGAATTCATCGTATATTTATCTTTAAATTCCGGAAAGCAATACAAGCCTCCCCAAATACCACTATCGGGGCGCTTTGCGAGATGAACTTGCTGGTTATGTTCAATAAGCAACATAAGTGTTGTTTTTACCGGTGTTGTTTTCTTGGGCTTTGAGTGCGGGAACTCTTTTACGCGATTGGTTTCGTAAGCTATGCACGTTGACTGAACTGGGCATAAATCGCAATTGGCTTTTGAACGGCTGCAATGAGAAGCCCCTAAATCCATCATAGCTTGATTGTAAAAAGTTGTACCATCTTGAGGCGTTAACTCGTCAGTTAATTGCCATAATTTTTTTTCAACTTTGCTAACACCATACCAACCTTCAATAGCAAAGTGGCGTGTTAAAACACGCTTTACGTTGCCATCTAATATTGAATGAGGCTGACCTAATGCCAAAGAAAGTACTGCACCTGCGGTAGAACGTCCAATACCAGGCAGCGCATTAACTTCTTCTATCGTTGTCGGAAACTTCCCTTGGTAATCGTCACGTACCATTTGCGCTGTTTTATGAAGATTACGAGCGCGCGCGTAATAGCCTAGCCCAGTCCAATGGTGAAGTACTTCATCAATTGGTGCATTGGCTAAATCGATAATGGTCGGAAAGCTTTCCATAAAACGCTGATAATAAGGAATAACGGTGGCAACTTGCGTTTGTTGTAGCATGACCTCTGATACCCAAACGCGATAAGGCGTTTTGTCAATTTGCCATGGCAGCGTCTTACGTCCAAATTCATGGTACCAATCAATAATTCGACGAGAAAAGTGTTCACTTGAATTGGCTTGCTGTAAGTTAGATAGTTGTGTCATATAAACTTGCTTACATTTAATCGTTGCGCCAGTGTACTTTCCTTAAATTAGATTGCTAGTTGTTTAACTAAAAAATTATCTAGACGGTAGGCAAATTTACTAGAAAGTTTCACAATTTAATTGACTCACTTAGTGCAGTGTATAAAATGCCGCCGCATAACGTCCCCAAACATTCCTAGGACTAGCAACCATGACTAAAGAAGATACTACAGACATCATTGAACAGAAAAAGAAAGATGGTGTATATATTAGAACCGTAAAAAGCTTTGTAAAACGTGAAGGTCGATTGACCAAAGGACAAGAAACGGCATTAGAAGATCATTGGCCTGCGATGGGACTTGATCATAAAGATGGCATGCTTAACTTTGAGCAAGTGTTTGGAAACGACAATCCTGTTGTTGCTGAAATTGGCTTTGGAATGGGCAAATCTTTAGTAGAAATGGCTAAAGCATCCCCTGACAAAAACTTCATTGGTATTGAAGTTCATACGCCCGGCGTCGGTGCTTGTTTGATGGAAGCCGGTGAACAAGGTGTTACTAATTTACGTGTCTATTGTCATGACGCAATTGAAGTATTGGCTGATTGTTTTCCAAAAGCAAGCTTGTCCTGTATGCAGCTGTTTTTTGCAGATCCTTGGCATAAAGCGCGCCATCATAAGCGTCGTATTGTACAACCAGAGTTTTGTGAAAATGTGCGCCAAAGTTTAGCTATTGATGGGATCTTTCATTTAGCAACTGACTGGGAAAATTACGCGGAACATATGGTTGAAGTGTTAGGTGTTGCGCCAGGATATGAAAATATAGCGACAAATGGCGATTACATCGAGCGACCAGAGCATAGACCATTAACAAAATTTGAAGCACGTGGTCACCGTTTAGGTCATGGTGTTTGGGATTTGATGTATAAGCGCATTAGCTAATTGTTTCGATTTAGTCTACATTAGACGGCAGTTTTTACTGCAATTAATACCTACTTATTTATAAAGGGAAAAACCATGAAAGATAACGCAAAACGTAATCGCCGAATTCGCAAGAAATTACGTGTTGATGAATTTAAAGAGCTAGGCTTTGAAGTTAGCTGGCACTTTCCTCAAGGTACTGATGACACGAAAATTGATTCGGTTATTGATGGCCTAATTAATGAAGTCATTGAAGTTAATGGCCTTGGTTTTGCTGGTGGCGGCGATCTTGAGTGGGAAGGTATTGTTTGTACGCAAAAAATTGGTCAGTGTACCGATGAACAACGTAGTGCCGTTAAAGCCTATCTGGAAGGTCATTCTCTTGAGAATGTTGAAGTGACAGAACTATTCGATCTTTGGTGGGGTTAATTAATATTTAACGAATTAAGTCGTTTAAATATCTCATCAAAATCTAAAATGGCTAATCCCACTAACTCTTAGTTGGATTAGCCATTTTTTTTATTCTAAATTTGACGGTAGTTACTTAAGTTGTTGTTTTTAAATATGTTGTTTTATTGGCCTAACCGTTGCAAATAGCTAGTTAATTAACGATAAGACATTAGATACATAAGGAAAGACGATGAAAACTAAAATAGCACTGGCACTTACCGCATTATTATCAACTTCTGCTTTCGCCCATGATTCTCATGGACGTCATAATTCGTGTGATATCAATATTAATCAAAGTATTAAAGTCACGCCTGCGTACGTGCAAATTCTTGATGGGGACAAATCACTTTATCGCATTACTGACGACTCTCGCTTATATGCTCAGGGTAAACGTATTCATTTAAATAGTGAACAACAAGCCATTGTTGATGAGTATCGCGACTTAATGCAGGAATTAGCACCACAGGTTGCACATTTAGTGACTCAAGGTCTAGATATGGCTAAGGCTGCTGTAGAACAAGTATTTACAGAGTTATTTGGTGATGAGACTCAACTGCAAGATAAAGTACAAACCATTGTCGCCAAATTTGAAGATCGTATTACGCCGCTAATGGATGAAGAAGCTGGCGAGTATTATCTGCCTAAAGATAAAGTTGCTAATGGTGGTGAAGACCTAGGTCGAGAAATCGAGGCTGAAGTTGAAACATTGATGAAAGAATCTGCTGGTCATATGATGGTACTCATTGGGAAAATGATGCTAAATGGAGAGGGTGGCATGGCAGATTTCGAACAAAAAATGGAAGCTTTTGGTGAATCGATGGAAGCACGTGGCGAAGCATTAGAGAAGAGCGCTGAAGCGATGTGTGGACAAATGAAAAAACTGGATGCACTTGAAACTAAAATGCAGAAAGAGATCCCTGAAATAGCGGCGTTTGATTTATTGAAGTCACAATCAATTTAATGGATGTATTGTTGTAAAAATGCCGCTAAATTTGAATTAGCGGCATTTTTTTGGTTAACGGTTTACTGTCTTTCTATATCCTACAACAGATAAGAATATCAGTAGTAAAATTCCGATCTGCCCCCCTGATGATGACTTAGGAGGCTCTGGCTGAATGGTCGCTTTCACTGATACAGTTACAGTTTTTTCACTTACTGCCCCTCGTACATCAGACACTGAGACCTTAAATTCTAACGTCGCAGCTTGTATCGGTGCAACAAAACTAGCGTTCATTAACGTGCTGTTGTTTATGGATACGTTAGGACCACTGGTTTGAGTCCACAGGTAGGTTAACTCGTCACTTTCAGCATCTGTTGCTGAACTCGTTAATTGTGCCGTTTGGCTTGTGTTGACTTCAAAGTTCTCTTTGATTGTGATTTCTGGGGCTGTATTCGTATCTTCATCTCTAATGGTAATCGCAAGTACAGAATTCTCAGCTAATTGAGTGTCGCCAATTGCAAGTAGCGTTAGATTAAAACTTTCGTCACTCTCGCTATTATCGTCATTAAGAATATTTAATGAGAGTGTTTTAGGTGAGTTATCACCATCTTGCCATGTTAATGTACCATCTAACGATTGAAAATCTTCATCGCTAGTCGCTGAGGTAGGAGACGTGGTGTAAGTAACGCTTAATTCGCCATCTGAACCGCCATTACGAAATACCTCAATGGTTGTTTCGCCGCTTTGTTCGTTGAGTGCAATTGCATTTTGCTCAAAACCAATAGCACCTGGAATTTTCTTACCGTCAATACTAACTGTCATATAATGAGGAGATGACAACGTTGCGCCATTTTGTGGGTTAAATAAACGTACGAAAAACTGTTCTTTGGATTCATTAATATCAATATTGTCATTGATGTTAATTGTGATGGTTTTATTATCGCTATTGCCATCTTCCCAGGTGATAATACCTGAATTATCAGTGTAATCTTGTTCTGGAGTTGCACTTCCTGGCAATATTTCCCAACCGACACTTACACTATCTGAGCTTCCTGTTTGTCGCGTTATCTCGATATTAACTGGCGTATTAGGCGCTGTAAGAATAGCATCTAGCGTAAATGACAGGGTTCCTTGAGACACGTTTCGCGTGTTGTCTCGCATTATGAATAGGCCACCATTAATGTCACTAACTAAGATTAGTCCCGATGGTAAAAACGGATATACGCCCCATGCACCATCAAAACCATTCGAGTCACTTGCTGAGAACGTATCGAAAAAACCAACTTCTTGCGGCGCTGCTGGGTTGGTAATATCTAAAATAGTAAGGCCACGGCGATAATTTGACATGTAATAACGGTTTCCGCGAACGAATCCATTATGATCGATTGCTTTGGTATCACCTTTCCACACACCTGCAAGCGCTGGGTTGGTCAATGAGGTTATGTCATAAACTCTTAAGGTGGTGTTTAACCCACCGCGATATTCATCGAACTCATCGTGAACAAAAATAAAACGTTTGTCTTCACTCCACCATCCTGAATGAACGTATTGAGAAGAAGAGGGGACATCGTTGTAGCTAAATTCACTGAGCTTCTTTTCACTACCCGGAGTTGTTGTATCCCAGATCATTACTTCGTTTTCATTAAAATCGATGAACACTTCACAAGTTTTATCTTGTGAAATACAGTCAGTTGATTTTCGTTCATCATCAATTCTTAATGATGTGCCATCGTGAGTGTAGCCATTTGTACCATTAGCCCCAACGGCTAGTGGAGTTAATTTTTTCGGATCGTTTAACGAATAACTAAGAAATGATTCCGAACTAATTTTTGACCCTTTAGAGCCGACAAGTTGCAGAGATGGTGCGGCACCCTTCAACGCTGTATTGGTTGTATAATCAACATTGCTAATATAAACATTGTGCGATGTTGAAACTGCGGTGTCCTTGGTTACTAAAGAAATGCTATTGGGTAATTGATTCAAATCGATAATGGTGACGAAGTCGCTGCTGCTATCGATAGTGGCATATGCATAGGCTTGCCAGATACCTTGCTGTTTATCGAAGTATTGATAAACTTTTACATCGCGCCAGCTAGAATTTTGACCTGAAATAGCGCCCACTTCTCTTGGTGATTCTGGGTTAGATAAGTCAAATACGGCAACACCATTAATGATTCCCATAATGGCATATTCTTTATTAGTATTGAGATCAACATGGCCCCAAATATCGTTACCTGCGCTGGGTTTAAAACCAAAGTCCGCTAATGCAACGTGAGCAACAAGATCGATATTATTACAAGAAAAACCAGCTGCACTGCCATCGACACACTTGGCTGAAGAATGACTCTGATTTGCTGCTAAATACTGCTTATTCGCTTCGCTGATACGTTGCTTTGAAAACTTTGCTTTGCCATCACTCATCACCGTAAAACCTTTTTGACGAACCAATGTCGTCATATCATTAGGTACACCGAATAACCGAGTGATATTTGTTGAAGGGCTTTGATTGCTATAGTGATCAAATCGATTGTAACCACCTAAAACTGGTACTAAGGCGCCTTTAAGCGCCAATATTTCTTCTAAAGACTCGAGATGATAGTCACCCGCTGCAAGACGTAACTTGTCACCTTTTGCCGCTCTAGATATGCCATAGAGCATCGTTTTACAAGGACGAAGGGGGTTATCACACAATCCTTCATCAATACCATCAGGAGACACATATCGCGCTTTATCTTTCTCTGCATGTGCATGGCTACTGAAAGAAATTGTCGACATGAGAAATAGAGCGGTAAACATCACCAGAATTTTCACTAAAGAAGTCATATGTAACAGCCTTGTAAATTTATTTGTCACTACCTTACTTTAATATGGTATTTTATCAAGTTTGTAAATTTGAAATGGATTTAATTAAGGCTGTGAAAAAAATAATAAAAAAATTTGCATATAGCGTTTTTATTTGTGCTGCCGGACTGGCTTTGTTTGGTTGTAATAAAAGTGTTGATAATGACTCCGTAGTCTTCTCTCTTCAGTTTCAAGATAATAAAATAAACTGCGGGCAACCAGCAGTGCAGGGGATGGAATTGTCTCAATTTTGGTTTTATCTTTCTCAGATAAAAGTTCAATTGAACGGAGAATGGCGTGATATCACTTTACCAGATACTAAATGGCAACATGATAACGTTGCATTAGTAGGTCAGCATTGTAGTGATAACACCGAAAACAATTGGCAATTAACGCTAAATCAAGATGAATTAATTGATGGCGAAAAATTAGCATTCTCAATTGCTGTACCGTTTGAATTAAATCATCAGAACCCTCTGCAGGCGCAGAACATTTTTGACAATGCCAATATGTTTTGGACGTGGCAGCAAGGCTATAAATCACTGCGTTTAGATCTAAAAAGCGATAAAGCAGGTTGGGCTTATCACATTGGTGCTGTGGGCTGCAAATCTCCTAGTGTTATGCGAGCCCCAAAAGCTGAATGTAGAGAGCCAAACAATATTAATATAGAAATTTTAGACTTTAAGCTCAACAAAAATATAGTTATCGATATTTCGAGAATATTATCTCATATTGAGCTGACATCTGAATCTCGTTGCCTTTCAATGCCCCATCAAAAAAGTTGTAATGTCTTGATGGGAAATCTAAAAAACATCAGGTTACCTGTTTACTATCAGTGATAGAGTTGTATTCGTTTAATTCGCAAACTTAATACCATCAGAAAAAATAAAGAAATTAGGTTTTGCACACCAGATGCCGTAACTGGCGTTGAAACTTCTATTATCGGCTCCTTGACGGTGATGGTAACTGTTTTTTCTGATGAGGCACCACGTAAGTCAGTAGCGCTCAGTTTCACACTAAGGTTCCTGCCGATTTTGGAGCGATGAAGGTTATATTCTCTTGATTGGGCTTTCTTAAATATACAAGGTCACCTGAAATTTGAGTCCATAAATAAGTAATGCTATCCCCTTCTGGGTCTATCGCAGTACTTGTTAATCTGGCAGTTTGAGTTGCGGCTACTTCAAAATTTCAGCTATTGTGATTGTCGGTGGCTTGTTATTTTCATCATCCTTAATAACGATGTTGATTGTATAATTAGATGCTAATTTGGCATTTGAGATCGCAGATAGTGAAATTTTAAACGCTTCATCACTTTCAAAGTCATCATCATTTATTAATGGAATAATAATTGTCTTTTTATCAGTATCTCCGTCTGCCCATGTTAACGTACCGGATATATTTTCTAAATCTTCATTTATAGTGGCAGGAATGATTGAGTAGTCAACACTAACTTCGCCATCTTTTCCGGCTGTTCTATATACATCTATCGAAAAATCAGATTCATTTTCTGCAATAATTAAGTCTGATGAATCAAATCCAATGAGTCCTGGTACACTCTGGCCTTCAATATGGACAGTTAAATAGGTAGGGGAACTGATTGTTGCTCCATTTTTAGGGTTAAACAACCTGACAAAAAAGGTCTCTGAAGGCACTATTAATCATCGTCAACTCCTTGTAAAATATATGTTAAATACTTTAAGGTGTTGTGTGTTTTTATCAAGTGTTTAATTTGCAAACAATTTACTGTTGATTTTGAGGCGTTGGTGATTAAGAAATTCTTAACGATAATATTCGCGATAGTGTTGATTTTCGGGTGTGATAAAGCTCCTACAGATAATGAAAATAAATATAATTGGGACTTTCCACAAGGTTTCCCAAAACCATTTGTTCCTGCTGATAATCCTATGTCGACTGAAAAAGTTGAATTAGGTCGATTCTTATTCTACGACACTCAATTATCTGCCAATGGCAGTCAATCCTGTGCAAGCTGTCATCTGCAAAGTCGCGCTTTTTCAGAACCATTGACAACCTCTGTCGGCTCTACAGGACAAATTCATCGTCGTAACGCTCAAGCACTTGTCAACGTTGCGTTTAATCATTCTTTAACGTGGGCAAATGACGAGATTGTTACGTTAGAACGTCAAATATTGTTGCCACTGTTTGGTGAACAGCCGATTGAAATGGGGGTAGGTAGCCATGAGGACGAAATTCTTGAACGATTGAGTAATACGCGATATAAAGCGCTATTTTTGAATGCGTTTGGTGACGATGAGATTAATTTTGATCGCATTGTAAAAGCGCTAGCAAGCTTTACTCGCAGTTTAGTGTCATTAGATAGCCCATTTGACCAATATGCCTATCAAATGATAGATGATGCCCTCAGTGAGTCTCAGTTACGAGGCATGAATATGTTTTTCTCTGAAAAGCTAGAGTGCCATCATTGTCATGGTGGATTTAATTTTACGCAATCAACAACACATGAAAAACAGCAATTAGATTTACGAGCATTTCACAATACGGGGCTTTATAATCTCGCTGGTGAATATAGTTATCCAAAGCTAGATACTGGGCTTTTCGAAGCAACAGCAAAACCACAGGACGTTGGACGCTTTAGGACGCCGACATTGCGTAATGTCGAACTAACGGCGCCTTATATGCATGATGGTAGTATTGCAACATTATCTGAAGTCGTTGATTTTTATGCCGCTGGTGGGCGTCATATTAAAACTGGTGAATTTGTTGGAGACGGACGAGAAAATCCTTTTAAAAGCCAGTTTGTAAAAGGGTTTGAACTAGATGCTCAGCAAAAGACCGATTTAGTGGCATTTTTGGAGGCGCTGACAGATAGTGAATTTATCAATAACCCTAAACACGCCAATCCGTTTTTAGAAAAGCACTAAGCAATGCAGGTAGAATTTTTCTCAGTCAATTTATGAACGAGTGCTGAGGCTCTAACAGGTTTAGATAAATAATACCCCTGACCAAAACTACAGCCCATTTCATAAAGTAATTGTTGTTGCTCCGCTGTTTCTATCCCTTCAGCAATTATTTTCATGCCTAAACTATCAGCCATGGTAACAATTGCCTTACACAGCGCATTTTCTTTGGATTTAGGACTCAGGTTCGACACGAAGCTTCGATCTATTTTTAAATAATCGATATCAAATTTATTCAAATACGACATTGATGAATATCCGGTACCAAAATCATCAAGAGCAATTGGCATACCGCAGGCTCTAAAGTCTTTGAGAGTTTCAACAGAGTCATTATTGGATTCAATAAGCAGGGTTTCAGTCAGCTCGATAATGATCGATTTATCTCTAAGTTCAAGCTTTGATAATTGACGACACCATGCTTTTGGATCGATGGTATTACTGTGATATTGAACCGGAGAAGTATTGACCGAAATCGAAAATTCAGGCTCGATACGTTGCAGAATTTTGACTTGTTTAGCCGCTTGTTCAAAAACCCATTCACCGATGATGTTGATGAGCCCTGATTCTTCGGCAAGTTCAATAAACTCATTTGGCGGCACTATGCCTAATTCAGGATGATTCCATCGAAGTAGGGCTTCTGCCTTCATTATTTTTTTCGATTCTAGGCAAACGATAGGTTGATACTCTAAATAGAGCTGCTGGCGTTCAATTGCTTGTCTTAAATCATTTGATAGAGCCAGTCGCTTTGTCGCGTTTGATTGCAGTTCTTGCGTAAAATACTGAACGTTATTACGACCCTGCTCTTTGGCATGATACATCGCTTGATCTGCATTTTTTAATAATTGAACGTCGTCAACACCGTCGTTTGGACTAAAAGTCACACCAATACTTGTGCTGATGTAATGTGGCTGACCACTTAATAAGAAAGGCGTGGCTAATGCAGCTAGTATGCTATGGGCAATCCTATCAATGACGGTTATATCTTCTAGATCACTCAAAATAATTGTAAACTCATCACCACCAAGTCGAGCAACCATATCGATATCCCGAACACACTTTTTAAGACGAGTCGCTACTTCGATTAATAGCTTATCGCCCACATCATGTCCCATTGAATCATTAATTTCTTTGAAACGATCCAGATCTAAAAAGAGCAAAGCGACCTTTTTACCACTGCGAGCGGTCTTTTTGACTTCAAATATTAGTCGTTCTTTAAACATTAAGCGGTTAGGGAGATCTGTTAAGCTGTCAAAGTTGGCTTGAAGCCAAATATTCTCTTCAGCAAGTTTGCGTTGCGTGATGTCTCTAAAGCTCCAGAAACGCCCAACAAATGTTTTATGTTCGTCAAAAAGAGGGGCTGAAAAGCGTTCGAAAGTCCGTCCATCTCGCATATGGATTTCAGAAAAACTCTGCATATTGTTATCAGCATTATGCGCTCTAACAGATGTGAGAAATTCTTTTGCATTTGAGACTTTTTTAGTCATCGCATAAAGCACATGCCAGTTATCAATATCGACAAGTTGAGTATCGTTGAGGCCCCACAATTGCTTTAGTTGATTATTTGCTGACACTAACTTCCCTTGTGCATTAAACGTTAAAATACCGTCAATGGAAGCTTGTTGTTGCGTTTTCAAAATACTATTCATCAAACGCATTTCTTTTGTTGCATGGCGCTTTGAATGCCATAAAACAATAACGGGAATGAATACAAAAACCACTAACACACAAACGAAAAACCACACCGCAGGGTGCGATAAAATGTAGCCAGTTTGAGGCGGTTCAAACACGATTTTATCAGAATTAATTGCACTGTTTGACAATCCCATACTCGCGACAATTTTTTGCCAGCGCATCGCAGATGAAGCGCCTATTTCTATCAAATTTGGCTGCATTAAATAGGTTAGCTGCCGAAGCTCAACAAGTAATGAATTAATTGAAAGTGTATCGTTGTAACTGGTTTTTATCAGTTCGGCAGTATATTGTGGATTTTTTAATGCGTATTGCCAGCCCTGTAAAGTCGCAGTCTTAAATTGTTCTGCTTGGGTAGTATGTAGTGATAAATAGGCTTGTGTTGAAATGATATTGGCACCATAAAAATTCAATCCAAGTGAGCGAGAATTAATGAGTTCATAGGGCTTAGTAAACTTCGCTGTGATGTGGGGTAATTGAGTTGTTTTTACAGCGATAGCTGAGACATCATTATTATTGAATAAGGCTATATCGTCACTTTCGATAGTACGGTAATCACTTTTATTTAACCCTGCGGCTTTTAGCATAGTATGAATTTCTATGGCCTGATGGGAGATGGCGATCGACTGATTTTTCAATGACTCTATGGTGATATTTGGATTAGTTAATAGTACCCACGGCGAAAATTGCTCTATTGTTGCTAACACGCGAAATTGGGGGGATTGTTCTAGGTGTGAAACGAGCGATGATCCCGCAATAGCGAATTGAGCTGTGTTTAGAAAGAGAGATGTTAACGGTGAAAAGTTTTCTTCAGTACCTTCCTTAATCGTAACTGCTAATCCATGTTTTTTGTAATACCCCTGATCAATAGCGACATAATACCCAGCATGGCTAAATTGATGTTGTGTATCTAATTGTAAAGTAACAGATGTTAGCTCATCAAAACCGTTGGTTTGATAACTCGTTAGTAACATAAATACAACAAACAGATATCGAGGCAATCGTAAAATCATAGGATTTAATAGTTAAAAAGTACTACTTTATATTATTATTGGTCATTTTTGGCTAGCGAGAAGTCTAATGATTAGTAGTCGAAAGTCAATCGGTAACAATGATGAAAAAACAACAAACTTAATCTATGTTATTTAACAACGAACTCTTAACATAATTGCAATTAAATCAATGGTTTATTTTGATATCAAGATCGTCTTAGAATTTAGGCTAGAAACACAATTGTTTTTAACTAATAAATGGAAAGAATTGATAGACGATATAAGTACCTTGTGACACAACGATATTTGTAACAAACTAGATAAAGTTTACAAACAGGCTGACTAATGATGATTGATTCAACTAAATATAAAATATGTGCACTGGCGCTAATTATGATGCCAATTAGTGTGCTGCATGCCACTTCGTCGACGGCATGGTACAAAGTCGACAAAATTCAACAGATCCTCAAATTGGTTGATAAAAAATGTATTGATGACAAAGTTGAACAATGTCAACGTACTCGGCACTGGCGTGTTTATTACAAAGCAACTAGCAAATATGCACCTTTGCAGACATTTGAAGAGGTGTTAATGGAGGATATTCCACAGCTTGGTGCAGTAATGCAGCTGACTGTGGATGTTGAGAAGAAGAAAAAGGCTATGATGTAGTAGCCTTTCTCTAACTATATCAATACTACAACGCGTTATTTATATAATTATCAACCTGTTGTTCTAATACATCAAGCGGCACTGGACCATTACGTAAAATTGCATGATGAAATTCTCTAATGGAGAATTTGTCGCCTAGCGTGTTTTTAGCTTTTTGACGTAATTCGACTATCTTGATCATACCTATCTTATAAGCAGTAGCTTGTGATGGCATGACAATATAGCGTTCAATAGCCTTTATAACATCACCCTTAGGGTTTGGCGTATTCTGTACCAAATAAGCGATAGCTTGTTCTCTAGTCCAGCGCATTTGGTGAATGCCTGTATCAACAACAAGACGACATGCACGCCATAGTTCCATTGCTAGTCGGCCAAAGTCAGAATAAGGATCTTGATAGAAACCAATTTCTTTTGGCAACAATTCGGTGTACAAACCCCAGCCTTCAGAATAGGCGGTATAGTGACCGTATTTACGAAACTCAGGAATGCCTGTTAACTCCATTCCCAATGATATCTGCATATGATGACCAGGTAGCCCCTCATGGAAGGCTAACGCCTCCATTTGATATTTTGGCATGTTATTCATGTCATACAAATTAGCGTAATAACGACCCGGGCGTGTGCCATCTGGGGAAGGACGATTATAAAAGGCTTTTCCCGCTGATTTTTCTCTAAAGGCCTCTACTGCTTTCACCACTAAGTCTGCTTTAGGTTGAACGACAAAAAGCTCATCAAGGCGCAACTTCATTTGGTCAATGTATGATGTCGCCTTCGTTAGGTAAGCCTGACGCCCTTCATTTGTATTTGGGTAATAGAATTGTTTATCAGTGCGCATAAATTCAAAGAATTCATTTAAATTACCTTTAAACTTTACTTTGTCCATGATTTGGCGCATTTCGTCATGGATTCGATTAACTTCACTCAATCCAATGCTGTGAATTTCCTTGGCGGTTAATGAAGTTGTCGTTGTATTCTCAAGGGCTCTTTTATAAAACGTGTCGCCATCAGGAAGCTTCCATACACCATCATCATAGCTAGCTCTAGCTTGTTGCTCTCGTAAATAGCTAATGAGTGTACTATATCCAGATTTTACATCGCCAAGCAGTGCATCACGTGCTTGATATTTTAGTGTCTCTTTTTCGTTGTTTGATAATGGCAATTTGTCGACTTTACGTGAGAAGTCAGCAAACAACGGGCTCACACCTTTATTGTTAAATGGTTTGCCGTTAAGAACATTCATTGAGTCATTAATTACGTACTCATAAACAAAATGTGGCGCCATTATTCCACGCTCTTCACGATCTCGTAAATTCTGCGTTAACTGCTTCATCAAAGGCTTTAAGCCATGTAAACGTTTTATATACGCTTGAGCATCAGAGCTGTTACTAATTTTGTGGGCATTGATAAGCATACTAACAGCTTGACTATGGAGCCCACGCATTTGGTTCACTGGATAACTGTGAAAGCGCCATTGATGGTCATTAATTGAGTCTTGCAATTTGTTTTCAAAAAGTTGAAAACTTAATTTTGTTTGTTCATCTAATAAGAGGGGATTTATTTCTTTTAGACGATTTAGATCTTCAATATCTTTTAAATGATCCTGTTGAGCTGCAGTGTCACTAATGTCATCCCATTTATCGTAATCTTGTTTGATGCCCATGTAGGTCTGACGCATTGGACTTGCCATTAAGTTTTCTTTATAAATATCATCAAAGAGCTGATTTGCAACGGCTGATTGCGCTGCAACTTGTGCCAGTTGCGATGCTGTCACAGCGGGAGAGGCCGCAATATTAACTTGTTGGGCGGGATTAAGTTGCTGTGCTAATTGTTCTTTATCAGCCTCAGTTGGTGTAAAATTAAGGCTACAACCGCCCAATACAAGCGCACCTGCGCCTAATGATATTATTTTATTATTCATCAGGTTATCCGTTAAAGTTGATGACGGTTACGATTCAAGACACTCAGTCTACTAAATTAGTCATAAAGATAAAATACCCAAACCTATCCTCTCAATATGATTGTTGTCAGCAATTTTTTCGTTATTCCATAAATAGATTGAGAAGTTCATTTAAAAAACGCTGGCCAAGTGGAGTCACATGCCAGTGTGTCGCCGTCTGATCTATTAACCCTTTGTTAATTGCACGCTGCATCGGCGTGGCAATCGTTTGTTCACTTAATCCCGTGAACTGTGAAAACTCTTCTCTAGGACAAGCTTCAACGAGACGAAACCTATTCATGAAATACTCAAGGGCGATATCTTCTTTATCGACAGCCCAACGTTCAAAAGAATACGCATTATCCTTATCGAGATACCCTTTAGGGTGTTTTACTTTACTTGAACGCAATACCTGATTATTTAATACATCGGTTATTTTTCCGTGTGCGCCACAGCCAATTCCAATGTAATCGCCAAAACGCCAATAGTTTAGATTGTGATGGCATTGATAACCAGGTTTGGAAAATGCAGATATTTCATATTGAACATAGCCCGCATCGAGCAATGTTTGGCGTCCAGCATCAAAAATATCAGCAAGCACTTCATCGCCTGGAATTGTTGGCGGCTTTGAATGAAACTGAGTATTTGGCTCAATGGTTAATTGATACCATGACAAATGCGGTGGCGATAGGGTGATTGCTTGCTTCAAATCAGCCAAGGCATCGCCGACATTCTGTTTTGGTAACGAGTGCATTAAATCGATATTGTACGAACGCAATGATAAATCGTTGGCTTGCTTCGCAGCAGCGATCGCCTCATCACTATCATGGATACGTCCTAAAATAGTTAGCTTATCTTTTTGGAATGACTGAACACCGATTGAGATCCGATTGACCCCTGCATCTTGAAACTGCTTAAAACGACCCGCTTCTACGGTGCCGGGGTTAGCTTCCATGGTTATTTCAATATCATCAACACAATCAATCATTGATTTTACGCCATCAAGTAACCGTTTCATTTGCAAAGGTTCTAGCAAACTTGGCGTACCGCCACCGATGAACACTGATTGCAATTGCCGACCGTGAACATTCTCTAGCTCTTCACTCAAATCTTCAAGCAGCGCATCAACATAAGCCTGATGAGGGATTTCGTTTTTAAGCGCATGAGAATTAAAGTCACAATATGGACATTTTTGAACGCACCACGGAATATGAATATACAAACTCAGTGGTGGTAGCTTTAGTGTATCTATGGTCATTATTTTTGCTGCGCAAGCAGGGGAACTAATGCGCTAAGCGCTTTGGCGCGATGGCTTATTTTATTCTTGTCAGCTTTGTCTAATTGCGCGCTTGTGCAATCAAGAGATGGCACATAAAACACCGGATCATAACCAAAACCTGCGCGGCCTTCTTGAGTCTTTGTAATGTGTCCATTCCAAAAACCTTGGCAAATGATCGGTGTTGGGTCGTTTTCGTGCGCCATATAAACCAGCACACATACAAAACGAGCTTGTCGGCTATTGTCATCAACATCTTTCATTTCAACGAGTAATTTATCGATGTTAGTTTGATCAGTTGCATTATCGCCACTATATCGCGCTGAATAAATACCAGGGGCGCCACCAAGTGCTGAAACCTCAAGACCTGAATCATCTGCAATGGCAGGCTTGCCTGTAATTTTGGCTGCGTGACGCGCTTTGATGATGGCGTTTTCAACAAAGGTAGTGCCAGTTTCTGGAACATCTGGCACATTGAATTCGCTTTGGGCTACAACATTTAAATTTAATGGGGCAAGCATTGCTGCTAATTCTTTTACTTTGCCTTGGTTTCCCGTGGCTAAAACGATTTGAGACATACTACAACCTAATTAGTCTACGTAAAATTGTTGGGTGAACTTCACAAGGCTATTAAGACCTTCGCTATTCACTGTGCGAACTTGAATTGTGAATTGCTCTTTGTGGCGAAAAGGAATTGAGGCAATGTAATAAATTGCATCGCTTTCTTTAATTTCTTTAAATTCTAATTCAACAAGTTTGCCTGTTAAATTGACCGCTTGGCCAGACACTTTACCTGACACCGCAGGGTTTCCATCTTGCAAGGTATCTAGAATCGAAATATTAATAAAACCATTATAACTCGAGCGTTTTATACCGTATGTACTGGCAACTTTTGGCGTCAATAATGTCGTTGGGAGCGCGATGTAATGGATTTGATACCGACCTGACTGCTCGTATTGACCACCGGTCTGAAATGCTTTTTCGTCGCTGGCATTAGCATGTGAAATAGCGATCGTTCCCATGACTAATGCCACTAAAATTCGTTTTAAATTAAACATTATTTATCTCTGTGTAAGGTAACCGTTAAAGGTTAATCCAAATCCCGCCCAATAAATCGCCCATTAACATGTTAGTAAAAATAAGGCCCATAGACACAATCATTAATGATAAATCGATGCCGCCTAAATCAGGCATGCGTCGACGAATAGGGTGGAGAATAGGTTCAGATATCTGAGCCATTACTTGTTCAACAGGATGACGACCTTGGCTAATCCAGCTCATAATCGCACGAATCAATAGAATCCAGAATAAAAGTAATCCTGTTTTTTTGATGGCAAATAAGAATCCGAAGATGAGTAATGGGATTGGATGAATGCCGCTGCTCATTAACATCAAGACAGACATCTTAGCGAAACCAACTATCAGTGCTAAGACAACACCTGCCATATCAATGCCAAACAAACCTGGAATAATTCTGCGTAAAGGACGCACTAATGGATCTGTTGCTTTAACGACAAACTGACTAAATGGGTTGTAGTAATCGGCACGGGCTATTTGCAACCACACACGTAATACAACAATCATAAAATAGGTATTAAAGAGAATATCTATTAAAAAAGTGAAAGAACTCATTAACTGGTTATCCTAGTAATTTAAAATTAAAATTCTTTTGCCATTTCATCGGCACGTTTAACTGCATTTTTCATGGCATTATCAACCATGTTATCAAAACCTTGTTCTTTAAATGTTTCGATAGCGGCGTGAGTTGTACCGCCTTTTGATGTCACTTGTTTGCGCAGTTCAGATAGCTCAAGGTGGTCATTGTGCCTAACCATTTCCGCTGCGCCAAGTGCTGCTTGCTGAATTAGCAGTCTTGCTTCCTCGCCAGTGAGCCCCATGTTGACAGCGCTCTGTTGCATGTATTCCATCATTAAGAAAAAATAAGCTGGTGAGCTGCCGCTACACGCTGTTACTAAGTCAATATGAGATTCTTTTTCAACCCACAGAGTTTGACCGACACTGGCCATTAATTGCGTAATCACTGCTTTATCAATGTCACTTACATCATCACTTGCATATAAGCCGCTCATGCCTAAACCCAACAATGAAGGTGTGTTAGGCATTACCCTAATCAGCGGTACTTTTTGTCCTAAATAGCCAAAGTAACTCTCAATATTAATCCCTGCGGCTAAAGAAACAAAAAGCTTGTTAGAAACATCAATCGTTATCGCTTGGCAAACAGATGCCATTAGCTGTGGTTTCACAGCGAGTACCACAATATCAGCCCAATCTATGGCTTCGTTATTATTTATGGTTGTGTTGACACCACATTGTTGCTCTAAACTATCTAACTTAGTGGTTGTTGGGTTGGCAGCTATGATTAAATCGCTTGGATAATGCTTTGCGACAAGTCCACTGATAATACTACGTGTCATGTTGCCTGCACCAATAAAGGCAATTTTCTGTTGTTGCATTTATTTACTCTCTTGAATTTGGACCGTTATTTAGGGGCGCGAGCGCCAAAGATTGCACTACCGATGCGCACCATTGTCGAGCCATTTCCTATCGCTTGCTCAATATCACTGCTCATGCCCATTGACAGGGTATCTACTGTATCAAATTCTTTTTTCAGTTGCTGTAATAGCTGGTGCATTTTATCAAATTGCTTATTGATAACAGACTCATCGTCTGTTTTTACACCAATCGTCATTATTCCGCGTACGGTTAATCGGTCAAATTGTGCAAGCTCAGTCGTAAGTGCCATTACTTCATCAGGAGGTACGCCAGATTTTGACTCTTCATCGCTAATATTAACCTGTATTAGAATTTGCAATGGTTTTTGAAAAACGCCTCGTTGCTCGTTTAGCCGTTTAGCAATCTTTAAGCGGTCAACTGTATGTACCCAATCAAAGTTTTCAGCGACAACACGGGTTTTGTTTGACTGTAATGGGCCAATAAAGTGCCATGTTAAGCTTGAATCATCAAAATGTAAGACTTTCTCTACGCCTTCTTGCACATAGTTTTCGCCAAAATGGCGCTGACCAGCGGTAATGGCTTGTTCAATATCACTTATGGGTTTGGTTTTACTGACAGCGATTAATTCGACTGAATTTTCTACACGTTGAGATTTTTTCTCAAAAAAACGAATACTGTTAATTGCTGAATTTAATCGTTCTGTTATGTTAGGCATAATATTAACTAATTATAAATCGAAGGTTTTTTATGGATATTACCGAATTATTGGCGTTTAGTGTTAAACATGACGCATCAGATTTACATCTTTCTGCTGGTGTTCCGCCTATGATACGTGTTGACGGTGAAGTACGAAAGCTAAACGTACCACCTTTAGAGCATAAAGAAGTACATAATCTGATTTATGACATCATGGATGACAAACAACGTAAAGATTACGAAGAAAAGTTAGAGTGTGACTTTTCGTTTGAAGTGCCTAACATGGCGCGTTTTCGTGTTAATGCATTTTTTCAAAATCGCGGTGCCGGTGCCGTTTTCCGTACCATTCCAAGTGAAGTTTTAACATTAGAGCAAATCAATGCACCACACATCTTTAAAAAGATTTCAGAAAATCCACGTGGTTTAGTACTAGTGACTGGGCCAACGGGTTCTGGTAAATCAACGACCTTAGCGGCTATGGTTGATTATATAAATGAATCTAAGCGTGAACACATCCTCACCATTGAAGATCCAATTGAATTTGTTCATAAAAATAAACAGTGTTTGATTAACCAACGTGAAGTTTATCGTGATACACATGGTTTTGAAAATGCATTAAAGAGCGCGCTACGTGAAGATCCTGATGTAATTTTAGTGGGCGAAATGCGCGATCTAGAGACTATTCGTTTAGCCCTTACTGCGGCAGAAACCGGTCACTTAGTATTTGGCACACTTCATACAACCTCAGCCTCTAAAACTATTGACCGTATAGTTGATGTATTTCCAGCGGCAGAAAAAGACATGGTGCGAACCATGCTATCTGAGTCTTTACAGGCGGTTATTTCGCAAACGCTCGTTAAGAAAATAGGCGGTGGTCGTGTTGCTGCTCATGAAATTATGGTTGGTACCCCCGCGATACGTAACTTGATTCGTGAAGCTAAAGTGGCGCAAATGTATTCAGCTATTCAAACTGGTATGGCGTTTGGTATGCAAACATTAGATCAATCATTAAGTAATTTAATGAATAGCGGTGATATATCGCGTGAAGATGCCATTTTAAAAGGCTCTGGTAAACAAGCGTTATAGGAAATTAGCATGAAAATTTTACCGTATTTAAAATCCTTGGTTGAACAAGATGGCTCTGATTTGTTTATCACTGTGAATGCTAAACCCAGCATTAAAGCCCATGGTGCAATGTTACCTTTGGGAGAAATTGATCTTTGTGAAGAGCAAGCGTTAGAAATTGTTTTGGGAACAATGAATGCAAAGCAGCGTCAAGAATTCGAAACCACTAAAGAGTGTAATTACGCCATTGCCGTTGATGGAGTAGGACGTTTTCGTTTGAGCGCATTCTGGCAACGTAATATGGCAGGGCTAGTTGCTCGTCGTATTGAAACAGAAATTCCTGAAATGGATGACCTCCAATTACCTGCTGTACTTAAAGATGTGATTATGAGTAAACGTGGCCTAGTCATTATGGTGGGGGCAACGGGGACCGGTAAATCTACATCACTTGCCGCTATGATTGGTCATCGAAATCGCCATAGCAAGGGACACATCTTAACGGTCGAAGATCCTATTGAATTTGTGCATGAGCATCGCCGTAGTATTGTTAATCAACGGGAAGTTGGCGTTGATACTGAGTCGTTTGAAGCGGGATTGAAGTCAGCACTTCGCCAAGCTCCTGATGTGGTATTACTCGGTGAGATTCGTTCTCCAGAAACCATGCAATATGCACTAACCTTTGCCGAAACGGGGCATTTATGTGTGGCTACTTTGCATGCTAATAATGCTAACCAAGCTATCGAACGAATTATGCATTTAGTGCCGAAAGAAAAGCATCAACAATTATTGTTTGATTTATCGTTAAATCTTCGTGCAATTGTTGCTCAGCAACTTGTGCCTGTGAAAAATGGCAAGGGACGACGTGCAGCGATTGAAGTGATGCTTAACTCATCGCGCGTGTCAGATTTGATTGCTAAGGGAGAGCTTCATTCGCTCAAAGAAACCATGGCTAAATCAAATGAACTTGGGATGCAAACGTTTGACCAAGCCTTGTTTAATCTATATCAGCTTAATGAAATAAGATACGCCGACGCGCTGCACCATGCTGATTCACCCAATGACTTACGTCTCATGATCAAACTCAAGGGAGGCAAAGATATCGATGCTGGCTTACTCAGTGAAGTAACGTTAGATATGGATTAATCGTTATAGCGGTGAATAAGCAACGCTTATTCACCGAATTTATTCGTCATGTTGGGCGGCAAACCAACTCTCTAGAATTAATACCGCTGACACACTATCAATTTTTCCCTTATTGAGCTTTTTAAAGCCACCTAATTCAAATAGTCGCTCTTTAGCTTCAACCGTTGTCAAACGTTCGTCATGTCCATGAACAGGTATTTTGAATCGATGATAAAGACGCTTTCCAAACTTTTTGGCGCGTGCTGTAATTAATTGCTCACTGCCATCCATATTGGTTGGATAGCCAACGACAATATCTGTTGGTTTCCATTCTGAAAATACATCATCTAGGGCTTGCCAATTGGGAATACCATCAACCGCTTTAACCGCGCTTAACGGACTAGCAGTCCCAGTAATTTGTTGGCCAATAGCAACACCAATACTTTTTACGCCAAAATCGAAGGCGATAATACAACTCATAAAGTCTCTTTAACTATGACCAGCTTGTGGCGTTAATTGCCAAACGTCAAAACCTAATTGTTGAGTCGCTTGTTGCCAGCGTTGATCGATGGGGGTAGAAAATAAATGCTCAGGATCACAAGGGCTGGTTAACCAAGAATTCTCTAATAATTCTTGTTCTAGCTGACCTGGCTCCCAGCTCGCATATCCCAATGCAATAATAAATTGCTCTGGTGCATCGCCAGTGCCTAATGCTGACATTATATCTTTAGAGGTGGTCATTGTAATGTCATCAGAGCAAGCTTCGCTGCTCTTCCAGCCAGTTTGTGGTGAGTGCAGCACAAACCCACGTTCTTGATTAACAGGCCCGCCGTTAAACACTTGTTGATGAATATTATTTGATGCAAAGTTTGTAATTGGCAATTCCATTTTTTCTAATAATTGCTCAACGTTGAGCTGACTAATAGGTTGATTGATAATAAACCCCATAGCACCGTCTTCGTCATGCTTTACTAAATAAATAACACTACGATTAAAATAAGGATCTTCCAAATTTGGCATCGCAATTAAAAACTGATTTCTCAAACTATCCATTGATGACATGATCCTCAATTACTGGCGTTAACCACCGGCCAGTTTTACGGTGTGACCTTTTTTCTCTAAATAAGCCTTAATGACATCGCGCTTATCTCCTTGAATTTCAATGATGCCATCTTTAACTGCACCACCGCAACCAACAAGTTTCTTTAACTCCTTCGCTAATCCTTTTAGCGATGTCTCGTCCATCAACAATCCGCTGATTGTCATGACACCTTTGCCTTTACGGCCTTTGGTTTCGCGGCGAATACGTACAACGCCATCGCCTTGTGGAATTTCTTTTTCTTGTGGGGCTTCTTTAATACGGCCTTGGTCAGTCGAAAAAACTAATACTGAATCATCTATTCTCATTTTCTTGCCTTTGTAACACGGTGAATCCATTTATTTTAACAGAGGGTATATCCTCATACTATTAAATTAAGGCAATTGGTATAAGTGTAATTGCCTGATAGAATGTCGAACACTTTGTATAAACTTCGTCATTGATATAAAAAATGACGTGAAGACTGAGAAAAGACATGAAATGGTTCGCTGCCGTTCTTATTGTATTGTTAGGCTTACTACAGCACAGGTTGTGGTTTGGTAAAAATAGTTGGCCTGATTACCTGCAATTAAAGCAAGAAATAATCAGTCAAACGAAAGAAAATCAAACGTTAACTGCAAAAAATGCACTGCAATACAAAGAAATTAACGATTTAAAAACGGGTCTTGATGCTATTGAAGAGCGCGCCCGAAATCAATTAGGTCTTATTAAAGACGGCGAAACCTTTTATCGGATTGTTGAGTAAATTAAAGAGCATATCTATTTTGTTATCACACCCTATTTACGCTGTTGTTCCAGCAGCTGGCATTGGTGCCCGCATGGGCAGCGACACTCCTAAGCAATATCTAACGATTAATGATATCGCCATCATTGAATATGCACTGACACCATTGTTAGCCGATGAAAGAATTAAAATGGTCATCGTATCATTAGGGGCTGATGATCAATGGTTCCAACAACTCGCGATTGCGCAACATCCAAAACTGAAAGCGGTTATCGGAGGCGCACAGCGTGCTGATTCAGTATTGGCTGCGTTAGATGCCATTGACGATGATGGCGTTGTGTTAGTTCATGATGCTGCACGTCCGTGTTTAACCAAACAAGATATCGATTTATTAATTGATAATGCATCAATGGAAAGTGGCGCTATTGTCGGTTCATTGGTTCGTGACACCATGAAGCGTGTGACTAGTGAAGGCATTATTGAATCAACAGTATCTAGAGAATTTCTTTATCACGCACTAACGCCGCAAATGTTTCCTATTAATCGCCTAAAGCAGACCATGATAGATGCGCTGGCTCAAGGTGTTAATGTTACCGATGAGGCTTCTGCAATGGAATGGGCTCAAATGCCAATCAAAATGCTCAATGGTCGCAGCGACAATATCAAAGTAACTCGACCTGAAGATTTACAACTAGCAGAAGTATTTCTTCAAGGGCAGGGAAAAATTAATCAATCACAGGAAAAATCATGATAAGAATTGGTCACGGTTATGACGTTCACAAGTTTGGTGGTCAAGGACCGGTCATTATTGGCGGCGTAACGATAGAGCATAGCGAAGGCCTAATCGCCCATTCTGATGGCGATGTTGCACTGCATGCATTATGTGATGCACTGCTGGGTGCGTGTGCTATGGGCGATATTGGCCACCATTTTCCTGATACCGACGACGAATATAAAGGTGTCGATTCACGACATTTATTACGTCACGTATACGGATTGGTTAAAGCCCAAGGTTACCAATTGGGGAATTTGGATATTACTATTGCGGCGCAAGCACCAAAGATGGCGCCTCATATTGAATCGATGAGACAGGCTATTGCCAGTGATCTCGATGCTGAAATTTCCCAAATAAATGTTAAAGCAACAACAACTGAAAAGTTAGGTTTTGTGGGCCGTAAAGAAGGCATCGCAACCGATGCTGTTGTTTTGTTAGTGAAGCAATCTTAATGGCATTACCTCATTGGCAATACATGCATGGTCAGCCAATAGCACAAGGCCAGATAAAAACATCAAATTGTGATTTCAAAGTATTTGAACATCTTGGATATGACATGTCAGGTGAAGGTGAACATCTTGTTCTAGAGATAGAAAAAGATGGCCTTAACTCTGCCTACGCTGCAAAGTTAATTGCACGTTGGGCTGGCGTGACCCAGCGTGAAATTGGCTATGCTGGTAAAAAAGATCGCTATGGCATTACCAGACAACAAATCAGTGTTCATTTACCAGGTAAAGAATCGCCTGATGTCGCTGACTTAGAGTCGCCTCAATTAAAAGTACTCCATGCAACTCGTCATAATAAAAAGATTAAAACCGGAGCACTCAAGGGCAATCGTTTCGAATTAATTATTCGTGGTTTAACAATATCCCCAGCAGTTGAAAAACGACTTCAGGCAATTCAAAAACACGGTGTTCCTAATTACTTTGGTGCTCAGCGATTTGGGTTTGATGGCGATAATATTGAACGAGCAAATGACCTATTTGCTGGTCAAAAAGTTAAAAATAGAGATTTGAGAGGCATGTTGTTATCAGCTGCTCGCTCTTTCATATTTAATGATGTAGTGAGTCAACGAATTGAACAAAACAAGCATCAAACACCGTTATCAGGTGAAGTCTTTATGCTTGCAGGCACTAAAGCATCCTTTAAACCAGATTCAGATGACAATAATATTGCAGAGCGATTTGAACAAGGTGATATCACCTTAAGTGCGCCATTATGGGGTAGCGGGTCAATAAAAAGTAGTAATGATGCATTATTGTTGGAACAAGCGGTTGTTAGGCAACATGAAACGTTAGCGACAGGGTTAGAAAACTTTGGTTTAAAACAAGAGCGGCGTGCCCTTATTGTGATCCCACAAAATATGACTTGGCAGAGTGATAATAATGATTTAAAACTAAATTTTACATTGCCATCAGGAGGTTATGCCACTAGTGTATTGCGAGAATTAGCACAAATTACTGACCTATCTTTGGTTAATAAAACAGGAGCACAATAGTTGAATATTTTAATAAGTAATGATGATGGTGTTTATGCGCCGGGAATACATGCACTGTACAACGCGTTAAGTGACAGTATGGATAGCATTATTGTCGTTGCACCTGATCGTAATTGTAGTGCTGCAAGTAGCTCGTTAACCTTAACTAATCCGCTTCGTACAACAACCATGGAAAACGGTTTTATTGCCGTCAATGGCACACCAACTGATTGTGTTCACCTAGCCATTAATATGCTGTGTGAAGAAGATCCGCAGTTAGTTGTAACTGGCATAAACGCTGGTGGGAACCTAGGTGATGATGTCATCTATTCTGGTACTGTTGCTGCCGCCATGGAAGGTCGTTACATGGGGCTTCCATCAGTGGCGGTATCGTTAGCTAGCAAAGAATTAATCCATTACGAAACTGCTGGTGTCTATGCCGCAAAGATAGTTCATCAATTACGTGACTGTCCATTACCAGCGAATCAAATTCTTAATGTGAATGTGCCTGACTTACCACTTGAGCAAATCAAAGGAATTAAAGTAACGCGGCTTGGCGCACGCCATCGAGCGACCTCAATGATTAAAACTCAAGATCCTGGTGGAAGAGATATCTATTGGGTTGGGCCATTAGCTAAGGCTGATGATGCTGGTGAGGGAACAGATTTCCACGCAATAGCGAACGGTTATGTTTCAATAACACCATTGACCGTAGACTTAACAGCACATCACAGATTGGAAAAGCTAAACCAATGGGCCCAGCAGATATGAGCAATATCTTAGCGACAACGACGCTACATGGTCAGAGATTGGCACAGCGTCTAAAACAAGAGGGCATTACAGATCCTAATGTTTTAGCGGCTATTGCTGCCACACCACGTCAGTTATTCATCGATCAAGCATTGGAATACAAAGCGTATGAAAATACTGCTTTACCTATTGGCCATGGGCAAACCATTTCTCAACCCTATATAGTTGCAAAGATGACTCAGTTGTTATTGGCAAAAGGGCCTGTAGATAAAGTGTTAGAAATTGGTACTGGTTCGGGCTATCAGTGTGCAATTTTAGCGCAGCTTGTCGGCCACGTATTTTCTGTTGAGCGGATTAAAGCGCTACAACGAGTTGCTACTAGAAGGTTACGTTCCGTTGATTTACATAATGTCTCTATGAAACATGGTGATGGCTGGCAAGGATGGGCCTCTAAAGGGCCTTATGACGCAATTATGGTGACAGCTGCGCCATCAGAAGTGCCAGTTGACTTATTGCAACAATTGGTTGATGGTGGACAGCTTATAATTCCCGTTGGTGATGTAACACAAACATTGTTAATCATCAATCGAGAAGGTGAACGCTTTACCCAACAGAAAGTCGAAGCCGTTAAATTTGTACCTTTATTAGCTGGAGACCTTAGTTGAAAATTTTTAGTGCGATGTATGAGTGGACCATGAAAGCCGCTAGGCACAAATACTCAAGTTACTATTTAAGCTTTATGAGCTTTGCAGAATCTGTTTTTTTTCCAATTCCCGTGGATGTCATGCTTGCCCCTATGGCGTTAGCACGGCCTAAGTCTGCTTGGTATTACGCATTTTTAGCCACCGTATTTTCAGTAATCGGCGGTGTGGTTGGCTATTACCTTGGATATGCCTTATTTGATAGTGTTGTATTACCAATTGTTGAGTCCGTTGGTTATCAAGATAAATTAAAGACCGCAGAGTCATGGTTCAGTGAATATGGTATTTGGGTGATCTTTATCGCCAGCTTTACTCCTGTTCCTTATAAAGTCTTTACAATAACAGCGGGTGTAATGTCGATGGCATTTTTACCCTTTGTCCTGGTATCGTTTATTGGACGAGGGCTAAGATTTTTCTTAGTCGCAGGATTAATGCGCTGGGGTGGAGAGGCAATGGAAGAAAAACTCAAAATTTATGTTGATCGCATTGGCTGGAGTGTCGTTGCCATCATCATTATCGCTGTCATTGTCCTGAAGATGTAAAATAATGAAGCTAGGTTGGTGTGGAATAAGGATATTTTTAGCAACTGTCATCATTTTGACTGTGGCAAGTTGTACCACGCCGACAGGTCCAGCTCCTGTTTCTTCTATTTCAACATCTAAGAATGCTGCAAAATATCCAATCAAGTTAAGCGGAAAAAAATATAAAGTTAAAAAAGGAGACACCCTTTACTCAATTGCGTTCGCTGCGGGAATGTCTGCAAAAGAACTCTCAAGAATTAACAACATAAAACCTCCCTATATTATCTACCCCGGAAAGACATTAAGTCTGGTTAATAAAAAACCACCTATTAAGATAGTCAAAAAAACCGGAGTGTCAAAAAAATGGCAAAAAAAGCTTGATCGTCAAAATAAAGACACGTATTCTAAAAATGTAATTAAGCCAAAGCGCTCTACAAACAAGCAGACGAAAAACGTAAAAGTTTTTCCATCTGTTAAAAAGAAAAGTAACTACGCTAAAAAGATCTCAAAATGGATTTGGCCAGCGAAAGGGCGTGTAGTATCGGCGTACTCTGCGACTAAGCAGGGAAACAAAGGGATAGATATAGCAGGATTAAAGGGAAGCAATGTAGTCGCTTCTGCTGCGGGCAAGGTTGTTTATGCTGGCGATGCCTTAAGAGGTTATGGAAACTTGATTATTATCAAGCATAACGATAATTACTTAAGTGCGTATGCGCACAATGATTCAATTTTTGTCAAGGAAAAACAACGAATTAAGCAAGGTCAAATTATTGCTAAAATGGGGAACACCGAGTCAGAACGTGTTCAACTTCATTTTGAAATTCGGTTCCGCGGTAAATCAGTTAATCCGAAAAATTATCTTCCCAAACGATAACTCATTTAATTATGCGCTTTTTCAATGCGGTGTCATTGTTAGCTATCAGGGAGAATATTATGGGACGTAAAACAGTAACTACAACTGCACAAACAGTTGAAACTGAAAAATCAAACCATTTGGATGCCACTCAAATCTATTTGAGTGAAATTGGTTTCTCACCACTCTTAACAGCCGAAGAAGAAGTATATTACTCGCGCTTATCACTACGAGGTGATGCGGCTGCGAGACGACGCATGATTGAGAGCAACTTAAGACTTGTCGTAAAAATTTCACGTCGATATTTAAATCGCGGACTTGCACTACTTGACCTAGTTGAAGAAGGTAATTTAGGTCTAATTCGTGCGGTTGAAAAATTTGACCCAGAACGTGGATTTAGATTCTCAACCTATGCTACTTGGTGGATCCGTCAAACAATTGAACGTGCGATCATGAATCAAACGCGTACAATTCGCTTACCAATTCACGTCGTTAAAGAGCTTAACATTTACCTGCGTACTGCACGTGAATTAGCACAAGAGCTTGATCATGAGCCAACGGCAGAAAATATTGCACACAAGCTAGATAAGCCAGTGGGCTATGTGAGCAAAATGCTTAAGCTCAATGAAAAAGTGTCGTCGGTTGACTCACCTATCAGTGGCGCTAACGAAAAAGGTTTATTAGATATCGTATCGGCAGGTGATCATTATTCACCAGAGCCCACAACGATGAAAGATGATATCAACGACAGCCTAGTACGTTGGTTAAATGAACTTAATACCAAGCAGCGTGAAGTGTTAGCCCGTCGTTTTGGATTATTAGGACATGAACCATCAACGCTTGAAGTGGTTGGTCGTGAAATTGGTTTAACACGTGAACGTGTTCGTCAAATTCAAGTTGAAGCGTTAAAACGCATGCAAGATATTATGAAGAGCCAAGGGTTATCAATTGAAACCTTGTTTCCAGCGGGAACATAAAACAGATAACAAACTCAGTACAGCTCTCAAAACATAAAAGCCAGTGAACTTCACTTAATGCCATTCGGTTAAGCTTTCTTAGGCTTGTATCTCAACGGATACCGAGATGGAATGTAAAGCACTGAACGTGAAAACGTTCGGTGCTTTCGCTTGTCCGGTAGGACAAAATGTTTCACATCTTTCCTCATCAGTTGTAGTTTCTTTGGTATCGTCCCATTCGATGATAACGCCAGCGCTCTTATTTGAGTATCAATGATGAAAATTGCGGCGGTGAAACTAATCCTTGTCGGAGATACATCGGCTTCTTTAGCGATGGCCGACATTTCCAGTCGAATAAGGTTATAGCCTAACAACACGCCCCATAGCTCTTGTCTAACCCCTTGTGGAAAACGACTTCTCAAGGTTATTTTATACCAATTGCATTAAGTAAGTGATCTTGTTGTGCGTAGAGAAAATCAGCTAAAACAAGGCGCTCGATTGACTAATAGCTGACTATTAGGATTGAGAGCAACGCCATTTTAGTTAATTTTAACAAGTACAAGTGGGCAAATATTTAATGCAATTGGTATAACAACGCTTCTTCAATCCATTGAGTATCAATAGGACTTAGCACATTACCGTATGAATCAGTGCTTTCAAACGACTCAAAAACTGACGCTAACTCTTGAGTGAACATATAAAAAATCCCCAAATCTTAACAAAGACTGGGGATTATGATTTATCTACAAGATCGTTCAAGTTCTCTTAAACGATCGGCATTGAGTGAACTTCACTGGCTTTTTTATTGCGTCATCATAAATAGCTTAAAGCATTATTTAACTTGAGCCTTTAATGAATAGAGCAAGTTAAGTGCTTCTTTTGGTGACAAATCGTCAGGGTTTAATGCTTTAAGCTCTGAAATTAACTGCTCATTTTCATTATCTTCAACAATCGTCGGCATTGCCATTGAAACGTCAGATGTCTGCTGACCAGTTAACTCCAACTCTGTTAATTTCGCCTTGGCAATTTGTGTCACAACCTTTGGAATACCTGCAAGTTGTGCGACTTGTATCCCGTAACTCTTATTGGCCGCGCCATCAGCAACGTGATGTAAGAATGCGATAGACTCATCGTGTTCAATCGCATCTAAATGCACGTTCTTAACTTGATTTAAGTGCTCTGACAGTTGTGTCAGCTCAAAATAATGGGTAGCGAACAAAGTCAGTGATTTTGATTTAGTCGCTAAATAGTGCGCCGATGCCCACGCAAGTGACAAACCATCAAAGGTACTGGTACCACGTCCAATTTCATCCATCAACACCAAACTATGCTCTGTGGCGTTGTGTAAGATGTTTGCCGTTTCTGTCATCTCAACCATAAAGGTTGAACGGCCGCTAGCAAGATCGTCTGATGCGCCAATGCGGGTAAATATTCTATCAATACTACCAATAGACACATTGGTCGCAGGCACAAAAGAGCCAATGTGAGCCATTAAACAAATAAGCGAAGTTTGGCGCATATACGTCGACTTACCACCCATATTAGGCCCCGTGATAACTAACATTTGGCGCTCACTAGACAAGTCGACTGGGTTAGCAATAAATGGCGTATCCATGACTTGTTCGACAACCGGATGACGAGATTCTTGCAATGAAATACCAATGCCAGCATGAAAACGCGGACGGTGGTAGCATAAATCCAAGGCGCGCTGAGCAAAGTTATTAAGCACATCAAGTTGTGAAAGGGCACTTGAGGTATTTTGCAATAACGCTAACTGAGGCATTAGTTGATCAAATAACTGCTCATAGAGCACTTTTTCTAACGCCAGCGCTTTGCCTTGGCTATTGAGTACTTTATCTTCGTGAGCTTTAAGCTCAGGAATAATAAAGCGCTCATTATTCTTTAGGGTTTGGCGTCTAACATAATGCACTGGTGCTTGTTCAGCCTGTGATTTACTAATTTCTATATAGTAGCCATGAACTCGGTTATAGCCGACTTTCAGTGATGATAATCCGGTCGCTTCGCGCTCACGCTCTTCCAATTGATCAACATAATCAGTAGCGCCTTTACTTAAGGTGCGCCATTCATCAAGTTCAGCATTATATCCTGGAGCAATCACGCCGCCATCACGAATTAATGATGGTGGGTTTTCAACGACTGCTGCCGTTAATAACTGATGCAGCTCAGGGTACACTTTAATTTCTTTGGCGAGCTGCATTAATCGGTCACATTGTTTGTTCTCTAATAGCAGCTTTTGAATGCTTGGTAAAAAGCTTAATGCTTGACGCAATTTTGAAAAATCACGTGGCCTTGCCGATCTTAATGCAATACGTCCTAACACACGCTCTATATCGCCAACGTGTTTTAAAATATCGTGAATAGGATCTATATTTTGCTGCTTGATCAATGAATCAATGGCGTTGTGACGCTGAGTGATTAAATGTTGATCTCTTGATGGCTGGTGGATCCAACGCTGTAAGAGCCTTGAGCCCATCGCAGTAGCCGTTTTATCTAAAATCGACATTAAGGTGTTATCAAAACCGCCGCTAATGTTTTGCGTTAACTCAAGATTACGACGAGTCGCCGCATCTAAAATAATGCAATTATTTTGATTGGTTAACTTAATTTGTCTTATCTGAGGCAGTGCTACACGCTGCGTATCATTCACATATTGCATTAAACAGCCAGCAGCAATTAATGCAACTTTCGCCTTGTTAACACCAAAGCCTTCGAGACTGTCGGTCTTAAACTGACGGTTAAGTAAATCATTGGCGGTGCTTAAATCAAAGTCCCACGCTGGACACGCGCGTAAGCCACTGCGCTGACCTAATAGCTCAAGGTTATCCCATTGCTCTAAATATAAAATCTCAGCAGGATTAGTACGGTGAAGTTCAGACTCAAATTGCTCAGTAGTCGTTAACTCACTAATGTTAAATTCACCGCTTGCGATGTCTAACGTCGCAAAACCAAAGACATTTTTTTGCTCGAAAATACAGGCAACAATGTTATCTTTTCTATCACCTAACAATGCTTCATCAGTGATAGTACCCGGCGTAACGATACGTACAACCTGACGTTCTACAGGCCCTTTACTGGTTGCTGGATCGCCAGTTTGCTCACAAATAGCAACGCTTTCGCCAAGGTTCACCAGTTTCAATAAATAGTTATCCGCCGAGTGATAAGGAATACCCGCCATCGGAATTGCATTACCGCCAGTTTTTCCACGCGCTGTTAGGGTAATTCCCAATAGCTCTGAGGCTTTTTTAGCATCATCAAAAAACAGTTCGTAAAAGTCTCCCATGCGATAAAACACCAACGTATTCGGGTGTTCATTTTTAATGGTGAGATATTGCTGCATCATCGGTGTATGCGATGACATAGTTTCAGGCGTTAACGTTGGCGTGCTCATAAAAAACGATCAAATCTATAAAATTAAAATACCGGCTAAGGATACGCGAATGCGTTTAAAACCAAAAGTAGCTTAAGGCAATAATACGGGTTGTTAGGTTTGAAGTTGGGTTGGTGCTCATTAAAAGTGGAATAACATTGAGCGGTAATGTTTGATTTTTGGTTGATTGTAATGTTGAACAATTTAATTTAGATTGCGCAGGACTTAAGGCGAACAAATTTACATCTTCTTCCGTAGAATAAGCTGTCATCAATTATGCATATACGTGAAAAACTAAACGAATTCATTTCCTTCGTACTGAGCGATACAAGATCTGAGAATGACTTATCGTTATTAATTCAAAAAGCTGGATGATTTGCCTATTTTGGTAGACTCAATGTCCTATGAATTTGATGAAAACGATTATCCTAGTGCGCCGCCCAGTAAGTATCAAGAAATCAGAAACAAGGTCGAATCAAAGTTCCCAGAGCTAGGGATGTACCATTCGGCCAGCTACGATAAGAATCTGTTAATTAGCAATGAAACTGTTGCCGTTGGTGATGCTGTAGACGATATCGCCGATATCGTTGGTGACTTAATCGAAATAGAGTGGTATTTCGGAAATACTTCAGATGCAGATGCCCTATGGCACTTAGAAACAAGCTATCGAAGCCACTGGGGAAATGATCTTCGAGAAGTACAGCTTTATCTTTACCGTCAGCACTACTAAAACAATTAACAAGACGGTTACTTTGACAGTATTTCTATTGCTAGTTTTGTGGCGGTTGCTACGCTAACACAAAAAACAACTAGAATGCTGCAAATTACAGCCGAGTTAATCCTTAAGAGTTAATCCCAATAATTTGCAATAAATAACTATTGAATTCATCGCCGTAAAATCAATTATCGCGACTAACCTGTTAAACCACTGTGTATCTTATACAGTGGTTTTTATTATTACTGTATATCATAAAATTCATTTTGTTATTTATATAACATAAAATCAGTGGCTTAAGTTGTTATCCTATTCTTATAAAAAATTAAGCAAAAAAAAACTTGATACTGTATGACTGTACAGTATACTAATTTACATTAACTGAGTAACAGATTTTCTTACGGAGCAATTGATGGACGCTAACAAAACAAAAGCACTTGAAGCCGCCTTAGGTCAAATTGAAAAGCAATTTGGTAAAGGTTCTATTATGCGTTTAGGTGAAGCTAAAGCATTGGATATCGAATCGGTTTCAACAGGTTCTCTTGGATTGGATGTTGCGTTAGGCATAGGCGGTTTGCCGATGGGACGTATCGTTGAAATTTACGGTCCTGAATCATCAGGTAAAACAACGTTAACGCTACAAGTTATTGCTGAAGCGCAAAAGAAAGGCAAAGTATGTGCCTTCGTTGATGCTGAGCATGCACTTGACCCAATTTACGCGACTAAGCTTGGTGTTGATATCAATTCATTGTTAGTTTCTCAGCCAGATACTGGTGAGCAAGCCCTTGAAATTGTAGATATGTTAACGCGCTCTGGTGCTGTTGATGTAATCATTGTCGATTCGGTAGCTGCGTTAACGCCTAAAGCTGAAATTGAAGGTGATATGGGTGATTCTCACATGGGCTTGCAAGCTCGTTTGATGTCACAAGCACTACGTAAGTTAACTGCAAACATTAAGCGTTCTAACACGTTATGTATCTTCATTAACCAAATTCGTATGAAGATTGGTGTCATGTTCGGTAACCCAGAAACCACAACAGGTGGTAATGCACTTAAGTTCTATGCATCTGTTCGCTTGGATATCCGCCGCATTGGCGCGGTTAAAAATGGCGACGAGATTGTGGGTAATGAAACTCGCGTTAAAGTGGTTAAGAACAAAGTTTCGCCTCCGTTTAAGCAAGCTGAGTTCCAAATCCTATACGGTGAAGGTACATCTAAATACGGCGAGCTAATCGACTGGGGTGTTAAAGAAAAGCTAGTTGAGAAAGCGGGTGCTTGGTATAGCTATAAAGGCAGCAAGATTGGTCAAGGTAAAGCGAACAGCATTAATTTCTTGAAAGAGAATCCAGAAGTTACTGGAGAAATTGAAGGCCTACTTCGTGATGCACTATTGATCAAACCAACTGACCAACCTGATGAAGAGCCATTAGAAGCGCCAGAAGAATAAGTTCGATGTTGGCTACCTAAGCCATTATTGATAGAAAAATAGCAGCCATGTGGCTGCTATTTTTTTGCCAAAGATTTACTATTTTATTAACCTGCTCTCAAATTATACCAATTGCATTAAGTAAGTGATCTTGTTGTGCGTAGAGAAAATCAGCTAAAACAAGGCGCTCGATTGACTAATAGCTGGCTATTAGGATTGAGAGCAACGCCATTTTAGTTAATTTTAACAAGTACAAGTGGGCAAATATTTAATGTAATGGTATTAATCACTAAAGAATCTACACCGCACTCCTTCGTTGTTAAGAACAACTATCATTTCCTCGTTTATTTTATGAAAAACTCGACAAAATTTAAGGTTATTACTGGCTCATTGGGCTGATGTGACCTTATAATGTGCGATATTTTTATTTTAGTGAAGCAGTTCAGGAAATGGCTATGCACATGACAACCGCAGAAATTAGAAACGCGTTTTTAGCGTATTATCAAAAGCAGCAACATCAGGTTGTTGATAGCAGCTCATTAATTCCCGGCACCGATGCCACATTATTATTTACAAACGCCGGCATGGTGCCATTTAAAGATGTTTTTATTGGCAGCGACAAACGTGACTATAACCGTGCAACGTCTTCACAGCGTTGTGTTCGTGCTGGTGGTAAACATAACGATTTAGAAAACGTTGGCTACACAGCCCGTCACCATACATTCTTTGAAATGCTAGGTAACTTTAGCTTCGGTGATTACTTCAAAAAAGAAGCAATTAACTTTGCATGGCACTTTTTAACGGTTGAATTAAACCTGCCAAAAGAAAAGTTATGGGTAACCGTATTTGAAGAAGATCGTGAAGCAGAAGAAATTTGGATTAACGAGATTGGCGTAGATCCAGATCGTTTATCGCGTATTGGCGCTAAAGATAACTTCTGGTCGATGGGTGACACAGGCCCTTGTGGTCCTTGTACTGAGATCTTCTTTGATCACGGTGAAGATGTTGCCGGTGGACCTCCTGGAACACCAGAAGAAGATGGCGATCGTTACATCGAAATTTGGAACCTTGTATTCATGCAGTTCAATCGCCAAAGCGATGGCACGATGGAAGATTTACCAAAACCATCTGTAGATACTGGTATGGGTTTAGAGCGTATTGCGGCAATCATGCAAGGCGTTCACTCAAACTATGAAATCGATATCTTCCAAGGTTTGATTTCTGCGGCAGCGAAAATTATTGGTACTAATGATTTAACAAATAAATCATTACGTGTAATTGCCGATCACATCCGTTCATGTTCATTCTTGATTAGCGATGGTGTTATGCCGTCAAATGAAGGTCGTGGTTACGTATTACGCCGTATTATCCGCCGTGCTGTTCGTCATGGTAATAGCATGGGCGCTGATGGCTTGTTCTTCTATAAATTACTTGATGAGCTGATTGTTCAGATGGGCGACGCTTACCCAGAGTTAGCAAAGAACAAAGCAATCATTGTTAAGCTATTAAAAGCAGAAGAAGAGCAATTTGCTCGCACACTTGATCGCGGTTTGATGATCTTAGATGAAGCGTTAAAAGCACAGTCAGGTAAGGTTATTGACGGTGAATTAGTATTTAAACTTTACGATACTTACGGTTTCCCTGCTGATTTAACAGCTGATATTGCTCGTGAACGCGACCTAGAAATTGATCAAGAAGGTTTTGAACAGGCGATGGCAGCTCAGCGTAAACGTGCTCAGCAAGCTAGTAACTTTGATGTTGATTACAACGACCAAGTGAAGTTAGACGGCGAAACGGCTTTCTTAGGTTATAGCGAAAACACCAACCAATCAGTGGTTAATGCCATTGTGGTTGCTGGTGAAGAAACTGACAGCGTTGCGGCAGATCAACAAGCAATTATCGTGTTAGACGAGTCGGCGTTTTACGCAGAATCAGGTGGTCAAGTTGGTGATACTGGTACCATTACTACAAGCGACGGTGTATTCAATGTTGAAGACACGGTAAAAATCGGTAAAGTTTTTGGTCATCGTGGTGTGGTTGTTTCTGGTGCTATTAATAAAGCAAGTGCTGCAACGACGCAAATCGATGTTAAGCGTCGTAACGATATCGCATTAAATCACTCTGTAACTCATATCTTGCACGCAATTTTACGCCGTGAACTTGGCGAGCACGTGACGCAGAAAGGTTCATTGGTTGAAGCTGATAAACTGCGTTTTGACTTCTCTCACTTTGAAGGTGTTACTGCAGACCAATTGGCTGAAGTAGAGCGTATGGTTAACGATCATATTCGTCTTAACGTTCCAGTACAAACACGTGAAATGGGCTTAGACGCAGCTAAAGAAGCTGGTGCAATGGCATTATTTGGCGAGAAATACGATAGTGATGTACGTGTTGTTAGCATGGGTGAACTATCAGTTGAGCTATGTGGTGGTACTCACGTAACAAATACTGGTGATATTGGTTTATTCAAAATTACCTCTGAAGCTGGCATCGCGGCAGGTGTTCGTCGTATTGAAGCTGTTACTGGTAATTACGCAGTTGAAGCTGTGCAAATGCAAGAAACTAAATTAGCTGCGGCAGCTAACGTACTAAAAGCTGATAGCGTGAATCTTTTAGATAAAGCACAAGCGTTAGTTGATAAGAACAAGCAACTAGATAAGTTAGTAAACGAGTTAAAAGCACAACTAGCGAGTCAGCAGGGCGCTAACTTAATCGATAACGTAATTGAAATTGCAGGTAACAAGGTATTAGTTGCGCAACTTGATGGCGTAGATACTAAGACATTACGTGGTTCTGTTGATGAACTGAAAAATAAACTTGGCAGCGGTATTGTTGTTGTTGGCGCCGCAGATGGCGCTAAAGTAAGTTTGGTCGCTGGTGTCACTAAAGATTTAATTGGCAAAGTTAAAGCGGGTGAGTTGGTTAACATGGTCGCGCAACAAGTTGGCGGTAAGGGCGGTGGTCGTCCTGACATGGCTATGGCTGGCGGCAGTGATGCAGCAGCATTACCAAGTGCGCTTGAAAGCGTGAATGCTTGGTTAACTGAACGCCTATAACTAGTTGGTTCTTAATGAAGCCTCGACAATAGTCGGGGCTTTTTTTTGTCTGACGGGAAACAAAATTCCATTTGCTCGGTCTACTATATTGTCGCTAATGAAGTAACTTTGGACTTGTTGTAGTTTGTTCTTAGTTTTAGGACATATGATTTAATATCTGTTACAGTTTTATTATCACTAACCTTCACGATTATAAGCAGTTAGTTTAGATTTGTGATGAAGTGTTTAAAAATGAAGCAATGTTGAATATATTTAGACTTTTTTTAAAAAAAGTCCGCATCAAATTTCAATCTAGATATATAATTGAACTAGGCGATGACATTGTTCATCGTTTGATTTAATAATCCGGGGTCAATCGGAATCAATTTACAGGAGTAAACTATGTTAATTTTAACTCGCCGTGTTGGTGAAACTTTAATGGTTGGTGATGAAGTTACTGTTACCGTTCTAGGTGTTAAGGGTAATCAAGTACGCATCGGTGTAAACGCACCAAAAGAAGTAGCTGTTCACCGCGAAGAAATTTATCAGCGTATTCAGCAAGAAAAATCATCTGATGATGGCGTGATGTAATCATCGATGGATAATGGAAGCATTTATGCTTCCATTTTTTTGCCAAAATTTTGTTTTTCGTTTCTTTCTTCACTTCTTATTTTAATCTTATTCTAGATTTATGATGGTTATTTCACCTGCTAATATAGCGATGTGTCTTATATTTAGACCATTTGTTTAAAAACGCTGCACTCATCAATGTTTCCCATAAAAACTGTTTGACTTATTTTCGCGACCCAGTATTATACGCCGCATACCGGAGAGGTGGCCGAGTGGCCGAAGGCGCTCCCCTGCTAAGGGAGTATGGGCTTTAAATCCCATCGAGGGTTCGAATCCCTCCTTCTCCGCCATTTATTATTTATAATAGATAGCAAAGTATAATGCGCATGTAGCTCAGCTGGATAGAGTACCTGGCTACGAACCAGGCGGTCGGAGGTTCGACTCCTTCCATGCGCGCCACTTTACTTTTTTATTATTTAGAATAAACGGAGCGATTGACCAATCGTTGTTAGATATAAGATGCGCGCATGTAGCTCAGCTGGATAGAGTACCTGGCTACGAACCAGGCGGTCGGAGGTTCGACTCCTTCCATGCGCGCCATTCTTACTTCGAAATTGTTGCGCGCATGTAGCTCAGCTGGATAGAGTACCTGGCTACGAACCAGGCGGTCGGAGGTTCGACTCCTTCCATGCGCGCCACTCCTTTCTTTTATTGTTCTAGATTTATACTTCCTAAACTATATATTTTCATTTATATAATTCGTTCTATAATTTTCCATATTTCCATATTTCCATATTTCCATATTTCCATATTTCCATATTTCCATATTTCCATATTTCCATATTTCCATATTTCCATATTTCCATATTTCCATATTTGATAAATCGTGAAGACTTTTATCAATGCCAATTAATAATACCAATTGCATTAAGTAAGTGATCTTGTTGCGCGTAGAGAAAATCAGCTAAAACAAGGCGCTCGATTGACTAATAGCTGGCTATTAGGATTGAGAGCAACGCCATTTTAGTTAATTTTAACAAGTACAAGTGGGCAAATATTTAATGCAATTGGTATAACTGACAACCTGAGCGTGCTATCAACAACAATTACTACACTGCTTTTAATCCCAATCGCTAGCTATTATTCTTGTGGGTTCCTAGGGTCTGTTGATCTTTGTGGTTCAAATTTTGTTCAATCTAAAAGGAGTTTGGGCAAGGCATGAGGATTGATGCTGGGTTTACCCCAGTGAATGACGAATAACGCAGCACAAAATACTTTTAGGTGAATCCTACGGACAGCATTTGTTTGTTATTTCTACGGCGTTATCGCCTATTCGTGTAGCCAGCTACACCACATAGGCTCTGCCTTGTAGAAACCCCAAACAAATTGCTGCAAAAATGAACTCAAAAGATCAACAGACCCTAGTACTGTCTAATTATTTCATAGCCCAATAAGATCACCTAGTTAATAGAATTGGTACTAGTTATATTCAGAGTGCCGTTGAGCATTCGTCATGCTTATGTGTATACGAAACTGCCTATCGTTGTTTTCTCACTATTATCAACGGGCGTTAAATAATGGTTCATGTTATTGAGCTCTAAGATCTATTTCCAACGATTTGATGAGTATTTACGGCTTTAACGAATGTATAACAATGCATTCGTCATTTGATGACTAGTAAGTTTCTCATTTTTCTTGAGCGTATTAAATATGGTACTTTTCGCTAACGTCTTCTCTTGAAAGAAGAAATTCTTAGCTAAATAACAAAAAAATCTAATTATTATTATTTGTTTCAAAAAGAACTAAAAACACCAAGTTGACGTTTAGGTAAGCTTTTATTCTTGGTATTAATGTTTGAATATCGTGCTATTTGATCTTACGGAGTTGCCTTACTAAACAACATATCTTATTGAATCTGCGATTTATATCGAAAACTTCATCATGTTGTACCTGACAAAACTCCTTGTTATATATTGTTTAAGTTTACCTTAAGGTAAACCTGAACTTGTTTACATTATGGTAACATCGCTTTTTGTTAATAAATACTGATTTATTATTAACTCATTGATTAGTAATGGTTATTAATCAATGTTGTGGTGGTAAAGTTGTCATGCCAATTGCTATTGCATCTGGTTTAAAGCACAGGTATAAATGTGTCGTCAAAGTTTTGCATTCGTAAATTAATTGTTAATTACGTTTGTTTTAGTCACGAAAATGAATTTTAATGCTTATCGGTTGACTATTTAGTTGATTTTTTAACTTTAAATTCAAATGACCGTTTAAATTGTTTGAGGTGAAAAACTGTTATGGATATTACACAAGCATTGTCTACCGCTGCCAACATTATGTTGTTGGGTATGGTATGTGTATTTACGTTTTTAAGCATACTAGTTGTAGCGATTAAATTGCTAGAGCGTTTTGCTGGCGGAGATGTTGAGGCGACTCCTCAGGCTAAACCAGCACCACAACAGGGTATTGATAATAACATTGTCGCCGCGATAAGCGGTGCAGTTCATCAATATCGTCAATCTAACTCAAACAAATAGTTACTTCGCTAGAAATAGGAATTGTTATGTCTAAACCTCTTGCTTTAACCGACGTTGTATTACGCGACGCACATCAATCATTGTTGGCAACACGTTTTCGTTTGGAAGATATGTTGCCTATTGCTGAGAAACTCGACAAAGTTGGTTTTTGGTCACTCGAAACTTGGGGCGGAGCAACGTTTGATTCGTGTATTCGTTATTTAGGTGAAGATCCTTGGCACCGTATTCGTGAGCTTAAAAAGGCAATGCCGAATACGCCGCAACAAATGCTTTTACGCGGTCAGAACCTACTAGGCTATCGTCACTATGCTGATGATGTTGTTACTAAGTTTGTTGAACGTGCTCATGAAAACGGCGTTGATGTATTCCGTGTTTTCGATGCAATGAACGATGTACGTAACTTAGAAACTGCGCTTAAAGCCGTTGTTAAAGTGGGCGGTCATGCACAAGGTACAATTTCGTACACGACAAGCCCTGTTCATAACCTGCAAACTTGGTTAGATATGGCCAAACGCCTTGAAGATATGGGCGCACAATCAATTTGTATTAAAGACATGGCGGGTCTATTACGTCCGTTCGAAGCTCATGAATTGATTACTAATCTTAAAAGTACTGTTGATTTACCAATTGCAATGCAATGTCACGCGACGACTGGTTTATCAACGGCCACTTATCAAAAAGCGATTGAAGCGGGTATTGATATGCTTGATACCGCTTCTTCATCGATGAGTATGACGTACGGTCATACAGCGACTGAAACTGTCGTCGCAATGACCCAAGACACTGAGTTTGATACTGGATTAGATTTAGTATTACTTGAAGAAATCGCTGCTTACTTCCGTGATGTTCGTAAAAAATACGCCAAGTTTGAAGGTAGCTTACGTGGTGTTGATGCTCGAATTCTATTAGCACAAGTACCTGGCGGCATGTTAACTAACATGGAAAACCAGCTTAAAGAGCAGGGCGCTGGCGATCGTATGGATGAAGTATTACTTGAAATCCCTAAAGTGCGTGAAGATCTTGGTTTTATTCCATTAGTAACTCCAACATCTCAAATCGTTGGTACGCAAGCTGTATTAAACGTATTAACTGGCGAGCGTTACAAAAGCATTACTAAAGAAACCGCTGGTGTTCTTAAAGGTGAATATGGCGCAACTGCTGCCCCTAAAAATGCCGAGCTACAAGCGCGTGTATTAGATGGCGCACAAGAAATTACCTGTCGTCCAGCCGATGTATTAGAAGATGAATTTGAAGCCTTATCGGTTGATTTACAAGCGTTAGCGAAAGAAAAAGGATTCGATTTAAGCGACAACGTGGATGATGATGTTTTAACTTACGCATTATTCCCACAAATCGGATTGAAATTCCTAGAAAATCGTAATAATCCTGATGCATTTGAACCACACCCAGATAACGAAGTAGCTCCAGAAGTCAGCGCGCCTGCTGCTGCGCCACAAAGTGGGGCTACAGAGTCTTATAGCGTGCGGGTTAACGGTCAAGCTTATCAAGTTGAAGTCGGGCCGGGTGGTGAAATTAGCGATATTGCACATGCTGCGCCAGCACCTGTTACTCAAGCGGCTGCTCCTGCAGCGTCGAGCGGTGAAGCACTAGCAGCACCACTTGCGGGTAATATCTTTAAAGTTTTGGTTGCTCCTGGTCAGCAAGTTGCCGCTGGTGAAGTCGTTATGATTCTCGAAGCCATGAAGATGGAAACTGAAGTACGTGTTGTTAACGGCGGTACTGTCAGCCAGCTAAGTGTCAAAGAAGGCGATGCGGTTAGCGTTGGTCAAACGTTATTAACGCTTTAAGTCATTAGGTAGAGGTTTAGATGGAAGGTTTAATGAAACTGTGGGGCGATACTGGCTTAGCCAATTTCGTTCCTGGCCAAATCGTCATGATGATTGTAGGCGCTTTGTTGCTCTACTTAGCAATTGCACGAGGTTACGAGCCATTACTGCTATTGCCAATAGGTTTTGGGGCAATACTGGCAAACATACCGGCGGCTGGCTTCACCGATGAAGGTGGGTTGTTGTGGTACGTCTATCATGTAGGTATTGAAACGGGCGTATTCCCGCTACTTATCTTCATGGGCGTTGGCGCGATGACCGATTTTGGAGCGCTCATTGCAAATCCTAAGATGTTGTTCTTAGGGGCTGCTGCTCAGTTTGGTATTTTCGCGACATTGTTTGGCGCTATTGCACTTAACTTTATTCCTGGTTTTGAATTTAGTTTGTCAGATGCTTCTGCCATCGCGATTATCGGTGGTGCCGATGGTCCGACAGCAATATTTCTAGCCTCGCGCTTAGCGCCTGATTTATTAGGTGCCATTGCGGTAGCTGCATACTCATACATGGCGTTAGTACCTATTATTCAGCCGCCAATTATGAAAGCATTAACGTCGCAAAAAGAGCGTGAAATTGTGATGGAGCAACTGCGTCCTGTTTCTAAAAAGGAAAAAGTGCTGTTTCCATTAGCTGTTTTGTTCATGACAATTTTATTTTTACCAGCAGCGACGCCACTTGTCGGTATGTTCTGTCTAGGTAATTTAATGAAAGAAGCTGGTGTTGTTGATCGTCTAAGCAACACGGCGCAAAATGAACTGATTAATATCGTAACGATATTCTTAGGTCTTGCCGTTGGTTCGAAATTGTCAGCAGATAAATTCTTAACGGTCGAAACCTTAGGTATCTTACTGTTAGGTGCGGTGGCATTTAGTATCGGTACGGCATCTGGCGTAATGATGGCTAAAGTATTAGGTAAGTTTTCTAAAACACCTATTAATCCACTGGTTGGCGCGGCAGGTGTCTCAGCTGTACCTATGGCAGCGCGTGTTGCCAACAAGGTCGGATTAGAAGCTAATCCTCATAACTTCTTGTTAATGCATGCGATGGGACCAAACGTTGCTGGCGTATTAGGTTCAGCGGTTGCCGCGGGTATCTTATTAGCTATCGTTGGTGGCTAGGGCTTAGCACTCGCTAAATTACTAGGGTCTGTTGATCTTTGTGGTTCAAATTTTGTTCAATCTAAAAGGATTTTGGGCACATGTTCATTGTTCCAGACTGAACATAAGCACCCACATCCTTGTGGGCGAGGCATGAGGATTGATGCTGGGTTTACCCCAGTGAATGACGAATAACGCGGCACAAAATACTTTTAGGTGAATCCTACGGACAGCATTTGTTTGTTATTTCTACGGCGTTATCGCCTATTCGTGTATTGCTACAGGGATGTAGCTCATTAGGATAATGCAGGAGCTATTATCGAGCCAGCTACACCACATAGGCTCTGCCTTGTAGAAACCCCAAACAAATTGCTGCAAAAATGAACTCAAAAGATCAACAGACCCTAATAAAAGCACTTCGTTTGAAGTGCTTTTTTATTGCCCGTTATTCTTGGTAAACGATTTTTCCACTGTTGATGGTCAAAACTGGTTTGCCGTAGAGTGCAAATTCTTTAAAGGGTGAATTATTCGACTTTGACGCAAAGTAGCTATCATCAACAGTAAAGGGCGTTGAAAGATCCAATAAACATATATCGGCGCAAGCCCCAATTAATAATCGACCACACTGGATACCAAATAGCTCGCCTGCCTGTTTGCTCATGAGATCAACACAGCGCGCTAATGTGAGTTGTTGTGTCTTTACAAAGTAGCTATAAATCAGCGGAAAAGCTGTTTCAAGACCAATAATTCCAAATGGGGCTAGTTCAATGGGCAATGACTTTTCATCAGGCGAATGAGGCGCATGATCGGTTGCTATGGCATCAAAGGTGCCGTCAATGAGTGCTTGTTGGCAAGCCAGCATATCTTGTCGACTACGCAATGGCGGGTTCATCTTCCAATTTGCGTCTAATGAACCATCGGATTTCACGGCAATATCTTCATCACAGAGCAGTAAATGATGAGGTGATACTTCCGCTGTTACTTTAACACCACTGCTTTTTGCCTGTTTAATAGCGTCAATAGATTTCTTGGTTGAAACGTGTAACGCATGGTAATGGGCGCCAGTTTCTTTAGCCAAATTGCATCCTCTTTCAATGTGTATCGATTCAGAGTCTGCCGCGATCCCTTTTACGTTGTACTTTTGAGATATCTTCCCTCTATGAATCGAACCTCCCGCAGACAATGATTCGTCTTCTGCATGATCCAAAATTGGCAAATTAACATCCTTAGCAAGTGTTAGTGCTAACTTGAATAAAGCATCGCTTTGAACCCCTTTACCATCATCGGTAATTGCTACAGCTCCCGCTCCTTTAAGTGCTTTAAAATCAGTAATAGACTTTCCTGCGAGGCCGATTGATAAAGAGCCTGTTGGATGAACTTTACAAATCCCAACGTCTTGAGAGCGTTGTTTCATATTAGCAATGACTGGTGGAGTGTCTGCGACAGGTGTTGTATTTGGCATTGATATCACTTGAGTAAAACCGCCTTTAGCTGCTGCTTTAGAGCCTGATTCTATATCTTCTTTGTATTCCATACCGGGCTCTCGAAAATGCACCTGAGGGTCAACAAAGCCTGGAGAGAGGAATAAACCTTTTGCATCTATGATCTGATCAAATTCTCCAACTATGGGACGGATAGATATTTCACTAATTATTGAATTTGTGATGACAAGATTAATGGTCACTTCTTGGTCGCTATCTTCGCCGAGAAGGTGAGTTGAGGTTGTAGCATTAGATATTAAAAGTTTCATAACAGGCACTCATATACTGCATTTAAAAGGAAGGGGTTAATTCATGCTTTAAAATGTTATATTATAACATTTTATTTGGCTATCTAATTTTTCGTGAGGTGACAATGAATTTGACTCGAGTGATTGCAGTTTTGTGCGGCTTAGTAGCACCTTGGTCGTTAGCGCAGCAGCATGTGCATGATCATGGTTCGCTGCTGATGATTCAAGAGAACGATAGGCTACAGATTCAGTTCGACATTCCTGCTGCGAATATTTTTAATTTTGAACACCAAGCAGTAACGTCAGCTCAAAACAATACCGTGAGAGAGTTTATGATGATGTTGAATAGTCCTCAATTATTCATTCAATTCAACGAGAATTGCCGCTTGAGTGGGATGACAGAAAATGTGTCGCAGGTATTTTTGAAAACCAAGACTGATCAGCATCATCATGCGCATGTTGAAGAACATCACGAGCATGCAAATGTCATCTTTAGCTATGAATTTTCATGTAAGCAAGCTGTGCGAACAGTCCAACTTCCTATTTTTGAGCGTGCAATAACTCTTCAGCAGATTGAAGTTCAGTGGATTGATAATCAGCGTCAAGGATTGTTAACGGTGAGCCGAAACACACCTAGCTTTTCGTTATTAAAGTAGATATTCGTAATGTTTGTCTAACGATAAAATATAAGCGGAATTACCAAGCTCATGATTATTGGTGGAAATATCAAGGGTACCTTCAAACCAATAAGCATCAAATAAAGAATCGATCTCAATGCCATTTTGTACTTTTACAAAAACAATTTGGTTAGGCGGTGGAGGCGGCATGTGCAGACAAGCGCCAAAGTAGGGAACAACAAAAAACTCAGTGACTTTGTTTTGCTCGTCACTGACAAGCGGCACAATAAAACCTGGCAATTTTACTTTCTGCTGTTTCAATGTCATCACAACGCGGGTGGAATGGAGTGCTTGATAATAACGTCGCGTTGCTTCATCTGTGATCGATTTCAGATTATCTAAGGTATCAAGAGAAGAGCCATCACTAATGTTCAATATTGATTCTGGCGGATTTAAAAGGATATCGAGATCTTCTTTTGGAATTAATGCATCCCACTCTAACTCTGTGTAATGCTGTGTTATCTCGGCTTTAGAATAAGCGTTAAATGTTAATAAGTTAAGCGCCAAGAAGCTGAACGTAAATAGCGAGAACAAAGATTTTATAAGCATGTGTTTAGATGACTGTATTGATTTTATTGTTATAATATAACAAAATGTACTCGTTAACAAAGTCGCTACTTACGATTAGGATCTATGCTCGCCGTGTCTTCTCCCATTATTGAAATCGATCAATTGACCTTTGGTTATCCAGATTCGCCAATTGTGTTATCTATTGAGCAATGGCTCATAGAAGACGGACAAAGCATTTTTATTCATGGTGATTCTGGCTCTGGAAAATCAACTCTGTTAAAGATTATTGCTGGTATTTTAACTCCTCAAACGGGTTCTATTAATGTTGATAATCAGCAATTAGCGACTTTAACTGCGTCACAACGCGATGGTTTTAGGGCGCGAAATGTCGGCTGGGTTTTTCAATCTTTTAACTTAATTCCCTATCTGTCAGTTAAAAAAAATATTGAGATAGCAAACTTCTTTTCGGGAAACCATATTGATGAGCTTCAGCAACGTATTTTATCGATGTTTGAGCAATTAAAATTACCTAGTAATTTATTGAATCGATCTGCGGGTGAGCTTAGTAGTGGTCAGCAGCAACGGGTAGCGATCATCAGAGCACTTATCAATCAACCTAAGGTATTACTTGTCGATGAGCCAACATCAGCCCTAGACAATACGTCAACAGTTGCTTTTATGAATATGCTTTTTGAATTGATAAAACCGCTGCGAACAACGTTAGTTTTTGTAAGTCATGATTTGTCTCTTAGCAACTATTTTGATGAGGTTGTTGATTTGCAGTGTTTGAATAGAGCGCAGGGCTAGTGGCATGTTATTAGGGATTGCTAAAGATAGTCTATTTAGTCGCAAGAAAACGTTAGTACTCACATTTATTTCACTCACCATAAGTATGCTGGTGTTATTTAGTGTTGAGCATCTAAGATTGCAAGTCAAAGAAAGTTTTCAGCGAACGAATTCTGGTACAGATCTTATTGTCGGCGCGCCCAGCGGTCAAATAAGTTTATTATTGTATAGTGTGTTTCGCATTGGTCAGCCAACAAATGATATCTCCTATCAAAGCTTTGAAGTACTTAATAATCATGCCGCAATCAATTGGGCTATACCGTTAGCTTTGGGAGATTCTCATCGCGGCTTTCGCGTGTTAGGGACAGATAATAGCTATTTTGAGCATTATGGCTATGGTGAAGAACAATCGCTAAAATTTCTAAAAGGCGGGCAGTTTAACGACTTATTCGATGTCGTATTAGGGGCTGATGTTGCTGAGCAATTAAACTATAAATTGGGTGACAAAGTTGTCGTGTCTCATGGTGTCGGCACAACAAGTTTTAGCCATCATAAACATGCGCAGCTTATAGTCACTGGTATTTTGCATCCGACGGGGACACCAATAGACAAGACTATTCATGTCACCTTGGATGCGATAACAGCGATTCATTTATCGCCAGCACAGCTTAGTAAACGACTCGCTCTGAAAGGAAAAATTACAATGCCGCCCACGCATATTTCTGCGGTGATGCTTGGCCTAAAGAGCAAAATGATGGTGTTTAAAATGCAGCGCGATATTAATAAGTATCAGTCTGATAGATTAATGGCTATTTTACCGGGCGTCGCAATGAGCGAACTGTGGCAATTAACTTCAGGTGTCGAAAGTGCGCTAATCATTATTGCTGCGCTCGTTGTTTTGTCTTCTTTTTGCGGCCTAACAACCATGTTACTTGCGTCTATTAATGAACGAACAATGGAGATTTCAATTTACAGAATGTTAGGCGCAAAACCTAAGCAAATCACATTGTTAATTGTGATGGAAGTTATGCTTATTGCGTGCGCAGCAATGATAACGAGCCTCGCTCTTCTCGCTAGTGGTTTGACGATATTTAAATCAGTATTAGCGACGAAATTCGGATTATTTATTGAGAGTTTTGTGTTTTCTGAGTCACTGCTTTTTTTGATGTTAGCGTTATGCATCGCTGCCATGCTTTCTGCAATATTGCCTGCTACAGCGATTTATCGCTCTATAAAACAGCTGTCTCTAAGTCCTTAAATATTGGCATTTAATTTGGAGTAATCATGAGCTATCCCCAAGAGATTTTATCTGCATTTGAGCGTTGGAATGAAGCGTTACAAAGCGGCTGCGCAAAGAAAGTCGCATCGCTCTACCATGAGAGTGCGATATTATTACCGACTATTTCCGATGTAGTACGACGTAGTCCCCAAGAAATCGAAGACTATTTTGAGTTCTTTCTGCAAAATAAACCCATAGGGCATCTCGAAACACCTAACGTTAGAGTGTTTGATGACTTAGCGATTAATTCTGGGGTGTATCGCTTTGTGCTCAACGGTAATGAGGAAGTGACTGCGAGATATACCTTTGTGTATCAGCGTTTCGACAATCAATGGCAGATTATCGAGCATCACTCATCACAAATGCCTGAAGCTTTTATGTAGTAAGAGATTGGCGATGAAACCACACAGGCTTCATCGCAAACAGATGTTATTTTTCTAACTCTAATACGTGAGTACGGTAATTACTTAACACGCCAGTTGTTTGGTAAGTATCACCTTTGCTAAATGCGCTAATAAAACTGTCATAGTTAGTAACAGTATCATTAGAGAACATTTCAACGGTTAGGTTTTCGATGGTTGCAATATCGCGTTTAATATAGCTATATTTCTCTAGCGTATCTGCGACGGGGAGAGTACCTGTCATCGGTCCATACACATGCCAAGTTGTCGGGATCTTAGTGTTTGATTGCGGATGGTCAGCGCCCACTTGCGTCGTAAAATGGATAGCAGAATAGCCATCAACTTTGCTGTAATCATAACTGCCGTCTGGTGATACCTCAGAAAATATAACGGTGTCTACTTCTGGTGCCACTACAGCAGGGCTTAAATCAACCGTACTCTCATATTGATTACTTAGATGGGTATGGAAGCTTTTAACAGTAACCTTACCAACAATCGACGCTGACTCTTGATGAATGTTAACACCGCGCCCGTAGTAGGTAGCGTTGTCACTTTGAGCATGATTATCAAATACAATAACTTGGGCATCATTTTGTTTCGCGGTGAAATCAAAATGCAGTTTATTGTTGATAAGCTGCGCTGCAGTCAACTGTGCTACCTTCGTGTGATCGACATCGAGGGCAATCGCAATGGCATTGGTATTTAATCGCCAATTCTCACCGGGTGTTGTATCAAACGAATTAGTAAAACCTGAAAATGCAGTGAGGTTGTCTTGGCTATTGGTGGCAACCACCATAAATGATTCATTTGGCCATGCTTTAGCGGTTTGTCGACAAACTTCTACATCGCTAAAACGTGCATTACTTGCGTCAATAGTATTACTGCTCGCAAATTGTGCTGAGCTCGCTAAAGAATCAACGCTACTTACAAGCGAGTAAGACAAGTCGAGATCTTGTGTCTGACATTCACAGCTTGTGTTATCTGCTAATTGAGGATTATCAAAAACAATCGTTGCTTGGCCCGTGCTATCAGCGTCAATGAATGAACGTAATTCAACATTTGATACGGCGCCGTTAGTGAGCTGTTCTTTAGCAACCGTGTAATTAATCGTTTGCTCAGTGGTTGTGATTGAAAGCTGCCCATTGGCATCTGTTTGATGGGCGCTCACTAACCCCCATTGTGCGTTTTGCAGATAAAAGTCAGCATTAGCGACAGGTTGTTCAATACCGCATTGATTAATGACTTTAGCATTGAGGGTAAAAGTGTAAGTTGTTGGCGGGGTTAGCTTATCGTCAGAGCCGCCGCTAGAACCGCCTCCACACGCTACGAGTGTTGAAAATAAGGCGATAGCGAGTGTTGATTTTGAGAAGTTGTTCATAATGTCCCTATTGGTTCTTAATTGTTAATACAGGCCGTTTACGGGGAGACAAGCCATAACATGAGGGTGAAAAAAATACCTAGTGCAGCACCAATCCCTAATATTAGTTTAAAGCCTTGCTTTCCTTGTTTGAGAGTCCACCCTTTATTTTTTAGGTAGAGCGCCCATAAAATACAAAGAATAATTGGTAATAAGAATATTTTTGTGATCATGAATCTATTATCATTAGGCAAATTTATAACGCCACTCTATCAAAATGTTAATTCCCAAGCTACTGATAAGATGGCAATACACTCGTTAATATTTTCCAAACGTAAGGAATAAAACCATGCCTCACTCATCATTGCCTTCCACATTTAATGCGGTTGAGTTTTCGCAATTTGGAGATGTTGAACAATTAGTGATGACGCAGGTTTCTCCTGTGCCACTTATGGCTAATGAAATCAGAGTTAAGAACATTGCCACGTCAATTAATCCTATTGACTTTAAAACGCGTCAAGGACTTGGTTGGGCTGCTCAGGAGAATGCTGACAAGCTGCCAATGATTTTAGGATATGACGTCGTTGGCACTGTGGAGGAAATTGGCGCTGAGGTTAGTGAATTCAATGTTGGTGATAGTGTCATCGGTTTTGTTGGATTCCCGGTTAAAGCAGGTTGTTATAGCGAATATATCATTGCACAAAGTGAAGAACTTGTTGCAGTAGCGCGTCATTACAATGCACTTGCTGGGTTGCCACTGGCTGGACTTACTGCGTATCAAGGATTATTTGAACATGGGAAATTAAAATCTGGTGAGACGGTCTTAATCAGTGGCGCTAGTGGTGGTGTTGGTTATTTAGCGGTGCAATTGGCCTTACATGCTGGTGCAAAGGTTATCGCGGTTGCCAGTAAAAACAATCATGCCAAGCTAAAAGAGTTAGGGGATGTAACTGTGGTTGATTACCAGCAAAGCGAAATGTTTGAAGAGCTCCCAGCAATTGATTTATGGTTTGATTTAATTGGCGGGGAACCCGCTATTTTGCAGTTAACGGCGGCTAACGCACTAGAACGATTGGTGACAGTACCGTCAGTGAGTAAAGATTTTGTCTGTGATAGTGTGCTTGGCAAAGCGTCTGAATCAACAGGTATGTTGGTAAAAGGTGACAAAACTCAGTTAACTAATTTAGTGCGTGCGGTTGAAAACAACAGCTTACGACTCAATATCGCAAAGTATATGATGTTATCTCAAGTGCAAGAGGCACATCGCTTAGCTGAATCGGGTACATTGTCTGGAAAAATCGTGCTGACAATGAATCGATGATTTTCACGCTATTTATCTCAAGCTTTTTAGCCGCCACTTTATTGCCCGGTGGCTCTGAAGCCTTGTTGATATATGATCTAACACAACGGCCTGAATGGGTGTTGACGCTAGTAATAGTTGCCAGCATTGGTAATAGTTTAGGTAGTGTGACGAGCTATGGTTTAGGCATTATTGGCGCCAAGAAGTTAACAGAACAGCAATTACAATCTAAAGCAGCACTGTGGGTAAAACACTACGGTGTTTATTCGTTGTTGCTAAGCTGGTTGCCGCTAATTGGCGATGTTATATGTGTCGCAGCAGGGTTATTTAAATTGCCACTATGGCGCAGTATTTTGTTTATTACTGTTGGAAAAACCTGCCGTTATACAGTGATTGCGATGGTATTTTTTGCAGCTTAAGCAGGACATACGTGTTTTGTTACATAAGCTGCTTGTTGCGTTTAGGTCGCAATGATAGAGTCGTGTGTGCGACGTTGAACATAAGTAGAGAAAAATTTTGATTAATTGTTATAAAGACAAACTCTCCCAATTAAAAGATCCGAAATTCGCGCCAATTTTTACGCAAATTCAACGTGGTATTGAGCGAGAAGCTCTACGCATGAATGAGCAAGCGGAATTATCTGATAAACCTCACGCCAAAGCACTAGGCTCCGCCTTGACTCACAGTGATATCACGACCGACTATGCTGAATCACTATTAGAATTTATAACGCCAGTACACAAAGATATTGATGAACTGGTGGACAACCTTGCTGATTTGCACCGCTTTACGCTAGATAATATCGATGGTGAACTGTTGTGGCCAATGAGTATGCCTTGCATGGTGGCCAAAGAAGAAGACATCGAATTAGCCAACTACGGCACTTCTAATGTCGGACAGATGAAGCATATCTACCGTCAGGGGCTTAAGCATCGTTACGGTAGTCTAATGCAGGTTATCTCGGGGCTGCATTTTAATTACTCATTAGGCGATGATGCATGGCCTGTGCTGCAAGCGTTTTTTAATGATGAGAGCAATGTTACTGATTTTCGTTCGACTCGCTACTTTTCGCTGATCCGAAATTTCCATCGTTTAGGTTGGGTTGTTCCTTACATGTTTGGTGCATCGCCATCATTGTGTGGTTCATTCATCAAAAACGACATGCCCTATGATTTCGAAAAACTTGGAAATGGTACCTACTATTTAACACACGGTACTAGCTTGCGTTTGAGTGATTTAGGCTATACCAACAGCGAACAAGACAACTTATCAATTTGTTATAACGATATTGAAAACTATGTTGATTCGGTAAACAACGCGATTTCAATGCCGTCTGAAAAGTTTGAAAAGATAGGCCTTAAAGAAGGTGACGTCTTTAAACAACTCAACTCAAATGTATTGCAAATTGAAAACGAACTCTATGCGCCTATTCGTCCTAAACGCGTGGCAAAATCGGGCCAAAAACCTTCTGAAGCGCTAAAAGAAGGCGGTGTTGAATACATTGAAGTGCGTTCACTTGATGTGAATCCATTTGTTAACGTCGGTATTGATAAAACACAGATCCGCTTTTTGGATATGTTCTTGATGCATTGTTTGTTGTGGCAGGATAAGCCAATGAGCCAAGAAAAGCGTCAGCAAAAAATTCGTAATCTAAACAATGTCATTCTTAATGGCCGCGAACCTGGTTTGATGCTGGAAGAAGGCGATAGTGAAATATCACTTGAAGCTTGGATGACGCGTTTATTTGACGCACTTGGCACCATTGCTGATTTGTTTGATCATCACAATGGCGGCACTGCTTATCGCGATTGTTTAGCTGAATTACGCCCTATGGTCAGTGATCCTCAGGCCACGTTATCCGGCAAGTTGATGAAGTTGCTCAAGGCTAACGAATTAGATAATACGCCATTTGGTGTTGCCCAAGCTCAAAAATTCAAACAAGAATTTAGTGAACAAGATTATCGTCAATTGTCTGCTGAAACATTGCGCCAACGTGCAGTACAATCATTGGCTGAACAAGCTGACATTGAAGCGGCTGACACTCAGTCAATTGATGACTACCTCGCTGACTATTTTAGCAAATAAACTGAACGAGAGCTTTAACTCATGGATCTGATTTTATCTCGATTGCAACGTAGCATGACACTCATCGCCATGAGTGTTGTGATACTCATTAGTAGCGGCTGTGCGACATCGCCGCCAGCTAACCCAGAGAACATTTGTGCCATTTTTGAAGAGCATGAACACTGGCATGAAGCGGCACTAGATACTAAAGAAAAGTGGGGCGTGCCGGTGCATGTACCAATTGCCATGATGTATCAAGAGAGTTCATTTAAAAGTGAAGCGCGTCCGCCAATGCGTTATTTCCTCGGTTTTATTCCTTACGGTCGTGCAAGTACGGCCTATGGTTATGCTCAGGCCAAAACAATGACCTGGGACGATTATGTTAAAGAAACTGGTAATAGCTGGGGCGATAGAAACGATTTTGCAGATGCAATAGATTTTATGGGATGGTTTATTTATAAAACCCATAAAATTAATGGTGTTTCAAAGTGGGATGCTTACGGCCAGTACCTGAATTATCACGAAGGGTGGGGCGGTTATAAGCGTAAAAGCTATAATAAAAAACCTTGGCTTAAGAAAGTTTCGCAAAAGGTTCGCTCACGTTCAAAACGCTATGCAGCGCAATATGCTAACTGTAAAAACTCACTGTCTGATAGCTGGTGGTAAACTCCTTAAAGGGCGTTCATGATAGAACAACAACTCTCGCAACTCTTTGGTTTCGACCAATTTAGAACGGGTCAGCAACCCGTTGTCGAAACCATTTTGCGCGGTGAAAGCGCTGCTGCAATTTTTCCAACGGGTTCTGGCAAGTCTTTGTGTTATCAGTTTCCTGCGACTCAATTACCACACCTAACACTGGTTATTTCACCGTTGCTAGCCTTGATGCAAGATCAACTTGCTTTTTTGCATGGCAAGGGTATTGCCGCTGCGACTATTGATTCAACGCAAACGCCGCAACAATCTCAGCAGGTGATGAGTGATATTAGAGAGGGGCGTTGTAAAATATTAATGGTGTCGGTTGAGCGTCTTAACAACGAACGTTTTCGTCAATTTTTATCTCAGATCCCCATTTCATTATTGGTGATTGATGAAGCGCATTGCATCTCTGAGTGGGGGCACAACTTTCGTCCAGATTATCTCAAACTGCCGCGTTACCAACGTCAATTCAATATTCCTCAAGCGCTGTTATTAACGGCTACCGCCACTGAAAAAGTAGTCAGTGACATGGGGGGTAAGTTTGCGATTGCGCCGCAAAATATCACGCTGACTGGATTCTATCGTTCAAATCTAAACCTTCAGGTTGTTGGTTGTGAAAGTGAAAAGCGATTGAATACTTTGGCTCAATGGCTTGATGGTAAACGGCATCAGTGCGGCATTGTCTATGTAACCTTGCAAAAAACAGCGCAGACGCTCGCCAGTGATTTGGCTGCTCAAGGGTTCAATGCTATTGCGTATCACGCAGGTATGGACAGTGAAGATCGCCGCCGTATTGTTAGTGAATTTATGTCTGCGAGCAATCAAATCATTGTTGCAACTATCGCATTCGGAATGGGCATTGATAAGAGTGATATCAGATTTGTGGCGCATTATGATATGCCAAAATCTATTGAAAATTACGCCCAAGAAATTGGCCGTGCTGGACGTGATAATCAGCCGAGCGACTGTTTAGTATTGGCTAACACCGATAATTTAAATGTGCTGCAAAACTTTGTCTATGCTGATACGCCGCCACGCTCTGCCATTAAAGTGGTGCTCGATCAAATTCGCCAATTTCAAGCATCTGGTCAATGGGAAGTGGTTGAAAATAGTTTATCGAGTGATGCGAACATTAGGCCGTTGACGTTAAAAACGCTGTTGGTTTATTTAGAACTCCTAAATATTATCAAGCCAAGCTACAGCTATTTCGCGCAGTACAAATTTAAGGTATTAACGTCTAAGAGTGATATTTTGTCTCGATTTGATGGCGAGCGTTTGCAGTTTATTGAGGCGATATTTAATGCCTCAAAGCACGCCAGAGTCTGGTCAGTACTAGATTTTGATGTTTTGGCTCAGCAATATTTCTGTGAACGTTCACGCGTTATCGCCGCATTGGACTATTTGCAGCAGCAACAAGTGATTGAGTTACAAACGGCGCAAATGACGCAAGTATTTCAAATTAATCCTAAGGTGTTTGATGGTGAGGCGTTGATAGAAAAGTTATGCGCCAAATTTAACGAAAAAGAAGACAGTGAAATTAATCGTATTGCTCAGTTGATGGATTTCTTTGTCAGTCAACAATGCTTGTCTCAATCACTGTCGCAGTATTTTTCTGATCACAGTTTGCAGCAACCTTGTGGCCATTGCAGCGTGTGTGCCGGTAATGTTGCCGTCATGCCGCCGCCTAAACCTCTCATGCCACTGTCTGAATTTAACTTTCAATCACTCACTAATGAAATGACCAATAAGTATCGTGATACGACACAACAGGCCATTGGTGTGACTTTGTTAGCAAGGTTTTTATGTGGTTTAACAACCCCTATATTTACAAAGTTAAGAACCCGTTCGATGAATAATTTTGCGCGGTTAGAAGCTTATCCATTTGCACAAGTGCGGCAATGGATTGATGAGCAGATCAGGCATCAATGAAAGCAATAAATCCTCATTGGCGCGTCCTGACTATAGGAGACGGCGATCTGTCTTTTTCTGCCGCCCTTGCCAAAAAATTGGCTGGTGGCCATTTAACTGCAACAGTGTTTGATAGCTTGCAAATGTTATCTGAAAAATACGGTCTTGCGCACTATCAACAGCTCAAATTGTTAGGTGTTGACGTCGTTACTAATGTCGATGTTACCGATCCTCAAACATGGCAAGAGATTGGCCGATCGAATCAAAGTAAGTTTGATTTGGTTATCTTCCAGTTTCCACTCATTCCAAATGATTTTTCAGCGAGTCAGTACCAGCAATTAAGTATGCAAGGCTCCACTAATACACTTAATCGATGGTTGCTCCATTGTTTTATTAAGCATTGTTTTGAGCATTTTTTAGCACCAGATGGCCAGCGATTAGCTGTGATTACCTCAAAAGATGTGAAGCCTTATCGGCAGTGGAATATCGAAACAAGTTTGCTTAAAGGATTAACTGGGCGTTATTTGGGGCGAAGTAATTTTGATATTGAATCATTTGATGGCTATCAAGTACGCAATGTCGATAGAGATAAATTTGTTAAGGACACTCAGGCTTATAGCTATTATTTTAGCGATAAGCCTCAAGAGATCCTTGAGGCTGAATTAGAGACGCCAGCCTATTGTGATGATCCACAATATTGCGCCATGTGCCGTGTAGGCCCTATAGAGACACAACAAGATTGGCAGGCGCATCTGATTTCCAAACGTCATATAAAAATGGATGAATTCGAACAACAGTGGCGCGGCTGGTTAGCACAGCGCCAATGTTAGGGTTAGGTTTTAGCTATCCTTTTCAGGTGCATCATCAATTAAATCAACCCATTCACCTTCTTTTGCTTCGTCGCCTTTACTAATTGCTTCAACCATATCTGAGGCAACTTCAGGAACTACGTCAACAACAGCGCCAGCTACCTCTGCGGCAGTATCTGGTGATATTTCGGCAAAGCGTTGTACTAGCTCAATTGCCAATTCAGACTCATTCTCTTGAGAAGAAGACTCGATGATTGGCGAGTCTGGCTCGTGGAAATTAGTTGCAAGTTCACTCGCAATATCGACTGCGGCTTCTGGCAAGCCATCAGCCATCGCAACGGCAACCTCAACGGCTTGTTCTGGTGCGCTGTCCCAGATTTGAGCGGCTATATTTAGCGCTTCTTCATCGCTTGTATCATCTTCTCTATCGGCAGGGCGCAATGCTTGTTGCTCATCACTAATAACCTGCGCGTAATACTGCGCGACTTGAGTTGCTGACTCTGGCGCATGCTCTACGGCAACCTTCGCCATCTCACAGCGCAGTTCAGGCAATGACTCAGCAATTTGGCTCGCAACACTAACAACCTGCGTTGGATGCCATTGTGCGAGTTTTGAAACCAAGAGATAAGCAAGCTCGGGGTTTGTTGTCACTAAGGCTTGTGTTATTTCCGGCATTTGGAACGGCGCAGCTTCTTGCATTACTTCATAAAAACGCAATACATCGATACCATCAACCGTTGCTATAGCGCTGGCTATTTCAACACCAGATTCTGGATTATCAATGGCAATGGCTCGCGCCATTTTAACCGCCGCTGCGGGATCTAATTCAGCAAGATCTTGCGCTGTTCTAGCTTGCGTCGATAATTCTGGCTCAGGCGCTATATATTCTGTTCGAGGATCTAACGCAGGTGTTGCTGCTAAGTTAGCTGTTTGCATAACGAAAGATTCTTGGTCGGCAATTGGCAGCGCTTTTCGTGCGCCCATTCGGTAAATAACAAACAGCGCTAAAAACACTTCAATAAAGATAATGAAATAAAACAGAGCATTGGCGCTTAACGACTTCATCAATAGTGAACTTGTGTAAGGACCTATCACACCACCAATCGACTGAATTAAAATCATAGTGCCCATCGCCGCGACCATTTCACTTTGTTTTAATTTATCGAGGATTTCTGATACGCCAAGCGGATAAAGACAAGCTAGTGTCCCGCCCGTCAACAACGTCGCGAGAATCAACAAGCTTGATAATCCATTGCCTGAACTGAAAGTTACAACAACGGCGGAAACCAGCGACAAGCCAATCATGCCTAATAACACCGTTCGGCGATCGTATTTATCTGATAAATAACCAACGGGGAATTGCATAATAAAGGCGCCAAAAATCGCAAAACCCATATAGAGAGACAGATTAAAATCTACGATTGCCGAAGATTTTGCGAAAATTGGTAGTAGATTAAACATTGATGCATAAACGACACCCGATACAAAACACACCATCATGCCGAGCGGTGAAATTTGAATGAGCCGCTTAATGGACATGGATTCAACGTTATCGACTTGTGGCCCTTTATGACGACTCAATACCACGGGCGTAACGGCCATGCACAGGAATATACCCGCAAGTACAAACAATACGCTTTCTTGCGGATCGGCAGCATTCATCAAGAATTGTCCTGCAAACAAACCACCTAATGCTGTGCCATGATAAACAGACAATAACTTACCGCGATTATCTTCAGTCGCACTATCACTTAACCAGCTTTCCATTGCGGTAAAGGCACAGGCATTACAAAAGCCTAAGACCACACGCATCAATCCCCACAAAATAGGATCTGTATGCAAGCTACATATCAAAATACTCACCGCACTCAAGGCAACACAGCCAGCAAACATGCGAATATGGCCAGACTTCTTTATCAAGTTTTTACTGTAAATCGCGCCAAAAATAAGGCCAATGAAATACAGGGATAACACCATACCAATGGTATCAGTGCCAACGCCATCGAGACCCATTCGTACAGGCAACAATACATTAATGAGTCCGTTAGCAAAGAACAGAATAAAACAGCTGATGAACAGCGAGATTAATGAAATGAGTGTGGTTTTCACTGGTGCCCCTTTTCAGTTGGAATCGGTAAATTCAGTAGATTGTATATTATACCAATTGCATTAAGTAAGTGATCTTGTTGTGCGTAGAGAAAATCAGCTAAAACAAGGCGCTCGATTGACTAATAGCTGGCTATTAGGATTGAGAGCAACGCCATTTTAGTTAATTTTAACAAGTACAAGTGGGCAAATATTTAATGCAATTGGTATTATCTCAGGGTTTTGTTTAAAATGCGTTACACATTGTAGGCAAATACAGACTTTTTTAGATTGTTCTGTACTAATCAACGAAAACATCTCTCTAGGAATGTTTTCATTCATACACCAACAAGATTGTGGTGTAGTTACTTGGCAATCATTAAATTGGTGGCATATTGGGCATTGCAGCATATTTAGCTCGTATTTTAGACTGATAATTGGCGATTGAAGGTGTCGTTATGTATCTGACTAAAAAGACATAACTTTGCAATTGAACCTAAGTATATAACTTGATATCGTGACGTTGAAATTTATTGTGCCAAATTATCTAAATTTGTAATGGACTATGTTATTTAGTATCTCGGCTCTTGAGGTAAAAATGTTAAGTAGTATTGCCGCCATAACAATTCCATTATTATTATTAATGTTTGTGGCATTTTTTATATTTGAAAATAATCGAAAAAAACATCTTGCAGCACAAAAGCTTGCACTCAGCACCAGAATTAGTGACGCCAAAAATAGCTATAAAGTTGATGTTGAACGATTCTGTGAAGAAACGCAATTAGCAACAAAAGTACGAGACCAGCTTTATACCATTGCTAACAATTATTTTGTCTATCAAGGTATCAGCGAAGACAGCGTTGCCGTTTTTGAAATTACTGTTAATAAACTCTCGCAAAGCTACAGTCAATTACTGCATCATTTTACTGAACATGACGACTTAGAAACTGTTCACGAACGCATTGAATTGTTTGTTGATAATCTACCGACGCAGCCAAGAGGTTACAACGCTGGGTTTTACCAAAATAGTCTAACTACCTTGAATCATTTGCTAATGATTCCTGAGCGCGCGTTAGAAAATACCGACAACGACGAACATAGCAGCGAAGAGAAAATCGACGATAATTCGTCTGAGCAAGAATACGATCAAGCACGAAGCGCCTAGGAAAGAACGTTTATACATCGTTTTGAATGAAAACTAAGCGCTTAACGAATATTTAAAAAAAAGCCCTTTACCTTCACCTAAGCTTATGTATAATTCACCTCGTTCGCAGGGGTGTAGCTCCAATTGGTAGAGCGCCGGTCTCCAAAACCGGATGTTGTGAGTTCGAATCTCTCCACCCCTGCCAAACAAATTTAGAAAAGGCCGATGTTAATTCATCGGCCTTTTTGCTTTCTGAAGTGCAGATTAAAGATGTTGTAAGTTCGACTGTTGCGAATATTTGTTCTACGCCTGCCAAATTAATATGATACAGGGCACTCTAATTTAAAAGTGCCTAGTATCAATACTTCCAATGTTAGCCATTAATACCATACCATTAATTGCATTAAATATTTGCCCACTTGTACTTGTTAAAATTAACTAAAATTAACTAAAATGGCGTTGCTCTCAATCCTAATAGCCAGCTATTAGTCAATCGAGCGCCTTGTTTTAGCTGATTTTCTCTACGCACAACAAGATCACTTACTTAATGCAATTGGTTTAATACCAATTGCATTAAATATTTGCCCACTTGTACTTGTTAAAATTAACTAAAATGGCGTTGCTCTCAATCCTAATAGCCAGCTATTAGTCAATCGAGCGCCTTGTTTTAGCTGATTTTCTCTACGCACAACAAGATCACTTACTTAATGCAATTGGTATAACTTTATCTTATTGCTTACAAATGTAATCTCGTTTTTTCGATATATATGATAGGAATTTATATAATGAGAAATTTTTGCCTGTCCCTTTTTTTCTTAATCGCTTCCATCAACCTAAGTCCACTGCCATACATTAACTTTGCTAGCAAATCATACTTTGGCGGCATTTGCACAAATAAACGGCGCACCTCATCTTGCGTTAATACGACGGGGAGTTTTCGCTGCTTGTTACTCTGGTGAAACCTAAGTGAAGGCTCTAAAGGCTGCTTAACGATTTCTTGATAAAGATACACTAATGCATTCAACGCTTGCGACTGTGTACTCGCGGCTACTCCTCTTCGGACAGTCAAAAACGTCAGGAAATTTTCTACTTCTCTGTCGCCAAGAGATGATGGGTGTTGCTTATTATGAAAGTTAATAAAAAACTTTATCCAATATAAGTAAGACTTAATGGTCAGCCTCGCATAATGTCGAGCTAGCATCACTTCCTTAATATGAGTGAGGAATGGTGAATTTTTCATACTAATACCTACTGTTTATTCATACAGTTTAATAGTGTAGGCGAAACTTGCGGCATTTGTATTAGATTTATAGGTAGAAAAACTTAAGATTAAGGCTAATGTCGCCTAAGTACTTGTGCTTATTAAATTTATATATTATGTTGTTTTTATTTATCTACGTATTACTGCGAACATATATCGCAGTGTTTGCGGTAGAATAAGCTGTTATGTTTACTAAGGAGTTGTACATGGATGTAGTTAAAGCGGTCACTTTGGCAGGGCGAGGAGTTCTGGCTGGTTTAGCGTTAGGTACATCTGCTTATGGCTTGTTCTTCCTTTCATTATCTTTTAAGGAAGACACTCCATTTAATTTAGGCGCTTTAATTGCCATTTTTGCAGGGTGTGCGTGTTTATTCCTTGCTATAACATTGAATAAAAAAGTGTGACATTGTGGCTGGCAAACATAACAAGAACCTGAAACCCGACAGATTTTACTGTCGCATTTTTTGCAATAAACAAAAGGCGCAAAACCTGCACCAGCAATCTGCGGTTTAGGTTGGCGTTATAACTATGGAGTAAATATGAAGTATTTTATTTTAACAATTATATTCTTTTTTTTTTCAAATAATGCAATTGCTCACTGTACAGGGAATAGTTGTACAAATGTTAAAATTACAAGGATTTACGTGAATCCCGATAATAACACTGTGATCAGTACATCAGGAGATGAGTCAAAACTAAACTGTGATGCAGGTAAAAATGGCTATATTACATTAGACCCAAATGGTAAAAACTATAATTCGACATATTCTCTTCTGTTGACTGCTCATACAACAGAACATCCAATATGGGTAAGAACGAGCGCAGCTGGTTCCTGTAAAGTTGTTTACGTTGTCTCAGATAAATAGTTATAACAAGCACTTCAAACGGAACAAAAACAGTTGGTTAGGTTCCGCTTCGCTTCACATTTTAACCAACTATTTTTGTCCGCTTAAGTGGGCGTTATGTAGTGGTACAGTGAATTTGGTCACTTAAATAGAGGTGTTATCATACGCCTCATCAACTTTAGGTGAATCAATGAATACTAGAACAAGACCAACTTATTCAGCAGAATTTAAACTCGAAACAGCTCAACTTGTTGTTGATGAAGGATACTCTGTCAGAGAAGCTTCCGAAGCCGTCGGAGTGAGTAAATCAGCCATTGATAAATGGGCACGACAATTAAAGAAAGAGCGAAACGGTATAGCAGACCAACCGACTGCATTAACACCTGAACAGATAAAAATTAAAGAACTCGAAAAACGCATAAAACGGATTGAATTAGAAAAAGAAATACTAAAAAAGGCTACAGCTCTCTTGATGTCAGACTCCCTAGACAATTTGAAATAGTCCAGGCGTTACAAGAGAGCTATGATGTAAAAACAGTCTGTGAAGTCTTTGATATTCATCGTAGTAGCTATGGTTACTGGCGTAAAAATTCAAAAAACGCCAGTCATAAGCACTTAAAAGCAGAATTAATGGTTCGCGCTATTTTCTCGGAAAGTGGTGAATCAGCAGGAGCCAGAAGCGTAGCTCAGATAGCAACGACTAGAGATATGCCATTAAGCCGCTACCGAGCAAACCGCATTATGAAAAAGCTTGGCCTAGTGAGTTGTCAGATACCTAAGCATGCTTATAAGCGAGGTGGAAATGAGCACGCAGCGATACCGAATCACTTAGACAGACAATTTGTTGTTAGCGAACCCAATCAAGTTTGGTGTGGAGATGTGACTTTTATATGGGCAGGTAATCGTTGGTGTTATTTAGCCGTTGTGATTGATTTGTTCGCCAGAAAACCTATTGGTTGGGCGATGTCTTACTCACCTGATACAGCGCTAACTAGCCAAGCATTAACAATGGCTTTTGAGTCACGAGGGAGACCAAAAGGCGTGATGTTTCATTCAGATCAAGGCTGTCATTATACGAGTAAGAAATATCGTCAATTACTTTGGCGATATCAAATCAAGCAAAGCATGAGCAGACGAGGAAACTGTTGGGATAACGCACCGATGGAAAGATTCTTTAGGAGTTTTAAAACAGAATGGATGCCCACTGTAGGTTATCAATCTTTAGTGCAAGCCAAGGCGGCAGTAGTGAATTATATTACAGGATATTATAGTAACGTCAGGCCTCATCAATATAATGGCGGTTTAACTCCAAATGAATCGGAACAGAGATACTGGAAAACTTACAAAACCGTGACCAAAATTAGTTGACCACTACATTATGACGATATCAACCACCGAGTAAATCACCAACTTAAAAAGGAATAATTGTGGCAGGAAACTTTCAAGACGATGATCGCGAAGAAGCAATGCGAAATTTGTTTAATTTGTATAAAGATGAAAACGAAGGAAGAGATGGCGTAGATGCTCATTTAGAACTTGATGGAAGAGCAGTTCCTTTTGAATTAAAAACAACATCAAAAGGTTCAGTAACAACTGTTAGGGATTTCGGCCCAGATCATATTAATAAGTGGCGAGATAAACATTGGTTAATAGGATTTTTTATCGATGGCAGAGAGTTTTATCACTACGGCTCTCCATCTATGATGTCGGAATGGATAAATAGTAAAGCAGATTATATAAGCCCTGATTTTATGCTAGCTGACTTAGCATCTCAAAACTTGACTTTGAACGACATGCATCAAGTTATGGAACCAAAAGCTCTATATAGCTATGAAGATGCTAAAGCGCTTCAAAAAATGCAATATAAAAAAGATAAATATATTGCATTACAAGATAGAGATGGAGGTTATTCACCTGAAAGGATGCTTGAAATTTTCAAAGATAGAAGTAAATACCTAATTGAACGAGGTAGTACGTTAAACAATCCTCATATTCCATTTACTTACTTTCGTGGTTGGGTAGAAATTACAGACAATCATGCCGAAGTACTCAGAGCTATGGTTAGAGAGTACTTCGCGCAAAATGAAAATTATGTGTTTTAAGCCTTCAGTGCGTTAGCTACATTTTTAGCCACTTGATAAGCAACTGGTGGAGACACTGAGTTGCCTATCTGTCCTAATACTTGATATACAGCTCCTGAAAATTTCCAGTTTTCAGGAAACCCTTGTATTAACCCAACATCTTGAACACTCATTCTAAAATGATCATGCTTTGCTGGAAACTGTGATGCCTTTTCTCTATTTGCTTGCACACCATTAGGCCAAAGCTCCATATCGCCCCATGATTTTTGTCCTGCAGAGCTATTCAAAACAGATGTTGTATTTCTTTTTCCTGTGAAGGCACTTCTTATTGTTGGCGCTAAATTATCAAAGTTAATATTTACTAGCCCTAGTGCCTCTCTGACCCCCATTGTTTTTTCTTTCCTTGCGCCAAATAAGGAAATAGTTGAGTCGACTTTTTTACTACCTAAATGCTCACTACTATGTGTAGGCTCGGGAATAACAAATTTAGATAGCGCTTTTTTAGTTTTAAAGCCAACAAAAAATACTCGTTTTCTTATTTGGGGTACGCCATAGTCAGATGCATGCATTTCAAATTTGACAATTTGATAATCAGTTAACTCATCCAAAATGTATTTTTGTACAAAGTCTTTAAACTTCGGATTTAGTAAACCCAATACATTCTCCGCCACAAAGGCTTTAGGTTTTATAGTATTAACAGCTCTGTTAAATTCTCCCCACATATTCCTTTCATCATCAATTCCTTTTTGTTGTCCAGCTATTGAAAATGGTTGGCAAGGAGGCCCTCCATGAATTAAATCAATTTTTCCTTTATATTTACTCCAATCAATCTTGGTTACGTCGCCGTATTCAGGGCCACCAAAGACATTCCAGTGAGGTCTATTTTCTTGTAAAGTTTCCTTGCAGATTGGAATCAATTCATACGACGCTTTATGGGTGTATCCAGCTCTGTCAAAGCCAAGATCCAATCCACCACCACCAGAAAATAGGCTTAGAGCTTTAATATCATTCAAAGGTAATTGAGGCATTAAATCATTTGGGTTTAACAACGGTGTATTTATTTCGTGTATAACTTCATGTAAACCATCGTCTGCTGCTAACTTGGCTTGCCTTGATTCCATAGATATACGTCTATATTCTTCTCTTTTTTCATCGGTGATGTCATACTCTTTTTGAGACGTATTTTTATATACAGATTGTTTAACAGGCACTTAGATAACCTTTGTAAATTCAGCTTAAATCATACTGTTTATAATAACAGTTAATATGGTGTATGTCAGCTGTTTTTTTCATAATCGTCATAACAAGGTGCTCAAACGGACACAAAAGTTTGGCTTGTCGTTCGTGCCTCACTAATTTTAGCCAAACTTTTTTAGCCGCTTAGCACGGCGTTGAGGCTGTAGAATTTATCAAAAAGAACGTTTTTACGTTCTTTTTTAGTTTTAGCATCGTTGTTCAATAATTAAGCTTGAACGGTGATCTGGTCTTTGATCTAATGGTTATTATCCGTTGCGAGTAAACGAGATGGCCAACTACAAACCAGACTTATCCTGTCAAAATAAATTCATTCCCATCGATTTCTCACAGCAAATTTCCCCCGGCACGTTTGAATATGCACTAGCTCATATTGTGGATAATCGTCTCGATTTGTCGGGCTTTGATAAATGGTATTCAAACGATAGGAAAGGTGCTGCGGCGTATCCACCGTCAGTGATGCTAAAGATTATTCTTTTTGGATATTCAAGAGGATTCATCACGAGTCGCCGTATCGCCAATGCGTGTGAAACCAATATTACTTTCATGAGTTTGTCGGGTGACGCCCAGCCACACTGGACCTCTATCGCCTCGTTTGTTGCAAAAATGAAAGACCAGATTGAATCACTATTTACTCAAGTATTATTGATATGCGATGAAGAAGGTCTCATCGGTCGGAGTATGTTTGCCATTGATGGCTGTAAGATAAAGTCGAATGCAAGCAAGGAATGGAGCGGTACTTTTGAGGAGCTTGGTCGTAAACATGCAAAACTCAAGCGAGCCAGTGAGCGGATAGTTGCAAGGCATCAAGCACAAGATGGCTCCAATGCAGCAGAGATTGAACACGATTTAAAACAGAAAATTAAACTCGATAACAGTGCCGATAAGATTGAGCAATTTTTAGTAGTGAGTAAAGAAAAACTGGGTAGCACTAATAAACCAGTTAAGAGTAATATCACCGACCCCGACAGCGCCAAAATGACAACAAGCAAAGGTACAATCCAAGGCTACAACGCAATAGCGATTAACGATGACAAGCATCAAATAATCATGCAAGCCAAGGTCTGGGGAAGTGTTGGCGAGCAACAAACATTAGCGCCAGCCGTTGAACAGTTAAATGCAGAGCTGAGTAACCTCGGCACACCAGAGACATTTGAAACAGCGGCGTTCACCGCTGATAGCGGTTTTCACAGTGAAAAGAATCTAGAATTCATGGCAACAACAGGATTAGACACTTACATTGCTGACACACAATTTAGAAGTCGCAACCCCTTGTTTAAAACCAGTGAAACCTACCATACAGAAAAAGAAAAGCGGCGATTAAAGCGCAGTAAAGGCAGACCCAAATTATTTACATCCAATGACTTTCACTTCGATGAAAAACAGGTGACATGCCGTTGTCCGGCAGGAAAGATACTGTGGTTAAGTTGTAAAAGTGTTGAAAGTAATGGTAAGTACTACAGCAGGTTCACAGGCTACTTAAAAGATTGTAAGCATTGCCCACTGCAACGACAATGTATGCGAAGTCCACCGAAAGAGCGAGGTCGCCAAGTCCAATTTTTACTCAATGCCAAGCATCAAATATCATACACAGACAAAATGCGAATCAAGATAGATAGCAGCATTGGGCGGCGGCAATACAGTAAACGATTAGGGTTGATTGAACCTGTCTTTGGCAATATCACTGTAAATAAAGGCATGAATCAGTTCACGTTACGAGGCCAAGATAAAGTGAATGCCCAATGGCAAATGTACTGTCTCGTACATAATATAGAAAAACTACGTAACAGCCTGCTGTAGGAGGAATAGCCTACAAAACACTTCCATTATTGCCCTCTAAATGCATTTAAACGTTCAACATGCAGTAAATACGCCTTAAATAAAAATTATCTTTAATCAATTACTTAACTATTGAAAGTCAGAGCTAAGTCAACTATTGTCTTTCTATATTAAAAATTTAGGCTGAGAGTGATTAATTCTACAGCCTCGTTGAGGCTGTAGAATTTATAAATCTTAGATTCCAGAGCCAAAAACTACGTTGATGAGAGTGATTTATTTCATAAATCACTCTCATATAACATTAGATTTCGCGTAGATGCGCGGTTTTTAGTGTAAATTAATCAAAATTTAATGGCTGTTTTTCTTGAATGATAAATTCTACAGCCTCGTTATATGTGATGGTGGATTAATGAATCGAGTATATGGAATTCTAATATTGCTTCTGACCACCACTTCTTTTGCCGAAGAACTTGATGAAAATAGAGGACCTATAGAGTACGTTCATTCAAGAATGCACAACTCAGTAAAAGTTTATGTTGTAACGTATCAGGATGTTGTCAAAGGAACTTGGGCAAAAGGGGCTGGCGATAAGATAGACATTACCGCTAAAATTATTAATGTACTTAAAGGGGATGGCGCTGTTGGCGATTACATACACTTCAATAAATACCTTGATGGTAGGTATGGAAATACTGATAGATTTATAGGAAAGAAATATATCGTATTTTATGAAAAATTTGGCGATGTTATCGTTGGCCCCTCACAAGCTGGATCAACTTTTGAATACACTGAAGAAAGATATCAATATTTACTAAATCATGAGTAATAATTAACTAGAAATTATGGTCGGTGCATTGATTCGGATAGCATATAACAAGGCCAGTCACGCGACTGGTTTTTCTCGCTTTGCTCAAAAAACCAGCGCGTGCTGGCAACGTTAGTGCGTCAAGCTAAGCTTGATGCATCTTGCAGGGTGTAAGTCCCTGTCGGGTAAGGTATAACCAACCACCTGTATCGAGTGTTGCGCCTTTGGCGGAGTGTGAGATTAGCGATTGCTTTTCGGCAGTGACGACTGCATCACATGAACAATATTGGTGAAGCGTACACAGAGAATTATGTAGGCCATAGGGGATATCGTGTCCCTGAAGTGCTGGCATCGCTCCGATAAATATTAGATCTGACTGACGAGGTTTGTAACGCCATCGAAGTCCAAGCAAAGCAACCATTATTCATGAAAGTGAGCGGTGAGGTTGTGGCGAGTCAGCGGCTTACTTTAAAACGAAAAGTAAGCCGTGGCATGTATGAAGATATGTATTGGCTTTTATCATGAGCTGAAGGCTCTTTGAGAGATCCAAAGGTGTTCCACATGGATTGTGGTAGTGACGTTTAGCCAAAAGCAAAGCCAACGATGACCCTTTGGAAGTCAGATCAGCCCATAGTAGTCTGAGCAGGGGAAAGCCTTGTACATGGCGAAGGAGCTGACAGTTATATCCGGTATTAAGCCGCCACATAGTCCGGACAAAGTAGGGCTGGAATCACTATGACAACAACACTTAATGCCATCGCATTTAAAGCACAAACCCACCCCAAGCACAGATTTAAGAATTTATATGGATTGCTAAATACTGACAGTTTGTATCAAAGCTGGGGGCAACTCAATAAACATGCTAAACCCGGTATTGATGGCACTACCATGCCTAAATACAAGGAAAAGCTAACTGAAAATATTGATCGCTTAGGTCAACAACTCAAACATAAATGTTATCGAGTTAATGATATCAAGCGGATCTTTATCCCTAAATCTAATGGTAAATTAAGACCACTAGGTCTGCCAACGGTTGAAGACAAGCTCGTGCAACAAAGTGTTAGCCAGATCCTGCAAAGCATCTGGGAACAAGACTTTATGCGCAATAGTTATGGTTATCGACCGAATAAAAGTGCGCATCAAGCAGTGCATAGTTTGACACTAAATCTGCAATTCAAAGGTTACGGTTACATTGTCGAGGCTGATATTAAAGGCTTCTTCGATAATCTTGATCACGAATGGCTGATGGACATGTTAAAACAACGCATCGATGATAAGGCGATACTTAACTTAATTAATCAGTGGTTAAAAGCACGGATAAAATCACCTGATGGAGTCTACACCAAGCCATCTAGTGGCAGTCCACAAGGCGGAATTATCAGCCCTGTACTGGCTAATATTTATCTCCATTATGCACTAGACCTCTGGTTCGAAAAGAAAGTAAAACCGTCGATGCGTGGCAGAGCAATGATGATCCGCTACGCCGATGACTTTGTGTGTGCGTTTCAATTGGAAAGGGATGCAAAGCGCTTTTATAAGGTACTACCGAAACGATTAAAGAAGTTCAACTTAGACGTCGCAGAAGACAAAACATCGTTAATGCGCTTTAGCCGATTTCACGCTGGTCGAAAACGTCACTTCGTATTTCTAGGGTTTGAATTTTACTGGGGCACTGATTCAAACAGTAAACCAAGACTCAGACGGCGAACCGCTGTTGCGAAACAGAGGGCGAAGCTGAGTGAGTATTACCAATGGATTAAAAGCAAACGCTCGCTTAAATTGAAGCTATGGCTGCCGCAGTTAAGACGAAAACTCATGGGGTTTGTAAATTATTTCGGACTACCGGACAACAGCAGAAGTTTATCAAGCCTGCATGACTATGTTTTACATAGTCTGTATAAATGGTTGAACAGACGCAGTGGTCGGCGAAGTTATAATTGGAGTAATTTCAAGAAGATGTTAGAGTATTTTAAAATTGAGAGACCAAGCGTCAGCAAGCGATTTGTGCTGGTTGATTGGTACTAGGGTCGTGTTTTTACACGAGTGAATATATAACTGAAGAGCCGGATGCGGTAGTCCCGCACGTCCGGATCTGTGTGGGGTCGGCTCAGTAATGGGCCGCTCTACCACGATTGTTTCTAAGGAGTACTGTTGAATTTTTTTCAGAAATTTATTATTTGCGAAAGCACCGTAGTAATATCGATATTTTTGTATACTGGTCAGTTCATACATGCTGCGTTTCATTTTGCGTTAACTGTATATCTGGTAGTTAAACTTAAAGGTATTAAAACTTGACCAATGAAGGAGAAGAAACGTGGAATTGATTGGTGGGTTACTATTAGTATTGGTTATTATCGGTCACTTTGTTGAAGGCTTTGCCTTGATAAACTTTGTGCAATTCTTCAAGGGTAAAAAGACCTCGTTGGAAAAAATATCTGAGAAATATCAGGCATCAAAACATAACAAGTTTGTCAACAAGGACAAATTTTAGCTACGCTTTTTGTGTTGCCGCTGCGCGTCAGTATCACACAAACTGCTTCACAAAAATTAGCCTGTTACAAAGGCGTTGAGGCTGTAGAATTTATAAATCTTAGATTCCAGAGCCAAAAACTACGTTGATGAGAGTGATTTATTTCATAAATCACTCTCATACAACATTAGATTTCGCGTAGATGCGCGGTTTTTAGTGTAAATTAATCAAAATTTAATGGCTGTTTTTCTTGAATGATAAATTCTACAGCCTCGTTATACGTTAAACCAAAGGGAGTTCAAATGGATCCTAAGATAATAGGGGCAATTGTTACCAGTATTGCCGCAATAATTACAGCAATTATTGCGGCTCTAATTTCGTATAAAAATGCTAAAAGCTCTGCTGGTAGCAGCGAGAAAGCTGAATTAATTAAGCTACTTTCAGCTCGAATAGAAAAACTCGAAAATGCTAGAATGAACTTAGTCTCATCGGAAATCTCGCTAGAAGAAGCTAAAGATTTAAGCTTGATATCGGGTGTAAAAAGTAATTACGTCAAAGCTGCAAAAGCCCTCGGTGAAATCGCATTTTTATTAGACGACAATCTAAGGAACTCTTTGATTGAATATGAAAACGACCTCCAAGAATCAAGCGCTATAATGATTGCAGAATCAATGGGGTTGAAACACAAAGTGAAAAAAGAAGCTATTGATAGTTGTAAATATTCTGGTGAAGTTTTAATCAAAGAACTAAATGGTTTCTATCTAAAAATTAAAAACATTATAGAGCAAGAGATTATAAAAAATAATAGTAGATTAAATAAACTCATAAACTCATAAACTCATAAACTCATAAACGTATAACAAATAAATCAAATGGACAGCAAACGCTGCGTGGCTTTTTGCACTGGCTTCGCCATTTTAGTGCAAAACCCACTTCGGTTTGCTGCCAGTTATTTGGGCGTTAGTGCGTCAAGCTAAGCTTGATGCATCTTGCAGGGTGTAAGTCCCTGTCGGGTAAGGTATAACCAACCACCTGTATCGAGTGTTGCGCCTTTGGCGGAGTGTGAGATTAGCGATTGCTTTTCGGCAGTGAGGACTGCATCACATGAACAATATTGGTGAAGCGTACACAGAGAATTATGTAGGCCATAGGGGATATCGTGTCCCTGAAGTGCTGGCATCGCTCCGATAAATATTAGATCTGACTGACGAGGTTTGTAACGCCATCGAAGTCCAAGCAAAGCAACCATTATTCATGAAAGTGAGCGGTGAGGTTGTGACGAGTCAGCGGCTTACTTTAAAACGAAAAGTAAGCCGTGGCATGTATGAAGATATGTATTGGCTTTTATCATGAGCTGAAGGCTCTTTGAGAGATCCAAAGGTGTTCCACATGGATTGTGGTAGTGACGTTTAGCCAAAAGCAAAGCCAACGATGACCCTTTGGAAGTCAGATCAGCCCATAGTAGTCTGAGCAGGGGAAAGCCTTGTACATGGCGAAGGAGCTGACAGTTATATCCGGTATTAAGCCGCCACATAGTCCGGACAAAGTAGGGCTGGAATCACTATGACAACAACACTTAATGCCATCGCATTTAAAGCACAAACCCACCCCAAGCACAGATTTCAGAATTTATATGGATTGCTAAATACTGACAGTTTGTATCAAAGCTGGGGGCAACTCAATAAACATGCTAAACCCGGTATTGATGGCACTACCATGCCTAAATACAAGGAAAAGCTAACTGAAAATATTGATCGCTTAGGTCAACAACTCAAACATAAATGTTATCGAGTTAATGATATCAAGCGGATCTTTATCCCTAAATCTAATGGTAAATTAAGACCACTAGGTCTGCCAACGGTTGACGACAAGCTCGTGCAACAAAGTGTTAGCCAGATCCTGCAAAGCATCTGGGAACAAGACTTTATGCGCAATAGTTATGGTTATCGACCGAATAAAAGTGCGCATCAAGCAGTGCATAGTTTGACACTAAATCTGCAATTCAAAGGTTACGGTTACATTGTCGAGGCTGATATTAAAGGCTTCTTCGATAATCTTGATCACGAATGGCTGATGGACATGTTAAAACAACGCATCGATGATAAGGCGATACTTAACTTAATTAATCAGTGGTTAAAAGCACGGATAAAATCACCTGATGGAGTCTACACCAAGCCATCTAGTGGCAGTCCACAAGGCGGAATTATCAGCCCTGTACTGGCTAATATTTATCTCCATTATGCACTAGACCTCTGGTTCGAAAAGAAAGTAAAACCGTCGATGCGTGGCAGAGCAATGATGATCCGCTACGCCGATGACTTTGTGTGTGCGTTTCAATTTGAAAGGGATGCAAAGCGCTTTTATAAGGTACTACCGAAACGATTAAAGAAGTTCAACTTAGACGTCGCAGAAGACAAAACATCGTTAATGCGTTTTAGCCGATTTCACGCTGGTCGAAAACGTCACTTCGTATTTCTAGGGTTTGAATTTTACTGGGGCACTGATTCAAACAGTAAACCAAGACTCAGACGGCGAACCGCTGTTGCGAAACAGAGGGCGAAGCTGAGTGAGTATTACCAATGGATTAAAAGCAAACGCTCGCTTAAATTGAAGCTATGGCTGCCGCAGTTAAGACGAAAACTCATGGGGTTTGTAAATTATTTCGGACTACCGGACAACAGCAGAAGTTTATCAAGCCTGCATGACTATGTTTTACATAGTCTGTATAAATGGTTGAACAGACGCAGTGGTCGGCGAAGTTATAATTGGAGTAATTTCAAGAAGATGTTAGAGTATTTTAAAATTGAGAGACCAAGCGTCAGCAAGCGATTTGTGCTGGTTGATTGGTACTAGGGTCGTGTTTTTACACGAGTGAATATATAACTGAAGAGCCGGATGCGGTAGTTCCGCACGTCCGGATCTGTGTGGGGTCGGCTCAGTAATGGGCCGCTCTACCACGATTGTTTATCTAAGTTTTGGAGCTATATATGAGCAGCGAAGATCCTACGAAAGCTGGAGAGACAATGCTTCAGGTAGTGGATAATCAAATAAATGCTAATGATCCTCCACTGGTAAAAGAAACGTTTAATCGTTTACGGAAGCTTGGTATAAGCCGAAAAGAATCCAAAAAATATATTGCTTGTGCTTTATCTGTAGAAATTTTCGATGTTGTAAGAAATAGCAACGAAATTGATTACGATAGATATTTTGAGAATCTTAAAAATCTCCCTGAAATGCCATGGGATGATGAGTAAATAAACATAACAAGTCACTCAAAAGGACGCAAAACGCTTGGCTTGCGCTCCCTTGTCGCTAATTTTAGCCAAGCATTTAAGCGCCCATTAGTAAGGCGTTGAGGCTGTAGAATTTATAAATCTTAGATTCCAGAGCCAAAAACTACGTTGATGAGAGTGATTTATTTCATAAATCACTCTCATACAACATTAGATTTCGCGTAGATGCGCGGTTTTTAGTGTAAATTAATCAAAATTTAATGGCTGTTTTTCTTGAATGATAAATTCTACAGCCTCGTTAACTGTACTCACCCATAGAGAGACATCCATGAAAGAAATAACAAGAATTAATCACCTAGGTTTGAGGGTTAAAGATTTAAGTGTTTCTAGAGAATTTTACGAAAAGCTGGGGTTTGTGTTTCTGGCTGGACCGGTCGGCCCAGAGCCTGTAGCGATAATGGAGCACCCATCAGGTGTTAACATCAATTTTATCCTGAACGCAGGTGCAGAGTGTACCGAGAATGTACTAATGGACGTCCCTGAAAAAAATACTGGGTACACACATGTAGCGCTAGAAGTAACTAGTTCAGAATCTGCAAAAAAGTCTGTAAAAGTTCTTGGTATTGCTATTACTGGCGAAGTTGAGTTTGAAGGGGCTAAATTCTTTTTTATAAGGGATCCTGACAAAAATGTTATTGAATTTCATGAGCCAGCACACAGTTAACAAGGCAATTAACTTCGCGCCTGCGGCGCCGGACGGTCGTACCTCCCACCGGTTATTGCGGCGTTAACTTTATTGTTTGGTTAACTATTTTTGATCTTTTTCTAATAGTATTTTTCATATTATCTGCAAGGTGTGGATGTTTATAAGCATAACTATACTAATATGAAATATTGAAACTTATTATTTTTTAGTGATGGCGCCTTATCCAGCTAATGCATACTTAGAAAAAGAGATATATCTATGTTGAATTTAAATATTCGTCGTAAAGTTGTACTGACTACCTTAACCGCTGTAGTGCTATCAATTTTGATTGTCAGCATGTTTGCGTTAAATTCCAGTCGCACTATTATTTTGGAAGCCGCAATTGAACGTGAGTTGCCGGCATCGCTTGGCGAAGTGGCAAATGATTTAGATGCGCATTTATTATTGCCCGTAACTGTTTCACGAGTTATGTCGAGCAATTTTTATGCTCAACAATTTATTAAAACAGGTGAACAACCAGATCAACAGCAACAAATTATTGCTTATTTACAAAAAATTCAGCTTGAATTCAATACCATTAGTGCATTTTTAGTCTCAGTTAACACTGGTAAATATTTTACCCCAACAGGACTATTTAAAACACTGTCTCAACAAAACGATAAGGATCAGTGGTTTTATCAATTTATTAACGGTAGTAAAGAATACGAATTGAGTTTAGATATTGATGAAGAAACTAATATTCCTACTTTATTTATAAATTACCTACTTAAAGTTGATGGAAAGCCGAGCGCTGTGGTTGGAGTCGGCTTATCGTTAGAAAATATGACCGAAACTATAAGTCAATACCGCATTGCTGAGACAGGTAAAGTGTTTTTAGTTGATCAACAAGGAACAATCAAACTTCATCCTGACAAACAAAGAATTGGGGAAAAATTAACGAGTATCGGGGGGAGCAATGCGCAGCAGTTGTTGTCAAAAAAACAATTTAATTCAACTCAGTTTGCTCAAGATGGAAAAAATATACTGTTTGCAAGCCGTTACTTAGACAGCATTGGATGGTATGTCATTGCACAAGTCCCAAAAGAAGAGGTACTTGGTGGTTTGAACAAAGCGACATGGGCATTGGTCATCATGGGAGTAATCATTGCGATAATTTCTGCATTAGTGAGTACTTGGCTAATTTCTCGATTAATCGCACCTTTTAGTCAATTGGCCGAGATGTTAGCCGAAATAGGCAAAGGTGGTGGAGACTTAACTCGGCGTTTAGATGATACTCGTCAAGATGAAGCCGGTATGATGGCACGTGGTTATAATCAATTTGTGAGTCACTTAAGTAACTTACTGAAGCAAGTGTCTAAAACAGGAACAGAGCTATCTTTGGCGATTGAACAAATAGACTCGCAAGCTAAAGCGATGGAAGTTGAAATCACAGAGCAGGTCAGTCGAGCAGAGCAAATAGCAACGGCTATGCATGAGATGGGTATGACAGCGGAAGAAATAGCTGGTAGTGCTAATAATGCTGCGCAAAGCGCGCAAGCGGCGGACTCGACGGTACAACAGGGTAATGCTTCTGTGGTAAAAACAATTTCAAGCGTATCTGATATGAGTGAGCAGTTAGACTCTACTCGTACTATGATTACGCAACTGGCTGATGACGCACGCTCTATTGATACTGTTGTTGAAGTTATCCGAAGCGTCTCAGAACAAACCAATTTATTAGCACTGAATGCGGCCATTGAAGCTGCTCGGGCCGGTGAACAAGGGAGAGGTTTCGCAGTGGTTGCTGATGAAGTGAGAACTTTAGCTTCACGTAGTCATGATTCGACAGAAGAAATTAGAAATATAATTGAAAAGTTACAACTAAAAACAAGTGAAGTGGTCGCCGCTATCTCTCAGAGCACCGACTTAAGCATGGCTAGCCAAACTGAAGCGAGTCATTCAGGGACACACCTAGTCAGTATTTCTGAAAGTATCAGCATCATGAATGATATGAATTTACAAATTGCTACTGCCACAGGCGAACAGTCAAATGTTGTCGGTGAAATTAACCCTCATGTTAGCGCTGTTGCTGATATTTCTCGTGCTAATAGTGATATTGTCCAGCAAACTTCGCTGGCATGTAGTGAGTTAAGAGATAAAGCGAATCACTTAAATGATTTGGTTTCCCGTTTTAAATTTAGTTAGGGCTCTAAGTGTAGTGGTACAGTGAATTTGGTCACTTAAATAGAGGTGTTATCATACGCCTCATCAACTTTAGGTGAATCAATGAATACTAGAACAAGACCAACTTATTCAGCAGAATTTAAACTCGAAACAGCTCAACTTGTTGTTGATGAAGGATACTCTGTCAGAGAAGCTTCCAAGCCGTCGGAGTGAGTAAATCAGCCATTGATAAATGGGCACGACAATTAAAGAAAGAGCGAAACGGTATAGCAGACCAACCGACTGCATTAACACCTGAACAAATAAAAATTAAAGAACTCGAAAAACGCATAAAACGGATTGAATTAGAAAAAGAAATACTAAAAAAGGCTACAGCTCTCTTGATGTCAGACTCCCTAGACAATTTGAAATAGTCCAGGCGTTACAAGAGAGCTATGATGTAAAAACAGTCTGTGAAGTCTTTGATATTCATCGTAGTAGCTATGGTTACTGGCGTAAAAATTCAAAAAACGCCAGTCATAAGCACTTAAAAGCAGAATTAATGGTTCGCGCTATTTTCTCGGAAAGTGGTGAATCAGCAGGAGCCAGAAGCGTAGCTCAGATAGCAACGACTAGAGATATGCCATTAAGCCGCTACCGAGCAAACCGCATTATGAAAAAGCTTGGCCTAGTGAGTTGTCAGATACCTAAGCATGCTTATAAGCGAGGTGGAAATGAGCACGCAGCGATACCGAATCACTTAGACAGACAATTTGTTGTTAGCGAACCCAATCAAGTTTGGTGTGGAGATGTGACTTTTATATGGGCAGGTAATCGTTGGTGTTATTTAGCCGTTGTGATTGATTTGTTCGCCAGAAAACCTATTGGTTGGGCGATGTCTTACTCACCCGATACAGCGCTAACTAGCCAAGCATTAACAATGGCTTTTGAGTCACGAGGGAGACCAAAAGGCGTGATGTTTCATTCAGATCAAGGCTGTCATTATACGAGTAAGAAATATCGTCAATTACTTTGGCGATATCAAATCAAGCAAAGCATGAGCAGACGAGGAAACTGTTGGGATAACGCACCGATGGAAAGATTCTTTAGGAGTTTTAAAACAGAATGGATGCCCACTGTAGGTTATCAATCTTTAGTGCAAGCCAAGGCGGCAGTAGTGAATTATATTACAGGATATTATAGTAACGTCAGGCCTCATCAATATAATGGCGGTTTAACTCCAAATGAATCGGAACAGAGATACTGGAAAACTTACAAAACCGTGACCAAAATTAGTTGACCACTACAACTCAACCAACTATATCGAATCGTTTTATTATGGCGTTCAATATAAGCGTTCTGCTGGGGATTACCAGGTTGAATAAATTCAATACGAATTTTGTTCTGTTTAGCCCAATGAGCAAACTCATGACTAATAAACTCAGGCCCATTATCACAGCGAATAACACTCGGCTTACCACGCCATTCAATCAGTTGGTTTAAGCTTCTTAAGACTCTGATGGCAGGAAACGAGTAGCCTGCGTCAATCAATAATCCTTCACGTTTAAAGTCATCAATGACATTAAATAAACGTATTGTTCGGCCATTACTTAGCTGATCATGCATAAAATCGACAGACCAGACTTGATTTGGCTTTATTGGCTCCTTGAGTGGTTCAGGCTTATGTCGCTTTAATCGTCTTCTAGGGCGTATTCTTAAATTAAGGGCTAATTCACAGTAAATACGATAAACACGCTTATGATTCCATTTGAAACCTTCAACATTGCGTAAATAATCATAACAAAGACCAAACCCCCAATCAGTTTGTTCTAAGGTTAGTTTTACCAACCAATCAGCTATTTTTGCATTTTCTGAACGCAGTTTTCCCTCGTATCGATAGCAAGATTCACTAATATTAAACGCTGAGCAAGCGAGCTTGATACTGATATTTTGATTTGAAACCACGCTCTTAGCCATCACCTTGCGTTGTGACGGCTTCACCACTTTTTTTGTAGCGCTTCCTGTACTATTTCAGCCTTTAATCGCTCCTCGGCATACATTTTCTTCAAGCGACGGTTTTCTTCTTCGAGCTCTTTCATTCGAGCCATCAAGGAAGCATCCATACCACCGTATTTTGCTCGCCACTTGTAAAAAGTCGCACTACTCATGCCATGCTCACGACATAATTCGGGCACAGGAATACCTGACTCTGATTGCTTCAAAATAGCCATAATCTGGCTGTCACTAAACTTTGATTTTTTCATGTAGTTCTCCTTCGTATAATTTACGAGAAAATTCTACTTTTGGGGACTGTTATTTTTCGGGGAGACTACCACTCATATTTCAGTTAAATTGATAAAGTCATTTCCTGTAATCGAGATCTCAGAATCACTTAGTGTTATATATTTATCTTTATAAGGATTCACCAATTTAGCTGACAAAGATACAAATGCAATTTTATTCTCATTAATCAAAAGTAGCCTGTCCTTTACTATTTCTTTACTATTCTTTATCTTTTATGACCAAAACCTTTTTCTTGTTGAAGCCAGTAATCTATATAGTATCGCTTTTCTCCAAAACCTAATAAACCATATTTAGGTGAATAAAGCCAAAAAGTCGAATTACCAGTTCGCTTACCAACTAGTGTGCCTGAAGCTGGTGTTTGTATAAGGTACAAATTTTTATAACGATGCCCAAGAAATAAAAGAGAAATTTTATCGTCTACAACTCTAAAATTAACATTTTCAACTGTCCATTCTTTTTGGCTAGATAGTTTTTTAGGAACAGCAAAGGCATATCGTATAGAGAAAAAGCAAAAAAATTTTGATTCATGTTTACATTCCAAAGTCGATAATATTCGGTCTCGACCTGAAAGAATAATAGAACTTTTATCTGGAGGGCGTTCAACATTCTGTGTCAGGCTTAATTTTCTAAATATCAATGACGCTATCTAAACGTCCCTCAAAATATATCGCCAACTGAGAAACACACAAGCTCCAGTTATGGATTGGTATCGTCCATTTCTCAGAAGCATTCAATATGCCAGCATACAACAGCTTCAACAAGCTATGTTCGTTCGGGAATGCGCCTTTTGTCTTCGTTAACTTTCTAAACTGACGATGAACCGCCTCAACGGCGTTCGTGGTATATATCACCTTCCTGATGTGCTCAGGGTACTTAAAATAGTGAGATAGATTGTGCCACTTCCTGCGCCAGGAATTAATAACCAGCGGATATTTTTCGCCCCACTTCTCTTCTAGTTTATCGAGTGCTAATTCAGCTGCTTCCTTTGTGGGTGCACGATAGACAGGTTTTAAATCGGCCATAAAGGCTTTCTGATTTTTAGACGCGACGTACTTAAGTGAGTTTCGAATTTGATGAATGATACAAAGCTGTGTTTCTGTCTCAGGAAAGATAGCTGCTATGGCTTCAGGAAAGCCGGTTAGCCCATCTACGCAGGCAATAAGAATATCTTTAACACCGCGATTATTAAGATCGGTCAGCACTGAAAGCCAATAATTAGCCCCTTCGTTTTCTGATAAATGCAACCCTAATATCTCTTTTTTACCCTGCATATTAAGTGCTAATAACGTGTAGACAGCTTTGCTGATGTAGCGACCGTTTTCTTTGACCTTATAATGAATAGCATCGAGCCAAACAATTGGGTAATGGCTATCTAATGGCCTTTGTTGCCATGCTTTAAGCTCAGGAATAAGCTTGTCAGTGACTGCGCTAATCGTTCCTGTGGCCACGTTAATACCGTACATCTCCTCTACATGTGCATTGATATCACGATAACTCATTCCCAAGCTAAACATCGAGAGTATTTTGCGATCGATTTCATCTGATAGTGAGGTTTGATTTTTCTTCACTAATTGAGGTTCAAATGTTCCATTGCGGTCTCGCGGAGTGTCGAGTTCAAAATTACCAGACGGGTGTTTGATGTTTTTACTTGTTCTGCCATTCTTTCTATTAGATTGATTATCGTTGGCTAAGTGGTGCTCTAGTTCGGCATTAAGAGCCGCTTCGGTTAATTGCTTAATCAAAGGGCCTAAGATGCCATCTTTACCAGTGAGGCTTTTACCAGCTTGTAAATCTGTTAATGCTTGCTCAAAATCAAAAGAGTTAGTCATGTGTCATTCCTGTTTTATTATATTCTACTGAAATGACACAGAATTATGAACACTCCCTCTTCGCTCCTTCTGAATAGATTATAATCTTACTTTTGTTAAAACTCCGAGATGTAGCGATACTAACACCGCGTAAATAATTGAATTCACCATCCCTCATAATAGAAGGATCATAACTTACACTATCTAATTCATAAGAATCTTCTGTTGGTTTTAAATCACTATTTTCTTCTATCAGTTTATTAACTATCTTAACAGCCTCTTTAACATTATTTTTTTCAATTGCTTGTTGTTTATCACTAGCTGTTCCAATTTTTTTCGCTGTATCGGCATTCGCACCTCGCCCTCGTTTTTTAGATAATGGTTTCAGTGAACTCAAAGCAGCACTAAACGCACTACTAAACGCCCCATTAGCAAACTTACCACCTGTTATTTTAGAAACAGTACCACCAAGCACAGCAGACACAAGCACTCTAGCCTCTACTTTGGCTTTATCAATACCTGAAACTATCCGCCCCAGAATAAAAGGGTCAGGTTAAATTTAAATAACTCGTCTATGCTTTCATGAGTAGTCATTTGTTATGAGGAGTTATTTAATTGGCCAGATTACCACGAGTTAGCCCAATCGGTGTGCCCCAGCACATAATTCAACGAGGAAATAATCACCAAGTGTGCTTTGCTAGCGAGCAGGATTTTGCAGCTTACGCAGGATGGTTGAAGGACTATTCAAGTAAATTTGAGGTAGCGATTCATGCATGGGTCTTTATGACTAATCATGTTCATTTGTTATGTACTCCGCTTAATCACAATGCTATTAGTCAAATGATGCAAGGCCTTGGTCGCCAGTATGTTAGATACTTTAATCATAGCTATAAACGAACGGGAACGTTATGGGAAGGGCGCTATAAATCTTGTTTAGTGCAAGAAGAAGAGTACCTCTTACAGTTGTATCGATACATTGAACACAATCCAGTTAGAGCGAAAATGGTTGAGGATCCAGCTGATTACGCGTGGTCGAGCTACCAAATTAATGGGTTGGGTAAAGAATCATCATTATGTACACCGCATTCACTTTATATTAGGTTAGGAAAGGATGAGGACGATAGGCAATGCGCGTATCGTGATCTTTTTAAACATCATGTTGATAATAAGCTCATCACTAATATTAGAGATAGCGTTAATCGAGGGATGGCAATTGGCAGTGAACAATTTAAGCGCGAAATAGAATTGTTAACGGGTCGCAGAATGCAACCAAAGAAAAGAGGTCGACCGTTAGGTTGGAAGAAAGATGAAGTGTAGTTTTATTTTAACCTGACCCTAATATAACCCTAATATAACCCTAATATATTTTAACCTGACCCTAATATATGACCCTAATATACTAAAAATGTCCGGTTTTCCAAGCATCAAAACACTAGACCAATTTAACTTCAAGATTGCAACAGGGGCACCACGTAAAGCGATAACGGAGCTAAGCTCGCTTGCCTTTATTGAGCGGTGTGAGAATGTCATTTTACTAGGTCCAAGTGGTACAGGTAAAACACACTTAGCCATTGCGTTAGGTTATAAAGCCATTGAGCAACGCAAGAAAACACGTTTTACCAGTGCCGCAGATTTAATGCTTCAGCTAAGCAGTGCACAGCGGCAAGGAAAATTGAAAAGCTACATGCAACGCTCTATTCTTGCTCCTCGGTTGCTAATCATCGATGAGATAGGCTATTTACCATTTGGCCGTGATGAAGCAAATCTATTTTTTAATGTCATTGCCAAGCGTTATGAAAAAGGCAGTTTGATTCTAACGAGCAATTTACCCTTTGGACAGTGGCCGAGCGCCTTTTCAGATGATGCAACTTTAACAGCGGCCATGTTAGATCGCGTACTACATCACTCTCATGTGTTGCAATTAACTGGCGAAAGCTATCGATTAAGAGAAAAAAGAAAAGCGGGTATTATTGATACCTATCAAGACTAACTGGGTCAGTTTTCAATCGATGAATTACTGAAAAAGTGGGTCAATTTTAAACCGTTGTTGACATGTACAATCAAAATCTGCGATTTCAGGGGCAGTACTTCGACGAAGAGACGGGATTGCATTATAATCGGTTCCGGTATTATGATCCGGATGTCGGGCGGTTTGTTAGCCAAGATCCGATTGGACTTTTGGGTGGGGAAAACTCTTATGTGTATGGCCCTAATCCAACTTATTGGGTAGATCCTTTAGGTCTAGCAGGCACTGGTGGTGCGTATATATTTGAGTATGCCAAAGGCGGAATGTATATCGGTAAAGGTGAGTCTTCCCGTATGAAAACATCGCAGAAAGCCGAAAATAGGAAAAAAACAGATGACTGCTTACTAGGAGAAGCGAGCATTAGTACAGATGGTGACAATGATTTGGGCAAAATGGTCGAATATGCTGCTATGAGAGATGCTGGCTTTAAAAACATAGATCAACATGGCAAAAAATCCATCCCCTTGGGGTATTCTAATAGAACAATGTCTGGATACACTGCATATAACAGTGCGACCAGTACTAAAAAAGAGAAAGCAAATAATCTTGCGATAAAGCTGAAAAAGTTGTTTGACAAAAATAAAGATGACCGAAATAAAGCTGCCAGATCAACGCGGTGTAAAATATGAGCAGGACAGAACTAGCTTATGAAGAGTATGGTGCCAAAAATCATCTCGGGGAGGATGAAAAAAGGGTTAGAATATTTATTGAAAGACTGGATGAAGGTATCAAGTATGTAAAGAAAAGTGGTTGTAAAAATATAGTTTTAGAGTCCCACTTGGCGGGAAGGTCAAAACCTGTAGTAGATTTAAGTTTTTTATCTAAACTAATAGACATAGAATCCTTTGGTATAGGCTTCTTATTATCTAAAAAGACAGATATTAAACCGATATATGGCTTAAAAAACCTACTTGAATTGGAAACAATAAAAAACTTTAAAATTGACATCTCGAAATTCCCTAAATTAAGAGCTATTTTGTCAGAAAATTTAGAGGACGAAATTGAATTTGCAGAGAGCTGCAATACAGTAACCCACCTTTATTTACATCCTAGGTCGAGGAATTTAAAGTTTCTAGGAAGCTTCAAAAACCTACAATATTTACGCTTATTAACAACTGGAATTGAAAGCTTGGATGGAATCGATAAACTAACCTCTCTAAAAGAATTAATAATTCGAGGCGCTCCAAAGTTGAAAGATATTAACGCTGCATCTATTAGTAAAAGTTTAGAGTATTTGCTTATAGAAAGCGCCAAAAAACTTACTGATTACTCTGCTCTGGCTGGTAATGATAGCATTAAAGAATTAAATATTAGTCATGCCATTTCAGTAGAATTCATACCAAAGATGAAGAAGATTGAATATCTTTCTACGGGCAATGTTGTGGATGGTAATTTATGGCCATTAATGGAATCCAGTACCCTATTAAGCGTATATATGTATCCGCAGAAAAGACATTATTCACATAAATTATCAGAATTAGAAAATCATTTTAACTCAAAATAAAACAATATTTTACTGAGGCAAAAGAATCTGCCTTGGCACCTTGAGTTCAACTCGTAAGTGCAACTTCTAGGGGGTTGGTCAGCTGATGTACTCAGGTGCCATTTTCCCCGCCAAAGGAAACTGCACATGAGCTATGCACAGCTGACCAATGAAGAACGATACCAGATACAAGCATTTTTGAAAGCAGGCTATACCAATAAAGAGACAAAAAAAAGGTGTAACTACTCAGCAGGGGGGAAGATATTTGGTAGTGCTCCGTTTAATAATAATGACAAAGCAGTAGACGCACTGACCCCTTGTTTTTTACAACTTGACAGGTAGCTTCTAAGGCCAAAAAACATGACGGAACCATGCTTGCTTCTAAAGCAGCCCGATATCTTTTGCTGAACTTTCACCATTCTCAAATCATTTTCACCCTGATTGTTCGTGAAAGGCACAATTTTATCCACCATAAATCTGAGTACATCATCTTCGTAACTCTGTAATCGCTCTAATAAATTGCGCGATTTTGATTTCTTAGGGCGTCCACGTTTCCCGACGATTATCGCTGGCGGAGGGCTTTCGTGTTCACCCTCTTTTAAAATATCTCGATATTGAAGGCGACTCATTAATTGTCTTTTGTCGCTAATCACTCCACCGCTATCTTCAACTTCCTGATTAAGCTCTATTAAAAAAATACGCATCGTTTCAGCCCAGCTCTTGCCATCCTGTTCGTATGCACGTGTGAGTTCTCGCAGATGATGAGCATTGCATAAAGCATGTTGACAATCATAACGATAGTACGGCTTCCAGTGATCATGACACATCACACCAGTGAAGTCGGGTAGTATTCCAATGGCATTGATGGCATCACAACCTCGTTTCTCATGAGCCGATAGATAGGTCCATTTTAATGATGATGCATTGTGTAACCATTGACGTTGACCGTTAATGTTAATGCCTGTTTCATCAGCATGAAGCACTGATTCATTCTTCAAACTTTCCTTGATGAATTCAAGCGCATTCGTCTCATCGAGATGACGGTAAGCTGTATTAATGAAGTTGTACAGACTGCCACTACTCAGTGGAATGTTAAGTTGGTCGGTAAAATATTCACGAATACGCTCGTAAGGGAGTAGCTGATATTGAGACAAGTAAACCGCGTGAGCCTTTAGCCCATTACCATATTGAATTCGACTATTAACCCCCGTTGGAAATGGAGCAACGAATCGCTTACCAAATTCGTTTTCAAGAATTTGGGCTTGGTATTGAGTTACGACGCGCTTAAACTCTATATCCACTACCTGACGGGTTTCCACCCCCATATCGGTATAACTTCCTGGTGGTAATAGCGTTCTATCAAGAACTATTTTATGGTTGATATCAGGTCGTTCATCAAGCGGTAAAGTTGTTCCTTTATGACCGAGTTGCCCACCCGATGCATTTGAACTATTAGCGTTAGGCTTCTTTTTCCGATTAGGATCTGATGATGGTGGTTTACTGCTATTTCGACTGTTAAGGCCTAACCGTTGGGACAATAAAGTGACGATAAGCAACAATAAATCGATAGCGGCACGTATTGATGGGGACAATGTTTTATCCGTCTCGATTTGCTTTTTTATGTTGTCGATATTTTTTTCAATATCGATGCCGCTTATTTTCATTGCTCAAACTACTGAATAGAGAGACCCATAGAATAACGGCTCAGAATGATCAAGCAAGTCGATCATTTTTTATTTTTCAATTAATTTAAAACACTAGCTTTGAAGTGCTGAGTAGTTAACCTGAACTCGGGATAAAAATTGAACTAATAGCCCACCTAGTGATCAGATCTTTCGAACAAGAAACGATTTAAACACTATAAACGGTGAGCGTATGGATAAGTTAGTTGAAATATTTTGTGATGTCGATGATTTTTGTGAAGTTTTTATTCCTCAATGGGAAAAGCAATTACTGTCTGATGGGACGAGAAAGCGGCAGCGTAAAGGTCGAATGGCCACAAGTGAAGTGATGACTATCGTTATTTTATTCCATATGTCGAATCACAGAGACTTTAAAAACTATTACATCGGGTTCATTCAGCGTTTTTACAAAAAACAATTCCCATACTTGCTTAGTTACACACGATTTTTAGAAGTCATGCCAACGACATTAGTGCCGTTGTGCAGTTATTTTTCTGCGATTAAGGGGCAGCCTACAGGCCTTGAATTTATTGACTCTACAAGCATTAAAGTTTGCCACAATTTAAGAATCCCACGCCACAAAACATTTGATGGAATTGCTAAACGAGGTAAAGGGACTATGGGCTGGTATTTTGGATTTAAGCTCCATTTGATAGTGAATCACCTAGGGGAGATTGTTGCAGCGAAAATAACGGCTGCGAACGTGCATGATACTCAACCCGTTGAAGGTATGGCATCAGACCTGCCAGATAAACTCTATGCTGATAAGGGCTACATAAGTAAAGCATTAGAAAGTAATTTGCTAGAACAAGGAGTCACTTTAGTAACAAATGTGCGAAAAAATATGAAAGCAAAGGTACTGTCTATTTGGGATAGGGCCATGCTATCTAGGCGATTTATTATTGAAACAATCAATGACCAATTGAAAAACATTTCACAAATTGAGCATTCCAGACATAGAAGCATGAATGGCTTAATGTTAAATCTCATTGCTGGGCTTGTGGCTTATTCTCTGAAAGAAAACAAACCACAACTAAATATCACTGACGTTGAGATGAATCAGATCGTCGTTTCTTAAGCCGATCTCAGGTTAGTTACAAAAAGGTAAGCGTCTAGGCAACGACACCTAGCTATTTAAAATTCCAAGGCATTAGTGATTCAAGAGCATCAGGATTTTCAGCAATCTGCTCTAAACAGTGGGATATATAGTCATGTACGACAAGGCCGTTAGCCTTAGCGGTTTCCACCAAACTATAGAGAATGGCGCTGGCTTTCGCACCTCTTGGGGTATGGGAAAACAACCAAGCCTTGCGTCCAATCACAAACGGTTTGATGGCTCGTTCTGCACGATTGTTATCAATACTTAACTTACCATCATCAAGGTAGCGTTTGAATTTTTCATACTGATTCAGTGCATAGGTAATGGCTTTTGACAGCGGCCTTTGCGGAGACAGTTTATCTTTGTGCTCTACAAGCCAGTGATAAAATTCTTCGACAATGGGTTTGGCTTGTTGTTGGCGAGCCTTGTATTTTTCATCGTCCTTCATCTCTTTAATCGATTGCTCTATACCATAGAGTTTACCAATGAAGTTAAGCGCTACGTCGGCTTTACCGGTTGTCTTGTTGTTGCCTTTTGCTTCAATGAACTTGCGACGGATATGAGCAAGACAAGCCACTAAAGTGGCGCTGGTTTTTTCATAACCTTTGTAGCCATCAACGTGCATGTAACCTGAGTAATCATCGAGAAAATCAATGGCGCATTGTCCTGCACGACTGTTGTGATAATCAAATAAGACGATGTTTGTCTTACCTTCAGGTTTGTCATCACCGCAACAATATAACCACATATAGCTGGTCGCTTTGTTAGCTTTGATAACCTTGAGCGGTGTTTCATCCGCATGAATCGCAGGTTGTTGGAGTAACTGTATTTTGAGTGTGTCATACAACGGTTCAAGCAGTTCGCTACAACGAACCATCCAACTTGACATGGTTTTACGATTAATCGTTATGCCGATATCGCCAAACCACGTTTCTTGTCGATACAACGGTAAGCCAAACTGATACTTACAGGTAATGATTTGACTGAGTAAACTTGGCGTAGCAATACTTTTAGGGATAGGAGTAGACGGCATTGGCGCTATCTGGATATCACTTTGTATGCCCTCTTTTTCACACGCTCTGCATGCGTACTTTGGACGAACGGTTTTAATAACCTTGATATGAGCAGGTACAAATTTTAGCGTTTCACTTTCTGCTTCACCCATTTTATGTAACGCACTTTGACAGTGACCACAGACTTTAGCGTCGTCGTGTAAATCAACCACCACCTCTTTGCGAGGTAAGGCCTCGGGTAATGGTGTGCGCTTGGGTTTTGCTTTTTCGGTGTGTGGTTCATCATTGGCGATGAGGAGCGCTTTTTCTGTGTCAGACAGCGTTTCTATGTCATCCAATTGAGCTTCTACTTCGTTAAATACTTCACCAGCCCCTGGCATTTTCTCTGACTTTTTGCCGTATTCTTTGGCAAGTTTGGCGTTATACGCATCAAGTAGTTCTTGATAGAGAGACTTTTGCTGCGCTAACTCTTTATTTTGCTTTTGCACAACGTACTGCAACTCAAGCAGCATGCTCTTGAGTTGTTCTGGGTCGTTGGGCAATGAGTTGTCATCAAATTTCATGCCGCCAGTGTAGCAATGTTATAGCGCCATTGTGACTGTTCAGCTCAAATAGAAAATCAGATCGTGTCAACGATCGTTGACTTGTGTATTGCGCTATCCCAGATCGGACTGATAATGTAATTCTTGATGACCAAGGACATCGTAACCAGACAATAGCCAAGTGAGTTGTTGCTCTGTTAACACAACATCCTCGCTATCAAGTTGACTTGGCCATTTGAATTTGTGTTTTTCAAGGCGTTTATACCACAGGGCAAAGCCCGTTTTATCCCAATAGACTAATTTCAATTTATCTTTGGCTTTATTAGAGAATAAGAACAGTGCGCCGGTGTAGGCATCGTATTTAAGCTCTTGCTCTACAATAGCAATAAGGCCATCGATGGACTTTCGAAAATCGACTACATCGCGATACAGATAGACAGCGCTTGGATTAACAAACATCTTCATGATGCAACCCCTTAAGCAGCTGTGCCAAGTACATTGGCGATGTTGATTGTGGTAAGCACACCTTGGCGAGGCCTACAGTAAGAACAATAGGAGCTATTTCTGTATTAATTTTTAACGGTTGAGTGACGCAGGCTTTCACAAAGCTTGATGTTTCCTCAGTTAACTTCTTCTTAGTTGCATAAAAGGCTGTGGTTGAAATGTTATTGTCGCGGCAAAAATCACTAACGCTCAAGCCACTGGATTGGTGCAGATTAATGATGTCTTGCCATTGTTCGAGGCTTCGATGTTTACTCATGTTAATCTCCTTAATAAAATTGGAGATACCCTATCCAAGTTAACTTATGAAAGGTATGTGTCTTTGGCGAGACGCTTACTTTATTTTGTCTTTATTTATTTGTTTATTTGTTTATTTGTTTATTTATTTTTGCAGTAAGCTGTGCTGTTTCTAATTTAAATTCCGCTGAGTAAGTTGGCCTCGTTGTAGTATTCATTGATTCACCTAAAATTGATAAGGTGTATGATAACACTGCTATTTAAGTGACCAAATTCACTATACCACTACGGTCTTAACGTATCTTTAAAAAAGCGCTCCTTTTATTTTGTTCTATACTTATTTCTATCTATGTCGTTAATAAGTGGAAGTAAATGAAATCATTGATTCTGAGCATTGCTGCTATATTTTTTTTAGGGTGCACTCAAATGTCAACTAATGACTTGTCTGATACTAAAGTGCCTTCAATTACAAAAAAATATCATGGTATAACTCATGTCGACGAATATGAGTGGTTGCGTGTTGAGCCAGAATTACAAAAAGATAATGCTCAACTTCAAAAATTTCTTACTAGTGAACAAAATAAGGTCGATACGTTTTATCATGAACACCAAAAAACAATAAAAACAATTCGAAAGGAACTGTTAGATCGAGTAAATGCCAATAAACTTGATGAAGAGTGGGAAGATAGCAGCTTTTTATACGTTTCAAAGTACATTAATAATAATGATCATCGCACTGTATTCGCTGAAGATAAAGTTACTGGAAAGCGCTATCGCTTATTCGGTCCTACTGACATTAAGATCTCAGGCGATGGTTTTTCTTTTGGTAAGTTTACTATTTCACCAGATAAAAAGCTTGTTGGATGGGTAGAAAATAGTAATGGAGATAATAATGCTGTTATTAGATTTAGAAATCTAATAACAGGAAGCATACTTAAAGAAGAAGTTAAGAATGTAGGCAGTTATGCAAATGTAATTTGGTCACATGATTCTTCATCTGTTTTTTATGTTCAATTAGACGAACAAAACCGGCCGTATGTGGTTAAACGACACTTCATTAATTCAGAGTTAGAGTCCGACAGTATTATCTATGCTGAAGCGAACCCAGAATTGTACGTTACATTGGCGATGACACACTCTAATAACTATCTTGTTTTAGACTCATCAAACCCAATTTTGACTCAAATACGTTTACTGGATATCAATAGACCGAATTCTCAATTGATGGATGTGCTTGGAGAAAATGATCTCGGATATATACAGTTTCAGCATGTGGGTAATAAAGCGTATATTCAAAGTAATCATGAGTATAGTAATGGACAATTATACTACATAGATAACTTTAACCCCTCTTTGCCGATTGATGTTACTTCATTGAAAAGTGTTATAAAAAGGGACACTTCCTTTCAAATCAATCAAAGTATTTTCCTTGATACTTTTATTATTGTTCACGAACGTAAAAATGGAATAGATAGACTTGTCGCAATTAATACAGACAATAATACTTCCACTGTTATTTCGTTTCCAGATAAAGAGTATGGAATAGGAATTAGTGACAAGCAGAGTGTCAAAGCAGGAAAAGTAAACTTCTATTATGAATCGTTACTAACGCCTCAAGTACGTTATGAGCTAAATACTTCGTGGTTACAATTAGAGCGTAAGAGTCAACGAGAGGTAAAAGGCTTCTTAAGAGATAACTACATTGCAAAGCGCATAAGCATACCAGCGCATGACGATGCATCAATTCCAGTTAGTATTGTTTATCACAAAGATTATCCACCGACACAAGAAACGCCACTTTATCTGTATGTATACGGTGCTTACGGTGAAGGTATTCCTCCCGAGTTCCCTTTGTATGAAATGAGTCTAATAAATCGAGGGTTTACTTTCGCAATCGCACACGTTAGAGGTGGTAATGAACGAGGGGGAGATTGGCATAAAAGCGCGACACACTTGAACAAGAAAAATACTTTTTACGATTTAATAAGTGTGTCTAAGTTTTTTATTGATAACAAAATGACTAGTGAAGGGAATATCACATTGTCTGGTGCTAGTGCGGGTGGGATGGCAATAGGGTATGCAATCAATAACTATCCTAATTTGTTTAATTCTGCTGTTGCATTAGTGCCATTTGTTGATGTCTTAAGTACATTACTTGATGATTCTCTTGAATATACAATCCAAGACTGGGGAGAGTTTGGAAACCCGCTAGAGAGTAAAGAAATATTTGAGTATCAACTTAGCTATTCACCTGTTGATAATGTTAAACGTCAATCGTATCCAAATTTATATGCGACTGCTGGTATGAGCGATTCAGCAGTAGGCTATTGGGAGCCTGCGAAATGGGTTTCTAAAATTAATAGCCTCAAGACTAACACTTCCACAATACTGCTTGATGTAAAAGGAGGCGGGCATATTAATTCTGAGAAATATTCGTACCTTGAAGACATGACAAAAATAATAACCTTTGTTGTGGAGATGGAAAAGTGTTCTGGTCAAGTCCAACCGGACACTTTCCTAAAGGAATGTTCAAATTCATTGGGCGACTGATCAGCATTAGCTGAATGCAGTCGCTCAACATTATAATATTTCATGTACCTAGCAACATCGTCTCGCATATGTTTACGGGTTGGCTGCGGCACCTTAAACAACCAATCGTGTTTTAAACTACCAAAGAACCGCTCGACAACGGCATTATCCCAGCACGCTCCAACATCCCCCATACTAGCTCGACACCCAAGACGAACCAGTAAGTTCCTAAAGCCAGCGCTCGTATATTGAGAGCCTCGATCGCTATGGAACACCACGCCTTTTGGTGGCTTACGCAGGTTATGAGCTTTTATCAAAGCCTTTTCGACTAAGGTAAGCGTCTGGCGAAATGCGCATAACATTGCGAATTCCAAATGACTAACATTGCTTTTATTTAAAATAGAGGCGTCAAATGAGAAAGCATAGAAAAAAGCACGAATGGGCAGCAGTCTTTGAAGAGCAACAACGCAGTGGCTTAAGCATCATTGAGTTTTGTAAGCTGCATGCCATATCAACAACCAACTTTTATAAGGTGCGAGCGAACATTCGAGGTAAAACATCCGGTAAGCCAGCCTTTATCAAAGCAACGATTACTAAAGATAATGACAATCCTAACGTCACATCAACAAGCCAAGTGTTCAGGCTCACAACAAAACACGCACAAATCATATTGCCAAACCACTGCTCAAGCCAGTTTATCGTTGATATTCTCAAAGGACTGCAAGCATGAAGATGTTTGTCGAACCAGACCAAATCTATTTACATCGCGATTTTGTTGATTTTAGAAAGTCTATTAACGGGCTAACTGAACTTGTTGAAAACTCACTTGAGCGCGATGCTTATACCGGTGAACTATTTATTTTTTGCAATAAATCCAAGGATAAAATCAAGCTGCTTTACTGGGATAAAACGGGGTTTGCCCTGTGGTATAAACGACTAGATAAGCACAAGTTTAAATGGCCCAGTAAAATCAACGAGCAATCACTAGCGCTAGATGTGCAACAGCTTGACTGGTTACTCTCTGGTTTTGATGTGCTTGGCCATGAGACACTTAACTACCAGTCATTATTATGATCTTATTCTCGTCAAGGATCATTGACGAAACTCTCTAGATTACCTCGAATTAATTTCCCCTCAATAGCGCATAGTCGTTGGCTTTTTGTTAAGCTTCTGAGTATGAAAATAGACATTAACTCACTCCCTGATGACCCCGCACAACTTAAGCAAATGCTGCTTGAGTTGCAGGGCAGTGTGAGTGAAAAAGATAAAATCATCAGCGAGCAGTTATCACAGATAAACCAGTTTATCGAGGACTACGAGCTAGCTAGGCGTAAAACTTACGGTAAAAAATCTGAAAAGCTTATTGGCAATGATGAGGTTTTTAATGAAGCTGAAGACACTCTCGATAGCGAAGATAAAGCCCTTATAACTCAAAGTAAAACCCAGCAAGTTAAGCTAGGTAAACAAGTGCCGAAACGCAAGCCGCTAGCTAAAGACCTTGAAAGAGAAGTCGTCGTTATTGATACCCCTGATGATGAAAAGACCTGTGACTGCTGCCAAGGTGCGCTTCACAAAATTGGAGAGGCGAGGAGCGAAAAACTTGAGTTTATCCCCGCTCAAATCAAAGTGATTGAAACAAGGCGTCCAAAATATATAGTTGCCGCCGATGTGAAAGGGAAGACACAAGCAATACAATCAAAGTTGCTCCAGTGCCAGCATCTCCAATCCCTAAAGGTATTGCCACCGCAAGCTTATTAAGTCAGATAATCAGTGGGAAGTATCAATATGGCTTACCGCTCTATCGACAAGAATCTATGTTTAGGGAGCTGGGGATAGAGTTAAGCCGTAAAAGCATGTCGCAATGGGTAATACGTTGTAGCGAGCTTCTTGAGCCAATCACTCAAGCATTAAGGCAGCACTTACTGAAGCAGCGTGTGATTAATGCCGACGAAACGACGTTAAATGTTACCAACGAGGAAAAATCGACTTGTTACATGTGGGTCTATTGCGCGGGCAAAGATAAACTGAGCAACAGCGTTTTGCCAAACATAGTGCTCTATGATTATCAAAATAATCGGCGTGGTGAATGTGTGGTTAATTACCTTGATGGCTATACAGGATACCTCCAAGTAGATGGCTATCAGGCTTATGGTCAAACGCAGGCAATGTTAGCAGGGTGCATGGCGCACGCACGTCGAAAATTTACCGATGCTAAAGCTGCTCAACCCAAAAAGAAAACCGGAAAGTCAGATGTCGTGTTGTCATTAATCCAAACACTTTATGGCGTAGAGTCTAACTTGGAAGGAAAATCTTTTGATGAAATAAAGGCCAAGTGGCAAGCGCAGTCCAAACCCATCCTTGATAAAATTCAGGCGTGGGCACTAGCGCACCGAGAGAAGGTACCGGAGAAAACGAAGTTGGGGATAGCCATAAAATACTGGCTCAACCAATGGCCAAAACTCATCACTTATCTCGATGATGGGCAAATAAGCATCGACAACAATCGTGCAGAGCGAGCTGTAAAGCCGTTTGTCATTGGTCGCAAGAACTGGTTGTTCTCAAACACGGCGCGGGGTGCAAAAGCCAGCGCGATATTGTATAGCCTCATTGAAACGGCGAAGGCCAACGGCAAGTTCGCCGATAGCTACCTGCAATACTGCCTAAACGAGTTGGCAAAGAATCCAGAAGACGTTGAATATCTGCTACCTTGGAATGTTAAGCTTGTCTAGGTGCCTTGCCTAGACGCTTACGATTGTTTTGTGTGCTGATTATTTCAATCGATTTCCATAAGAAGAAAATATCATAGTGTGTTTATTGTGCCATGATAGTAGGCTTTTTTCACGCTAATTCCTCAACATTAGTCCACCGCAGTTTTCGTTGTAATCGTCTCGCCTGATAAAAACGCCTGATATTATGTTTGATATTAGTCGTTTTTTATTTCATGCTGTCAGTTCACTAGAGTTTATTGAGTGAACTTTTCTGACCGTTGAAATTAAGGTGAACGTTTTATGGAGATATTTTCGCAATTACAGCAAGCTTATCTTATCGTTTGTAACAAGGAATTGACGCCGTTATATATTAATCCCACTGCACAATCATTATTAGAATTAGCTGAGCCTGTGATCAGCGAGAACGACTGGCAAGAGTATTTTGTACCGCTATTAAACAATCCATCAACATTCTTATTTAAAAAACGAAAGCTTAAAGCTACTCAGTCTACGGTTGATGTGGGTGACCGCAAAGTCTTAGCGATTGCGCTTGAAGTCGTTGAAGACTCAATGCAATGTGTCGACTACTTTTATAGCATATTGGATAACCTCGGTGCTTACGTATATTGCAAAGATAAGAACTATCGTTATACCTATGCTAATCAGCAGGTGTGCCAGCTGTTTAATTTCACGTCTGAAGAGCTTATTGGTAAAACCGACTGCGATTTGTTTGGCGAAGAATCGGGTAAACGTCTAAAAGAAATCTACGATTATGATGTTATTGAAAATGGAAAAATAATTAAGCAAGAGGAGTGTAATTACCTCCCGGAATTCCAAGAGTATCGTTATTACCTTTCTATTAAAAAGCCACAATATGATAACAATGGTATTTGTAATGGTTTGTTAGGGATCTCACTTGATATCACTGAGCAAAAGAATCTTGAAAAGAAAATTTTTGATAATGAACAAGAGCTCACTACTATTTTAGACAATGCTGGCGCTTATATTTTTATTAAAGACACAGATTTGAGATTTAAATACGTCAACAAACGTACATGCGACTTATTTCAAACGTCTGAGGATGAAATCCTTGGTAAAAGCAATTATGAATTACTAGGCGATAAGCAAGGAGAGGAGTTTTCGCGCACTGACAAACAGGTTTTTACAAAGGGAAAAAAGGTCACTTGTATTGAAACATTTGAGTTGCCTGATACCACGTTGTATTACTGGACCGTGAAGATACCATTAAAGAACGAAGCGGGTGAAATTGACCGGTTCATTGGTATATCAACTGATATCACTGAACAAAAAGAGCTCGAATATGATTTAGTTGCACTCAACGTTGCACTCAATGAAAAAATTGATGAAGTGACTTTGTTGAAAGATGAGTTACAAAAACAAGCTGCCCACGATGTATTAACTGGGCTGCATAATCGTCGTCACTTTGAGGAGTCGATTGAAGTTTTGATGGCACAACGTGGTGCTAGTGACTTGTCTTTATTGATGCTTGATGTTGATAATTTCAAGCGCGTCAATGATGAATTTGGTCATCAGGTTGGTGATGAGGTTTTGAAGTTTCTCGCCACTGTGATGAAAAGAGCGTGTCGCGTCGGTGATTTAATCTGTCGTTATGGGGGAGAAGAGTTTTTGATTGCGCTACCCAATACCAATATCGATAGTGGATTTGCAAAGGCAGAATGGATAAGACAGCAATTCAATGTATTAGCTCGAAAAGAATTTCCGCAATTGCCATCATTATCCATTTCAATCGGTGTGGCAGAATTAGAATGTGCCAATGTTGATTTTCAGCAATTTTTTAAAGAAGCAGACAACGCAATGTACCAAGCAAAAGAGCAAGGCCGCAATTGCAGTGTTGCAGCCGTGAGCTGTTAACGGACAATTTTTTCAACTTTAATGCCGAGTCGCTTAGCTAAACGCATTAGGTTTGAGCGGTCTGTATTGAGCACTCTAGCTGCTGCTGCCCATTTTCCTTGCTCTTGAATTAGCACTCGCTCGATTGTGCTGCGCTGAAATTGGTTGGTAGCGATTTTCAAATCTGTTGCTGCAATAGCGACTTGTTCAATTTGCTGTTCTGGCATGACTTCGACAGTGTTAATTAACTCTGTTGCATCTTGCTTATTAAGTTTGATAGCAAAGGGTGGTTTGTTTTGTGCTTTGGCTCTTAACGTTGCCCGATTAATAAAATGCTCTAATTCACGGACATTACCAGGCCATTGGTAATGTTCTAAAGCATCGAGAAATTCGGCGCTTAGCGCTATTTGGGCAAGGCCTAGTTTTCGCTTTAAGGTTTCACAAAAGAATCCGGCAAGTAGATGAACATCATCCATTCGATCACGCAGCGCTGGCACGCTAACTGGGTAAACACTGAGGCGATGATATAGATCAGCACGAAAGCGGCCATCTTCTACTTCTTGAGCGAGATCGCGATTGGTCGCCGCAATGATTCTGACATCAACAATTTCTACTTTGTCTTGGCCTAGCGCTTGAATTTCGTTGTTTTGTAATACGCGTAGCAGTTTGCTTTGAGCGCTAAGTGGAAGCTCGCCTATCTCGTCTAAAAACAATGTACCGCCATTGGCAATTGAGAATTTACCTGCACGTGATTTTTCTGCGCCAGTAAAGGCGCCTTTTTCGTGGCCAAATAGCTCACTTTCAATCAAGTTTTCAGGTAGTGCCGCACAATTGACGTGGACTATAGCGGCATGAACTCGTGATGAATGTGCATGAATTGCACTGGCAACGAGCTCTTTACCAACCCCTGTTTCTCCTTGGATTAACACGGTAAAAGGTGATGGGGCTACTAGCCTTATTTCATGCATTAGTTGCTGCATTTCAGGGCTATTACCAATGATTTCGTTGCTTTTTATATTGCCTGGTTGCAACGCTAATGTTTCAACAACTTGTTGAGTATGCATAGCCTGTTTTTCTAATAGATTCGAGCGTCATCGCAGTATTGAGACTAACTGCTGCTAAGGCTGAAATAATTTCTAAGGTGCGCTTGGCGATGTTGTTGAATACGTCGGGCTCAAGTGCATCTAAGGTAAGTACACCAATGAGCTGGTCGTCAAAATGTAATGGTAGTCCCATGCACGCATGAACGGGTAAATCACCATCATGTTGGATAAGTAGCCCGTCGTATGGATCTGGTAATGGGCTGGTGGCGCTAAATCTGACGGGAGTTTTTGACTGGCAAATAGTCATAAATCTAGGGTGTTCTTGCAACTGAAAGCGTCGACCTAATACGTCATTTTTCAGGCCTTGCTGTGCTAAAGGCCTTAGCACCTCGTGTTCAAAAGCAAGCAGTGCAACGGCATCGCAAGTTATTGTTTTTCTAACAGTCATTAGGAGCCGTTCAAAACGATCTTTTGCATTGAGACTCGTCGCTAAATCAAGTGAAAGTTCGAGTAACGAATCTGAGGTAATAGGGTGCATGGCTTTTCGATATGTTTAGTGTCACATTGATTCATTGTAGTCATTATGACTACCGAATAAAAGTGTCAATATGACACTAATTATTGTTTGGTATTTTATCTTATTGATATAAAACAATTTTAATGTTGGCATTGCTGTTGCTATATAGGGTTTAACAATACAATGAAAAGTGATTTCTGATGGCAATATTAGCGAACGATTTAGTACCTGATAATCAAAAGAGTGACACTCATTATTTGCGATTAGTCATGATGGCAAATTGGGTAATGGTAATTGCGCTATGTGTGTTTTTAGGTGCGTTAACTGCATCTTATGGATTTGGACATCATTTATCATTGGCAACACAAATTGCAGCACATCTGCTGACAATTGTTAGCGCAGCCGTATTCAAGCTGGGTTATGCGACACGCTGTGTTGGGGCATTTAATTTAGGTCATAAGGCATTTTAATCATGGCAGTAATACAACCACAAGATCCGCGAATTGAAATTAAAGAACCGCAACATCGTGGATTGAATAAAGTGCTTCATCATGACTTTCTCAGTTTAGCCTTTAGGCCTTTTTTCTTGCTAGCGGCATTGTCGTCTATTATCAGTCTTGGTGTTTGGGTTGGCTTTTTTCTAGGACACACATTTACCGATGGCTTTGTGATGACGCCACATGTTTGGCATGTCCATGAGATGATTTTTGGTTTTGCAGCAACAGTCGCTGTTGGATTTGTTCTTACGGCGGCGCAAACATGGACCAAGTTACCTAGTCTTTCTAAAGGCTGGATATTGCTTTTAGTGGGTTTGTGGTTTGTTGTGCGGGCTGGGCTTTATATTAATACCTCAAGTTGGCTAGCCGTGGCGATTGCGGCACAAGTAAGCTGGTGGAGTATCGTGATTTTTGCTTTTTCACGTTTGTTGTTTAAAAGCGAAAACAAGCGAAATTATGTGCTGTTGCCAGTAATGTCAGTCATTGGCTTGTTGAATATATGCGTGATTGCTAGTCCGTTTATTTTTGAATCTCAAGCGCTGACTATGCATATTGCTCGTACTGCAGTTTTAGCCTTTGTGATTTTAATGGGATTGATGGGGGGGCGTGTTATTCCGTTTTTCACCGCCTCTGGTGCTCGCATTCCTGCGCCTCAAACACCCTCATGGATGACGCCATTAGTGGCTAGTGTGTCGGTAATTGGCGCGTTGTTTTATTTTGTTGGTTATTTTGTCGAATTGCCGTTTACACCTGCCAGCATCATGATTTTGGGTGGCGTGCTTCATTTATGGCGTCTAAGTTTCTGGCAATCCAAGAAAACACTGACGATTCCATTGTTGTGGTCGTTGCATCTGTCTTATTTATTGATGGGGCTTGGCATGATATTACTTGGATTAAGCTACTTCTTAGGCAGCCTAGCCTTTAGCGATGCATTGCACATGATAACAATTGGGGCAATTGGTTTAATGATTTTTGCCATGATGAGCCGAGTGTCATTAGGGCATACTGGACGCGCATTAAAACCTAGTGGCTGGATGAGTGTCGCATTTCTATTAATGGGCAGCGCCGCACTTATTCGAGTCGTGCTTGCTGTTCTTCATTTGAATCTTATCGCCTGGGTTGTCAGTGCTGCGCTCTGGGCGTTAGCCGCTGCAATTTTCTTTGTGATTTATTTACCTATCTTGTGGCGTAACGAGCCACGCTAATTTCTTAATCCCTTTTTAGTATTTCCCTGCTATTCGCAATATGGCGAAGGGCAGGGTAATGCCTTTATTTTAGCGATTGGAGTTATTTACATGTTATCGAACCACCATATTGATGTTGTTAAAAGCACTATCCCTCTACTTGAAAATGCAGGTAGTGCGTTAATACCAATTGCATTAAATATTTGCCCACTTGTACTTGTTAAAATTAACTAAAATGGCGTTGCTCTCAATCCTAATAGCCAGCTATTAGTCAATCGAGCGCCTTGTTTTAGCTGATTTTCTCTACGCACAACAAGATCACTTACTTAATGCAATTGGTATAACTGCTCATTTGTATCAACGGATGTTTTTTCATAATCCAGAATTAAAACACATCTTTAATCCGACAAATCAAGATACAGGGCGTCACAAGTAGCGTTGTTTGAAGCGATAGCTGCTTATGCAAAGCATATTGATGATTTGGCGCATTTGTCGACTGCGGTTGAGCGAATTGCGCAAAAGCACACGAGCTTTAATATTCAGCCAGATCATTATCAAATTGTAGGTCATCATCTTATTGAAACATTGCGCGAGCTTGCACCAGACGCATTTACTCGTGAGGTTGGGAAAGTATGGACAGCGGCATATGACTTCTTAGCAGGGATATTTATCGATCGTGAAGGTCAATTATATTTAGAACGCAAAGCGGCAGCTGGCGGTTGGCAAGGTAAGCGCGCATTTAACGTTGCCGCTAAAAAGAAAGAGTCTGAGTTGGTGACCAGTTTTACTTTAGTACCAGTTGATGGCCAAGGCGTTATTAATTATCACAGTGAGCAATACTTGGGTGTTGAAGTTATGCCGCTAGGCAGTGAGTATACGGAAATTCGTCAGTATTCGATTTCTCAAGCAGCCAACGATAATAGCTACCGTATTAGTGTGAAACGTGAGCTTGGCGGTGATAACCCTCAAGGCGTTGTGTCTAACTACTTACATGAACATGTGGAAGAGGGCGATACGGTTTCGTTGTATGCGCCCGCTGGCGATTTCTATTTTGTCGACCGTCAAACGCCAGTTGTTTTAATTTCTGCTGGTGTGGGTATTACGCCAATGCAATCGATGTTAGAAACGTTAGATAAGCAAGGCTACCAACATCCAGTGCACTTTTATCATGCTTGTGAAGGTGTCGATCAACATTCATTTGATACGCATAATAAATCGATTTGTGATAAGCAGCGTTGGGACTATAAAGTGTGGTATCTCAATAGTGCTGCTGAGCAGCCGAATAAATTCAATGGATTAATGCACTTTGAATCTGAATCACTGCCGTTAAATGACGGACATTTTTACTTATGTGGTCCTATCGGTTTCATGCAATTTGCCAAGCAGGCGTTGTTAGACAAAGGCGTGGCAGATGAACGTATTCATTATGAAGTATTCGGCCCACATGAGTCACTTTAATTAGCGATCACGATCGCAAAAGCCATTTGAATCAAATGGATTGTTAAAAATTAAATTGTACACAATTTAATTTTTGGTATGATGCTTCTATCAAAACGATGTCACCACATTGGTGGCATCATAAAGAAAGATACGAGGCAATAATAATGAGCAATTCAGTTTATGACTTTTCAGTTAACACTATCGCTGGTGAGCAAGTTTCACTAGCTGACTATTCAGAGCAAGTGGTATTAGTTGTTAATACAGCAAGTCAGTGTGGTTTTACTAAGCAATACGCTGGGCTTGAAAGCCTTTATCAAGCCAAAAAAGAGCAAGGGTTTAGCGTTCTAGGTTTTCCTTGTAATCAATTTGGTGAGCAAGAGAAAGGTGGTAGCGATGAGATTTCACAATTTTGTGAGTTAAACTTCGGCGTTACTTTTCCGTTGTTCGAAAAAATTGATGTGAACGGTGAAAATGCGGCGCCGTTGTTTAATTACCTCACAACAAATGCCCGTGGTATTTTAGGGTCGAAACGCATCAAGTGGAACTTCACTAAATTCCTAGTCGGAAAAGACGGCAAGGTTGTGAAACGTTACGCGCCCACAACCAAACCTGAAGCTATCGAAAGCGACATCCAAAAATTATTGTCAGCGTAGTCACTGATGAGTAATTATCAAGAATTAGCGTTAGAGAATCAGTTATGTTTCGCCCTCTATAACGCTAGTCGTGCTATGACTAAGGTGTATCAACCACACCTTAAGAAGTTGGGACTTACTTACCCGCAATATGTTGTTATGTTGTCGTTGTGGCAGCATAAGAACAGTAGTGTAAAAGCGTTAGGTAACCGACTCAATCTTGATTCTGGAACCCTAACGCCGCTGTTAAAGCGCCTTGAAACCGCGCAGCTTGTCAGTCGTACTCGAAGCAAAGATGATGAACGTGTTGTTATGATTAGCCTGACAAAACAAGGGCAGTTATTAGAAAGCGATGCGTTAGTCATGAGACAAGAAATGCTGTGTAATAGCACCGCTGACATGGAGCAAATGCTGACTTTAAAAGAACAGCTACAACAGCTGACTAATCAGTTAACACAATAGAATCTATTTTCGTGAGGTGAAATAATCCTTACGAAGATATTTGCGCTTTCCATTGCGCTGCCCATTCTCGCAATGGGTTAAGTTTTTCCATTAAAGACTTCCCCAAGGCTGTTAATTGATAACCATCAGGTGTCGAGTTTAATAATTTTGCATCACTTAATTGCTTTAAACGTGTGTTAAGTACCGACGGTGACATGTCGTTGCAACGTTGCTGTAGGTTACGAAAGCTCAAGACTTGCTGATTTAGTTCCCATAATATTCTCATATTCCATTTACGGCCAAGTAGATCAAAGGCTGCCATGATAGGAATGCCTGAATCTGATCCTCTAACAGGTTGATTAGGTAATGGTGTCGTCATTTTTATTTTTCGCTTCTAAAAACATAGCATTAACATTCGCAACGATGTTGCTACTAAATAAGTAGCGACGATGATAAACAATTTATTATAAAAAAGCGAGGGTATATGTTTTTAGTGGATATGACATTTACAGATATAACCAAGGCAACACCGGAGTTAACTGTGCAACACAGAGAATATTTGGCGGCTGAATATGCGAATGGTAATTTGATATTTGGTGGCAGAAAAGAGCCTAGAACTGGCGGAATTTTACTTTCAAAACACAACAGTGAACAAGCTTTACGAGACGTATTAAACGATGATCCTTTTGTAAAGAATGGTGTTGTTGAATGTGTGATTACAACGTTCGAACCTGTAATGGCCGCTGAGCAATATCAGCATTTATACCAATTGCATTAAGTAAGTGATCTTGTTGTGCGTAGAGAAAATCAGCTAAAACAAGGCGCTCGATTGACTAATAGCTGGCTATTAGGATTGAGAGCAACGCCATTTTAGTTAATTTTAACAAGTACAAGTGGGCAAATATTTAATGCAATTGGTATTTAAGGTGACGACTTGTGATAATTTACTGTTTGCTGACAGGCTAAGCGAATAAGGGGCGCTAATTGTCAGCGTTTCAACTTTTTTTACTCGCAGGGTGATAAACACTGATTTGATATTGGTAATAGTGACCAGATAAGTCTGTTGCACCTTGGTAAGTCCAAGCGCCAGTTTGGTCGTTAAAATGCATGTTAATTTGCTGCGCAGGACCGCTTTGTTCTTTATCGTAAATTAGAACCGATACTTGTTGGGCGGTCGGTGCCCACAATTTAAATTGCGTTTTGCCATTGCTAGTTGTTGAGCCTAAATCAGTTAGCTCGTTAGCATCTTGCGAGCCTGAGGTATAGAGAACATCGAGCAAATTACCAAATTGCACGCGAGAAAAAGACGCTTGTTGTTGGTTGTCTAACTGTTTAATGATCAGTGGCTGAGTTAGCCATTTTTTTATCTGCTGTGTTGGTTGTGATAGTGCATAGCCTTGAAAATCAGATAAATGCGGGAAGCGTTTTGCAATATCCGTGGGTAAATCAACTTTTTTAAGAGAGATACTCTGAGGTTTATCACCGCCAACTATCAATGTTGACGTTACTGTGTCTCGCTTAGGTAAAAGAATGAGCTGTGGCGTTAGCCAATGACCAGCAAAGTCAGCGGAGGGCTGTATAAAATATGAAGCATTATCTAGTGACGGTTGCGATACTTGATTTGATAATGACATACAACCTGTGACGCCTAATATCCCCAACATTACTACGCTTAACTTTTTCATTATTTACCTATTTTGTAAGCCACAATAAAACAGCTAACCATGCTAATCAATGCACTGATCTTTGGATAGTTGGTGCATACGTATTCATGAAAAGTCGCTATTTGTCTAAAATAAGTGGAGACTTTGCGCACGCTATTGTTTGTCTGTGTGCTCCCATTTGCCCCATAACACGCTATAATGCGCGCAATAAATATAAGCGCGTATGCGCCACAATGCAGTTAAATAGTCATGAAGCAAGCACAAATATTTGATCCTAAAGCGCCGCAAGCGCTGCCACTGTCTGACGAAGCGCGTATTATGACGCCTATTGACGTCGGTAGTAATAAACTGGAGTTATTAGCACCCGCTAAAAATGCTGAGTCCGGAATGGAAGCCATTTTACACGGCGCTGATGCCGTTTATATTGGCGGACCAGCCTTTGGTGCGCGTTATAGTGCAGGCAATACCGTTGATGATATTAAACGCTTATGTGATTTTGCTCATGCCTATAATGCGCAGGTTTTTGTTGCTATCAATACGACGATGAGTGATGAAGAACTCGATATTGCCCAAAAGCTTATTTGGGAATTATATGAAGCAGGTGCCGATGCATTAATTATCCAAGATATGGGTATTTTAAAACTCGATATCCCGCCGATTGCACTTCACGCTAGTACCCAAATGGATAATAGAACGCCAGAAAAAGCAGCGTTCTTAGAACAAGTCGGCTTTAGTCAGGTTGTACTTGCGCGCGAGTTAACACTACCGCAAATTCGTGCGGTGGCCAAAAGCACTAAAATGCAGTTAGAGTTTTTCATTCATGGCGCATTATGCGTGAGTTACAGTGGTTTATGTAACATTTCTCACTCTTATACTGGGCGTAGTGCTAACCGTGGTGAATGTTCTCAAATGTGTCGTCTGCCGTGCAATATGTCGACGCGTCAAGGTGAGACCATTGTTGAAAATGAACATTTGTTATCGCCAAAGGACAATAACCAAACTGACAATTTAGAAGCCTTGATTGATGCGGGGGTACGCTCATTTAAGATTGAAGGGCGCCTTAAAGATTTGAGCTATGTGAAAAACATTACGGCTCATTACCGTCAAGAGCTCGATAAGATTATGGCGCGTCGCCCTGAGTTATCTAACATGTCTCACGGACGCACTGAGCATACCTTTACACCAAATCCTGATAAGAGTTTTAATCGCGGTAAAACTGATTATTTTGTCAATGACAGAACCGATGGTTTAAGTGATTTCCAAACGCCTAAATACATGGGTGAAGCAGTAGGGACTGTCGCAAGTATTGGCAAAGATTTCTTTACTGTTGATTCTGACGTGACTTTCAATAATGCTGATGGACTAGGTTATTTCGTTGAAGATCATAAAAAAGCGGTAATGAGTGATGATAAGACTGAAGGTTTGCGTGTTAATCGTGCCGACGGCAATAAGCTATATGTGGTTAATATGCCTTCGTCGTTAAAGGTTGGCATGAAACTATATCGAAATCACGATCATTCATTTGAAGCCTTACTTGCTAAACCGTCAGGCAAACGAATCATTGATGTTGATATGTCACTGGCAATAATCGATGGCGGTTTTGCACTGACAGTGGATGATAACCTTGGCTCAGTCATTACTGTTGATACCGAGTTTGAACATCAAGCAGCAAAAGATAGTAAGCGCTCTCTTGCAACGCTTAATAAGCAACTTTGTAAGCTTGGCAGCACGGATTTTAAATTAAAAAACTTAGCGACTAATGGCGTTGAAAATTACTTTATGCCTGCTGGTGTACTAAATGGGTTACGTCGCGATGCAATTGAAGCATTGACGTCTGCGCGAATTACAAATTATGTTCGTCCTAAAGCGTGGAAGCGCAACGATGATGCGGTGTATCCAACCAATAGCTTGAGCTTTTTAGACAATGTTGCTAACCAACGCGCCCGTGATTTTTATACTGAGCACGGCGTTATTCATATTGAAGATGCGTATGAATTAAATACCGTGACTGAAGATGCGCCACTGATGGTGACTCGCCACTGTTTGCGTTACAACTTCAATTTATGTCCAAAAGAAGTGCCAAACATTAAAGCCGAACCACTTCAAATTGAAATTGGAAACGACACGCTTAAACTTGTTTTTGACTGTGTGAAATGTGAAATGATGGTGGTCAGTGATAATAAACAGGTTAATAAGTAATAATTTACCTGTCTATTTAATGTAGGGAAGTTAACTTGCTTTAAAGTTAACTTCAACAGTTTGATTGCCACCTTGCTCTGTTGCGGCTCGCAAGGCTTTTTCTGCCACTGATGTTAAATTATCGGTGGTCACTTCTTTAAGGGCTGCTGGTGAAACCACGCCAATACTCAACGTTATACCAATTGCATTAAGTAAGTGATCTTGTTGTGCGTAGAGAAAATCAGCTAAAACAAGGCGCTCGATTGACTAATAGCTGGCTATTAGGATTGAGAGCAACGCCATTTTAGTTAATTTTAACAAGTACAAGTGGGCAAATATTTAATGCAATTGGTATAACGTTATTTGGGGGACGTGTCGTTGATTATTATTTGTAGTTTATTCAGTGAATTCTTTGTTCGTGTTAGTAGTTGCTGATTGAAAAAATAAGCAGGCACATAGCCTTTTGGATCGAGCCATACTTGATAGTCTATTTCGACTGTGTCATTTGCTAACTGTCTGATGCGCCAGCTTGATTTTAACTGTTCAACACGTACATAGCTTTCATTGGCTGGATAACGTTGAGGGCAGCTCTTAATATCAATGCGTGTTGTCTTTTCGTCAAATGTGGTACTGACACAAGTAATAGTTTCTCGTTGTTTAAATGGCCAAGGACTATCTAAGACAGTGCGTAGTAAGAAATTATTAAAATCATAAACCTCAACTGTTTGAATACTTGCTACTTCAGGTAGCCATTCCTTTGTTTTCGATAGATTTGAAATAACTTTAAAGGCGGTCGTTTTATCGCTTTTTACCTGAAATATAGCGCTTATTTGATGAAAATCGCTCTCTTTTACATCAACTAAGGTTATTTTTGTGGTTGGTATTTTTGCATCTTGAAGACTAGATTGAGGCACATTCACGCAGTGACTTACGGAGACGCATAGGAAGGCTGCTACTAAGAGGCGTTTAACCAATGTAAGAAAAGGCGTTGATGTCATGATTAATGTCGTTAATTAGGGCGTGAGATTAAGGCAAGTTTACCTTACATCCATTGCGAAGTAGATATAGATCATATTACATTTTTATTACTAAAGTCCTAGAAAGCTCTTTACTGTCATAAAAAGATTGGATAGCTTCGTTTAATTAATCGCCAATTGTTCAAAACTTATTACCCACTAGGATAGTAAGTGCTTTGAGCTGAAGGAACAGGCGTAACAATTTTTCAATGCAAGGGATAGCACTATGCTTAGTAATCTCACTATTAAAACCAAGCTGTTATTAGCTACAATTATTACCATTTGTCTTTTTATCGGTTCAGCGTTACTCACAGCTCATTTCGAACGTGTTTCTACGAGTTTGATGCATACTTCCATGTTGGTTAAAGATGCTGAACTGACGCAGCTCTCGCTGCGCCGCAATGAGAAAGATTTCATGGCTCGTCACGATATGAAGTACCTTAAAAGTTTGATGATAACTATAGCCGTCATTCCCACTAGGGTCTGTTGATCTTTGTAGTTCAAATTTTGTTCAATCTAAAAGGGTTGTGGGCACATGTTCATTGTTCCAGACTGAGCATAAGCACCCACATCCCTGTGGGCGAGGCATGAGGATTGATGCTGAGTTTACCCCAGTGAGTGACGAATAACGCGGCACAAAATACTTTTAGGTGAATCCTACGGGCAGCATTTGTTTGTGATTTCTACGGCGTTTTCGCCTATTCGTGTATTGCTACAGGGATGTAGCTCATTAGGATAATGCAGGAGCTATTATCGAGCCAGCTACACAACATAGGCTCTGCCTTGTAGAAACCTCAAACAAATTGCTGCAAAAATGAACTCAAAAGATCAACAGACCCTAATAAAACTATGGAAATATTACCGTTAATACTTGTGGCACTGGTTGCCATTGAGCATCTTTATATTTTGGTGTTAGAAATGTTTATGTGGACAAAGCCACGTACGCTCAAGGTTTTTGGCATGTCTAAAGAAGATGCCCAAACATCGAAAGCGCTAGCAGCCAATATGGGGTTATATAATGGCTTTTTAGCGGCTGGATTAATCTGGGGATTAGTGCATCCTAGCGCGGAGTTTGGTCAACAGATCCAGTGCTTCTTTTTATCTTGTGTATTAGTTGCTGCAATTGTTGGTGGTTTAACGGCTAAGCGGTCAATTATGGTAGTGCAGGGCGTACCTGCTGTATTGGCATTAGCGGCGGTGCTTGTTCTTTAAAGGAGCATAGCCACTCAATAAGCTAAGTGGCTATTTTGACAATTAGAATTGCATTTGGAAGCTCGCTGAAATTTGACGTGATTTGCCAATGGATTGCTGACCGTAATTGTTAAACCCTTCACCAGGTAGCGCATTACGCGTGTAGTAGGCGATGTAGTCTTTATCAAATAGGTTTTCAACATCTAGGCGCACGCTGTATTTATCCCAGTTGTAACCCAGTGTTGCGTTAACGATGGTACGGCCGTCATTTTGTGGGTTTTGATCTAATGCATAACGCTCTGCGCCTAGTGAACGTTGAGCGTCTAAGTAGGCTGGGCTAGCGTCTTGGTATTTAGCGTTGGCATTGATGTAAACACCATTATCAAAGTCGTATTTAGCCGCGATGTTTGCTGTCCACTCTGGCGAATCATGGAAACGTTGACCGCTGTAGTTTAGGTCATCTTGTCCTTCGACTTCGATGACAAATTGTGTAAATTCAGACTTAGCTAAGCCTAGTCCTGCTTTTAACGTTAGGTTGTCGTTTGGCGTGTAAAAGATTTCAGTTTCAAACCCTTTCACTTGAGACTTACCTGAGTTGACTGTTTCTGTATCAAATTGGCTAGTGCCACGCTTTTCGATTTGTTGATCAGTCCACTTCAGCATAAACAAGTTAGCGTTAAAGACTAAGTCGCCATCCAAGTTGACTGAACGGTAAGATAACTCAAAGTTATTGGTGTATTCAGGATCGTATTTGTAGCTCTCGCCCTGTGCGATATTAAAGCCAACGCCACCTGAGCGGTAACCACGTTGGTAAATTACACTCGCAGAGCTGTCATCATTAATATGATAAGTCGCGCCAAGTTTTGGTAACCACGCATCAAAGTCATCTTTTGATTTTTCACCAATACCCGATGCATTCGCCGCAAGGCGATTCAAGTAGGCGTTAACACCAGAAACTACAGGTGCTATTTGCGCAGGCACTGTTGCTGGATCGGGCAAGGTATTATTAACTTTGTAGTCGTTATTTGAGCTGTTGCTTTGCTCTTCGGTGTCATAACGAAGACCTGCAAGAATGTCGAACTTATCGTTAACAGACCAAGTGATATCACCGTAGATTGCCGATGATTTTATCTCTTGGTTTAATCCGTAATTCATACTTAAAATGATTGGATCGATGTTTGGATAAAGCGGTGTAACAAACGCTGCTGTTTGCGCGGCAGTAGCCGCATCTAGGCCTTGTTGCATTAATAGACCGGTGATGGCAACACTAAAGTCACTGGTGCCAATGGCACTTTGCAGTGGATAGAAGCGTTCGCCGATAGCGTCGTCTTTCACATCTACTTTTGAGGTGTAGAAACCTGCAACGGCTTTGACGTTCTCGCCGTCGTAAGCTAAACGCAATTCTTGGCTAAAGGTTTTATCAACGCGGAAATCTTGCGTATCAACAACGATTTGCGTTGGTTGCATATCGCCATCCCAGTTATAGCCGTACTCAGAGTCATTGTATGTAGTGATCGAATGGAAACTTAATTCATCGCTGATATCCCAAGAAACTTCTAGGTTAAAGATGTCAGTTTTTGTCTCTTCCCAAATGTACGAGTTGGTGTCTACGGTGCGGTCAAATGCTGAACCACCGTGATTAAACTTGCTCCATCTTGGGCCGTATTTGTTTTCATTGCGGGTATAAGTGAATAGAGCGTCGACATTTTCAGTTGGCTCAAATAACACTTTGGCGCGTAGCGTTTCGCTATCTTCGAAGTTTGAACCTTCTTTGCGCGTAATATTCTCAATGTCGCCATCATATGCGGTGTCTTCGTAACTTACACGAATGGCTAAGACGTCATCGATTAGCGATGTCCCGCCTGCAAAAGCGTATTCACGTTGACCGTGATTGCCCGCGGTAACTTTGAACTTGCCATTTGTTTCGTAAGTTGGATCTTCTGAACGCAATACAATCGCGCCAGCTAGTGCATTACGACCTTGCAGTGTCGATTGTGGACCACGAAATACTTCGACTTGGCTGATATCCCACATCGAAAGTCCACCACTTTTCGCCATGCGAAATGGCAGTGGTGCGCCGTCCATGTATATCGTTGCTAAGAAACTGTTACCACCACCTGATACAGAAAATGCGTCTACGCCGCGAATGTTGAATCCTTCGCGAAAATCACCTGATACATTTGGCATCATGGCAAAGATTTCACTAACACTAGAAATGTTATTCGTTTCAAGATCGCTCGCTGTTAATACGGCAACACTGGTTGGTGTTTCTTGGAGACTGCGGTCTATTTTTTGACCTTTGACAACGATATTTTCAATGTCGGTATTTTCATCAGCAATGGCTGTCGTTGAAACGGCAGTAGATGCTAATAGTGCAAAACTAATTGATTTTGCTAAGTAGTTTTTTCTCATTGTTACGCTTTCCATAAGAGATAGGATAGTTAGTTTTACGCGCTATCATACGTGATCTAAATATTAATTCAAATGAGAACTGTTGTTATTTGTATTTTATGAGTTTGGTGTGTTCGAATAACAAATAGGATGTGACTAAATAAAGTAAACTACAAGCTGATATGAGCTATCCCCAAGCTTCCTATGGGCAAGGCGATAAGCGACCAACCGGCAACTGTTTCTCGACTTGCTGAAATCGAGCACCTTCATGTAGCTTGGGTATGTTTTTTACTTTATTATCTTAGCCTTCTTGAATTACAAATGAGTGAATGATGAAAATACTCTCCACCTTAGTTGTATTAAGCGCAATATTTTTTAGCAGCCACAGTATTGCTCAAGCAAACATGGATCAACGTGCATTAAAAATTGCTAACGCCAGTGTAGAAGCCATTGGTGGGCGCGAAAATTATAACAACACACGTTACTTATCTTGGGTATTCTTTGGTAAGCGTTTTCATGTATGGGACAAATATACGGGCGATATTCGCATTGAATACGGCAAAGGCGACTTATTGTTGATGAATGTTCATACCAAACAAGGGCGCGTTTGGGAAAATGGACAGGAAATAACAGACAAAGCACAACTTAACAAGAAAATGGACTGGGGTTATAAGGTTTGGATCAATGATTCTTATTGGGTCGTGATGCCATTTAAACTTCATGATGATGGTGTCAACTTGGCCTATACCCGCGAAGATATGAGCTTAGATGGTCGTCCAGTCGATGTGTTAACAATGACGTTTAATGATGTTGGCGTAACGCCAGAGAATAAATATGAAGTTTTTTTTGATAAAGAAACTAAACGCTTTAGTGAGTTTGCTTATTATCCAACGATAGATACCAAAGAGCCTAGATTTAGAATGCCGTGGAATAACTGGCAAACTCATGGAAATATCATGTTGTCAGACAACCGTGGCGAATCGGGTATGGCACCTATAAACGTCTTTGATGAATTGCCAGCTGTTATATTTACGAGTAAAGAGCCAGTAAAAAATCAAAATGGAGACGTGATAAAGGGAGCCATTATTAAATAACTCGTTCATAACTTGAGCGTATTAATACTTGTTTTTGATGCATCGCAATTTTACTTTCGTCTAATGTGTGGTGCTTTTTTAGTATCGAATAGGGAGGTTGTGATGCTAGAGAACTATACTAGTGCGCTTAAGAAGGAAATGAAAGTCTTAGTCGTTGATGATGTCGTTTATATGCGAGCTATCATTATCGATATGTTGTCCCGCCTTGGCATTACCAACATCACTGAAGCTGTTGATGGCGAGCAAGCCCACGAATTAATTAAACAAAACTCTTATAGCATGGTGTTATGCGATTGGCATATGCCTAAACTTAATGGCATTTCGTTGCTGCGCATGATTCGCTTTTCTTACGACACGAAAACGCTGCCATTTATTATGATCACTAGCAATCAAAAGCTTGATGATGTTAAAGAATGCATTGCGAGCGGTGTTTCAGGTTTTTTATTAAAACCATTTGAACTTGATAGTTTGGAAAAGCAATTAGGTGATTTGCATGATGATGTCGTTTTACATCATCATACAATTAATGCGCTTAATAGTGATGTTGTCAATGCATTGGAGGCTCAAACGCATTCCGAAAGCTAATTGTTTAATAAGCACCAGCAGCGTAGGTTAATTCATAAGAGTGACTGTAAATTTCTAAAATATTGCCAAATGGGTCTTCCATATAAATCATACGATATGGCTTTTCACCTGGGTAATAATAACGAGGTTCAGCCATGCGTTTTTTACCGCCAGCTTCAACAATTTTTTCAGCCAGTTCTTCAAGATTAGGATCTTGTACACAAAAGTGGAAGACGCCTGTTTTCCAATGTTCGAAATTGTCTTCTGGATTTTCTTGATTATCAAATTCAAATAACTTAACACCAATGCGATCACCGGTTGAAAGGTGAGCTATCTTAAATTTTTTCCATTTTGCACCAACAACATCAGTGCACATTTCGCCTATAGGGCTATCGTCTTCAACAATTTCCGTTGGCGCCATAATGAGATACCAACCGAGGACATCAGTATAAAACTTTACTGCTTGTTCTAAATTAGGTACTGAAATGCCAATGTGTGAAAAGGTTCTTGGGTAGGTACTCATATGTTCAATCTCCGATAAGTGAATGACATCAGTATATGGCTTAAGGTAAAGTATAAAAAATTATCAATTATTATTAGGGTCTGTTGATCTTTTGAGTTTATTTTTGCAGCAATTTGTTTGAGGTTTCTGCAAGGCAGAGCCTATGTGGTGTAGCTGGCTACACGAATAGGCGATAACGCCGTAGAAATAACAAACAAATGCTGTCAGTTGGATTCATCTAAAAGGATTTTGTGCCGCGTTATTCGTCATTCACCTAGATAAACTAGGCATCAATCCTCATGCCTTGCCCAAAACCCTTTTAGATTGAACAAAATTTGAACCACAAAGATCAACAGACCCTAATATGAGTACACTTTGTAATGATAAATCCAGTGTGGTTAAAAACTTTCTGTACCTTAGTTGAAGTGGGGCACTTTACCCAAACCGCTGACAAGCTATTTATGACTCAATCAGGAGTTAGTCAGCACATTAAAAAACTTGAGGCTCAGCTTACTCGCTCATTATTAATTCGAGAGGGTAAAACATTCACGTTAACTAATGCGGGGAAAGAGTTATTTAAGCACGGCAAAGTATTACTTCATTCGTTCGACGTGCTTGAACATTCCATTAAAGACGATAATCAATACCAAGGTAAGGTTAGTATCGCGTCTCCCGGCAGCATTGGTTTGAAGCTCTATCCACAATTATTGAGATTACAACAGACACATTCTCAATTAGCTATCGATTATCGATTCGCCCCTAATCAAGACATTGAAAAGAAGCTGTGTGAACATAGCTGTGACATCGGATTAATGACGGAAATAAGTAAAGCGCCACAGATCAATTATCAAGAAATAGCCAGTGAGCCGTTAGTACTGGTAACGTCCGCTCAGATAACAGAAATTAACTGGCAGACACTTATTCAGTTAGGGTTTATTGATCATCCCGATGGCAGGCATCACGCTCAATTGCTGTTACAAAAAAACTTTGTGCAGTTTGAACAAGTAGAGCAGTTTACCAATCACGGTTTTTCAAATCATATCTGTTTGATATGTGAGCCAGTCAGTTTAAATCTTGGTTTTACTGTTTTGCCGCTACACGCCGCACAGGCATTTAAAGAACAACAGTTAATAAACATTCATCAGCTTGAGCAATCAGTTTATGAGAGGTTATATCTTTGCACTAACAACCATAGTGTTATTAATGCCAGAACAGCTTTTGTAAAAGAAAATATTTCGACCTACTGTCAACGCTCACAATAGCATTGGTAACTCTCAGTTAACAATGATGTGAAGTCTGGCCTATATATCACTCGTGATTATTTTCCTATTATTCGCCATACAAACTTAGGTGCAATATTGAGGAAAACAACATGAAAAAACTCGTCGTAATTACAGGTGCAAGTCAGGTATTGGTGAAGAATTAGCGCGTCAAATGAGTGCGCTTGGTCATCCATTATTATTAATCGTTAGACGTTTAGAGAGACTTGAAGCATTAAATTTACCGAATACTATTTGTGCCAAAGTCGATGTCACAGACAAAGCCTCTTTCAACGATGCCATTGAATCAGCTGTTGCACAGTATGGTCCTGTTGATTTGTTAGTGGACAATGCTGGCGTGATGCTGTTGGGGCAAATTGATACACAAGACGCTGCTGAGTGGAAGACGATGTATGACGTCAACGTCCTTGGTTTATTAAACGGCATGCAAGCGGTGTTATCAGATATGAAAGCGCGCAACACAGGCACCATTGTTAACATTAGTTCAATTGCTGGTCGTAAAACATTTGGTGAGCACGCAGCCTACTGCGGTACTAAATTCGCAGTTCATGCAATTTCTGAGAATGTGCGTGAAGAAGTGGCTGACAGCAATGTACGTGTTATCACTATTGCACCGGGCGCTGTTGAAACTGAGTTATTATCTCACACCACATCTGATGAAATTATTGCTGGGTATGAGTCGTGGAAAGAGAGCATGGATGGCGTGTTAGCACCAATTGATGTAGCTAATTCGATTTCATTTGCGTATCAGCAGCCACAAAATGTGTGTATTCGCGAGATCGTATTGTGCGCGACAAGACAACAGCCATAAATTAAAGTGGCATGAAAAAAGCGAGATAATATACTTATCTCGCCTTTTTTATTCTGAAATTCTTATTTTTTGTCTTTAGCTATCGCTACCGTATCTAGCCAAGCGTGGAAGTCGCTGTCCATGCTAGTACCCCAGTCTTTGACGATTTTTTGATAACGAGAGTAATCGCCACGCCTTACGTGACTAAGCATTTCGTCTACTTTGTCACGCTGATTTTCCATCATGTAACGCACAGCTAAATAGCCCCAACGATAAATTCGACTAGTGTCCCAATTAGCGCTGTTGTTATAAAACAGCTCACTTAATTGATAGGTTTTATCGCCGGCTAATTGTAACGCGCGTTTATTGTCATTCATGTGGGCAACATATTCACCCAATCCTTCGCCCCACCAAATTAGATAAGGTGGTTCAGGCGCTGGTGTTGGACAATATTCAGGACCGTAATGGTTGTCATGGGGCGGAGAACAATAATCGCCGTAGGTGTTAAAGCGGCCATCCAAGTAATGAACAAATTCATGGTTTAGGTTCCACACTTTTCCGTTGCGTAAATATGCGACGTATTCAGCGCTGTTGTTTTCCATGTGTGGCAGACCTTCAAGGTACATACCGCCATTGTTTGACGGCACATCAAAGTGCTCGGTTACGTATTTTACGTAATCATCTCGTCCGGCATAAATATTGGCACGTAGTACATCGTTATTGTCGTGTAACAGTGGTTTGCCTTTGCGGTTGAACAGTTGATGAAAGCGGGTTTCGGTATCTTTAAGTAGTTTACATGACTCTTCGATATCACTGGTAGACATCTTTTGATAACGCAGCACTAGATTGTCAGCACAATGATGTTCAAAAGCGAGAACTTGCTTGATTTTATCTTTGTTGATTACCCAAGCTGGAACGTAGGTTTCATCTTCTTTGACAATATTGCCTTTAGCCAGTTTGATAGTACTGTAATCAATGGGAGTGGGTGCATGTTGGGTTGTTTGGCAACCGGCAATTAAGCCTGCGCTAACGATGGAAAGTAACAGTATTTTTTTCATCATGTATCAATCTATGTTGGTTTTGATTGTATACATTATACGTGCGGCGATTAATAAAGCATCTTAAATTTTATAACGTGTTAAATCTCTATCGGACTGGGTTCGACATTATATTCTTGGCGAATTTTTTCCAAGAAGTCTTCTAGTGTCTGACCAGCGGTTGGTTCGAAAGATACCCCTAAAGAAGTAATCGTTTGTATACGGTCGATACGGAAATTACGAAAATCACTCCGTAGCTCACACCACGTGAGTACTGTCCATTTTTCCTTCCATAAATAAATTGCTAAGGGCCTAACTTGGCGCAAGGTAGGGCTTTGGTTAGCATCTAAGTAATCAAGTCGTAAACTTGTCGCGTGCGAGCAGCATTTCGCAAAGTATCGATGTGCTGAAACTCTGGTGCTTGGTCATAGAAATTAGGGGCAAACATTAACGCGTTAAACGATTGCAGTTTTTCAGGTAACACAGCCGACACTTTTATCATGGCTTGTTTAGCCGCTTTTGATAACTCGTGGCCGCCCCACGCTTGTACCATGCGCATACCTGCTTGAATTGCTTCAAGTTCAGTTTCGTTGAACATGAGCGGTGGCACATCCACTTCACGGCGTAGCATGTAGCCAACCCCCGCTTCACCTTCGATGGGGATACCGCTAACAATAAGATCTTGAACATCACGGTAAATTGTTCGCGTTGATACTTCTAATACTTCTGACAACAGCTGAGCCGTTGTTAAGCGGCGATTTTTCAGTAATTGAATTTTCTGGAATAACCTATCGGCTCGGCGCATTTTCATCTCTCTTTCATTACGATCAGCGGGTGCTGAACGTAAATTTAACCGCACTAAGGGTTACATGTTTTGTGACCATAAGCCAATCTTGTTGCCTTCGCTGTCAACGAAAATAGCGATATTGCCGCAGCTGCCGTCTTTGATTGGCATCGCAGGTAATAAAATATTCACATCGGCATTCTTTAAGGCGTCAACTTGGCTCGCAAGGGAATCACCAAGGTGCAAATAAATCGTTGAACCATCTAAGCTTGGCTTCATCATATCGTGCTTCACTAGCGCTAGATTAGTCATGTTTTGATCTTTGGTTTCGACAACTGCCATTTCCATATTATTCATGACATCTAACTTAAATGTTAAGCCAAAATGCTCGTTATAGAATGCTTGTGCACGGCTGATATCTGTTACTGCAATCTCTGCCCAAACTAGTGGTGTATGTTCTAACATGTTGTAATCCTTTTTAATTTTTAGTTGTCGCTAGCAAGATTGCTGCGATGTATAAAGATTAACACTGGGCTACTGACAGCATTCTGTCAGTAGTGTTTTTGAAAACATAATTAATTACATTTTCTCGATGTACTTTATGGTCGTTCAAGGTTCAAATAGAAGCGGTTAGCATTGAATACAAGGTACTAGGATGTTTAAAAATTTAGTCATTGGCTTGAGTTTTATTATTGGCAGCATTGCTGTTGATGTGCAGGCGGCTTCAAAAACGAGTGATGAATATAAAGCGGTCGTTGATACGGCTTACAAATACTTCAATGGTGCGGCTAATGGCGATCAAGCTATGTTGCGTGCGGCCTTTGATGTTGATTATGGTGATATAAAAATACCAGCAACAGACAAAGAGACTGGTAAGGATATTATCAGAACCATTCCCTTAGGAAAGTTTGCCAAGGTTTTTAAAAAGGCGACTGCTGATTTGTGGCAAGCAAAGATATTAAGCGTTGATATCGTCGATGACAAAATGGCGATGGTAAAACTCGATTTTGATACGCCAAAAACACATTACGTTGATTATTTAGTGATGTATAAACGCGATGGTCAGTGGCGCATAGTCAACAAAACATTTGTTGCAACAGCATAAGTAGCTTTGAGTATCTTATTGACGATAATCTTGGCATCAAATTTCGCGCCATAGATGAGTCCACTGGCGCGATTAAATTGCCATGCTTCGCCAAGGTGCCATATTCTATTTGGGTGTTGAACACGCTCATTGTCCGTTACGGGAATGGGTTTATTTTTGTAACCTGTGGCCCAAATTACAATATCAAACGTTGATGAATAGTTGTCGATAAATGTTGGTACCGGATGTAATGCAGTGAGCTTAGGTAACAACTTAATGCCTGCGCTAGTCAGTGCCTGATCATTAATTTGTGGTAACTACTCAGCAGGGGGGAAAATATTTGGTAGTGCTCCGTTTAATAATAATGACAAAGCAGTAGACGCACTGACCCCTTGTTTTTTACAACTTGACAGGTAGCTTCTAAGGCCAAAAAACATGACGGAACCATGCTTGCTTCTAAAGCAGCCCGATATCTTTTGCTGAACTTTCACCATTCTCAAATCATTTTCACCCTGATTGTTCGTGAAAGGCACAATTTTATCCACCATAAATCTGAGTACATCATCTTCGTAACTCTGTAATCGCTCTAATAAATTGCGCGATTTTGATTTCTTAGGGCGTCCACGTTTCCCGACGATTATCGCTGGCGGAGGGCTTTCGTGTTCACCCTCTTTTAAAATATCTCGATATTGAAGGCGACTCATTAATTGTCTTTTGTCGCTAATCACTCCACCGCTATCTTCAACTTCCTGATTAAGCTCTATTAAAAAAATACGCATCGTTTCAGCCCAGCTCTTGCCATCCTGTTCGTATGCACGTGTGAGTTCTCGCAGATGATGAGCATTGCATAAAGCATGTTGACAATCATAACGATAGTACGGCTTCCAGTGATCATGACACATCACACCAGTGAAGTCGGGTAGTATTCCAATGGCATTGATGGCATCACAACCTCGTTTCTCATGAGCCGATAGATAGGTCCATTTTAATGATGATGCATTGTGTAACCATTGACGTTGACCGTTAATGTTAATGCCTGTTTCATCAGCATGAAGCACTGATTCATTCTTCAAACTTTCCTTGATGAATTCAAGCGCATTCGTCTCATCGAGATGACGGTAAGCTGTATTAATGAAGTTGTACAGACTGCCACTACTCAGTGGAATGTTAAGTTGGTCGGTAAAATATTCACGAATACGCTCGTAAGGGAGTAGCTGATATTGAGACAAGTAAACCGCGTGAGCCTTTAGCCCATTACCATATTGAATTCGACTATTAACCCCCGTTGGAAATGGAGCAACGAATCGCTTACCAAATTCGTTTTCAAGAATTTGGGCTTGGTATTGAGTTACGACGCGCTTAAACTCTATATCCACTACCTGACGGGTTTCCACCCCCATATCGGTATAACTTCCTGGTGGTAATAGCGTTCTATCAAGAACTATTTTATGGTTGATATCAGGTCGTTCATCAAGCGGTAAAGTTGTTCCTTTATGACCGAGTTGCCCACCCGATGCATTTGAACTATTAGCGTTAGGCTTCTTTTTCCGATTAGGATCTGATGATGGTGGTTTACTGCTATTTCGACTGTTAAGGCCTAACCGTTGGGACAATAAAGTGACGATAAGCAACAATAAATCGATAGCGGCACGTATTGATGGGGACAATGTTTTATCCGTCTCGATTTGCTTTTTTATGTTGTCGATATTTTTTTCAATATCGATGCCGCTTATTTTCATTGCTCAAACTACTGAATAGAGAGACCCATAGAATAACGGCTCAGAATGATCAAGCAAGTCGATCATTTTTTATTTTTCAATTAATTTAAAACACTAGCTTTGAAGTGCTGAGTAGTTACAATTTGTGTATCAGGGAAAGGGTCTCGCTGTTTTAACCATTTTGCTATCGGCCAATCTTTTGGTAGACGTAAAAGCCCGAAAAAACGCAAGAGTGTAAAGGTATTAAATCCAGCGACGCTTTCTTTCACTAAATGACGCTGTTTTCCTTGGGCTAAAGAGACGTTATTAGTTGTGCTTAGTTGTTTGGCCACTTGCCGTCCTGATGCACCGTCACCGACAACCAGTATGTGCTTATCGTATAGATTAGTATTTGATAATTGGTTGATAGTTTGTTGTTTTCCTGTATTACGGTGCGCTATATTTGGGATCGCGATATCTTTGAAAGCACCTGTCGCCATGATGATGTGTGTTGAAATATAGGTTTCGTTATTGGTCGTGATTTCATAGTCACCGGAAGGCAGCCGGCAGATCTCAATGACATAGGTTGACAGTTTGATGGGAAGTTTGCATTGCTGACTGTATTGGCTTAGATAATCAGCAAATTCGTCTTTAGTTTGGTAATTTCCGTTTGATATTGGCGCGTCAAAACCGGGTAGGGTGTTCATGGCGTTTGGCGTAAATAACGTAAGGCCGTCAAATCGTTTTCGCCACTGTTCACCGACGGCGTCTTCTCGTTCGAGAATTAGATATTTTAATTGACGTTGTTGTAAATAATATCCTGCTGATAACCCTGCTTGGCCGCCGCCGATAATAATCGTATGGAAAGTATTGTTCATCGCGCTCTCTATTTCTTGATGCTTAATACCAATTGCATTAAATATTTGCCCGCTTGTACTTGTTAAAATTAACTAAAATGGCGTTGCTCTCAATCCTAATAGCCAGCTATTAGTCAATCGAGCGCTTTGTTTTAGCTGGTTTTCTCTACGCACAACAAGATCACTTACTTAATGCAATTGGTATTACTCAACACTTTGAATTACTTGGATCCCATAAACAAGAAAACCCGCTTAGCGAACTAAGCGGGTTTATTTATTCAAACTTGAATGATTTATTTTACTAAATCTAAGAAGAACGCGTATTGTAGCGCCGACTGATTGATGCGTTTGAAGCGACCTGATGCACCACCGTGACCAGATTCCATATCTGTTTTAAAGACTAATAGATTATCACCAGTCTTATATTCACGTAGTTTAGCAACCCACTTCATCGGTTCGAAATACTGAACCTGTGAATCGTGTAAACCAGTAGTGACTAGAATATTTGGATAATCTTGCGCTTTCACTTGATCGTACGGTGAGTAAGCTAGCATGTAATCGTAATATTCTTTGTTTTTAGGGTTACCCCATTCGTCAAACTCATTCGTTGTCAGTGGAATGCTCTCATCAAGCATTGTTGTAACAACATCAACAAAAGGAACCGCAGCTGCAACACCGTTATATAGTGACGGCTCCATATTAACTACGGCCCCCATCAATAAACCACCGGCACTACCACCTGCAGCAAAGATGTTATCTTTGTTACCGTACTTTTCAGTAACTAAGCCTTTAGTTACATCGATGAAATCATTAAAGGTATTCATCTTCGTTAGTTTTTTACCATCCTCATACCAAGGGCGACCAAGCATTTGTGAACCACGAATATGAGCAAGTGCATAAACAAAACCACGGTCTAACAGGCTTAAACGAGTAATTGAAAATGATGGGTCAATGGTTGTGCCATACGAGCCATAGGCATATTGCAGTAATGGGTTCGATCCATCTTTCTTGAATTTATCTTTACGGTAAACAACAGACACAGGTACTTTCTTACCATCGCGTGCTGTGATCATTAAGCGTTCTGATTGGTAGTTATCAGGATTGAAATCACCAAGTACTTTAGTTTGCTTAAGCAACGTTTTATCGTCGCTGTTTAGTGCATAATCAAAGTGAGAACCCGGTGTTGTCATACTTGAATAATATAAACGAATTTGGTCACTGTCTAAGTTGTTGTTGCCATATAGACTAACGCGATACGCTGGATCGTTGAAGCTTAACTGACGCTCTTTACCTGAGGTTAGATCGCGAACTGTAATCTTTGTTAAACCGTTATCACGTTGGTTATAAACTAAGTTGTTATCGAACAGTTCGAAGTCGTTTAGTTTAACATTGTCATTAGCTGGGATAACATCAGTCCATTTACTTTGGTCATGTAAATTCGCTTTTGATGCTTTCATTAAGCGGAAGTTAGTCGCGTTCCAGTTGGTATTGATGTAGTAATCATTGCCTTTTTTAGCCACTGAATATTCATGGCCATGGCGACGTGGAATAACACGAATTGGCTGAGCTTTAGCGTCGTTAGCATCAATTAGTGATACACCACTTGCTTCAGTACTGTCATGACCAATGTAGATAGTTGAATTATCTTTAGATTTCCAAATACCTGTGTAATACGATTTGTTTTTCTCTTCATAAATGAGCTCATCACTGCTTTGAGGTTGACCTAACGTATGACGATAAACCTGATAACCTAGTAGTGTCTGAAGGTCTTTCTTAATGTAATAAACCGTTTTATTGTCATTACCCCATACAGCACTGCCGCTGGTGCCAGCTAGGCTGTCTGGTAACATTTTTCCCGTTTCAAGATCTTTAACTCTTAAGGTGTAGATGCGACGGCTAACAGTATCTTCGCCATAAGCCATTAACTTGTCGTTAGGGCTTACTGACAAACCTGACACAGCGTAATAATCATGCGCTTTAGCGAGTTTGTTAACATCGAGTAAAACTGTTTTGTTAGTGCCTTTAAAGTCATCAGCGCGAACATGCACTGGGTACTCGTTGTCACCAGTGGTTTCGCTAGAGTAATAAAATGCGCCATCTTGAACCGGTACTGAGTTATCGTCTTTTACGATGCGACCTTTGATTTCATCAAAAAGCACTTTTTGCATGTCTTGTGTATGCGCTAACTTAGCTTTGGTGTAGCTATTCTCAGCTTCAAGATGCGCTAAGATTTCAGGATCTTTGCGTTCATCATCACGCATCCAGTAGTAATTATCGGTACGTTTATGACCGTGAGTTTCGATAACATAAGGTACTTTCTTTGCTACCGGCGCGCTTACTTGAGGCGCTGCTTGTTGAGTTGATGCAGCAGCAGGCTTAGCTTGCTCTGCTGTCGATTGCTGTGAACTATCACAGCCGCTTAAAATAAGCGCTGGCGCCAAAAGTATGCTAAGTGTGGTTAATTTGGTTTTCATAATTTGTCCTTTATTTTTATCGCATTCGAGTGTACCCGAAAAAATGCAATAACATAACAAAAGAACTCAGTGGGGTTAAAATTGCGTAGTACAAAGATGTAACTAAATCTTTCGTACTACGCTGGGCGTGAAATGAGGCTAAGAAATAATGGGTAATGGTTGACCTGTTTTCCACGCACCGCGCGTAAAATCAGGCACGTCTTGCGAGTTACTGCGGTTATCAACCGATGCCACGCTGAGTGGGAAAATAGATGACCATGCTGCTGCGTCATAAACATCTTGATCCAGTGGTTCACCATTGCGTAGACAGTAAATAATGCGATAGTTCATCAAGAAATCCATGCCGCCGTGACCACCATTGCGTTTGGCTTCTTCCCCCATGCGGGTATAAAGCGGGTGATCATAGTGCTTACGCCACTTTTCCATGTCACGATCCCAACCATGGAAACTCGGCGGATAGGGTTTACGACCTTGTTCGCCGCCATCATGCCAAGCTTTTAATGCTTGCTCGTGCTGCGCTTCGTAAATGGCTTTGATGGCGGGTGGCGGCGTTTCAACTGCGATGCAATTTGGGAAACCGGCAAAGGTACCGTTGGTGCCTTGTATTAAGTTATGACGCGTATATGGGCGCGGACTGGTGGTATCGTGTTGCACCATAATACTGCGTCCGTTAACGGTTTTGATGATGCTAGTATTCATATCGCCAGCCACAAAGTTAAGGCTGTTGCGCTCATGCTCGCTGTCAAATTCTCGCTTAGCATAAGCAGCACGCCCTAGTGCTGGTGAGCTTACTGATGTGACATAATCAAAGCGATCGCCACGGTTAATATTCATGTATTGAGAAACAGGGCCCAAACCATGGGTTGGGTAAAGATTGCCGTTTTTCTTGGTATGCCAATACGTTCGCCACGATCCTGTTTTGTGATCTATTTCTTTCATTTGCCAGCGCAAATCGTGAATGTAAGCGGCTTCGCCGTGCACTAAATCGCCAAATAATCCTTGGCGTACCATGTTAAGTACCATGAGCTCATCACGGCCGTAATTAACATTTTCCATCATCATGCAATTTTTCTGGGTGCGCTCTGCAGTATCAACGAGCTGCCAACATTCTTCAATCGATGTTGCTGCAGGAACCTCGACAAAGGCGTGCTTGCCGCTTTCCATGGTTTCCACACACATAGGAGTGTGCCATGCCCAAGGCGTTGAAATAATCACAATATCGATGTCATCGCGAGCGAGCATTTCTCGATAAGCATGTTCACTGCCGGTATAGGCTGTTGGTTTTGGACGACCTTGTTCTGCAACATGATCAACCGCGCGATCTAATACTTCTTGATGCGTGTCACAAATGGCTTTGATCTCAACACCGTCCAGCACACAGTAGTGTTTTACATGGCCAATCCCGCGCTGACCAACGCCAATAAAACCAACGCGAACAACATCCATTTTATCGACAACTAGCCCCATTACGCTCTTGCCTTGTTGAGACGGCTTATTTGACGTAGATGAAGTGTGTTGGGTCGTAGAACAACCAGATAAAGCGCCTGTTGCACTGGCTAAAGCCGCCGTACCAACGGCGGTTTTTAAGAAGTCGCGGCGATTGACTTTTTTCATAGTGATCTCGTTATTATTATTGTTTATAAATTAAGGCACTAGTTCTAGGCGATTTTCTCGTCGATTTCAATGGGACAAGTGTCTAAATTGACAGCGCTGTACATTTAAATTGTAACTATCTGTGCAATACGCGTGAGTTTATTGAAATTGAATATACTGTCCATCACAGTTAATCGTGAGTAAACTCTCTGGCTCAGCAGGGTACAGTTCGGGATACGTATCAATAAGTGTTTGTATCTCTTTATGATTATTGAGTTTCATTCGATAAACTCAATTGATATGCCATTGCGTTATTTGTGGCGTATTGGCCATCAACAGACCCTAATAGCGTGCGATCTAGTTTTCGACGACTCATTGTCAATTGGTATTAAAGACGCTTGCAGTGGATCTGGAGCGTTTTCTTCGGTTGTCAGTGGATAGCCTTGATTAATTAACGCTATGGCCAACGATGGATTGTTCGACAGTACTGCATTATAAACCAAGGTTGCTTTGTATTTGTTTATTGGCTCAATATCCCCAGCTTTTTTAATTAATGTCATACTTTCCTCAATGGACAACTTGCGCATGGCCATCGCTATATTAGCATTACGGGGATAAAGACCGTGGTCAATCAACAGTGATAATTGCTGTGTTCGGTTTTTAAAATCTGTGAGTGAATTTGTGGATTCAAAACTAAATATGCCAGATAGCTGATCAGGAAACTGCTGCTTGAGTTGATTGGCTTTCTCGGTAAATGAGACGTCTTGCATGCTTTCAACACTAAAAATTTCTCGAGGTTTCCACCCTTGTTGTGAAATGAAAAAACCGATTTCCATCATGTTATCAATCAGCATACATTGACTTAAAAACTCGCTAAATAATGAATAGTTTTCTTGTTCAATATAGGGTTTTAGGCTGACTTTTGTGATCTTATGTATTGGTTTTTTCTGTTCATTTTTGTCACACCAAGTGTCACCTTTGGGTTCTGGGTTCTGGATGTGAAATTTATCAATCAATAACTGCCATTTCGCTAATAATTGCTCATTTGTATTAAAAGAGAGCTGGGACAGCTCAATAAAATTAATGGCGCTTACGTCCATTTTAAAGTGATTAAGCCGTAACAGATGATTACCTTGTGACGCTACTTGATGCAACTGCAATGAGGAAGGGTAATAAAATGTAGCGCTGTTGATGGCGCTTAAATCATTAATAATCGATTGTTTTTGAGCACGAGTAAAAGGTGCCTGCATAATGATTATTGCTAGTTGACCGATACTATATTGAAGTCCTTGGAAGTCTTCTGAATGTACCGACGCATCGGCTGTTCTAATCCATAGCGATGTTGCTATGTCGGGGTAATTGATAACTTGCAAATTTGCGCGTTCAACGGCACTTCCGTTAAAGCCATAAAATTCTGACCAAGGGCTAATCTCTAGATACGGAGTCTGTGACTGAGAAAAATATTCCCCTTTGGATAATTGCTCTTTGAGCACGGTATTGTATTTTTTAAAATCGTTATGATGCACAGATTTTGATGCAATATTTTCCAAAGAAATAAACGCTGTGGCAATACTGTACTCACTTGCCAAGGTGTCGAGAATAGTTGTTTTATCAACGCCATTAAAATAACTATTCGTCGCGGCTTCAACAATATAACGGGTTTGTTGCTGTGAAAAAAATTCGTTGAGCATCACTAAAACTTTCACAAGATAACATCGGTGATTCAACAATTTTTGTCAGTGATTTGTGAGTAGATTTAACGGATGTCCCTAAGCTATCTTGCTCAACAACAGACGATGAATGATGTTTAACGTTTTGTGCTGTCGTTGATGTATTGAAGGGGACTGGTGCAAAAAGCGCTAATATTTTCTGCGCTTGAAAAGCTATAAGTAAAATGACAAGCAAAGTGAATCCAATAACGATGTTTGTTTTTTTCATAACTTAGTAAAATTTTCCATAATCTAACTGCATCTTTTCACTCTAGCCAAATACGAAGGCGCTATCAAATAATTATTGTTTTGTAAGGCTCGAAAAAATATCGATCAAGATCACATTGACAAGTTTTGTTATAAAGTATCATTAACGGCACTTAGTGTTTTTCACCTTCAACAATCGAGTTACTTATTATGAAGAAAGTCATTTCTAGCCTGTTAGTCGCAGGTCTATGCGTTAGTGTTTCCACTGTGGGTTATGCGAATCCGACAAATAACAAAGTTAAAATACAGTCAAAAGGCTTAAGTACGGCGGTTAAATGGACGCAACAGAGTCAGGAGTTTCCATTACTCACTCGTTATCTATACCAACAAGCGACTCAATCGCTTCGAGAACAAAAACTGCCGACAACTCCATGGTTAGTCATTATGGATATCGATGAAACCTTGTTAAATAACAGTGATTACAACAAACGCTTAGATTTAACAGGTGGAAGTTACACCGGTGAGAGCTGGCAAGCTTGGGTGCATGAAAAGAATGCGACCGCTATTCCTGGAGCGATTGAATTTGTAAAAACCGTGATTGAACTAGGCGGTCAATTAGCCTTGGTTACCAATAGAAATCATGTTGACGATAGCTATACTTGGCAAAATCTATTATCGGTTGGTTTTCCAATCGATAATAAAACGACTTGTTTGACGGGTAAACGCCCACAAGACAAGAAAGCCATCGACAATATCAATATTATTAATGACAAAGATTTACGCCGTCAGGAATTCACCTCTGGGCAAGCGAGTCAATGTTGGGGTCAAGATAAGCAATTGAAATCATTTTGGAATCGCGACTTTTCGTTAGTATATCAAGTGGGTGACAATATCGAAGATATTGCCAAAACAACCCAAAAGAATGCCGATGTCCAACAACTGTTATTGCGTCAAGGTAAAGATATATTAATTCTTCCTAATGCCATGTACGGTTCTTGGGGACACTAGACTATTATCTATCAAAAACAAGGAAGTTTTTGATATTCAATCACTTGTTTTAATTTACGCGCTATCCCTTACCCTATCTATTCTTAATACTTAATCATTGAGTACAGAAGCGTCAGTTCAATCACTAATACTTATATATAATAACAAAACTAAAAATAAGATTGCAAATGAGAATGGTTTGCAATAGGATGTCGTGGATTTTTATGGAGGCCCTATGAACAAACTATTCCGACTCGTCCCAATTGCAGCTGCCATTGCAACTCTTACTGCCTGTGGTGGTTCAAGTAGCAATGAAGCACCAAAATTTAATATTCCGTCAAATACGATAACACTTGCTGAAGATGGTTCTTTTTCACAGATATATACAGCAACTGATAAAGAAAACGATAATATTAGTTATTCGCTATCCAGTGCGGCAACTAATGGCGCTGTCACTATCGATGCCAATACGGGAGCGTTAATTTATACGCCGAATTCTGATTTTAACGGGCAAGATAGTTTTATTATTGCTGCTGCCGATGAAGGCGGTCGAACAACCCAAGTATTTACAGTTGAAGTGACAGCTATTAATGATATTCCTGTTATTGATGGTGATAGTGTGATCTTTTCAGGTGTTGAAACTAAAAAAGGAATGCTGTCAGCAACAGACATTGATGGCGATACGTTGACTTACTCAATTGAGACAGAACCTAAAAACGGTACTTTGACTGTAGATTCTGCAAGTGGTGAGTTGACCTACATAGTAACAAAACTGGATCAAAGCAGCGATAGTTTCGTTATTGGCGTTACAGATAGCAATAGCGATAAAGTGATGAAAGAAATCGCTATTCGCACATCTCTTGCGTCTAATGATGATCGCGCTTACTACTATTACAGTTCTCCTGAGTCTCATTTACAACAAGCGCAAACTGTTGCTGACTCACTGAATAATGATCAGGTTAAAGCGAGTGTGTATAGCAGTTTAGTAAGCGGTTACGCCAATGCTGGCTTCGACAATCAAGTCGAACAGTTGTTAGATCCTCAAGAAATTTTAAGTAAAGAGACTCGTGTATACGCAATAATGTCGGCAGCTAGGGCTAATGTACGACGTGGTAGTAATGAATTAGCTACAGAATATTTAGTACAAGCGCAAAATCTTTACAACGAAGTACTAGCCACCAATGGCATAGGCACTCTGAATTATGCTGTATTCGAAGAAATTTATGACCTGTATAATGCGATGGGCGACCTTAAAGGCCAGTCGCAAACTTATAGTTTACTTGATCTTTTAATGAATAGTTTACCAGATGGTGTAGAGTCGCGACGTATGTTCTTTGCTTATGATCGCGCTGTGAAAGACGCGGTGGCTCATTGGCAAAAAACGGGAAATGAAGAAAATCGTTTATACGCTAAATCGATGGCCGAGCGCTCGATTAAACTTATTCCTAAAATCGGATATGCAACCAATAGGAATGGCGAGCAATTTTCTAGCGTGACACTGGTTGCCTACGAATACTTAATCCGTGAACTTTACGATCTTAATGAGATAGAGTTAGCTAAACAAGCATTAGCTACTGCCTTATCGTTATATGGTTATGTTGATTATGATGAAAATCATAAGGTAGCCGCTGATCAATATGCTGAGAATACTCGAAATGAGTTCGCTTGGGTTGCTTCTGGTTTTGCCGCTCAATATATCAAACTATATCCGGAAGCTGACTCTGAGCTGCTAAAAGAACATCGTTAAAGGCAGTACTTGGTACGATTTTGTTGCTGGCGATATAGTTTCAGATGCCGAAGCTGCACGTATGCTTGCACAAGTCTCAGCGAGTACTACAGATGAACAAGCATTGACACTAGCTAAAGCCGTTCGTAATGAGGATGACTTACGTAAGTATTTCACCGATATTATTTCGTTTAATAAATCAACTAACGGCGCAATTAATCGTTTAATCGAGCAGGGACGTTATTCTGCCGCCAAGTTATTTATCGATGAGGCATTAGTGTTAGTGCAAAGCGATGCGTACTTAAAGCAAAATAAAAGAGACTATGAATTCGTTTCTGGTGACGCTGGCTGTGGACGTTTAGTGAATCTCTTAACAATACTGGATGCTCGAGTGCCTGATGCTGGCTACGATGAAGATGCAATTGCTACAGCTAAGGTGTGTCATAACTTAGTAACTAAGTATTACAGTAAAGAAATTATTGATGATGAAGGCGTTATTATATCAAGTAATCTGTACAATGTGCAGGCTGCTGCTGAGAGCGCTCGTTACTTAGCGTTGTTTGGTTTAAAAGATGAGTTAACCGCTATTTTAGCCACAGCAGAGGCAAGTCTTGCTGCAGCTACTGATGCGAAAGATAGTAATCGCATTAACATATTTAGTTTACTTGGGCGTCACCTCGCTGAGGGTGGCGAATTAGCAATGGGGCAAGGCTATTATGACCGCGCATTCACTTTATTGCTTGAGCAAGAAAAGGTTGCAGATGCTGCTTCTATTGCCTATGCAACTCGTTACTTCTTCAGCGGTTCACGCAATACATCTAGTTATCAGAATTTCTTAAACCTGATTGATAAAAATCAGTTACTTACTGACAATGCAGCAGGTATTAGAACCGCTGCAGTAGATAAGGTTACTAAGCATCTTGAAGAGGTGATCCAGCTCATGGCTGATGTATCTGACATTGTCAAAAATAAACAATATCCAGCATTAGCAGCAATATTTATCGATATAGGTAACTATGAGCGGGCAGAAAAAATTAGTCAAGATGAAGCTTTAGGTGATGTTGAAAAGGCGTCGATACAAGCAAACATTGCTCGAGCCAAAGCGACGGAAGATGCGTTCCCAAGTACACCTATTGCATCGATAGATACCGACGGTGACGGCATGCCTAACTTCTTTGCACCATTTGCAACTGAAGAAATGATTGCTAGCTCAGGTTTAGTGTTAGACGTCGATAGCGATAACGATGGCACTAACGATGAAGATGATGCATTTCCACTGGATGCTAGTCGTCAGTAGTGGTTAATGTAGCAAAAGTTATAGTGGCGAGTACAGTATTCGTCGCTATAAGTGCGCAAGCACAGGGAAATAACAATCAATGCGAGGATGTATCGTGCGCTAAATCGGCCGCATTAGATAAGTCTAAGGTTAGAGATGACAAAGTAACTAAGTCTGAAAAAATGCAGGCGCTAGAAGTTATTAAAGTTAAAGGCTTACGACTTAATCCAATGAGCCGCAGTGCTCAAGGGAGCTACACGCTAGACAATGAACTTATTAAAAGCTATCGCTTTGGTAATGGTAATCTTAACGATATCTTAGGAATTTTACCCGGAGTTCAATACGGTGAAGGAGCGTTGAGTACTGAATTAGCAAGCAATATTAAACCGTCAGAAGTTTCTTTGGTAGGAGCGCAAGGACATCAATCATCTTATAACATCGATGGTGTTAATAATAATTCGCGGCTAAGTACTGGCAATGGAGAGGCCGACCGCAACTTGTTGCAAGATGTATCTAGTCACAGTCAATCGACGTTTGTAAATCTAGATTTGTTGGATAGTATCGAGGTGTACGATAGTAATATTCCTGCTAAATACGGTCAGTTCTCAGGTGGTTTAGTTAACGCTAACACTAAAAACGCTAGTGATAAGCCAAGTTATGGGATTAGCTATCGTCAAACTAGTACTGATTTGACAGAGTTTCACATTATTAAAAGCCCTTCTCGTGAAGGTGCTCGAGAAGTGATTACGCCAACGTTTGATAAGCATAGTGTAAACCTCTACTTTTCTACACCAATAACTTCTGATAGCGGTTTGGTCGCTCAATTCCAGCGTTTAGAGTCAAGTGAAACGCTCGATCAATTGGGAACAGCTAGGGAGCAGACGCAAACTAACACCAATCTGTTACTCAAATATCACCATAATATCGATGCTAACAATCTACTATCAGTGAGTGGTTATTACGCTCCTTATGAAGGGCAGTATTTCGATGTTAATGCTCGAAATAGTGACTATACCATCGAGGGAGGAGGATACAGTGTGAGTTCCACTTGGCAGCATGATGCTATTTGGGGAGACTTAGAAGTAAAGCTGGCGGCTAATCGCAGTGAAAACTCTAAGCGCGCACCAAATTACTGGCTGAGCTGGAATAATATTAATGGTCGTACATGGGGAAATTACAATAATAGTATTGTAAGTCTCGAAGGCGGCTATGGTGATATTGATAAAATTCAGCAAACGGTGACACTAACTGCGGATGCGAATATTTATATCGAGTCAATATTTGGCACTCAAGGGCAGCTTAATGTTGGCGTTGATGTTAAACAACAGCGTCAGGAGTTTAACCGTTTAACAGATTCGGTTATCTACAATGGCTCGCAAAACGAGTCAGCTATTAATTGTGGCAGCTATACATTTGACTGTATTGAAACTCAATTAAAGCGGCCTCTGAGTGAACTTGAAGCTGAATTTGGTAGGCCGCTTGATAGTTTGGGTACGCCACAAGAAGTTGCACAAGAAATTGTTATTATTGAACAAAATATACAGCAAGCTGGACAGTTTTTTACTACAAGACAATTATCGTCAAAAAGTGATGTAGCTGTAACCGTTAACAATATCGCGCTATATAGTGAACTGCTATTGGAATATCGTAACGTCGATATTACTACTGGTTTGCGATATGACTATAATGACTTTTTTAAGCAGCATAATATTGCGCCGCGTCTTCGAGTGAGTTGGGATATCTGGGGAGACGGTGAACATCAGTTAACTTCAGGCCTTAATAGATATTACGAAGCAAACTTAGTTCATTACAAGCTCAATCAAGCAATGACCCCTATGCACCAAGAGCTACGTCATAGCTACTTAAACCAGCCTCATGCCTGGCGTGCAGCGCTAACCTCTAATGGTTTTCTCTATCGGTTTGACGAAACTAAAACTCCATATAGTGATGAGTTTAGTCTTGCCTATCGCTATCAATTATGGGGAGGAACTCTAGAAACTAAATGGCTCAATCGATTTAATAAACAAGCCATCAATCGTCAACGTGAATACAATGAAGACGCACAAGCAGTACTCTTTGGGCGCAATCAAGGTAGCAGTCATTATCAGCGCTTCAGCGTGGCGTGGATGGCTAAATTTGATAATCAGCATGTTGAGTTAAACATTTCTAAGACAAGCAACACTGTCGATAGCAAAAGTTTCGATAATACGATTGCTTATGATAGTTCGACTAAAAGATACAGTAATACAGAGAACTACGACGATTCCGATTTAGTCTTCTTTCAATATCAAGAAAGGGCTTTCGATCCTAAAACTCAAAGTTGGGAATTGGCGACTAGATCTCGATTGATTAGCCGACATGATCTTTCTCTCGAGAACCAAGACTATAATAGGCCTTACATTGTCAACGCGAGTTGGGGACTGACACTTGAGCAATGGCAATTCTCGGCGCATGCCCGTTATGTGTCCGAGCAGGAAGTCGTTTATGCCACTGGTGTGTCACAACAAGCAAAATTTGCCACCAGTATATGCAGTGGCTGCGAAGTCAGCGGCAAGAAGTATCCCATTTACGCCAAATACGACCGCCCAAGTTATTGGACACTTGATGGCAGCGTTAAATACGCTTGGCAGCTTGCTGGTGAAGATCGCATAGAGGTGAGTTTCGAAGGGGAAAATTTATTAAACCGCCGTAATTATCGTATAGGTCCATTAGGTAATGGCAGCGAGCTAGGTCGAAGTTTTTGGCTTGGCATTAGTTATCAACATTAATTTTTAAGGAGTGTACTATGAGTATTTTATTAACCACGGTCGTTATCAGCCAGCTTTGTTATGATCCAAAACAGGATATAGGGGATAGATACTGGCTAAGTAAAGCGCAATTATTAGAGCAAGAATTAGTTCAATTAGTTAAGAATAAGAAAGCAAACTGTATTGATTTAACAAATAAAGCACAGTTAAAAGAAGCTAAATTTTTAGTGAAAGTTGATGCTAGTGGAAAAACAATTATCGTAAAGTAATCAATGATATTAACTAAGTGCCCTCGTTTAGACGAGGGCATTTTTTTTATGGACAACGTAATTGAACAAATTAATTAGCCGGTTTCTTGTTACTTGTAGTTTAGGAATCGTATTGCCGTTGTCTGCTCAAACGGGGAACCCGTTTATCAGTAAAGAACAACTGCGACAACTTTATAGTAAACCCATCAATCAATGGCCTAAACCACAGTTACGCGAAGGCATTGAGCATCGGCCATTAGGGTTAGTACCTAAACCCGTTTTTCCTGCTGATAATCCATTTTCTGTGGAAAAAATGCGTTTGGGCGAAAAACTATTTAACGACCCTAAACTATCTCGTTCTGGGCAAATTGCCTGTGCCAGTTGTCACGACCGTGACTTAGGCTGGGGGGATGGTCGACAAGTATCATTTGGCCACAACAGACGTACTGGCGTGCGCAATTCTCCAGCCATTGAAAATGTCGCATTTCGCAAACAGTTATTTTGGGATGGCCGTGCGCCAACGCTTGAGGCGCAGGCATTGATGCCTATTCAAGATACTGTTGAAATGAACTTTACCTTGCCAGAGCTTGAAGTGCGATTAAACGATATTAAAGAATATCAGCGCGCGTTCAAATCGGTTTTTGGACAAGAGAAAATAACGGCAACACTCATTGGACAGGCTATTGCGACCTTTGAACGAACCTTAATTTCTCGCTCATCCAATTTTGACCGATTTCTAAATGGAATTAGTGAACAATCACCGCAACGTAAAAAATTTATGTTGGCGAGTATGTCAGATCAAGCATTACACGGACTTCATTTATTTAGAACCAAAGCGGGATGCTTAAATTGTCATAATGGCGCCACGTTTAGCGATGAGAAGTTTCACAATATTGGGCTTACGTATTACAAGCGTAAGTATCAAGATTTAGGGCGCTATACGGTCACCAAAGATCCGGCAGATGTTGGTAAATTCAAAACCCCAAGTTTACGTGGCGTAATGAACAATAAACCGTGGATGCATAATGGATTTTTTGCTGGCATGGATGGAATTATGAATATCTACAATGCTGGTGGTATCCCTCAACGAGACGATAAAGACGATCCTATGTCGCCTAAAACATCTCACTTGTTAAAGCCACTAAACCTCAATGCAGAGGAATTAAAAGCACTTGAAGAATTTATGCATGCGATTACGGCATCGCCGTCTCGAGGTCCGCATTATCAGTTTTTGAGATAATACCAATTGCATTAAGTAAGTGATCTTGTTGTGCGTAGAGAAAATCAGCTAAAACAAGGCGCTCGATTGACTAATAGCTGGCTATTAGGATTGAGAGCAACGCCATTTTAGTTAATTTTAACAAGTACAAGTGGGCAAATATTTAATGCAATTGGTATTATACCAATTGCATTAAGTAAGTGATCTTGTTGTGCGTAGAGAAAATCAGCTAAAACAAGGCGCTCGATTGACTAATAGCTGGCTATTAGGATTGAGAGCAACGCCATTTTAGTTAATTTTAACAAGTACAAGTGGGCAAATATTTAATGCAATTGGTATAAGCTACCGCCTGCTAATATCTCGTTTGACACCATTTACGTTGTTGTGATGGTGTCAAAAAGCTCCACGCTAAAAAGCGACTGACTTTTTGCCCTTGGGCCATGTTGACGACTTTAACCTCTAGCGCACCTGCTTTTTCTAACTTCTTTTTCAGTGGTCTCACATTGTCTTTGTTTGAGATTAGCGAGCTAAACCACAGCACTTGATGGGCAAATGATTTACTTTCAGCAATCATTTTACCAACAAAGGCTTTTTCGCCGCCCTTACACCAAAGCTCTGCATTTTGGCCGCCAAAGTTAAGCTTACTATCACCGCTTTTATTGGTGCCAAGGTTACGACGTTTTCGTTCACTACCTGCATTCGCTTGCGCCATTGATTCATGAAAAGGTGGGTTACACAGGGTTAAGTCAAAAAACTCATCCGCGTTAATTATCCCTTCGAATATATGCTGGCTATTAGGTTGCAATCTCAGGTTTATTTGTTGTTCCATTGATGCGTTTTGCGCCAGAATTTGGTGACTGGAAGTGATAGATTTCTCGTCTATATCACTGGCGACGAATTGCCATTGGTATGCGCGCTGCCCCAACAGTGGATAAATACAACCTGCACCTGTGCCAATATCAAGCACTCGAACATTGTTACCATTGATTGCTGTGTTTTGGTGAGTCGCCATCAATAAATCATTGAGATAATGAATGTAATCAACGCGCCCCGGAATAGGTGGGCATAAAAATCCCGTCGGAATATCCCAACCAGAGACTTGATAATCGGTCTTTAAAATAGCGCGATTAAGCAATTTCACCGCCACACTATTGGCAAAGTTAATCGACGGCTTACCCAGTTTGTTACTGATGATATGCGCGGCCAACTTAGGCTCTGATTTAGCGAGCTTGGTAAAGTCATATTGACCACGATGCTTATTTTTTGGGTGTAATTGCTGCTTACTAGACACGATTATTGATCACTTATTGGAATTGATCTCAGTGTAACAAAATCCTACTCACAACTCGATGGCGAATTGGCTCAACTATTGCTTTGTCTTGCTATCTTTTAATGGTGTCAAAAATCGGTGAGTAACGGCGATGAATTCAATTGGACTCTACAATAGCTTAGTAAACACGGGATATCCCCAGTCGACAGGTGATAACCAGATTGAAAAAGCTGACAAGGTCACGCCGCTTAGTGAAGTCAGTAAAGATAAAGCATCCGATGCTGGCGCTGGCGAAAGCTTAAATCTTTCTAGTCGTTCTCAAAAGTTACACGCTATTAGCGAACAATTTTTTTCCCATGGTAATTTCAGTCAAATTGATACCAAGGCACTGATTGAAAAAGTGCATGAATTTGGCCTTATTTCAGACGACGAATATCAATCAATGAAGGGCAGTTCTTTATTTAAATCGCGATTTGAAAAAGAAGAAAACAAAGAGCCAGCAAGTTTGGTGGATTACCTACGAGATATCAAAAAAGCCGTTGATAAAACAGAAGAGGGCGCTAAGCCGTCAGCCACTAATATTTCATTGTCTGTCGGCCTTGATAAAGCGATGACCATATTGTCTGATGTCGAAAAAGCCAAAACATCACCTAATTTCAAACAAGATATTAACCAAGCACAATCTGAACTCACCAAACTGGCGAGCAGTGATTCTTTTTCAAAGCTAGGAACGTCATATCAAGAAGCAGTTAAGAGCACTAGTGCAGCGTTAGAAATTATTGAAAAAATTTCACCACAACGGTTATCTAATCCCTTTGTAAATCGTTATTTAGATTTTGCGAGTTAACGATCGAAATTATACCAATTGCATTAAATATTTGCCCACTTGTACTTGTTAAAATGTAACTATTCAGCCTTATCTTCAATAAATACATCTGGAAGCTGATTTTTGAATAGCAATTCAAGGGCTAGGCTTGCAGATACATATTGTTTTCTGCAAGTCGATAAATAGCTTCTGATCAAACAGAACATCTCTGCGCCTTGCATACTTCTAAAGCATCCAGATATTTTTTGATGAACTTTTGTCATCCTAATATCATTCTCGCCTTGATTATTGGTAAATGGGACAGCAGTGCTCGTCAGAAAGCGTAAGACATCATCTTGATAATCTCTTAATCGCTCTAACAATGCTCTGGATTTTGTTCGTTTTAATCGCCCTCGCTGACCTTTTATTCGGCTGTTTTCATCTGGCGCTGGACATTCAATTTCACCTGCGGCTAGTATTTTTTGATATTGCGTTAAGTATTGCCGCTTAGTGTCTTCGTCTAAGTTGGGGTTATCAATTTGATGTTTATTCATGTCCTTCAGTAAGGTTTGCAACGCCTTCGCCCATTGCATGCCATCTTGCTCCCATGCTCTTTCTAACTCTCGGATATGATGAGCATTGCATAAGGCATGTTGGCACTTGGTATATTGATAATACGGTTTCCAATGGTCATGACACAGTACACCACTAAAGTGAGGAAGAATATCGGCGTCATCCATCGCTATTTTTCCTCTTTTTTCATGAGGATAAAAATACGTCCACCATGTCGTTGACGCGCCATGAAGCCATCGCCGTTTTCCGCCGATATTAATACCTGTTTCATCAACATGTAATGTTTGATGAGGGCTTTGTAATGCCGTTTTTATGATATCTTCTGCACCTGATGACTTGACCAGTGCAGCGGCTTGCTCATTAAAGTTAAACAAACTACCCGCACTGACGGGGAGACCGAGCTGGTCGGCAAAGTATTCTTCAATACGATTATAAGGAAGTAATTGATATTGGGATAAGTAAACGGCATGCGCTTTCACACCAACGCCATACTGGATCGGACTGTTAACGCCTTCTGGAAATTCACCCACAAAACGCTTTCCTTGCGCATTTTCCAGAATTTGCGCTTGGTATTCTGTCACCACTTTACTGATGTCGATATCGACAACTTGCCGCTTTTGAAAACCCACCTCACGATAACGTCCTTGAGGTAACATGTCTCGGTCAACTAAAATGACTTCTATCTCATCGGGCGTTTCTGTTTGAGTCAGCGTTTTACCCGTTCGGCCTTTTTGTCCACCCGCTAGCTTATCTGATTTAGCTTTGGTTTGTTTTTCTCGGTTAATATCTTTTGATGGCGGGATACTACTATTTTTACTGTTAAGTCCCAATTTACTGGCAAGCATAACAACGATAACAAGAATAAGCTCGATAGACATCTTCAACGCAGGCGTGAGTGTCTTATCTTCTTGTAACTGAGCTTTAGTTTGCTCAACTATTTCAGTGATGTTGATGCTGTTTAAGTTCATTGAAGCTAGGGCGATTAAGTCATAGCCCTAGCTTGGCATACTGGCAGGATCGGTCAATAGCTAAAAAGGATCCTTAGAAAATAATTTTCCCTAGTGAATAGTTACGTTAAAATTAACTAAAATGGCGTTGCTCTCAATCCTAATAGCCAGCTATTAGTCAATCGAGCGCCTTGTTTTAGCTGATTTTCTCTACGCACAACAAGATCACTTACTTAATGCAATTGGTATTAGAAAACAAAAAACGGCTCCGAAGAGCCGTTTTACATAGTTCCTTATCGTTTATTGGGGAATTAACGATATAAAGGGTATTTTTCACAAAGCTCTTGCACCAAACCTAAAACACGTTGCTCTTCAGCGCTGTTGTCTTCTGGGTTGCTTGCTAGACCATCTAATACATCACCAATCCAGTGACCAATTTGAATGAAGTCTTCTTCACTGAAACCACGGCTTGTGCCTGCTGGCGTACCAAGACGGATGCCTGAAGTAACCATTGGCTTTTCTGGATCAAATGGAATTCCGTTTTTGTTACAAGTGATACCTGCACGCTCTAGACTTTCTTCTGCTGCATTACCTTTTAGTCCTTTAGGACGTAGGTCAACAAGCATTAAGTGAGTGTCTGTGCCGCCAGTAACAATGTCACAGCCGCGAGAGATTAGCGTATTAGCTAATGATTTAGCATTGGTAATCACTTGAGAGATGTATGAGTGGAACTCCGGCTCTAACGCTTCACCTAATGCAACCGCTTTACCAGCGATAACGTGCATTAGTGGGCCACCTTGAAGACCTGGGAAAACCGCTGAGTTAATTTTCTTAGCGATGTCTGCGTTGTTAGTCAAGATCATGCCACCACGTGGGCCGCGTAATGTTTTATGGGTTGTTGTAGTAACAACATCTGCGTATGGCAATGGATTTTGATGATGGTTTGTCGCAATAAGACCGGCGATGTGTGCCATATCAACCATTAGGTAAGCACCTACTTCGTCAGCGATTTCACGGAAACGGCTAAAGTCGATTTGACGTGGAATAGCTGAACCACCGGCAATGATTAGTTTTGGTTTGTGCTCACGAGCAAGTTCTAATACTTGGTCGAAATCAATTGCTAGATCAGATTCACGAACACCGTATTGTACAGCGTTAAACCATTTGCCTGATTGCGCTGGGCGTGCACCGTGAGTCAGGTGACCACCTGCATCTAGTGACATTCCTAGAATAGTATCGCCTGGCGTTAATAGTGCTTGGAATACTGAACCGTTGGCTTGTGCGCCAGAGTGTGGTTGTACGTTAACGAATTCACAGTCAAAGATTTGTTTTGCACGGTCAATCGCTAGTTGCTCAACGATATCTACGTATTCACAACCGCCGTAATAACGACGACCAGGATAACCTTCAGCATATTTATTTGTTAGTGCGCTACCTTGCGCTTCCATTACGGCTTTTGAAACGATGTTTTCAGAAGCGATCAATTCAATTTGTTGCTCTTGACGTTTATTTTCTAATTCGATTGCCATTTGTACGGCACCATCGGTTGCTGGTAAACCTGATGCGAAGAAATGTTCTAGTTCGAATGAGCTGTAATTACTTTTCATAATCGTTCTCTTATTAGGTTGTTTTCCACATAATAGATTAAAAGTTTCCAATTGGAAACCTTTGTTTGTAATTTGTTGAAAACTCTACTGTAGTAAACTTTTTGTTGGGTGTTTCTCCTACGAAATTTTTATGTAACAATTGGCGCTCATTCAAACTTTGCCTAATGCGTGGTACCCAATTAATGACTACTGATATTTACCCTTCAATGACTGTTGCCGATAATGAACAAAAAGAACGTCCGGTAGAAAAGATGCAATTGGGTAAACAAGTCAAAGCAATTCGTAAGCAAAATAATCTGACGTTAGAAGAAGCAGGTAAATTAACGGGATTAGCGCGTTCAACATTATCTAAGATTGAAAACGAGCAAATATCACCAACCTTTGCTGTTATGCAAAAGTTAGCAGCGGGTTTGAATATTGATATTCCGCAGTTATTTACCAAACCAGAAAAAGCACAAGCAACAGGGCGCCGTGATATCACTAAATCAGGTCAGGGTGTTCCTCATTTAACGCCAACTTATGAACATGAGTTGTTATCAACACAGTTAAGCCAAAAGAAAATGATGCCTTATCGTTCTCGCGTTCATGCTCGCTCGTTTGATGATTATGGCGATTGGGTACGTCACGAAGGCGAAGAGTTTTTGCTCGTGCTTGAAGGTGAGGTTGAGTTGTATAGCGAATTTTACGAGCCAACCAAGTTAACGGTTGGCGATAGTGCTTATTATGATACCATGATGGGGCACTGCTTAATTTCGACCAGTAAAGAAGATGCGTTAATCTTGTGGGTAACAACGAGTTAATCCCATTTTACGAGCAATTGACGTGCTATTAACATGGCATCACAATCGTTCGTTTCGCTGCTCGTTTTAAGAAAGCCTTTCTATTATACCAATTGCATTAAATATTTGCCCACTTGTACTTGTTAAAATTAACTAAAATGGCGTTGTTCTCAATCCTAATAGCCAGCTATTAGTCAATCGAGCGCCTTGTTTTAGCTGATTTTCTCTACGCACAACAAGATCACTTACTTAATGCAATTGGTATTATTCTAAATATCCCTAAAACAACCCCATTTGCACATCGGTTATTTGTGCATAGCTGGTGCCGATAAAAGGCAAAATACCGTCAACGATAGGCGCAATTTGTTTGTCGATGTAATGTTGATAATCAATAATGCTCGTTAGGTAGTCCACAGGCTCAGGTCCATTGAGCGTCATAATATAGCTAATGCTGCCTTTGTGTTGATATTGCAAAGGTCTGCCTAGTGCCTTATTTTTTTCATCGGCAAGACGCGCAGCTTTGACTTGAGGCGGTACATTTTTAACGTATTGCGATAATTCACGGCGCAAACGTTTGGTATAGACCAGTTTGTCGTCAAGCTTACCTTGTTTCACATCGTCAATGATTTGCAAGATATAGTCTTTAGGATCTTGTTTATCGAATACTTGTTTATACACCGCTTGTTGAATATCTCGCGACAGCTCTGTCCAATCACTTCTGACACTTTCCAAGCCTTTAAAGACTAACTGACTACCGGTTGGTGTTGAGAGTAGACCTGCGTAACGCTTTTTGCTGCCCAGTTCTGAGCCACGTATAGTTGGCATTACAAATCGTTGGTAGAGGGTTTCAAATTCGAGTTCCATTTGGCAATCTAAATCAAAGTCTTGGCGTAACTTTTCTCGCCAACGTTGATTAATATCCTGAGCTAATTCTCGACCAATTTGATTGGCTTGCTGACTGTCGTATTTATTGCCGACTAAGACGAAAACAGAGTCGGTATCGCCGTAAATTACTTGATGTTTTTCTTCAATCCACTCGGCGGTTTGCTGAATAATTTGATGGCCACGCATGGTAATTGAGCTGGCTAATCGCGTGTCGTAAAAGCGACAGCCGCCTGAGCCTAATACCCCATAAAACGAACTCATTATGATCTTGATGGCTTGAGAACGTGGGCTGTCATTGTCTCTTTTCGCTTGATCGCGCTGCTGCCAAAGGTCAGTGATAATTTGTGGCAAGAAATGCTTTTCGCGTGAGAATTTTGCTTGTTTAAAGCCGTCAATGGCTTGTTCTGGGTTATTCAGTCCTTCAATCAGTCCCATAGGATCGATCTTGAAAGTACGAATGATAGAGGGGTATAGACTCTTGAAATCAAGCACTAGCACATTGTTATAGAGTCCAGGAATAGAGTCCATGACATAACCACCGGGACTTGCTAAACCACCATCTGGCGGTAAGTTAGGAGCAATGTATCCGGCGCGATGCAATTTCGGTAAATAAAGGTTGGTAAAAGCAGCAACAGAGCCACCAACGCGATCAAGCAGCAGGCCAGTTAGCTGACTTCTAAATATGAGAAATTCTAAAACATTGGTGTGGGAAAATATGTCGTTAACTAACGCGCAATCTTCAAGGTTGTAGGCGGCAAGCGCTGGCTTGTCGTGCATGAAATTATGATTAATTTCAGCCATGCGATCATGCACGTTATCGACTAACTTTCCGCGATTAAGCAGTGCGTTGGCGACAAAATCTAAGCTAAAGCTAGCAAAGTGATAGGTGGCAGATTTTAACGAGTCGATACCGTCGACAACCACACGGCCGCCAATGCTGACATAGCCATTGTTGTCGGTATTGGATTCACGCCAATGCGCGAAGCTCTGGCCACGGCCAAGGCGAAGTTTACGACCATGATATTGGGCTCTTTTGATAAGAAGTCTAAAATCAAAGTTAATGACATTCCAACCAATAATAATATCAGGATCTCGGGTTTGGATAGCGACTTCGAGTGCGTCAAGTAACGCAGCTTCATCGTGTACCCATTCTATATAGTCATGGCTTTGCTGGGGCTCGCCAACCATGATCACTTTTTGATAATCACTGGCGTGAAGGCCAACAGAATAAAGTACACCTTTTTGACTACATTCGATATCTAATGATAAGACGGATAGCTGAGGCACATAGTTGCTTGGTCTGACTTTGACTTGACGATATTCCGTATATTCTGGGTGATTTATGGCTTGGCCTGTGAACTCTAAACTGCCACAGATAAAGCGCTCCATTAAAAAGCGTTGGTCGAGCCTAAAATCACTTTCATAAGTCATGATCAGTGCTTGCTTAAGTAAGTAACTTGCACTGCGATATTGACTGATATTATTAAAATAGAGGGCGCTGACGTTTTTCAGTTCAAAGGTTTGCATATCAAGTGATTTGCTATGGCACTCGATGCCTTCGTCACGTAAAACTTGCAATGCTTGCGTTAATTGCCCACTGGCAATAAAGAAAACCGGTTGTTGGTCTTCAATGGTAAGTTTTACGGGGCCTTGTGCTGTTGCTAACCAACAAACGATAACAGGTTTGGAGCCAATGTCTAATGCGTGTTGAGTGAGTAAAAATCCGTGTTGGCTAGCTGAGGCTTGCATATTCATCTAATGGAATTGTCATTTGTTCGTATTATAGCGGCAGAGTTATTGCGGCACTATCTTTTAGTATCGCGTGCTTGTCTTTTAGTATCGCGTGCTTGTCTTTTACTATCGCTTGTTGTCGTTATGAGTCGATGACATTAAGCTTTGTTTTAATGAAATCACTGTGATTGAGGTATAAAAGATCGCTAATACGGCGAATAATGTGTTCTTCATTGTTGTCGATGTCGGCATCTGAATGGGCGACTTGCCATAACTCTTGTAAAAAATGTACCCGTTGTTCGCGATCAAGGTTTTCTTTTAGGATATGGGTAAACTCTTGTAATGACACTGCATTGTGTTGATGGGTTTTCGCTTGCCTTAATAATGCTTGTGCAGTCACATCATCGAGTTTAAAACTATCGCGAATTAAATGCCGTATTTTAGCTTCTTCACTGGTGTGGATGTGGTCATCTGCCGCAGCAACTTCATACAACAGTACAGTCATAGCTAGCTCTAAATTAACCACAGGTTGCGGTGTTTTCTCTGTGATATGGGAAAATAATTGGCCAAGAGATTTAAACATAGCGTGCTCGATTATTTGGATAATAACCTGAGTTTACATTTTTAAACAATAATACCAAGAGAGTCTTTGTAATCAGTTGTGTTATGGCTCACACTTGATTAGGATTAGCTTACTTTATCAACAAAGTATCGGTTAGATTTCTTATGAATATGGACATTGCAAAACACTCACCTACTACCGAGCTTCTATTAAAAGCCAGCAGCCAAGACAATCCGTTAACTTGGCCATTACTTAGTCTATTGGAAGATCAACCACAGCATTGGAAAGTTCACTACTTGGTTACTGCTTTACGTGAAAAAGGCTTGTTGCAAGCCCTTGATGAAGACGAAAACAAAGATTTATTTAAACGTAATTTTTTGACCATGAATGCCCTTTATCAGTTACAACTAATGTTGTTGCCTAATCAATGGTTGCAAGTTCAGGCGATGGATATTTTCCTATCTCGCTCTGTGCCATCTCATGTTGAGCTTGAGTTGCAACACGATGTGGCCCTTAGAGATTATTATCTTGATTGGGATAATTACGATACCAGTGGTGACTTAATTCGTGAAATGTTGAAGTCGTTTTGGCATAAATATAATGACTATATCGGCGAAACATCACCGACGGTGGGTCGCGAACATGCGTTGGAAGTCTTTGGATTAGACAGTGACGCCAGCTCTCGTGACATTAGAAAGCGCTGGCGTAAATTGGCGTTACAACATCATCCTGATAGGACGGGAGGGGATGCCACTAAATTCAAGCAAGCTTGCCGAGCCTGGCAAACATTACGTATTGAATAGTTAGTAGGTGATAAATATACCCAAGCTACATGAAGATGCTCGATTTCAGCAAGTCGAGAAGCGTGCCAAATACTAGGCATAAGATGTGTCGTTAAGTCATTCTCAACAAATATCTTATAACGACGTACGACGGTATGGATACCGGAGCTAGAGCAACGCAGGAGCAGTTGCCGGTTGGTCGCTTATCGCCTTGCCCTTTGGGAGTTCGGGTAGAAAACGACTACCGCGTTATGATTCATAATCAGGGAATAGCCATTAATCACAAATCATGCCTTGTATTCGATTCCTACCCGAGCTCTGAAACATGCATCTTCAAGTGGCTTGGGTATATACTAGCGCGTAATAAAGTGCCACGCTCTGCCTCGTTGGCTACATAAAATGAGTAAGCAAGGTAGTAATAACAACATGTGTACGCTGAGTAAATCGACATCATTTAACGGACTACGCTGCATCAACCCCACTAATAATCCAGCACCACTCATTTGAATTAAACCAAGTAATGCCGCCGCGGTGCCTGCACGATCGCCAAAAGGCGCCAATGCTTTACCCGCACTGGCCCCTAACACCAATGCAAATCCAATAGATGAGCCAATGATAGGGATCATAAACGCCCAGTCAGTTGCAAATCCTTGCAGCGCAAACATGGCGAAACCAGCAATAACTAAACTCGCTAATCCGATGGCTAAGGCTATAAAGCTGCCCACTTTGTCCATTAGTTTAGGGGCCAGTAAACTGGCTGCGATGTTAAACACGGCGTTAATGCCAAACCACCAGGTAAATTGTGTCATGTTTAGGCCAAGCTGATTCATCAGATAGACAGGTGCTGATGTGACATACGCAAGAATAACCGCCATTGCTAGCAGACACATAACGGCATGAAATAAAAACGTTGGGTGATAAAGAACACTTTTATAACGTTGCCAGCTTATAAGATATTTACTGTTTATTGTGTGGTCAGGTCTAGTTTCTCGCATGCCGAACCAAATAAACGCTAGGCTAATAACGCCAAACACGGTCATAAAACTAAAATTGCTACGCCAGCCAAATTCACTGGTGAGCCAACTACCAAGAATAGGGGCCAATGCAGGAATAAAACAAATTGCACCGTTGAGATAACTAATCATGCGGCCGCTTTTTTCTGGTCCAAAACTATCACGGACACAAGCGAACGCCGCAACAGAAGTTGCGCAGGCACCTAAGCCCTGGCACAGACGAACAATAAGTAGTACGTCGATAGATTTGGCAAGGTAAGCGACAACTGAGCAACTGATGTAGATAACAATACCAATTAGTGCGACCGGTCTGCGGCCATAGCGATCGGCTAACGGCCCAGCAAATAATTGGCCTAAACCAAGGCTGAAGATGAACCAAGTGATGGTGTCTTGGGCGAGTGCATTATTAATGGCTAAATCAGTCGCTATTTGCGGCAGGGCAGGCAAATAAATATCGATAGCGATTGGACTAAAAATAACCAGCAATACTAGAATGAATAATGGTTGGGTAGCCGATGATGATTTTTGCTGTGGCATGGTAAGGCTTGTGAACTGAAAAAGGGCTAGTGTACGTGACATCTAACCCTTTTTGTAGTTGCTTTACCTGTGATGGTTAATTTATGAGAGCATGGCCAAGCCTTGTGCTAAATCTTCAATGAGATCGTCAACATCTTCCAGTCCAATATGCACACGAATAACGCGATCTTCTTCAGTCCATGGTTTCGCCGTTCGTAATCTATCCAAGCCATTTACTGGTAGAATGAGACTTTCAAATCCGCCCCAACTAAAGCCCATTTTAAAGTGCTTCAATCCATCCAGCATGGCCGTTATTTTAGCTTCATCGCGACAATTAACCACGAATGAAAATAGGCCGTTGGAGCCACTAAAGTCCCGCTTAAAAAATTCGTGTCCTGGACATTCTTCAAATGCAGGGTGCAACACGGTTTTTACGATAGGGTGCTGTTTTAGCCATTGTGCAACAGTTAGCGCACTTTGTTGATGTTGTTTCATACGCACTGATAATGTGCGAATACCACGCAGTGCCATGTAGCAGTCATCAGGGGCTGCACATTGACCCAGCAGGTAGCTGTTTTCTCGAAGGCGCGGCCAATGCTTTTCATTGGCGACCGCGGTACCGAGCATGGCATCTGAATGGCCGACGATGTATTTAGTGGCAGCTTGAATTGATATATCGACACCGTAATCAAAGGGTTTGAATAATAATCCGCTGCCCCAGGTGTTATCGAGTACAACCGTGATGTCATGCTGATGTGCCATTTTAGATAACGTCGGCACGTCTTGTATTTCCATGGTGTTTGACCCTGGAGACTCTAAAAATAACATGCGAGTGTTCGGTTGGATTAATGAGTCAATATCTTTACCAATCATTGGATCGTAATAGGTGGTGGAGATCCCAAGATTTTTAAGCATGTTGTCGCAAAAGGCGCGAGTCGGCTCATAAGCCGTATCGACCATTAATAAATGATCGCCGTGTTTTAAAAATGAAAGCAGGGCACTGGTGATGGCTGCTGTGCCACAAGGATATAAAGCACAACCTGCACCACCCTCTAACTCTGTCATTGCTTTTGATAATGCAAAGGTGGTCGTTGTGCCGCGACGCCCATAAAATAATGTGTCACCTGCGCGGTTGGCCGTTGCATGCTTCATGTCGCTGACGCTATCAAACACCATGGTTGATGCACGTTGCACTACAGGGTTTACACCGCCTTGTGTCCATTTTTCTTCACGGCCACTATCAATTAGTTGGGTATCAGCTTTCATTGGTAATCCTATCTAAAGACGTCTAGATGTCCATTAAACATGAAAGCGAAACAGGATGCACCAAATTATTTAGTTTATTTGGGTATGACTAAGATTGATGTTGATGACAATGACGCTTGGTCGAAAGATAGCCACATTGCGCTAGCCAGTCGAGCGCTTTTTCTTGACTGGAAAAATGGTCAATTGCAATGTGAGACTCGTTGTCATCAATACTTGAACTATTTAGTTTAAATTAATCATGGAGTTACTGCCGACAATGGCAGTATGGGCTCTATTGTTGTTCTTGCACCAGAGCTCAAAGTCTTTTGCTATTGCTTCTGCTTCTTGTGTCGCCAATTTCCGTTGACTAACGTCAACAATCGCTGCCCATGCTTTATTTAACAATGGCGTGGCTTTTAATTTGTACTCATCAATAAAGTGCTTAATGGTAATGTCGTTCCAGCTGCCATATGACTCGCTAATGAGCACACGATGATCTAGTTGAATATGATAACTACCATGACCTAATTTCTTTGGCATCATGATTCTCCAACTACGTTACAAAAAGTTTACTTTGTAAACAGGAGATCGGATTGAAGTAAACGCAGATTGTAATTGCCAGAAAAATGATACCAATTGCATTAAGTAAGTGATCTTGTTGTGCGTAGAGAAAATCAGCTAAAACAAGGCGCTCGATTGACTAATAGCTGGCTATTAGGATTGAGAGCAACGCCATTTTAGTTAATTTTAACAAGTACAAGTGGGCAAATATTTAATGCAATTGGTATGACATCGACTTTGGGCTAGTCTTATTGAAAAGTTACTTAGTAGATCAATGATTATTGGTTTGACACATGCTAATATGCCGCCAAATTTTTAGCCGCTTGGAATCAAAGTGTCGAATCAACAATTACTTGCGCCAATCTTAGAGTTTTTACATTGCAAAACACCAGATGCTTGGGTGCAAGAAGCAATTAAGTCAGAAAATTTAGCTGATTTATTACTTGATCATTTAATGTGTGAATTAAAAGCAGGTCAAACAGCGATGTTTTTAATGCGAAAGTACGCATTGGATAAATCAAGTTGTGATGCGGTCATGAAATGGTTTGAACCTTATGAGCAATATGTTTATAAGAAAGTTGGTTCAATGGAAGCACTGTCTAAATATAATCCGCCTATGAAAAAGATTGTTGCCAATAGCGACGATCCTTTTGCTCAAGCATTGATTGATAAAATGGTGTTATTGATAAAAGAAGAGTTACATCACTTTTATCAGGTATTAGAAATTATGGAGCAACGAGGTATCGAATATCGAAATATTCGTGCTGGTCGCTACGCTAAAGGCATGATGACGCATGTTACTACTCACGAACCTAATACGTTAATTGATAAGTTAATTATTGGTGCTTATATTGAAGCGCGTTCGTGTGAACGATTCGCTAAAATTGCGCCCTTGTTGGATGATGACTTAAATAAATTTTATACGTCATTATTGCGTTCTGAAGCTCGCCACTATCAAGATTATTTAGCGCTGGCTAAAATGGTGGCTGGTAAAGACATAAGTGAGCGAATTCGTTTTTTTGGAGAGCAAGAAGCAAAACTTATTTTATCTGAAGACGATGATTTTAAATTTCATAGCGGTATCCCAACTGCTTAATTTATTAGCATAACTTAGTTAAAAATAGCTCGTTAAGGTTTTAGTTTATTTACCTTAGTGTGATACTATTTTTTAATACCTTTACCTTAATTAAAGATCATAGAATATATAAATGGATTTTAATCTATTAGTCGAAAAAGTTAATTCATTACCTTCCTTACCTCAGGCTTACCATAAATGTTGCCATTTACTGGAGCAGGAAGTAACGGATTCTGCTGCGTTGGCTAAAGTTGTTAATACCGATCCTGGCATGACCATGGCTGTATTGCGCTTAGTTAATAGTGCATTTTATAGTTTACCCCGCAAGATTGAACGTCTCGACCACGCCATTTCCATCATTGGGCAAGATAAGTTTCGTGATTTAATTCTAACGGCGTCTGTTGTTGAGGCGATGTCTAGATTAGCGGGCGGTGAAATCAATATGGAAGCGTTTTGGCGCCATAGTGTGCTGACTGGTTTACTAGCAAGGCGCATTGGGCTTTATTGTTATTTGCCCAATAGCGAACGTTTACATATTGCTGGACTTCTACATGACGTTGGTCAATTAATTTATTTTAATCTTTTAGGCACAAAAGCATTAAAAATATGCGAGCTTGTTTCTAAATTAGGAATAGAGCCTCGCATTGCCGAGCACAAAGTATTGGGCTTCACAAGTCATCAAATTGGCGGTGCGTTATGCCGTGCTTGGAATTTACCTGATTGGTTAACTGAAACCGTTGAAAATCATCATCAGCCAAGTAATAGTGAACGATTTGAACAAGAGGCAAGTATTATAGGCCTTGCTAATAATATTGCAGGTCAGCATTTTCCTGGTATTACGTCACTTGGCTCCTTTAATGCGATGGTAAAAGTGCAACATGAGATAGAAGAGGTTCATACTGGACTTAATTTGTCTAGCGATGAAATTGAAATGGCCACTGAGGAAGCATTAGAGCAGCTTGATAGTGTCTTATCATCGCTGAACCCTGAACTAAGCAGTGTGAGTTAATCCTTATTTGATAGCATTATTTCGTGTCCGTTAAACTCCTTTCGACAAATTTGATTATTTAAACTATGTATCGTTTATAATTGATAGTAATTCAAAACTCTGGAAATTTATTTTGAAAAACTTAATCAAAATTTTATGTGCAGCAACTATTGTGTTGTCTAGCTCCGTATTAGGCAATGAGAAGAACTTTTGTCCGGTGCCCAATATTGCGCCGTCTGAAAGCGAACAAGATGCAATGTTTGTTAATGCGATGTTTGAAGCTGAGTATGTATTTAAAGGACGTTTATTTACCTATTACAATGAAAAGTGTGATGACGAAATATGCGCGTATCAGGGACTTGTCTTTCAAGTTTTAGAAGATCTTGAGAATGAAACACCATCTTATGTTGAAACTAGCTGGCATGAAGACTGTGATCGTTTGTGGTTGTTTCCGACGGATTGGCGTGAAGATAAAGAACAGATGTTTTTTGAAATTAAAAAAGATTATTTGATACTGGCAAAGGATACACCTCGTGGCATGGTTGTCACCGGCGCACGTAAAGGACTAAAAATTAAAGAACTTAAAATGAAGTTCACCCTTGAAAGTTTAGCTAACGATAAATAATACCATTAATTGCATTAAATATTTGCCCACTTGTACTTGTTAAAATTAACTAAAATGGCGTTGCTCTCAATCCTAATAGCCAGCTATTAGTCAATCGAGTGCCTTGTTTTAGCTGATTTTCTCTACGCACAACAAGATCACTTACTTAATGCAATTGGTATAATTGTTGTGCCATCAAAAAAGGCTGAGTTATTAACTCAGCCTTTTTGGGTTGATAGTGATTGAAGTATTAATCTGTCACTATCCCGCGATCTGCAAGTGCATTAAACTCATCTTGCTTTTCACGTTCTTCATCGGTTTCAACAAAGGACTTGTTGCCGGAATGTGCTTTATCTAAATGTTTGCTTTTGTGTTTGCGCATTTGATTTTCTAATTTACTCATTAGGCCATCAATTGCACTAGTAATATGTCGGTCTGCCGTTGATGTTGCAAAAATATCGGCACCGGGAATATGGATTTGCGCTTCGGCAATAATTTTATGTGTGTCGTGTTTTTCGGTTGTGAAATTAACGTTCACACTCGTAATTTGATCACTAAATCTTTCTAGATTGGAGATTGACTCTTTTACGTAACTAACAACTTCGTCAGAAACTGAAACATGTTGACCACTGATGTTTACTTTATACATATATTTGTGTTCCTTGTGTGGTTTAAATTAAAAGCTAACTAATTATCTCCTGTGATGTGCGTCGTTGTATGACTCTATAATTGTCACGTTATATCAACCCTGTCAATAGTCATTTTTGCTGATTGATGAATTATTGTTCGCGCTAAAGTTTTGTTACTGATTTATATCAATTATTGCGAATAAGTGGGTTACACCGATAATTTTAAATGGCATAGTGACAGGTTGTATTTGTGCTAGTTTGTCCTGAAAATTAGCTAAGTATTGCAGCTTGTGCTGTAAGTAGAGCAATCGGGAGCTATTATTGCCCCCGAGCATAACGTTATAGACGGTTGTCTCCCGTAAGGACATTCATGTTTTCTGAGCAAGTTATTGCCTGCCATCACTGTGATTTATTAATGGCGCCTCCGCATGTTAAGGAAGGCGAATGCGCTCTTTGTCCTCGCTGCAAGCATAAAATTACACGACTGCACCACAGCAACATTAATCAACTGTTATCGTATGCGGCGACTGGGTTGATTATACTTTTCGTAACGACCCAGTTTAATTTGATGACTTTCAATCTTGGCGGCAATGTTAGCCAAATTGATTTATGGCAAAGTGCTATCAATATGTATTTTGATGATTACAAAGTACTTGCTGTATTGGTTCTCTTTTTTATATTTATCTTGCCAGCGTTGATTTTGATATTGATTGTCGCATTTATTTTATCTATAAAAACGGGCATTGGTTGTTGGGCTCAAACGTCGATATTGCGGCTTACTTTTGTGATGATGCCATGGGCGATGGTAGAAGTTTTTTTAGTGGGGATTTTAGTGAGTTTGGTAAAATTAGTCACCATAGCTCAGATGGATCTTGGTTGGTCATTTTGGGCTTATGCGGTTTTTTGTTTTTGCTATGCCAAGGTTTTAACCTTGGTTGACCGTTATCAATTTTGGCATTGGATAGATGAGGCGCATCGATGAATGATTATTGCCGTCAGTCTGCTGCAAGTCAGCAACTTGCTAATTGCTCTTCATGCAGTTTGGTGTCACCGATTGAACTTGAGAAGTGTCCCCGCTGCCAAACCCAATTACACTTAAGAAAACCGTTGAATCTTCAATTAACAATGGCCTACTTAATAACGGCTTTGTTGCTATACATCCCCGCTAATTTGTGGCCGATGATGGTGACTGAAAAGTTGGGACAAGTTGAATACAATACCATTGTTGGCGGTATTATTGTGTTGTGGCAAGAAGGCTCTGAACCTATTGCTATTGTTGTGTTTGTTGCCAGTGTCTTGGTGCCAATTATTAAATTTATCATTTTGTTTATGTTATGTTTTTCGGTATATTTCTCTGGTCTATTGTGCCCAGTTAAACGACTGAAGTTATATCGTTTAACAGAATTGATAGGTCGCTGGTCGATGGTTGATATTTTTGTTGTTGCAATTTTGGTGGCGCTAATTCAGTTAGATCATTTACTAAATGTTCAGCCGGGCTCTGGCACTATCGCCTTTGCCGGTGTTGTTGTTTTAACGATGATAGCTGCTAAATCTTTTGATCCTAGAGTGTTGTGGGACGACTTTGATCGTAAATGCGACCGATGATGGTCGATGAAATTAATTTATTTGAATGAGAATAAGAAATGAGTGAGGCGCAAGTGCCACAACCTATGATGGCCGAGATAAAAACACATAATCGTATTTCGAAAGTGTGGCTGATCCCATTTTTAGCCTTGGCGATTGCTTCTTGGATGGTTATTGATACCTACGTAAATCGCGGGCCTGCTATTACTATTACTTTTGAAACAGCTGAAGGATTGGTTGCTGGAAAAACCCGTGTTAAGACCTTAGAGGTTGATATCGGTTTTGTGAAAGATGTCAGATTACAAGGCAATGGGGTGATTGCACATATTCAGCTCGACCAACAAGTTGCTGATATGTTGACTGAAGATGCCAATTTTTGGGTGGTGAAACCTCGTATTGGTAGTGGTGGAATTTCAGGGCTGGGTACTTTGATGTCTGGCTCTTATATTGAATTTGTGCCAGGAAATAGCAGTGTATTAAGCACAACCTACACTGGTTTAGAGCAAGAGCCGATAACAGGCTTTGGGGTTCCTGGAACTCGTCTTGATTTGGTGAGTGAACAAGGGAATTCATTAAGCATAGGTGAGCCTGTTTTATATCGAGGTTTTGAAGTAGGCCGTGTTGAGAAGTCGACCTTCGATATTGAGAATCGTAGAGTACATTATCAAATTTTCGTAAAGTCGCCGTACAGTGAATTGCTTACTGAGAATACTTATTTTTGGAATAGCAGTGGTGTTGATTTTAACGCAACAACGCAAGGAATTAAGGTCAATGTTGGATCGCTTGAATCAATTATAAGTGGTGGCGTGACTTTTGATGTTCCAATAGATTTACCATTAGGCAATGCAATTAATACTGCGCGACCGCATGTTTTATACCCTGATGCCGATAGTGTTTATGAAAGAAGACAGTATCAGGCGAAAGAGTTCATTGTGATGTTTGAAGATTCTATCCGCGGACTCGATGTTGGTGCACCTGTTGAGTATCGAGGCATTCGTGTTGGTACCGTAGCTAAAATTGATAGCACCTTGACGATGGATATTTTGGCGAGTAATGAACAGCGTATTCCTGTGCTCATTAAGTTTGAACCGGCAAGGCTTGGTTTACCAGATGAACAAACATCAGTTGATTTAATTTCACAATATATTGATAAATGGACAGAGCAAGGACTTAGAGCGACTCTTAAATCAGGCTCATTACTCACTGGTAGTTTATTTGTTGATTTAGATTATTACACCTTAGATTCACAGCATCAGGTAGAAACCTATCAATCTTGGCCTGTGATGCCATCGATGGCTGGCTCATTAGCGCAAATAGAAGAGAAAGTATTTGATATTTTAGATAAATTTTCATCAATGCCAATTGAAGTGACTGTCGATAACATTAATCAAATGCTTGCTAGCGCGAACAGTACAATGATTGGACTCAATGAAGCTATTGCTGATGTGAAAGCACTGATTAACGCACAAGAGACGCAGGCTATTCCTGAATCAGTTAATAAAACCTTATCGCAATTGAGTAAAACCCTTGAAAGCTATAATCATCAAGCGCCAGTATATGGTGAACTTGAGCAAAGCTTATCGCAATTTCAGCAATTAATGCGTGATATTCAACCATTGATTAAAGAGCTTAACAACAAACCTAATGCGTTAATATTTAAAGGGCAAGTGGATGAAGATCCTCAGCCGAAAGGAAAATAGAATAATGAATAAAGTGATTTTAAGTCTGTGTTTGTTAGTGCTGGTTGGGTGCCAATCAACTTCGCAATCAATCAATATTTTCCAGTTGTCTAAAGGTCCTAAACCCGCTCAAGTCGATTTTAGTGCAAAGCAATTGCTTATCAAGCGTATCGCTGTTGTGGATTACCTTAAGCAATCGAGCATTGTGTTTGAGCAAGAAAATGGTGAACTAGTCACCACGCGTTATCAATTATGGGCAGAGCCTATTGATAAGGGGATTAGCCGTAGTTTGATTAATGATATTAATAGTTCACAAAGTAAAATTCGTGCTGATGAACATCACTTTTCTCGTTGTAGAGCTGCATCAGACTGCTATACCGCAGAGCTTTATGTCGAAAAGTTTTATCCAAGCCATGATTCTTTAGTAACCTTTGCCGGAAAATACAAATTGTATTTGGGTGATGAGCTGATGGCGCAGCATGATTTTCACTTAAGTAAAACGTTAACTGATGACGGTTACGCACACGCGGTTGAATCACTAAACTCATTGGTCGCTCAATTGGGTAAAACAATGGTTGAACAAGCATCACAACTGCCATCATCAGCCAGTGAGATCGTTCGCACTATGTGTTATTATCGCCGCCAATTTTTTAGTTGAGGGTTAGACATGTTTATTGTTCGTTGGATCTTAGGTCGTATTATTTTGCTGCTTAGTTTTGTTTTTTCTCCACGTGGTTTAAAGCGCGATGCGCAAATGCAGCAACAGGTTGACGAGCAAACACAGTCTCTTACGCTATATCAGTTTGCTGCATGTCCATTTTGCGTTAAAGTTCGTCGCCAAATGAAGCGATTGTCACTTAACATTGCTCTAAAAGATGCCAAGGTGTCGCCACACAAAGAAGAGCTGTTAGCAGAAGGTGGCTCTCCAAAAGTCCCTTGTTTACGTATTGAACATACTAATGGTGATGTTCAATGGATGTATGAATCATCTGATATTAATGAATATCTCACCACGCGTTTCGCCGCGCAGGAGCAAACATGTCAAGGTTAAGAGAATCTCGCTTACGAGGTTTAGTTCAACTAGGTCGTATTAATACCTTATCAGTCGTTAAAGAAGTTGATTTTGGTTATTACCTCGATGGTCAAGATTTAGGTGAAATTTTACTGCCCAATAGCGCTGTTGAATCAATGCTAGAAGTGGGGGACGAAGTTGATGCGTTTATTTATAAAGATTCAGAAGATCGTTTAATCGCCACGCTTAAAACGCCTAAAGCGCAAGTGGGTGACATTGCTAGCTTACGTGTTAATGCCGTAACAAGTATCGGTGCGTTTCTTGATTGGGGTTTGGAAAAAGAGCTCTTAGTGCCATTTGCTGAGCAAGCAGAGCGTTTAGAAGAAGGAAAATCATATTTAGCCTTATTATATGTTGATGTCAGTAACCGAATTGTTGCGTCAACAAAGTTAGACAAACGTTTACATCGTGAACCAGTCAATTACGATTTGCATCAACAAGTTGAAATTGTCATTTGCGATCATACTGACATGGGCTATAAAGCGGCCATTGAAGGCGCTCATTGGGGCGTGTTATATCGCAACGAAGTCTTTAAAGAGTTGCGTATTGGTTATCGAACCAAGGCGTACATTAATCGCATACGTGATGACGATAAAATCGATTTATTACTGGAAAAGCCAGGTTATTCAACCAATGATGAACTAGGCAATAAAATTATTAAGTTCTTAAAACAAAATGATGGTTTTACTCACGTTAGTGATAAGAGTTCGCCAGAAATTATTAGCCGCTTGTTTGGGGTTAGTAAAAAGAAATTTAAGCAATCGATTGGTAATTTATTAAAAGCGGGTGTTATTAGCATTGAAAGTGACGGTATCCGTTTACACTAAATAACCCCTGGTCGAATAAAGCACTGTCATAATAAATGATGGTGCTTTTTTTTTAGATATCGTAAAGTGACTCACTTAACTGAATTTACAAGGAAAAAGTATGTTATTTAGCAATGTTTTTAAGCGTGTTTTTACGGTTGCTACGTTAGCGCTCATCTCATTAACTGCAATGGCACAAGGGGCAAAGCCAGCATTTTGGAAGGTCGAGCACCAAGGCACGACAAGCTATATGCTCGGTTCGGTTCATATAGGTGCGAGTCAATGGTATCCGTTATCACCAGAAATTATGAACGGCTTCGCCAATACAAAGCAGTTAGTTGTTGAATTAGATGCCACAAATGCCACCACTGCAATGGCAATGCAACAACAAATGATGTTACCGAAAGGAAAAACACTTAAAAGTGAACTGACGCCAGCTACTTATCAAAAGCTCTCAGCACATATGACTAACATGGGTATGCCAATTCAAGTTGTTGAGCCTTACAAGCCTTGGGCTGCGGCGACAGTAGTGAGTGTTTTACCTTTCTTAAAAGCTCAGCTTGCCCCCCAATATGGCGTGGATGCTCAGTTTATTGCGCGTGCAAAACAAAAGAATATGCCATTGATAGAGCTGGAAACAGCTCAATTTCAAATTGATATGCTTGAAAAGACATTTTCTGATGAGAAAATGTTGATTGAGATAATTGATTTACCAGCACAAGAAGCATTGAAATTAATTACCTTGTGGGAACAAGGAAAAATGGACGGCATTGAGCAGTTAATGGTTGAGCAAATGAGTGCAGAGCAGATGGAAGATATGCTTATTAAACGAAACCAAAATTGGATCCCAAAACTTGGAAAACTGTTTAATGATAAAAAATCAACATTTGTTGTGGTTGGTGCTGCACATATGATTGGTGAGTATGGTGTACCAACCTTGCTGACTAAAGCAGGTTATAAAGTAACGCGTATTCAGTAGCATTTGAAATCTTGCAATAAAAAAACCACCGCCTTGGCTGTGGTTTTTTGTTTATTCTTTATCTTTTTTCACATCAACAACTTCAGTAATCACCTTGTCGACGAGTTTTACACGGCCACTTTTTACTAATGCTTGACGTAATATATATTCAATTTGTGCATTAGCACTGCGAAGTTCATCATCTGCCCAACGCTGCACGGCCGCCAAAATATCCTCGTTAATGCGAAGTGGATAGGCTTTGCGCTTGGTCATCAATAAATTCCTAATAATTAGTTATATAGCGAACCAGTGTTAACAACAGGCTGAGTATTTTTATCGGAACATAAAACAACGAGCAAGTTACTAACCATAGCTGCTTTGCGTTCTTCATCGAGCGTTACTATCTCTTTTTCGCTTAGGCGAGTTAATGCTAGCTCAACCATGCCTACAGCGCCTTCGACGATGCGTTCGCGGGCGGCGATTATCGCAGCTGCTTGTTGACGTTGCAACATAGCACTCGCTATTTCAGGCGCATAAGCAAGGTGACTGATACGCGCTTCAATCACTTTTACGCCAGCTTTAGCCAAACGTGATTGAATTTCTTCTTTTAAAGCGCCAGCAACTTGGTTTGCGTGTGAACGCAACGACACTTGATCGTCACCATCGTGTTGGTCATACGGGTAGTTAGTTGCCAAGTTTCTTAATGCGGCTTCAGATTGAATACTGACGAAACTCTCGTAATCATCGACTTCAAACAATGCTTCAGCGCTATCAACAACTTCCCACACAACAACGGATGCAATCTGTATGGGATTACCGAGTTGATCGTTAACTTTAAGCTTGTCACTCTCAAAGTTTCTCACGCGCAATGATACTTTGTCTTTAACGTAAAGCGGATTAGACCAACGTAAACCAGTGTTCGTATCAGTGCCTTGATATTTACCAAACAGTAATTGTACGCGCGCTTGCTTAGGGTGAACCATATAAAAACCCACGCCAATAAAAATGCTTATTGGTAATAGTGCGATGAAGAATAGCTTTTGCTCGCCAGCAATGTTGAGCATTGCGGTGAAAAATATAACGATATTGAGAAATAGTAGCCCTACGATAGGGTATCCGCTCATGCTCCAACCCGTTTTTTCAGTTGTGTGTATTGTCATAATGTACCTCACTTTAATTTGTTTGTGATGTCAAAGTGATATCACTTTAGTTCTAAAAAAGAATCTTTGCAATCTTTTTATACAATTTACAATCAACAGCTGCGGTTTTTTAGGTGTGATTAACGTAGAATAATCAGCGCTTTTAACTCTTTGAGAAAATAATAATGAAAAAAATTGTCTCTATTGCCGCAGTATTGACGGCCTTTGGTGCATTTGCAGATGAGGGGCAGTGGCAGCCTCATCAAATTAAAAAACTGCAACACGAATTTGATCGTATTGGCATGAAATTATCAGCCGAGCAAGTTTCATCGCTCGACAAATACCCCCTTAATGCCGTTGTGGGACTTGGTGGTTGTTCTGCATCCTTCGTTTCACCAAATGGTTTAGTCGTCACAAATCATCACTGTGCGTACGGCGCGATTGCTAACAATTCAACACCAGAAAACAATTTGATCAAGAAAGGCTTCTTGGCGAAAACCATGAGTGAGGAATTATCAGGTGGCCCTCGCCAACGTGTTTATATTACAGAAGAAGTGACTGATGTAACTGATAAGGTTGTGGCTGACCTTGGTGAATTAACGGGTAAAGCACGTTTTGATGCTATTGCTAACAAGCGTAAAGCCTTAGTAAAAGCATGTGAAACTAGTGATGATTATCGTTGTAGTGTGCGTTCATTCCATCATGGAATGGAGTATTTCTTATTAAAGCAGTTAATGATCAAAGACGTACGCTTGGTATATGCGCCGCCTGATTCATTAGGTAACTTTGGTGGTGACATCGACAATTTTGAGTACCCGCGTCACGTCGCTGATTTCACCTTTATTCGTGCTTACGTCGATAAAGATGGTAAAAGCGCAAACTACAGCAAAGACAATGTGCCATTTAAGCCTAAGTCGTACTTAACGGTTAACGGTAATGGCGTTAAAAAAGGTGACGGCGTTATTTTAGCGGGTTATCCGGGGAGCACCAGCCGTTATAAATTAGCGAGCGAAATTGATTTTGCAGGCAGTTGGAGTTATCCAGCACAAGTGGCAATGTATAACAAAACATTAGACACTATCGCGCTTGCGACGAAAGGCAAACCAGCCCTTGACGTAAAGTATTCATCGACGGTTAAAAGCATTAATAATCGCATGAAAAAACGCATGGGATTAATGGATGGGTTTAAAGCCACTGATATTCACGGCATTAAGCTTAAGCAAGAGCAAGATTTATTAAACTGGATTGCTAAAGATAATTCTCGTGCGCAATATTCATTAACTCATGGCGAGTTGTCTGCGTTGATAGAGAAAAATCAAGCAAGCGCTAAACAGGGTTTTTATGCAAACTATGCGGCTAGCTCAAGCTTACTTAGTGCTGCATCACGTTTGTATCGTCTAGCGATTGAAAGTGAAAAGCCAGACAGTGAGCGAGAGTCAGGTTATCAAGCTCGTGATATTAATCGTATTAAATCTGGTCTAAAACGCCTAAAAACACGTTTTGATGCGGGTGTTGATCAACAGTTATGGCAGACGTATATCAGTGAATACTTGAGCCAAGGTGACAGTGTTCGAGTGGCTGCATTTGATAAAGCGCTTGGTTTAACTAGCGACATGACTGATACGCAAATTAATGATGTATTAGCTAAGTTCTATGCGGGTTCACAATTGGCTGATTATGATACGCGCTTAAATTGGGTGGGGAAAAGCGTACAAGACTTCCAGCAATCTGATGATGCGTTCATTAAACTTGCGGTTGCCCTATATGATTCTAATATGAAACGTGAAGCACAGCGCAAAGAAATGGCTGGTCAGTTGGCGCAAGTGCGCCCAGAGTACATGAAAGCAATCATTGCCTTTAACCGTAGCCTAGGAAAACCTGTGTATCCTGATGCTAATGGCACTCTGCGTGTAACTTTTGGTACCGTTGATGGATACCCAGCAGCAGACGGTGTGTATAAAACGCCATTTACGTCACTTGAAGGGCTTGCTGCTAAAGCAACTGGCGTATTCCCATTTGATGCTCCTGCGCCGTTAATTAAAGCAATTAATGATCGTGATTACGGCAACTATGCGCAAAAATACGTAGAGAAGCAGTTCCCTTCAAAATGGCACTGTAAGCTATTTGGTTGTCATGAGAAAATCTTAAACGAGTTTAACTCGGTGCCAGTTAACTTTTTATCAAGTGCTGATACAACTGGTGGTAACTCAGGCTCGCCGGTAATGAACGCTCGTGGTGAATTAGTGGGTTTAAACTTTGATTCTACTTATGAGTCAATAACTAAAGATTGGTACTTCAATCAACGTATTACTCGCGCAATTCACGTTGATGTGCGTTACATGTTGTGGTTAATGGAGCACTATGGTGCTGACAACCTAATTGAAGAAATGAAAATCGTAAAATAATACCTATCGGGTTGTAAAACATAAGAAAAAAGGCCGCTAACGTTGTTAGTGGCCTTTCTATTTAGACAATAAGATAGTGTTACTTATTTCATCGTGATGGTGGTGTTTACTTCACCAGCTTCTTCATCTGGTGCAAACCAACGTGTCGATACCGTTTTAGTTTGAGTCCAAAATGCAATAGCTTGTTTGCCATTAGGGCCTAAATCACCGAGTTTAGAGGCACGTGAACCAGTAAAACTAAAGTAAGCAACAGGTACTGGAATTGGAATATTAATGCCTAGTTGGCCAGCGTCTGCTTCATTTTCAAAACGCTGCGCAAAGTAACCAGAGTTAGTGAAAATTGATGCGCCGTTACCATTTGGATTAGCGTTAAGAATATCGATGGCTTCTTCGAACGTATCAGCACTTAATACTAATAATACGGGACCAAAAATTTCTTGCGTGTAGATATCCATGTCAGCTTTGACACCGCTAAACATAGTTGGGCCAACAAAGTTACCTTGCTCATAACCTTTAACAACACAGTCACGACCATCAACCATTAGATTAGCGCCTTGCTCGACACCGCTATTAATTAAACTGGTAATGCGGTTTTTAGCAGCCGGAGTGATTACTGGGCCCAAATCGGCGTTGCGATCGGTGCCTGGTCCAATTTTCATATCATGGCTACGTTTTGCAATCTCGTCTAACCACTCTTGTGTTTTACCAACAAGAATAACCACTGAATTAGCCATACAACGTTGACCTGCGGCGCCGTAAGCTGCTCCTAAAATGTTGTTAATTGCTTGTTCTTTGTCGCAATCAGGCATGATGATACAGTGATTTTTTGCCCCCATCATACACTGAGCACGTTTATCATAGTGACTTGCACGTTCGTAAATGTGCTTACCAACATGGCTAGAACCAATGAAAGAAACCGCTTTAATTAGCGGATGAGAACATAAACGATCAGCGACTTCTGGCCCGCCGTGAACGACATTTAGGACACCGGCTGGAATACCAGCTTCTAGTGCAAGTTCGGCTAAGAAAAGAGATGATGATGGATCTTGCTCTGATGGTTTTAAAACAAAGGTGTTACCTGTTGCTAAGGCCAGTGGGAACATAAAACACGGTAGCATAACAGGGAAATTAAATGCCGTAATACCAGCGCCAACACCTAATGGTTTCTTTAGAGTGTGTACATCGATGTTACCTGCGACATTGTTAGCCATTTCCCCTAAAGACAGTGAAGTAATAGAACACGCGTGCTCAACAACTTCTAATCCACGAGCCACTTCACCCTCAGCATCGGGGAGTGTTTTACCGTGCTCCAGCGTAATTAGCTCAGCTAGTTTAGTGGTGTTTTCACGAATAAGGTGCTGAAGCTTAAGCATAATGCGCATGCGATTGCCTAGTGATACTTTCTTCCATGATTGAAACGCTGCATGTGCATTTTCGATAGCACCATCAACTTCTTCAATTGTTGCCATTGGAACTTGTGCAACCACTTCTTGGTTTGCTGGATTTAGAACATCAACCCAACGATCGGTAATTGATTGAACATGCTCACCATTGATTAGCATAGGGATGCGGCGCATAGACATGGGATTATCCTTTTTCTATTTTTAGCGTTAAGTTAAGTATGTAGCAGCATAGCTAGCTCTGATTTACTTGACAATAGATGTTGTTGCAAGGCAGTCTTGCAAATATGCAAATATGCAAAGATTTAGACGAATGGCTATAAAATGAATTGGGAAGATTTAAAAATATTTCTGGAAGTGGCAAAAAGTGAAACACTAACAGGCGCTTCAAAACGCCTAGGAGTAGACTCATCCACCGTATCTCGTCGACTTCATAAATTGGAGTCAGTATTAGGGACACAGTTATTTACTCGTGAAAATCAAGGGCATAAATTAACACAACACGGTAGTCAATTATTGCAAACCGCGCTAGAGATGGAGCAGAAAACACAAAGTGCTATTGAATTATTGCAAGGCAAAAATTTACAACAGTTTGGCGATATTAGGTTGGGGACGACGGATGCTTTTGGTAATTACTTTATTGCCAGCCAACTTACTGAGTTTATGGCGTCTCATTCGCAGATAAATATTGAGTTGCTGCCACTGCAACGTTCGGTGAAATTAGCGCATCATGAGGCGGATATTGCCATTACTATTGATAAGCCAACCAGTGAATCATTAGTTGTCGCGAAACTATGTGATTACCGCTTAAAACTTTACGCCAGCGAAAGTTATCTTGCGCGTCACAGCGAAATAAAGTCGTTAGCATCACTTACTGAGCATGAAATGATTGGTTACGTTGATGACTTAATTTTTAGTCGTCAACTATGTTATTTGGAGCAATTTTTGCCGCAAATAAAACCACGCTTTAAAAGTTCTAGTGTCATCGCGCAAGCGACTGCCGTTGAGTCAGGAATGGGGATGGCGATCTTGCCGTGTTTTCTAGCGAATAAAAAACAAGGGCTAGTGGAAGTGCTGCCCGACGCTTTGGATATTGTTCGTCAATTTTGGATTGCAGCGCCACGAGACAAGATGGAATTATTGCGAGTCAAAACATTGTGGCACTATCTTCAAGTAAAGACAGATCAATCTATTTCACAACTCATCGATTAAATTGCTTATCAATGAGTAATTTAGGCTATGATAAAGAAATGTATCGAGTTGAGAGTTTATTATGAGTGATGATATTTTTTCGGAATCTACCAAGCGATTAAAAAAGGTAGTGCCATTAATGATGAAGCATCATGTGGCAACAACGCCTATGAATTATGCATTATGGTATTCCTATGTCGGTAATGATGATGAGCAGCTAACATCAGAACTCGATGAGTTACTTAAAAACTATCCAATTTTCCCACCTGTCCAAGCACAAACTCTGTATCGTCGGTTTGTTGCTGATGAAATAGAATCTGGCACTTGGAAAATGCGTGAAAGCGTTGAAGCGATGCTACTTGAGCTTGGACAATCAATTAAAGATACTTCTTCTGATGCGAGTAAATTTCAGAATACCATCGATAAAACGTTTTCGAATTTGCATCGCGTCGAAGACGAGGGTTGGTCTATTGAAGAGGTGATGAGCTTAATTAGAGAGCTTGATGGTGACTCAAAAGCTATTCGCAATGCGACGCAGTTTTTTAGTAATAGTTTAGACAAAGCAAAAGAAGAGATAGAGTCATTAAAGTCTCAATTGCACAAAAGCCAAAAAATCGCGCTGTATGATTCTTTAACAGGTCTACTTAATCGCCATTCATTTGATACCGAATTATCGACATTATTAAAAACAGATAATAAAGGGCTTTGCCTAATTCTGGCTGATATTGATCATTTTAAAAAGTTTAATGATGAATATGGTCATTTGTTGGGGGACCAAGTTCTCAAAGCCGTTGGACGTCGATTGCTTGATGCTACGCGGGATGGTGCTATGGCCTTTAGGTTTGGCGGCGAAGAGTTTGCGATATTAATTCCTAATAGCGGGCTAAGACAGGCAAGGCAGTATGCTGAAACATTGCGTAAACTTGTTGATAAACTCACACTTCGCGATAAGCGAACGACCAAATTAATTGATCATATTAGTGCGTCATTTGGCGTCTCTGAGTTTACGCCAGGGGATAATCTGACTAGTTTTATTGCGCGAGCAGATGATCTTTTATACAAAGCGAAAGCGCAAGGGCGAAATCGCGTGATGCCAATTTAATCATAAAAAAGGCGATTAATAATCGCATCTTTGTATTTCAATAGTTAGCAAACTTACGCTTTTATATTGATATGATTACCCATGGTTGCTGTTGGGCTTGCTAAATTTGATTGGGCTGGGCTACTGCTTGCAGCAGCTTCAATTAATGCCAATGCCATCTTACCTTCTTGTTTCTGCTGGTTTTTACTCATTGATGCGCTAAGTAATTCAGCGCCTTGGGTGTACTTCCCTGAAGATATTGAATCCATAACAGCCTCTAAATTTTGTGTAAATGACAGTATATTATCGGCACTAATACCAAATACTTTAGGGTTAACTCTACTCGTTTTCCTATCTTTTAAATAGACAAAGTAATTTTACAGTTCGTTTGAAAAGTCAGACTTTTCTTCTACCCTTAATATGGCTTTGCCATTTTAAGGGTTATATTCGTTGCTTAAATCTCTGCTCTTCGCTGTCGTTCTTTTTGTATCCCTTAATAGCCACTGTGTTTCTACGCAAGGTGAACAGATAACTGTCGCCATTGATATTAATTTTGCCCCTTACTCATACCTTGACAATCAAGGACCACCACAAGGTTTAATTGTTGATTATTGGGCTCTTTGGCAACAAGAACATCAAATCAAAGTTAATATTAAACTGATTAATGGTGCATCTGAAGTAGATAAATCAATGTTGCATTCAGTTGATGTTTTTATACCAATTGCATTAAGTAAGTGATCTTGTTGTGCGTAGAGAAAATCAGCTAAAACAAGGCGCTCGATTGACTAATAGCTGGCTATTAGGATTGAGAGCAACGCCATTTTAGTTAATTTTAACAAGTACAAGTGGGCAAATATTTAATGCAATTGGTATAAATTCCAGTTCTAAAATTACTTTCCCATTAACTTCATACGCTTGCTTAAAATAGCGTGTTTTCGCGTGTTTGTACCTTGACGATCGTTGCACTTAACCCTAGAATAGTTTTTTGTGGCATAAAGTGTCATAAAGTGGATTTTTAGGGAACGAATAGGATAGCGAACATTTATGTTACGTGGAACAACTGCAATTAACCTAGATGCAAAAGGACGACTGACGATGCCAATGAGCTATCGTGAACTAGTGTCTATTGCAGGTGAAAGTAAGTTGGTAATCACTATCGATATTAAGCGTTCTTGTTTGTTGTTATACCCTTTGGCTCAATGGAAAATCATTGAAGAAAAACTGTCTCAATTATCTGATTTTGATCCTCAAGAAGCGACGATAAAGCGTTTGATTCTTGGTAATGCCAATGATTGTGAGATGGATAAGAATGGTCGAATTCTGCTTCCTGCGCCATTGAGAACCCACGCAAACTTAGAAAAAAAATTAATGTTAATAGGGCAAGTGAATAAATTTGAAATTTGGTCAGAGACTGATTGGCAGGCACAAGTGCAAGCTGATTTAGCGTTGGCAAGATCTATCGACTTTTCACAATCGACCCGATTAAAGGAACTGGCACTGTAACTTATGACTGAACAATTCTCCCACATTACTGTGCTGTTAGATGAAGCTGTTGAGGGGTTAGCCCTTAAGCCTGGCGGAATTTATATTGATGCGACCTTTGGTCGTGGCGGGCACAGTCGCCACCTACTGTCTCAACTCGATGAAACTGGAACGCTGTATGCGATAGATCGCGATCCGACAGCAATTGCTGTTGCGCATGAGCTAGAAAAAGAAGACGCTCGCTTTAAAATCCTTCCTGGTCCATTTTCTGGTCTGGCTAACTATGTAGAAGAGCTGGGCCTAACAGGAAAAATTGATGGTGTATTGATGGATTTAGGTGTGTCATCTCCTCAGCTTGACGATGCTCAGCGCGGTTTTAGTTTCATGCGTGATGGGCCATTAGACATGCGAATGGATCCTACATCAGGACGTAGTGCCGCTCAGTGGTTAGCCCAAGCTGAAGTTGATGAAATAAGTTGGGTTATCAAAAATTTTGGTGAAGAAAACTGGGCAGTACACATTGCTCGCGCCATTGTTAAAGATAGAACTGATACCCCTTTTGAAACAACTAAGCAGTTAGCTGATTTTATTGCACGCGTCGTGCCTGTAAAAGACAAGAATAAGCATCCGGCAACTCGTACTTTTCAGGCAATTAGAATTTATATTAATAGCGAACTTGAAGAGGTTGAGCAGGCGTTATTGGCATCAATCGATGTTCTAAAACCACAAGGGCGCTTATCGGTGATTAGTTTTCACTCGTTAGAGGATCGCATTGTTAAACGTTTTATTCGTAAACAAAGTAAGGGTGAAGAAGTTCCCTTTGGCTTGCCTGTTACTGAAGACGAATTAAACAAATCGCGTACTTATAAAGCGATAAGTAAAGCCATAAAACCATCGAAAGATGAAATAGCTCAAAACCCACGCTCGCGTAGTTCAGTATTGCGTATTGCACAGCGCCTTTAAAAGGACTGGACGTATGAGCACTGAACGACAGGTCAATCTAACAAAAGTTATTTGGCGAGATGTATTGTCTCACCTGTGGTTAGTGCTTCTTGTTGTTAGTGTTTTAGGCTCTGCAATTGCTGTGATTTACAGCGCGCATCAAAATCGATTATTGATTGGTCACTGGGAAGAGCTGCGAGAAGAGCGAGATAAATTAAAACTTGAAGCACGCCATTTATTATTAGAAGAAATGGCACTGGCTGAACATAGCCGTATCGAAGAGCTGGCAACACAAAAATTGGGAATGAAACGTCCTGCAACAGAAAAAGAAATCGCGGTGTCTTCTAAATGACAAAACAAGCTAAAACTAAAAAGAAACCCAGCTTGATCACATGGCGACTCTATGTGGTTGTTTCTCTTATCATTCTGGTGTTTATTGGCATCGCATCTCGTGCTGCTTTTTTACAAGTTGTCGACTCTGAGAAACTGCGTTATCAAGGTGATTTACGCTCTAAACGTACTATCGTGTCTCAATCTCATCGCGGCAATATTGTCGACCGTCATGGTACTGCGCTGGCAGTCAGTGTACCCGTTGAAGTCGTTTGGGCTGAACCAAACGTGATTCATAAGAAAAACGGTCTAGCTGATAAGCGCCGCTGGGAAGCGCTTGCTGGTGTTTTAGACCGTCCAGTCGAAAAATTGTTAAAAGCCGTTGCTGATCCTAAACGTCGTTTTGTTTATTTAAAACGCCAAGTTTCTCCTGCACAAGCTGATTATATCAAGCAGCTTAAAATTCCCGGTATTTATCTCAAGCCGTCATCTCGACGTTATTATCCAACAGGAGAAGTGACTTCTCATATCGTTGGTTTTACCAATATTGATGACGAAGGCCAAAATGGTATTGAAAAGACTTATGACGACTGGCTAACTGGTGCACCGATAAAGCGTAAAGTACGCCGTGCTCGTGATGGCATGGTTGTTGAACGTTTAAATACTGTCGAAGAAGGTGAAAACGCTAATGATGTGATGACCAGTATTGATCAGCGCATTCAGGCCATTGCTTACAAAGAACTAAAAACGGCCACTGAAAAATATAATGCTACATCAGGATCGTTAATTGTATTAGACGTAAAAACAGGTGAAATATTGGCGATGGCTAATACACCGTCTTACAACCCGAACAATCGTCGTAGTATGCTGCCGTATCGAATGCGTAATCGCTCTATTACAGATATGTTTGAACCGGGTTCAACCATCAAACCATTAGCCGCAATGATGGCGTTAGATTATGGAAAATATGAATTAGATTCAGAGATTGATACCAAAGGAAGTTATCGACTAGGGGCTAATACTGTTCGAGACCCACGTAATTATGGCAAGATCAATATAGCCACCATTATTGCTAAATCATCGAATGTTGGTGTGAGTAAAATGGCCTTATCTGTCCCTAAAGAGCAATTGCTTACAAGCTATTATAATCTTGGTTTTGGTTCTCGCACCAATGTGACGCTACCCGGCGAAAGTGCTGGTGTTTTGAGCGACCGCTCACGTTGGTCTGACTTTGAAATCGCCACATTGTCATTTGGTTATGGTTTAGCGGTGACACCGTTACAGCTTGCAAGGGCATATTCAGTCATCGCCAATGAAGGGCGTCTCAACCCCATTTCGATTTTGAAATTAGAGAATCCACCTGAAGCCGAACAAGTCATCGAACCGAGAATTGCCAACGCTATGTTACAAATGATGGAAGGAGTTACAAAGGCTGGTGGAACGGCCGTCAAAGCGCGTATTGGTGGTTATCGTGTTGCTGGTAAAACGGGTACCGCTCGTAAAGCGACTGCAGGCGGGTATGGCGAAGATTATGTGGTGTCTTTTGCTGGCATTGCGCCAATCGATAATCCTCGTTTAGTGACCATTGTTATTATTAATGAGCCTAAAGGTGATAAATACTACGGTGGTGATGTGGCTGCGCCGGTGTTTGCCAAAGTCACGACTGGTGCATTACAACTGATGAATGTCGCGCCGAGCAAAACAGTAGAATTACCCGTCAATATTGCTGCAGTTAGTCATGGGCAAGGAGCAGTAGTGGGAGGCGTTCATGAGCAATAAAGAACTGTCACACCTGCTTGGCGGCTTTGTTACTGATGCCGTTGTCGACACACTGAAAAATACTGATATTAGTAATATTCAACTCGACTCACGCCTTGTGACGACTAACGGTTTGTTTGTTGCACTTAATGGCGCACAAACAGACGGACGACTTTATATCAATAAAGCAATAGAGCTTGGTGCTGTGGTAGCGCTGATTGATGCTAACGATACTAATTTTGATACCAGTAACTATTCAATCCCCGTTATCGCCATTGACGAATTGGAATTGAAACTAAGTGAAATTGCTTCTCGATTTTACGATTATCCTCAACACGAACTATCGTTAATTGGCATCACCGGTACTAACGGGAAAACTACAGTAAATCAACTCGTCGGGCAATGGCTTACTCTCCTAGGGAAGAAAACTTATTGTATGGGTACCCTTGGCAACGGTTTATACGGCCAGCTGGTTGATAGCCCAAATACGACGCTAAATGCGATTGATTTAATCGCTCACTTAGCCCGTGCTAAGCAGTTGGGGGCCAGTCATGTGGTGATGGAAGTTTCTTCTCATGGCTTGTCGTTGGGCCGTGTTAATACGTTGCATTTTGATGTGGCGGCATTTACTAATCTGACTCAAGACCACCTCGATTTTCATGGCACCATGCAGGCTTACGCTGACGCAAAACACGTGTTATTTACCGATGCTTATAGTAAAACAATGGTGCTTAATGGTGCGGATAACACCGCTAAAGGTTGGATTGCGCAATGGCAGCAACAAAATAGATTGGTTGAATTATCTTGTTTCAATGAGCCTAGCGCACTGGCATTGAATAATGTCGTGGCGAAAAATATAGCATTCGATCAGCAAGGTTTCAGTGCTTCATTAAGCGTTAATAATAGCTCCTTTAATCTGTGCACTAAGCTGTTAGGTGCGTTTAACGTCGATAACGTTTTGACCGCATTTAGCTGCTTATTAAATGCTGGCTTTAGTGCGCAGCAGTTATTAGAGCATGTGTCCAAGTTAACGCCAGTGGCTGGTCGAATGGAAGTCTTTGGCAATGAAAATACGCCAAGTGTTGTCGTTGATTACGCCCATACTCCCGATGCACTTAAACAAGCATTGAGTGCTTTACGCGTACATTGTAGTGGGCAGTTATGGGTTGTTTTTGGCTGTGGCGGCGACCGAGATGCCAAGAAACGCCCGTTAATGGCCGCTGTTGCTGAGCAATATGCCGACAAGCTTGTTATCACGCAGGATAATTCACGCAGTGAATCTCCGTCTGCAATTTTTGCCGATATGTTAGAAGGCATAGAACACAAAGAGCAGGTTACTGTAGAGCATGATAGAACTTTTGCCATTAAATCGACGATTGAGCGTGCAAAAGTTGGTGATATTGTACTGCTGGCAGGTAAAGGACATGAAGATTATCAAATATTACAGTGTGGGCGCGTTGATTATGACGAGCGAGTACTGGCACAAAAAACGGTAGAAAATTTACTATGATTTCGGTTGAGCTTTCATACATCGCAAAGACTCTAGATTGGCGTCTTGTCGGACAAGACAAGTCAATTGAAAACCTCTGTACAGATTCGCGTCAAGTTAAAGCAGGCGACTGTTTTATCGCACTTTATGGCGATAATTTTGATGCCCATGATTTTATTGAGCAGGTTATCAATGCGGGCGCTACCTCACTAATTGTTAGTAAAGAGCAGTACAATTGTTCTGTTCCTCAATTAGTAGTAGAAGATACACGACGTGCACTGGCGCAATTAGCGGGACTTAATAAGCAATTAGCAGATGTTAAAACTATTGCTATTACAGGAAGTTGCGGGAAAACCACTGTAAAAGAAATGGTTAATGGCATTTTGTCAGCGCAAGGTAATGTTTTGGCGACGTTAGGAAATTTCAATAATGAGATTGGCGCGCCGTTAACATTGTTGCGATTAACAAAGCAGCATGAATTTGCAGTCATTGAACTTGGTGCTAATCACATTGGAGAAATTGACTTTACCAGTGGAATTACTCGTCCTGATGTTAGTGTAATCACGAATATAGGCGCGGCGCATTTAGAAGGTTTTGGTTCAATAGAAGGCGTTGTTACGGCAAAAAGTGAGATTTTTAATCACCTTGACGAACAAGGCACAGCAGTTTTTGACGCTGACATCGCGTATGCACCGCAGTGGCAGCAACAGAATCAACATCGAAAAATAGCCCAATTTAGTGATGGCAATGTGTTGCAAAATACACATGATGTGTGGGCAACTGATATTTCAATACTCAGTAATGGCTGCGCAACGTTCATGCTTAACCATTGTCAGGAAAGTCAATTTGTTACATTACCTATACCTGGTGAGCATAATATCAAAAATGCATTAGCTGCAGCAGCTGCTACGATGGCGGTTGGAATATCTTTGCAAAACATTGCATCAGGCTTAGCGCAAATGACCGAAGTGAAAGGGCGATTGAATATTAGTGTGATTTCACCCAAGTTAACGGTTATTGATGATACGTATAATGCGAATGCTAGCTCTATTAAGGCGGCCATAGAAGTATTGGGCCGTACTCAAGGGCAAACAATTCTTGTCCTTGGCGCAATGGGGGAACTGGGTGATTATGCTGTTGAATGTCATCAATCATTGGGCTCTATTATTGAGAAAAACAACATTGACGTGTTAATGACGTTTGGCACTATGGGTCATCATTACGGCTTTGGTTATGAAGGAAAACATCAGAACTTTGATGACAAAGGTGCCTTAAATCAAGCATTAGAACAACACATTATAAATGACCAAATAGACCAACCTATAACGGTGTTGGTGAAAGGATCGCGCAGTACTGCAATGGAAACCGTGGTTGAATTTATTAAAAATATTGGAGTAACAGCGTAATGCTAGTTTGGTTAACCGACTATCTGACTCAATATGTCAGTGGTTTTAACATTTTTTCTTATCTTACTTTTAGAAGTATTCTGGCGATTTTAACATCTCTTATGTTCTCGTTATGGATGGGGCCTAAACTCATTCGTTATTTGCAAAATATGCAGATAGGTCAAACCGTTCGCGATGACGGTCCACAATCTCATTTAAGTAAGTCTGGGACACCGACAATGGGAGGTATTCTAATTTTAGCCTCTATCGCGTTGAGTACCTTGCTATGGGCTGATTTATCAAATCATTACGTTGTCGTGACATTATTTGTATTACTCAGTTTTGGCTTAGTTGGCTTTGTTGATGATTACCGTAAAGTCATTCGTAAAGACTCGGCAGGGCTTATCGCTCGATGGAAATATTTCTGGCAGTCAGCCATTGCACTGGGGGTCGCATTTTACTTGTATGTTGTATCTCAATCAAATGAAACCGTGCTCGTTGTGCCGTTCTTTAAAGATATATTGCCGCAACTTGGATTACTTTACATAGCGCTGGTGTACTTTACGGTTGTTGGTTCAAGTAACGCGGTTAATTTAACTGATGGCCTCGATGGATTAGCAATAGTACCAACGATTATGGTGGCAGGTGCCTTGGGCTTAGTAGCTTACATTAGTGGTAATGTTAATTTCTCGGCATATCTACATTTACCTTATCTGCCGCTTGCCAGCGAACTTACCGTTGTGTGTTTAGCTATTTTTGGCGCGGGTTTAGGCTTTCTCTGGTTTAACACTTATCCTGCGCAGGTATTCATGGGGGATGTTGGCTCATTAGCATTAGGCGCATGTTTAGGGATTATTGCTGTTTTAGTTCGCCAAGAAATTTTATTAGTCATTATGGGCGGTGTTTTTGTAATGGAAACGCTGTCTGTCATTCTACAAGTGGGCAGTTATAAATTACGAGGTCAACGTATTTTCCGTATGGCACCGATTCATCATCATTACGAATTGAAAGGCTGGCCAGAGCCGCGCGTTATTGTGCGTTTTTGGATCATTTCATTAGTGTTGGTATTAGTTGGTTTAGCTACCCTGAAAATCAGATAGGAATATCTCATGAAGTTTAACGGGCAAGATATTAATCAGGTTGCAGTCATTGGTTTAGGAATGACTGGCCGCTCTTGCGCGTCCTATTTATTAAAACAAGAGATTGTTCCATTGCTGGTTGATACGCGAGTTGGTTTAGACAACAGCGCACTCAAACAGGAGTTTCCTCTGTGTGAGATTGTTCTGGCTAACTTAGATGACATTGACTTTTCAACCTATCAATTACTCGTTGTTAGCCCTGGTATTTCGATTAAACAAGCTGCGTTTGAGAAAGCACGAGCACAGGGTTGTATTATCGCAGGTGATATAGAGTTATTCGCTCATTCTGTAGATGCACCTGTCGTTGCAATAACAGGCTCTAATGGCAAAACAACAGTAACTTCATTATTAGAAGCAATGGCCAGCGCTAGCGGCGTCAAGGCTGTCGCAGCTGGTAATATTGGCGTACCTGTACTAGACGTCGTCACTGACAAATCCATTGAGTTGTTCATCTTAGAGTTATCAAGTTTTCAATTAGAAACCACTGATAACTTGCATCTTAAGGCTGCCACTGTCCTGAACATCAGTGATGATCACATGGATAGATATAGCGATATCGATGATTACGCGCAGGCCAAACAACGTATTTATCGTCATTGCGAGACGCCAATCGCTAATCGTCAAGATTCATTAACGCATCTCATTGATGCTCGCGGCCAGTCTTTTGGATTAGATTGTCCTGCCAATAATAATGAATTTGGGCTCAAAGATGGCTATTTAATGCAAGGGGAACAACAATTACTGGCTGTTGATGAAATGGCTATGGTTGGTCAACACAATCAACTCAATGCTTTAGCAGCTATTGCCTTAGGCAAATACGTTGGCTTGTCTATGGATGCTATGTTGTCGATCTTACGAGAATTTACGGGATTAGAACATCGTTGTCAGCTGATTCCTAGTAGTGACGGCATTGTTTGGCTTAATGATTCAAAAGCAACTAACGTTGGCGCTACGTTAGCCGCGCTTGACGGGTTACAAACCCATCAAGGGAATATTGTGCTCATTGCTGGTGGCGATGCAAAGGGGGGGGATTTATCACCATTGACCCAATCATTCGAGCAACAAATCAGTGAGCTAATAGTGATGGGTAAGGATGCGGAATTATTTAGCGAAATTCGCAATGATGCGCATCATGTTGAGTCAATGCAAGCGGCAGTAATGCTTGCAAATACCTTCGTCAATGCGGGGGACATTGTGCTACTTTCTCCTGCTTGTGCCAGCATCGATATGTTTGCGAATTATATGGAACGTGGTCAGCAGTTTATGGATGCCGTAGGGAGGGTCAATGAGTACTAAGCAAATGAACTTTTTCCCAGCGTCCTTCACTTCAATTTTTAAAGAAATTAAAGGAGAGCGCGCTGCTAAACATGTTCCTCTATATGATCGAACCTTGTTTGCGCTTGTATGCTCACTTATTTTAATTGGCTTTGTCATTGTTGCGTCTGCGTCAATGCCAGAAGGACAACGCCTGACAGGTAATCCGTTCCATTTTATTCAACGTCACGCATTTTACGTAGCTGGTTCGATAATGATTATGGTTATTGGTTTACAAATACCGATGAAAGTATGGCAAAAGTACAGCGGTTGGATTCTCCTACTGTCCATTTTGGCGCTTATTTTGGTGATCGTTGCTGGTAAAACCGTTAATGGTAGCCAACGTTGGCTTGCGCTTGGTCCGATAAATATTCAAGTGTCTGAAATTGCTAAGCTGACATTCTTTTGCTATCTCGCTGCCTACATCGTTCGTCGTCATACCGAAGTCACTGAACGTGCTAAAGGCTTTTATAAGCCCTTAGCTGTATTTGTCATTATTGCCGCATTAATTCTAAAGCAGCCTGATTTGGGGACCGTGGTGGTGATGTTTGTAACCACCGTAGGAATGCTGTTTTTAGCAGGTGCCAAAATTCGAGATTTCTTTGCACTGATTATCGTTGGTGTATCCTTGGTTGTCGGATTAATCATCTTTGAGCCATACCGTATGGCGCGAGTAACGTCATTTTTAGATCCGTGGCAAGATCCTTTCGGTAAGGGTTATCAATTAACTCAATCACTGATGGCATTTGGACGTGGTGATTGGCTAGGGCAAGGGCTAGGTAACTCAATTCAAAAGCTAGAATATTTACCTGAAGCTCATACTGACTTTATTTTTGCCATTTGGGCCGAAGAAACAGGCTTAATTGGTGTCTTTGCTTTATTAATTCTTCAATTAGTATTAGCATTGCGCGCTTTAAATATTGGCCGAAAAGCCATATTAGCAGAGCACTATTTTACAGGGTATTTAGCCATGGGAATTGGTTTGTGGCTAAGCTTTCAAGCGGCTGTTAATACTGGCGCCGCAAGTGGTATTTTACCAACTAAAGGTTTGACGTTGCCATTAGTGAGTTATGGCGGCAGTAGTTTATGGGTTATGACCTTGGCAATCGTTATTTTATTAAGAATTGATCATGAACGCAGGCTCTACTGTGTGCAAGCGACGCATCGAGGAGCATCATAATGAGTAAGCGTTTATTAGTGATGGCTGGTGGTACTGGTGGTCATGTTTTTCCAGGGCTTGCAGTGGCAAATATGTTGCGAGAGCAGGGTTGGGAAATTCACTGGCTTGGTTGTGCCACGCGAATGGAAGCTGATTTAGTACCAAAACACAATATTGATATTTCATACATTGATGTTGAAGGCGTGCGCGGTAATGGAATTGTTAGATTACTTAAAGCACCGTTTAAGCTGATGCGATCAGTATGGCAGGCAAAACGCGTGATAAAGCAGTTTAAGCCAGATGTAATATTGGGCATGGGCGGTTTTGCGAGTGGGCCAGGTGGTATTGCCTCAAAAATCGCTGGCATTCCTTTAGTGTTGCATGAACAGAATGCAGTTGCCGGCATGACCAACCGATATTTAGCTAAGATGGCCACTAAGGTAATGGTAGCTTTCGATGGCGCCTTGCAAGAACACAAGCCGCAGGTTGTTGGTAATCCTGTGCGACAAGATATTGTTAATCTGGGCCGATTGTCGCCACAACAATCTGAAATGCAGTCAAAAGAACCGTTAAAAATATTATTAATTGGTGGCAGTTTGGGAGCGCGAGCGCTCAATGAAATGCTGCCTCAAACATTACTATTATTGAGTGACGTTGACTTGGTACTGAAACACCAAGCCGGTAAGAATAACAGTGAAGGTGTTATCAACGCATATAAAGCGTCTGTTGATGATTGTGAAAGTTATATTCAAGTCAGCGATTTTATTGATGATATGGCCGCTGCCTATCAATGGGCTGATATGATTATTTGCCGTGCTGGAGCACTGACAGTATCGGAAGTTGCTGCGGTTGGGTTGCCAGCGATTTTTGTTCCACTGCCTTATGCCGTGGATGATCATCAAACTAAAAACGCACAAGCGTTAAGTGACCAAGGCGCTGCGGTTGTTTTGCAGCAATCTTTAATGACTCCGCAGTCATTGAGTGAACAGATTAAGGCCATGAATATTAATGGTCAATTAGAAAAAATGCATCACGCAAGCGACTCGCTTGCTATTGTGGATGCGACAGAACAGGTAGCGAGTGCCATTGCGCATTTAGCGCATACTGATTTTGTTGCACCAAAGAAAACGGAAGTAGTTTAATGACAAAGATTTGCAGCGATAAGCTTAGCCAATTACGCCAACGTGTACCTCAGATGAGACGCGTTGACCGTATCCATTTCATCGGCATTGGTGGTGCAGGGATGGGTGGTATTGCTGAAGTATTAGCTAATGAAGGCTATCAGGTGACGGGATCAGACCAAGCGACTAATCGTGTTACTTCACGTTTGAGTGATTTAGGAGCAACGGTTTATCTTGGGCACAGCGGTGAACAAGTCGAAGGTGCCTGTGTTGTTGTAGTTTCAACAGCCATTGATGAGTCGAATCCTGAAATTATTCGCGCCAAAGAATTGCGTATTCCTATTGTTCAGCGAGCACAAATGTTGGCTGAGTTAATGCGATTTAGGCATGGTATTGCAGTTGCGGGAACGCACGGCAAGACAACAACAACCAGTTTAACGGCGAGCATATTTGCCAAAGCACAACTTGATCCAACTTATGTTATTGGTGGGCTGTTAAATAGCTCTGGTACCAACGCTAAATTGGGCTGTAGCGAGTATTTAATTGCAGAAGCTGATGAAAGTGATGCGTCATTCCTTCATTTACAGCCAATGGTCACTATCGTTACCAACATTGAAGCGGATCATATGGATACGTATCAAGGTGACTTTAGCAAACTTGAAGATACCTTCATTGAGTTTATGCATAACCTACCATTCTACGGTTTAGCAGTGCTATGCATTGATGATCCTATTAACCGTCAATTGTTGCCACGTATATCTCGTCATGTGACGACGTATGGCTTTAGTGAAGATGCCGATTTACGTGCATCAGATTTTTCACAGGCAGCCAATAGCAGTAGTTTTGTTTTACATCGTAAAAATCACGAACCGCTTGCTCTTACACTTAATCTTCCTGGTCGTCACAACGTATTAAATGCCATGGCTGCTATTGCGGTAGCAATGGATAGTGAAATCAGTGATAAAGATATTGTCGATGCACTGAGTGAGTTTCAAGGTATTGGTCGCCGCTTTGAACAGTTAGGTAATTTTGATACCGAGCAAGGTAAAGTCATGCTAGTCGATGATTATGGGCATCACCCAAGTGAAGTTGCCGCTACGATAAAAGCCGCTCGTGACGGGTGGCCAGATAATCGTTTGGTCATGATTTATCAGCCCCATCGTTATACCCGTACTCGGGATCTCTATGAAGACTTTGTTGATGTTTTATCACAAGTAGACGAATTGATTTTGTTAGAAGTTTACAGTGCTGGCGAAGATCCTATTGTTGGTGCTGATAGCCGCGCATTATGTCGCAGTATTCGCGCTCATAGTTCATTGGAACCAATTTTCGTTTCTGACATCGAACATTTGCCGCCGCGATTGACACAAATTATGCAAGATGGTGATTTAGTATTAACGCAAGGTGCGGGTAATGTTGGCGTATTAGCTAAACGCTTAAGTGCAATGGCACTAGATATTAATAAAATGAATGAAAGAGGACCACAATAATGGCTGAGTTTGGAAAAGTGGCCGTTATGTTCGGTGGTAATAGCGCCGAACGTGAGATTTCCCTAATGTCGGGACAAGCTGTATTGGACGGATTACAAGCCAATGGTGTTGATGCCCATGCGTTTGATCCAAAAAATACGCCGCTAAGTGAATTGACCGACCAAGGTTATGAACGCGTCTTTAATGTATTACATGGTCGCGGCGGTGAAGATGGCACAATACAAGGTGCGTTGGAATTTTTAAACATTCCATATACTGGCTCTGGTGTACTTGGCGCTGCACTAGCGATGGACAAAATCAAGACCAAACAGGTGTGGTGTGCGCTTGGACTGCCGACTGCAAAATTTGTAGTCGTTTGTGGCAAGCAAACAATTGACTATCAAGCGATCTTAGATGAACTCGGCGGTGTTGTGATGGTAAAGCCTGCTAATGAAGGGTCTAGTATCGGCATGGCAAAAGTCGATAATGTTAGCGATCTTAAATCCGCTATTTCGGGTGCTACTGAGTTTGATAATGAGATATTACTTGAACAATGGATCGATGGCGGCGAATACACGGTATCAATTCTAGGCGACAAAGCATTGCCAGCTATTCACATGACGACGCCGAATGACTTTTACGATTATCAAGCTAAATATCAATCGGATAATACACAATATCATTGTCCTTGTGGCCTGCCTGCTGATGAAGAGAAAGAATTAGGTGACATTGCTGTCAAAGCTTTTAACGCAGTTAATGCTAAAGGCTGGGGACGAGTCGACTTTATGTGCGGTCAAGATGGCCAATGGTACCTATTAGAAGTTAATACAGTGCCGGGAATGACAACATCAAGTTTGGTGCCTAAGGCAGCTAAAGAAGCTGGCTTGTCATTTAATCAATTAGTTAATGAGATTCTTGAACAAACGTTGGTGAAATAAATTTGTGAGTAAAAGGCAGCTAACACGGTGGCAAAAGTTCAAATTGGTCGATCACTTCTATTGGAGTGGTGTGCTGTTTTTTGGCCTAGTCATCGTATTTATTGTGTACTTGGGTCATAAAATGACCGATAAGATGATGAATGCACAAGATATGCCTGTATCAACACTACAAATTATTGGGACAAGGCCGTATAGTAGCGACCTAGAAATTCACCAAGTGTTGTGGGAACTCAGTGAGAATGAAAGTTTTTTCTCGTTGAATGTAGAAGATGTCCAACAACGATTGGAAAATATTCCATGGATTAAGCGGGTTGCGGTGAGACGTCAATGGCCAAATGGGTTGATTATTCATGTTACTGATCAATCCCCCGTTGCTTATTGGAATGAAACACAATTATTAAATGATAGTGGCGAAGTGTTTAGTGCACCGACTGACCGGATAAGCTCATGGCTACCGCATTTTTCAGGTGCTGATGATATTGCTAGTAATGTGTTATCAGGTTATCGCGCATTATGGCCGTTATTAGAAAGTGAAGGGTTAACATTAAGCGAAATTTCGCTCACACCACGCCAGTCATGGAATGTGACACTGGCAAATGGCAGTAAATTAGTTCTTGGCCGTGGTAACGATGTCATTAGAAACGTGAGAATGGAACGTTTCTTAAAGGTTTATAAACATGTTTTACCGCAAGGTAAGCAAATTGATTATGTTGATTTACGTTACGACGCAGGGTTCGCCGTTAATTGGAAGAAACAGCTAGGAGATACAGCCAACAATGAGCAAGGCTAATGAAAGAGATCTAATCGTTGGATTAGATATCGGTACATCAAAAGTCGCCGTAATTATCGGAGAAATCCTAGCCGATGGCGATCTTAGTATTGTTGGAATCGGTAGTCAGAAATCCAAAGGCATGGAGAAAGCTGGCGTTAATGATCTCGATTCTGTGGTTAAAGCAGTACAACGTGCATTAGATGAAGCTGAGTTAATGGCTGATTGTCAGGTGACTTCGGTTAACTTGAGTATTTCTGGTAAACACATTGCTTGTCAAAATGAAAAAGGCATGGTGTCAATCAATGATGAAGAAGTAACGCAATACGACGTTGATAGCGTGATACATACCGCTCGCTCCGTAAAAGTATCTGATGATCGCCGCATTCTTCATGTCATGCCAACCGAGTATGCGATTGACGTGCAAGAAGGCATAAAATCGCCAATCGGTATGTCAGGTATGCGGATGGAAGCTCAAGTGCACATGGTGACGTGTGCAAGTGACATGGCAAAAAATATTGAAAAGTGTGTCCAGCGCTGTGGGCTGAAAGTCGATGAACTCGTATTTTCTGCTATCGCATCAAGTTACAGCGTACTAACTGACGATGAAAAAGACTTAGGTGTTTGTTTGGTTGATATGGGCGGTGGCACAATGGATATCGCTGTGTATACCAACGGTTCACTGCGTCATAGCGCAGTCATTCCAGTTGCCGGTGCACAGGTTACTTCTGATATTGCCAAAATTTTTAGAACGCCGTTATCTCATGCCGAAGATATAAAGATTGGTCATGCCTGTGCACTCAGCCAATTGGTTGGGCAAGAAGATAATATTGAAGTGCCATCTGTTGGTGGTCGTCCGACGCGTACAATGTCACGTCATACATTGGCAGAAGTGGTAGAGCCGCGTTATCAAGAGCTTTACGAATTAATACTAAATGAATTAACGCAAGCTGGTTTTAGTGAGCAGATTGCAGCAGGTATCGTCTTAACTGGCGGTACTGCGAAAATTGAAGGAGCTGTTGAGTTTGCTGAGGCCTGTTTTGGCATGCCAGTTAGATTAGCAAACCCAATGCCAGTCAAAGGATTAAGTGACTACGTACAAGATCCAAGTTATGCCGCTGGTGTAGGCTTATTAAAGTTTGGCAGCGTCATGCGAGAAAATGCACGTAGTGAAGAGACACAAAGTAGCGGAGTGAGTTTTGTCAGCCGCATTAAAAATTGGATAAAAGGCGAGTTTTAATTGTTATCCACAATTAAGGTTTGTTAATTAAGCGCAACGGAGAGAAGTTATGTTTGAATTAATGTCAGATCACGCAGAAGAAGCGGTCATAAAGGTAATCGGTGTTGGCGGTGGTGGCGGTAACGCTATCGAGCACATGGTTAAGAGAACAATTGAAGGTGTTGAATTTATTGTCGCGAATACAGATGCTCAGGCACTGCGTAATTCGTCGGCAGAAAGCACAATCCAAATCGGTAAAGGTACAACAAAAGGACTTGGCGCTGGCGCCAATCCACAAGTTGGCCGTGAAGCTGCAATTGAAGATAAAGAAGCTATCATGGCAGCACTTGATGGTGCTGATATGGTCTTTATTGCTGCCGGAATGGGCGGTGGTACGGGTACTGGTGCTGCACCTGTTGTTGCCGAAGTTGCTAAAGAAATGGGTATTTTAACGGTTGCTGTAGTCACCAAACCATTTAATTTTGAAGGCAAAAAGCGTTTAAATTATGCCGAGCAAGGCATTGACATGTTAAGTGAATGTGTTGACTCATTGATTACTATACCAAACGACAAGCTATTGAAAGTTTTAGGTAAGGGTACAGGTCTATTACAAGCATTCGAAGAAGCAAATAATGTCTTACTTGGTGCTGTTCAAGGTATTGCCGAACTTATCACGCGTTCAGGTCTAATCAACGTGGATTTCGCCGACGTTAAAACTGTAATGGCTGAAATGGGTACTGCAATGATGGGTACTGGTATCGCAAGTGGTGACGAACGTGCTGATGAAGCCGCAGAGCTTGCGATTTCAAGCCCATTACTTGAAGATATCGATTTAGCAGGTGCTCGCGGTATTCTGGTTAATATCACGGCTGGAATGGACATCAGTATTGATGAGTTTGAGACTGTAGGTAACGCTGTTAAAGGGTTTGCTTCTGAAAATGCGACTGTTGTTGTTGGTGCTGTTATTGATCCTGATATGACCGATGAACTACGTGTCACTGTAGTTGCAACAGGTATCGGCGCTGAAGCGCAACCAGATATTAAACTCGTGAAGCCAGAAGAAGTTGTTGCAGCGCCACAACCAATTCAAGCTGAACCAGCTGCTGAAGAAGATACTATGGCTGCTGCTGTTAATAGTCAGCCACAGAGCACTAATAATGGTGGCTTGGAATACTTAGATATTCCTGCGTTTTTACGCAAACAAGCAGATTAATCTGCCGTTAAGCTACGGATCGCGATAGTACAAAAACTGTTGGCGAGCTCACTGTCCTAAACATTGCCTAATTCGTTCGTTTGTTTGAAAGGCGCGTTTTATGATAGAATGCCCGCCGTTGTAGATGTAGACATCAGATAGGGGTTGCTAATTTATGATTAAGCAAAGAACATTAGGTCAAGAAATTGATGCCGTTGGCGTAGGCTTACACTCGGGTGAAAAAGTTACCTTGGTATTAAAACCTGCACCGGTTAACACGGGTATTATTTATCGCCGAACAGATTTAACACCACACGTGGATATTCCAGGTGATGGTATGCTAGTTCGTGAAACGACGTTATGTACCTGTCTGATTGACGATGCTGGCCATAAGATTTCTACGGTTGAACATATTTCTTCAGCCTTGGCGGCATTTGGTATTGATAATGCCATCATCGAAGTTGATGCGCCTGAAATTCCAATTATGGATGGCAGTGCGAGTCCTTTTGTATTTTTATTACAATCTGCTGGTGTGCAAGAGCAAAACTCTCCCAAGCGCTTTATACGAATTAAGAAACCAATTCGTATAGAAGATGGCGATAAGTGGGCTGAATTTACTCCTTATGAAGGATTTAAAGTTGACTACGCTATCGACTTTGCACATCCAGAAATTAGTAATACTAAGCAACATTTAACAATGGACTTTACTAAAGCATCATTTGTACGTGAAATATCTCGTGCTCGTACCTTTGGTTTTATGAGTGACATCGAATTATTACGTGCTAATAACCTAGCATTAGGTGGCAGCATGGAAAATGCCGTTGTTTTAGATGAATATCGCGTATTAAATCCAGATGGTTTACGTGTTGACGATGAGTTCGTTAAGCACAAGGTGTTAGATGCCATTGGCGATCTTTACTTAGCGGGTCACAGTATTATTGGTGAGTTTAAAGCCTTTAAAGCTGGTCATGCAATTAACAATATGTTGGTTCGTGAAATGTTAGCGCAAGCTGATTGTTTTGAAATGGTGACTTTTGAAGAAGAAGAAACCTCACCAATTTGTTATGGCGAGACTCATTTAGTTACCGCTTAACTATCAAATTATTTATCACGATCAGCTAATTTAGCTAATCGTGATAAAGTTGCCGCCAGCTCTGGTGGTGCGTGTTCGGCCAAAGCAACAAGATGTTGCGCCGTATCAGCCGATATTTTCCTTGGGTTCGGTTTAGGTTCTTCAGGTTTTTCATTAAACAGCTGTGGGTTAACAATAAGCTCAATAGTATGTAATGAAGGCAAAATGTGTTCTTGCATATGAGATAGAATGGACTGACTTAACTGCAATAATCTCGTTTTCCATACGCCTGATGCCACCTCAATAACTAAGATCCCTTGACGTAAGTTGGCTACTCTGCAATATTCTTCACAATCTGGAATAAGTTGTGTTGTTAAAAATTGGTTAATAACTTGTAATTGACCCGCTTTTTGTTGTATTTTGGCCAGCTTACCGGATTTAGCTGTTAATACATCTTGCAGTGTGTCTGGATTATAGCGTGATTTCATAAGCGTTTTGAACAAGAGAGAGTAGGTATGAGTGTAGCAATTAACGAGTCGTCTAACCATTCAAAAGTAAAGACGACCGAGTCATTTTCAATTTTCTCTATTAGTGTAAAAAAAATCGCAGCTGTTGCTTTACTTCAACTTAGTGTAATCGCGGTGACTGGATATTTTACTTATCAATACTATGTTGAGCCTGCATTATTATCTCATGCAATCGATGAGAAGAGTGAACATCTAGTTAATCAACAAACGCAAGTTGATACGTTGAAAATTCAAACAACCGCTCAATTGTCTTTGCTAGCTCAACGTATGGGGATTCTCACCGCGCGAATGAACCGTATCGATGCATTAGGCGAACGACTCGCAAAATCTGCTGACTATAGTGAATTTAACTTTGCGCAGTTGCCTGCTGTTGGTGGGCCTGAACAATATTCAGGTATTGAACAAAGCAGTGAGTTATCAGCCTTGTTATCTCAAATGGATATCTTATTACTTCATATTGATAGCCAACAAGACCAGCTTAATTTATTAGAAACAGTGATGCTTAATCACGAAATCCATGATGATAGTTTAATCGCGGGTCGACCAATCAATCGCGGTTGGTTGTCGTCACTATATGGTATGCGAAATGATCCGTTTAATGGCAAGCTAACAATGCATAAAGGTGTCGATTTTGCTGGTAAAGACGGCGATGATGTTATGGCCACTGGCGCAGGCGTCGTTACATGGTCTGGTCGTCGCTATGGTTATGGGTTATTAGTTGAAGTTGACCATGGTGCAGGGTTGAAAACCCGCTATGCTCATGCCAAAGAGCTTAAGGTCAATGTTGGTGATGTTGTGTCCAAAGGTGAAGTCATTGCATTAATGGGTAACACTGGTCGTTCAACAGGGGCACACGTCCACTATGAAGTGTTGAAAAAGGACAAGCAGATTAACCCGCGTAAGTATATTTATCGTTAATCCTCATTAGATAATTTAAGCCGCTGTTCTCAGCGGCTTTTTTATTTTATGGCGGCATTGAAATGTTATTTTTCATCCCCATTTCTTGTTATGTATCCGTAGTGCAGTTGATTTAAATTTGTAGAACCGATAATAAACCTAACTTTCCTATTAGTGAGGTGAATTAGGGGTATCTTATCTAGCTTAAATCAATAATAATAAGCGGCGAAAAATTAAGAATAAGATTGGCAGTGCACGTCAATCGCCAGTCAATAAAAAAATATGGCCAATTAGATGTTAACAAAGATTTTTACTTCAGTATTTGGTAGCAAGAATGACCGTACGCTTAAAAAGATGCGTAAAGTTGTTGCCTTAGTCAATGAGTTAGAGAAAGAAATAGAAGCGCTGTCTGACGACGAGCTAAAACAAAAAACTGCTTACTTTAAAGAGCAATTAGAAGCAGGTAAAACCTTAGATGATATTTTGCCTGAAGCATTCGCGGTTGTTCGCGAAGCGAGTAAGCGTGTATTCGAAATGCGTCACTTTGACGTTCAGCTTATTGGCGGCATGGTTTTACAATCAGGTCGTATCGCCGAGATGCGTACAGGTGAAGGTAAAACATTAACAGCTACGTTAGCTGCATACCTAAATGGCCTAACAGGTAAAGGTGTTCACGTTATTACCGTGAATGATTATCTTGCGGCGCGTGATGCTAATAACAACCGTCCGTTATTTGAATTTTTAGGAATGTCTGTTGGTATTTGTGTGTCTGGTATGGGACACGAAGAAAAGCAAGCGGCTTACAACAGTGATATTACGTACGGTACCAATAACGAATTCGGTTTTGATTACCTTCGCGATAACATGGCGTTTTCACCTGAAGAGCGTGTTCAGCGTCCATTAAATTTCGCCATCATCGATGAAGTTGATTCGATTTTAATTGATGAAGCTCGTACGCCGCTTATCATTTCTGGTGCGGCGGAAGATAGCTCTGAATTATATCGTAAAATTAACGAGTTAATCCCTCAGCTAACTAAGCAAGATAAAGAAGATACCGAAGAATACACTGGCGATGGTCACTACACTGTTGATGAAAAATCTAAACAGGTTCATTTGACTGAAACCGGCCAAGTGTTCGTTGAAGAGATGCTACAAGAAAATGGATTAATGGGTGAATTTGACTCGTTATTCTCAGCGGCAAATATTAGCTTATTGCATCATGTAAATGCGGCATTGCGTGCGCATGTCTTGTTTGAGCGTGACGTTGATTACATCGTTAAAAACGGCGAAGTTATCATTGTTGATGAGCATACTGGTCGTACAATGGAAGGTCGTCGTTGGTCTGAAGGCTTACACCAAGCCATTGAAGCGCTTGAAGGCGTTGACATTCAAAACGAAAACCAAACCCTTGCATCGATTACATTCCAGAACTATTTCCGTATTTACGAAAAATTATCTGGTATGACAGGTACAGCCGATACCGAAGCATTTGAATTCCAGCATATTTATGGCCTAGACACTGTTGTTATTCCAACAAACCGTGACATGGTTCGTAATGATATGGCTGATTTGATTTTCATGTCAGCAAAAGAGAAATATGAAGCCATTATTGTTGATATCAAAGCATGTCAAGAGCGTGGTCAACCGTCGCTAGTTGGTACTATTTCAATTGAATCCTCTGAGTATTTATCTGATTTACTAAGAAAAGAGAAAATTGAACATAGTGTACTTAATGCTAAATTTCACCAACAAGAAGCTGAAATTATCGCCAAAGCTGGTGAGCCTGGGCGTGTAACTATTGCAACTAATATGGCTGGTCGTGGTACAGATATCGTACTGGGTGGTAACTGGCAAGCACAAATCGAAGGCATGAAAGAGCCAACTGAAAAACAAATTGCTCATATTAAAGAGCAATGGCAAATTCAGCACGATAAAGTGTTAGACGCAGGTGGTTTGTACATTTTAGGTACCGAACGTCACGAATCTCGTCGTATTGATAATCAATTACGTGGCCGTGCAGGTCGTCAAGGTGATGCTGGTGCATCGCGCTTCTATCTGTCGATGGAAGATAGCTTGATGCGTATATTCGCCTCTGAGCGCATGACTGGCATGATGAAAAAGCTTGGTATGGAATACGGTGAGTCAATTGAGCATCCGTGGGTGAATCGAGCGATTGAAAATGCACAGCGTAAAGTTGAAGGTCGTAACTTTGATATGCGTAAGCAGCTGCTTGAGTATGATGATGTTGCTAATGATCAGCGTAAAGTGATTTACGAACAACGTAACGAATTAATGGACGAAGCTGATGTGTCAGCAACCATTAATAATATTCGCGGCGATGTTGTTGAAAAGACTATTCGTCAATACATTCCAGTGCAATCACTTGAAGAGCAGTGGGATGTTGAAGGGCTTGAAGAGCGTTTAAAAGAAGATTTCTTAGTTGAAATGCCTATTGGTCAGATGTTGAAAGACGACGACAAACTTCATGAAGAAAATCTTGTTGAGAAAATTCAAGAAGTGGTAGGCCAAGCTTACGAGCTTAAAGAGCAAATGGTTGGTAGTGATGTACTACGTCAGTTTGAAAAAGCTGTTATGTTGCAAACGCTTGATGGCTTGTGGAAAGACCATTTAGCGGCGATGGACCATTTACGCCAAGGTATTCATTTACGTGGTTATGCACAAAAGAATCCAAAGCAGGAATTTAAACGTGAGTCGTTTGAGTTATTCCAAGATTTATTAGAATCGCTTAAAACTGATGTCATTGTTTTATTATCTAAAATTCAAGTTCAAAGCCAAGAAGATGTTGATGCAGTTGAAGAGCAACGACGTCAACAAGAAGCTACAGAGCTAGAGTTCCAGCACCCAAGTGCCGGTGAAGAAGACGAGAGTCACGGACAGAATGCTCAACAGACGGTTATTCGTGAGACCGAAAAAGTTGGCCGTAATGAACCTTGTCCTTGTGGCTCAGGTAAGAAATACAAACAGTGTCACGGTAAATTGAGCTAGTAGTTTGTTAGTTTAACACCGTAAAAATGCCAATTAGTTTTGCTAATTGGCATTTTTTTTATCTCGAATAAAGGATTAATTTGTAGGGGAACATCACTACATCATCAATTATCTTATCTACTTTATTAGCGCAACTGATTGTTACTGTCACTATGACTATTTCATTGAGACTCGAGGGGGAGTGGATTGGATAGTGGGGCACTGGCTTGTGGTTCTAATGATAATCTTAGAGTTTCGCGTGCGAATTTAAGCTCATAAGTAGAATGAGTGAGAAATGATTTTAATACTAGGGTCTGTTGTCCTTTGTGGTTCAAACTTTGTTCAATCTAAAAAGGTTTTGGGCACATGTTCATTGTTCCAGACTGAACATAAGCACCCACATCCTTGTGGGCGAGGCATGAGGATTGATGCTGGGTTTACCCCAGTGAATGACGAATAACGCCGCACAAAATACTTTTAGGTGAATCCTACGGACAGCATTTGTTTGTTATTTCTGCGGCGTTATCGCCTATTCGTGTATTGCTACAGGGATGTAGCTCATTAGGATAATGCAGGAGTTATTATCGAGCCAGCTACACCACATAGGCTCTGCCTTGTAGACACCCCAAACAAATTGCTGCAAAAATGAACTCAAAAGATCAACAGACCCTAACGTGCCTCCATAAAAAAGCCGCCGTGATATTGCTATCACGACGGCTTGTTATTTATAAATGGGGTTAGCTAACTTTTGTTAGCGCGCCGCCTTTGAGTTGATATTGACTCGTTTCAACCATGCCAAGGAAGTCATCACGCTTATCATAGAAGCTTGTTGTGACGTAATTAACATCATCCGACGTTGTTGGGAACTGATGGAAATCAACGGTGAAGCTGTCGCTATCTGCTGTTACTACACCAATACCGTGCTTCCATAGCTCTGACATTTTTAACGTGGTAGGGACGTCACTGCGTGTAGTCGCTGTTTGAGTTAACAAGTTAAAGAATGGATTTAGTGCTTTAAAGGTTGCTGCTGACTCAGGTGCTAGCGAAGATGCTAGTCCTTGAAGTGCGTCATCAATAAAGGTGCCTTGTGTACCCGATGAGATAGACGATGCGGTAAATCCATAACTACGAAGACCTGTAATACTGCTTGGCGCATGCTCACTAACGTAACTTGAATGAACATCACCTGATAGGGTAATCACACCAGCGGCACTTAATAAATCATTGGTAAGTTTTGCTTTAGCTTGCGGGAAACCATCCCAGTGATCGGCATTGACGTAAAAACGGTTCTTAAACAGTGCTGGAATTGCATCAGAGTCGAACATTCCTTCGAGTTGTGGAATACCAGTTGATACGCGGTCGCTACTCAAATCAAAGATTAGTGGTGCAAATGATACTGAGCTACCCATAACTTTCCACGTTGCTGTCGATGTCATCACTTGTTGACTTAGCCATGCCGTTTGTTTATCACCAAAGGCATTTTGTGATTGTGGATCAATCGATGCTTTATAACCAGCGTAAAGATCAAATACGTCTTTAACAACCATGTAACGACTGCCAAGTTTAGAGAATAGTGCGGCTTTACCTAATGTCATATAACCAATACCGCGCTCTAGACCGTCACTGCTAATAACATCAAGGTTATAAACGGCTTTTAATGAGGCTGGTATCTGTTTAATGATTTCATTGAGGTAATTAATAACAAGTTTACCACTAACCACTTTAGTCGCCATTGCTGCGCCTTTAGTCGACGCAGTTTTTGCATCATCACCAACAATTGACATGTAATCAGCTTTGTAAAGGCCTGCAACCACATCGGTTAGTACGGTTTTAAGTACGTTGTACTGTGGCGCGTCAATATCGATATACGCCATAAATGTCGCTTGAACAAAGGCCGTAGCGTTTGCCAAAGGAATACTCTTAGCTTGGGCAATAACAGCTGATGTTGTTGCTTGATCCATGACTACAGTGCCAGGAAAAGCATCTTCAGGAATTAAATGATCAGGGCGATGTGTTCTAAAGTCAGTCATTAACAATTTAACGTGTTTACCAAAATCAAAGTCGCGGTAAATTGTTGTATTCGGGAATAAATGATCTTCTGAAATGGCAAGTTCGCCTTTTCCTAAATCGACAGTTTTGTCACTGGCGTACTCATGATCGATTGGCATATATTCAAAATATACGCGCTCTGAGTTTTGCTTGCGTTGTAAATTTTTCTCATCACTTGCACCATCAGTCGTGGTTGCAACATTCTGCCAGCTATCATCACTAAATTCGTGATCGTCCCAAATTGCAATCATTGGGAAGTTTTCATGAACCTCTCGCAACACTTCGTCACTGCGGTAAGTTTTATACAGTTCACGGTAGTTAGACATGCTTTGCGCAGAATAATAAGCTTTGTCGCCTTGGCCTATTTTTATTGCGCCGTCAGTATCACTGAACTCAAATGAGCGACCATCTACATTTTGAAATTCTGGATCGCCCGTCGTTTCATAAATGTAATCACCAAGGTGCACAACAAAATCAAGCTCAGGTTGGTTTAACACTGACAGATAAGCATTGTAGAAACGGCCTACGTAGTCTTGACAGCTTACAAAAGCAAATTTTACTGCTTGGTCCGCACTTGTCTCAGGCGCTGTTTTAGTACGACCTACATTTGTGACGTATTGAACTTCATCGTTAATGTAAACAAAGCGGTAGTAATAGGTAGTGTATGGGTCTAAATCAGTTACACGGACTTTTAAACAATGGTCATTGTCTTTGTATGCATTGAGCATTTCATCCACACGAATGTCTGTGAACTCTTTGTCAGTAGCGACTTGCAACTGCACTTTAATGTCATCAGCAGCCATGTCTTCAACACGAGTCCATAAAATCACACTATCGGGCTTTGGATCTCCAGACATTAATGATTGAGGGAAAAACTGTGCTCCCGGCTGTAAACCCGTTGGTTTAGGTGTCGGAGTTGGTGCTGGCGGCGGCGTTGGTGCTGGTGAACTATTAGATGAACCGCCACAGCCGGCAAGACCACCCAAAGCAACGGCTGAAGCACTGACCACAATAGTGGACAGGAATTTACGGCGTGTATAACTCATTACTAAAATCCTTTGTTTATTATTTTTGTTGTTATACCAATTGCATTAAATATTTGCCCACTTGTACTTGTTAAAATTAACTAAAATGGCGTTGCTCTCAATCCTAATAGCCAGCTATTAGTCAATCGAGCGCCTTGTTTTAGCTGATTTTCTCTACGCACAACAAGATCACTTACTTAATGCAATTAATGGTATTAATGTAAGTCCTAGACTCTCATCATCGAGTTTATGTCGTGATTTAGCACTTTAAAAGGGATTTTTGAAGATATTAAGACAAAGTTCTAATTTGGCGCAAAAGGTAAAACTAACGCACTAATATGGTGCGACCTTGTTAGTGTTTAGATACTTTAAAAGTATCATTTTTCTTTTGTAACAATAGGTTACTAACTTGGTATGGCTCTTGTAACTATTTGTTTAATTAAATTAAAAACTATAAGGGCTCATCATGAAACTAATTATCGCCATCATTAAGCCATTCAAGCTTGATGATGTGAGAAATTCTATTAGCGAAGCAGGTATCGAAGGATTAACTGTCTCTGAAGTACGCGGCTTCGGTCGTCAAAAAGGACACACGGAGTTGTATCGCGGCGCTGAATATCAAGTTGATTTCCTACCAAAGATGAAACTAGAAATAGCCTGTGAAGATCAAAATGTTGATCGGGTTATTGAAGCTATTACTACGGCTGCTCACACGGGAAAAATCGGTGATGGCAAAATATTTGTGACGAATTTAGAACAATCGATTCGTATTAGAACTAATGAAATTGGCTGTGAAGCGCTATAAGGAGCAATGATGGAAGAATTAACTAAACTAGGCACGACTGTTACCGAACTTCGCTTTGCCTTAGATACATTTTACTTTTTAATGTCTGGCGTTCTCGTGATGTGGATGGCTGCCGGTTTTGCCATGTTAGAAGCAGGTCTTGTTCGCTCTAAAAATACGACTGAAATTTTAACGAAAAATATTTGTTTGTATGCCATCGCTTGTACCATGTTTTTACTGGTTGGCTATAACATCATGTATGTCGATAATGCAGAAGGTGGTTGGTTACCATCAATCGCTGGCTTTATTGGTGCTCAAGCTGATGGCGCAGATCATGCGTTGGAATCAGACTTCTTTTTCCAAGTGGTGTTTGTTGCAACAGCCATGTCGATTGTCTCTGGTGCTGTTGCTGAACGCATGAAACTTTGGGCGTTTTTAGCTTTTACCGTTGTCTTGACTGGTTTTATTTATCCAGTTGAAGGTTACTGGACCTGGGGCGGTGGTTTTGTTTCTGCGCTAGGTTTTGTTGATTTCGCAGGCTCAGGAATTGTGCACATGGCTGGTGCTGCTGCCGCAGTCGCTGGTGTGCTATTACTAGGCGCACGTAAAGGAAAGTATGGCCCTAACGGTCAAGTTAATCCGATACCTGGTTCTAATTTACCAATGGCAACTTTAGGAACATTTATCTTATGGATGGGATGGTTTGGTTTTAATGGTGGTTCGCAGTTATTGGTTTCAGATGCCGAAAACGCATCGTCAGTGGCTAAAATATTTTTGAATACGAACAGTGCCGCAGCATTAGGCGCCATCAGTGCATTAATCGTCTGTCGATTATTATGGGGTAAGGCTGATTTGACGATGATTTTAAATGGCGCACTCGCTGGACTAGTCGCTATTACCGCTGATCCATTATCACCATCATTACCTGTTGCTGCTTTAATTGGATTACTGGCAGGTGGTTTAGTTGTATTTTCAATCGTGATGCTTGATAAGGTGTGTTTTGATGATCCTGTCGGCGCGGTTTCAGTGCATGGTGTTGCAGGTTTCTTCGGGTTAATGTTAGTACCATTTAGTAATGCTGACGCCACATTTTTAGGTCAATTGGCGGGCGCAGCAATTATCTTTGCTTGGGTATTTGGTGCAAGCTTTGTCGTCTGGTTAGCACTTAAAAAGACCATGGGTATCCGTGTTAGCGAAGAAGAAGAATACCTTGGTATGGATATTGCTGATTGTGGAGTAGATGCCTATCCAGAGTTTGTCACTGTAAAGGGGAGCTAATTCATTTAGTACTCAGGTATAGCAAAGAAAATACAAGGCCCGTGATGAATTGGCATCATGGGCTTTGTCATTTTGGGTGTAGCTTGGGTATTCATCCCTTGCTATGATGCGCCTTAATAATTGTTATTAATGAAATCACCATGAAACATATTCATATTTTAGGTATTTGCGGCACCTTTATGGGCGGCATTGCGATATTAGCTCGCGAATTAGGATTTAGAGTCACCGGTAGTGATGCAAATGTATATCCACCAATGAGCACTCAACTTCAAGAAAGTGGTATAGAGTTGATTGAAGGATACGATCCATGTCAGTTGGAGCCAGCACCTGATTTAGTGGTGGTTGGTAATGCGATGAGTCGCGGCAATCCTTGTGTTGAGTTTATGCTCGACCGCAATATTCCTTATACATCAGGGCCGCAGTGGCTGCTTGCGAACTTGCTTAAAGATCGTTGGGTCATTGCCTTGTCTGGCACCCATGGTAAAACAACAACAGCAAGCATGGTAGCGTGGATATTAGAAGATAATAATCAGCAGCCCGGTTTTCTAATTGGTGGTGTGCCACAATGTCTTGGTGTATCAGCAAAATTAGGTGACGCGCCATTTTTTGTCGTTGAAGCAGATGAATACGATAGTGCTTTTTTTGATAAGCGATCTAAATTCGTCCATTACCGTCCACGTACGTTGGTGATTAATAATCTTGAATTTGATCACGCCGATATTTTCCCTGATTTAGCAGCGATTGAACGTCAGTTTCATCACCTCATCAGAATGGTGCCGAGTAATGGATTAGTCATTTCTCCTACCGACACTAAATCCTGTGATGATGTCTTGGCAATGGGCTGCTGGAGTGAGACGCAAACCATGGGTGACAATGGCGATTGGTCTTATCAACTGCTTAATGCAGATGGTTCAAGTTTCAAGGTTTGTTATCAAGGAAAGTTTGTTGGACAGCTAGATTGGGATCTTATTGGAAAGCACAATGTTCAAAATGCTTTAATGTCTATTGCTGCTGCACGGCATGTGGGCATCGGGCCTGCACAAGCCATTGATTCTTTATCACGGTTTATTAACGCAAAACGCCGTTTAGAAACTAAAGGCTGTGTTAATGATGTAACGGTTTATGATGATTTTGCCCATCACCCCACTGCTATTCACACAACACTTGAAGGTTTGCGAGCTAACGTTGGTCAACAGCGTATTTTTGCTATTCTAGAGCCACGTTCTAATACCATGAAGCAAGGTGTTCATCAGCACACGTTATTTAATTCGATGACAGAAGCTGACGCGATATTTTTGTATCAACCAGACGATATACATTGGAATATGCGAGAGATGGTTTCGGAAAACTCACCAGAAACTATCATTGAAAATCAACTCGATAAATTGGTTGAGCACATTGTTGAGCAAGCTCAGCCTCATGATCATTTGTTAGTGATGAGTAATGGCGGTTTTGGCGGTATACACCAAAAGTTACTCGACGCATTAGCGTCAAAGGAGACGGTATAATGGCAACCTTTAAAAGGCGTGTAACACTCGCACTTACCGGTGCTTCTGGTGCACCATACGGCTTGAGATTGCTGCAACAATTGCTCGCTGCGAATACCCAAGTTTATTTATTGTTATCTGATGCTGCAAAAATTGTGTTAGCAACGGAAGCTGACTTTGACATTCCAGCTGAGCATGATGCTGCACAAACGTTTTTAAATGACCATTTTAATGGGCTAGATAATCAAATCCAGTTACTTGAAAAAAGTGATTGGTTTAGCGCACCAGCTTCTGGTTCATCCTCGCCAAAACAGATGGTTATCTGTCCGTGCTCAATGGGAACTCTGTCAGCAATTAGTCATGGTGCGAGCAACAATCTCATTGAACGTGCTGCGGATGTAGTGTTAAAAGAGCGCGGTCAATTATTGATTGCATGGCGTGAAAGTCCTTTATCGTCGATACATTTAGAGAATATGTTAAGTCTATCTAAGCTTGGCGTAACCTTAATGCCGTTAGCGCCTGGCTTTTATCACAAGCCACAATCACTTGAAGAGATTATTGATTTCATGGTGGCTAGAATATTAGATCACCTAGATATCGAACAAACGCTTGTACTTCCTTGGATGTCTGAAAATAAATAGTGATCTTGATCACAAGTGTGTGTTGGCTATTAGCGTTGCTAATCGTTAATAGCTAGGATCCCATCGTCTAAAACCTGTTAGGAATCGAGATGATTAAACACACTACCGAAGTGATGATCAGCAAACAAGAAATCGACGACAAAGTTGTTGAGCTTGGCAAACTTATTGAGACCCACTACAAAGATTCAGAAAATTTATTAATGGTTGCGTTATTACGCGGCTCTGTGGTCTTTTTAGCGGATTTATGTCGTGCTGTCGACTTACCATTATCTATCGATTTCATGACGGTATCGAGCTATGGTTCGAGCATGGAAAGTACCCGCGATGTAAAAATACTTAAAGATTTAACGGAAAGCATTAAAGATCGTGATGTGATTATTGTTGAAGATATCATTGATACAGGTAACACGTTATCTAAAGTGGTAGAAATTCTGTCGTTACGTGGACCAAAATCATTAACGCTTTGTACATTGCTTGATAAACCATCGCGTCGTGAAGTTGAAGTAGACGTTGATTGGATTGGTTTTAGTATTCCTGATGAGTTTGTTGTTGGTTACGGCATTGATTATGCTGAAAAATATCGTAACTTACCTCATGTTGCTAAGGTTATTCCATTAGAAGACTAGTGGTCATGCGGCGTTAACGGCAACACAACATTACGTTTGTTAATTGCTGCAGTAATCTCAGGCACTAAATGTGCGTGTTTCTTATGAAGATAATGTATCAGGTTGATATGTCTTAGCATGGGAGATACGCGCTTAATATTATCGTTACTAAAGTGATTGCTGATTATTTCATTGGCGCGTTGCTCAGTGCTTATGACGTAGTCAACACGATCTAAGGTCAGTAATTTAAATTTATTAAGGGTTCCGCCAACTCGCAATACATAGCGAGGAAATTGGCCAACAAATCGCTCTTCCCATTGAACACCACGATGCATCCCTACGTTAAAGCGCAAAATATCTTCAGGTTGTTTAAAATCAGTTTTTCCGTGTACGGTATAAGCGTAAGCAGATAGCTGATACAAGGTAATTGGAATCGGAATTAGATTTGGATAGTTTTCCTCAATGCCTTCCATACGCAATAATTCACCATCGACATTTCCCTGATTGCTAAACACTAACGACCGTTTTGAAGGTAATGCCATTACCTCTAGTTCTATGCCCAATTCTCGATAAATTGGTGATAGAAAATTAAAAACATGTTGCTGAATTTCACTCGTTTTAATTTGACCAAGAGTGATTTTTTCAGGAAATTTAGATGGGTTGACTATAGGTGCAATGAGAGAAGCATCGTGATTTTGAGAGCAGACGATGGTTGATACCATGCTAGCGCATAGAATCAATATACCGTTGATAATTTTTCGTGTCATTCATATACTCCATCGCCATCTTTCTCGATGCTACTACATTCCTATTTGGCAATAGTAATCAATTTGCCGATTAAACTAAACACTCTAGATAAAATTTATAAGCGCTGTAACAAAAGTGTCATAAAGTATGGGGTTTTACAGGCGATCTTTCTTGTTAAATCATGGTTATTAATTCGAATATTAACGTATAATAGCGCCAAATTTTCCAGCCGTTTTTCTCAATCATTAGGAAATTCATGAGCGCATTAAGTATAAAAGGCCTAACTAAAACCTATAAAGGCGGAGTTGAGGCGTTGAAAGGAATTGATTTAACCGTTGAACAAGGCGATTTTTACGCTTTGTTGGGGCCCAATGGTGCAGGTAAATCAACCACCATAGGTATCATTTCTTCGTTGGTTAATAAGACAACAGGCGCCGTAGAAGTATTTGGCCATAATCTAGATAATGATCTTGTTAAAGCTAAACAGCAAATCGGTTTAGTACCTCAGGAGTTTAATTTTAATCAATTTGAAACGGTGCTTCAGGTTGTGATGAATCAAGCGGGTTACTACGGCGTAACACGTAAACTTGCTTTAGAGCGTGCGAAAAAATATCTTACAGAATTAGACTTATGGGAAAAACGTGATGCGCGTTCTCGTGAATTATCAGGCGGAATGAAACGTCGGTTAATGATCGCTAGAGCATTAATGCATGAGCCGCGTTTGCTCATTTTGGATGAGCCTACGGCAGGTGTTGATATTGAACTACGACGTTCTATGTGGGATTTCTTACAAAAGCTTAATGAGCAAGGTGTGACGATCATTTTAACGACACATTATCTCGAAGAAGCGGAGTCATTATGTCGCAACATTGGCATTATTGACCACGGTACTATTGTTCAAAATACAAGTATGAAAGCGTTGTTGTCTCAGTTAAATATTGAGACCTTTGTCCTTGATATTAACCCTGTGAAAAATGATGTGTCATTGTCAGGATTTGAAACTCGTTTGTTGGATGATCATACATTAGAAGTCGACGTCGAGCAGGGCCATGAGCTTAATACATTATTTACCGAGCTGTCCAAACACGGCATTACAGTAATGAGTATGCGTAATAAAGCCAATCGTTTAGAAGAACTATTTCTTCGTTTAGTTAATCAAACGCGCTAGGAGAGTCACTTTGTCTGCTAATTTTATTGCTTTAAAAAGCTTACTTACTAAAGAAATTAATCGTTTTACGCGTATATGGTTGCAAACCCTAGTTCCGCCAGCGATTACCATGAGTTTATACTTTGTCATCTTTGGGACCTTAATTGGTGAACGCATTGGCACTATGTCAGGCTTCAGTTATATGGAGTTTATTGTTCCTGGTCTCATTATGATGTCGGTTATTACCAATTCATATTCTAATGTAGCCTCGTCATTTTTTAGCTCTAAATTTCAACGTAATGTTGAAGAGTTATTAGTTGCACCAGTGCCAACGTGGATCATCATCGCCGGTTATGTTGGTGGTGGGGTTGCTCGTGGTTTATTGGTTGGATGTATTGTAACTATCTTGTCGCTTTATTTTGTAGATTTGAACATCGCAAACTTTGGCGTATTACTTATTAGCGTTTTATTCACATCTATTTTGTTTTCGTTAGGCGGTTTAATTAACGCTATTCTCGCTAAAAGCTACGATGACATCAGTATTATTCCTAACTTCGTTTTGACACCTCTTACCTATTTGGGTGGTGTGTTCTACTCACTCACATTACTTCCCGATTTTTGGCAGGGTGTGTCAAAAGCAAATCCGATTGTTTATATGATTAATACATTCAGATATGGTTTCTTAGGCGTGACTGATATTCCGCTAGTGTATTCATTCTCGATTATTTTCTTGTTTGTTGCGGCATTGTTTAGTCTAGCGTATTGGATGATTTCTCGCGGTTACGGCTTACGTTCTTAGGTTATTGATATGTCATTTGCAAATTCACATGAAATTATTACTAATCAAGACGGGCTGAATGAAAACCTAAATGATATTGTTAACAAGCATTTAGCACACAAATTTAGAAAACCCTATCAACAACATTCAATTGATGGTTTTAAAAGTGTTGAGCAAGAAATTGCTCGCGCAGGCAAACCTATTATTTTTGATTCATGTTGCGGCGTTGGTGATAGCACAATAAACATCGCGCGCCAGCACCCTGAGCACTTTGTTATTGGAATGGATAAGTCCGGTCATCGACTGAATAAAAACGAAGCCTATGAGCAACATGGCGTCGATAACTTTATGTTATTGAGAACCGACTTAAACGATTTTTGGCGACTTGCGTTAGAAGCTGAATTCAAAATAGATAAGCATTTTATTCTTTATCCAAATCCGTGGCCGAAAGCAAAACATATCCAACGTCGCTGGCATGGTAGTGCGGTATTCCCAACTATCGTTGCGTTAGGTGGTGCATTGGAAATGCGCAGTAACTGGCGCTTATATTTGGATGAGTTTTCACATGCTTTATCAATTGCCGGTAAATCATCAAACGTTAAAGAGTTTGTGCCTGAGCCAACAATTACGCCGTTTGAACGGAAATATCAGGCAAGTGGTCAAGCGCTGTTTCAGCTTAAAGCGCAGTTATAACGATTGAGCCCAAAGTATGCGTTAGCCTAATGCCGATCAGTTAAGGTTTTTAGTGGGCTTACAGCGTGGCCAACTCCCGTCGTTTAGCGTCTTAAATTAAAAATTGACCAATACAAAAATTAGGGACGATTTTTGAGTATTTGCCGCAAGGATGCGGATCAAATATGTTATTGAACAGGCAATTTATCATTTAATAATCAACGCTAAACCTACGGGGCGCCTTTCTTTTGGTTACTTTTCTTAGTAATACCATATATGGATTAAATATTTGCCCACTTGTACTTGTTAAAATTAACTAAAATGGCGTTGCTCTCAATCCTAATAGCCAGCTATTAGTCAATCGAGCGCCTTGTTTTAGCTGATTTTCTCTACGCACAACAAGATCACTTACTTAATGCAATTAATGGTATTACGCGTCGGTTAGTAGCAACTGGGCAATCGTTTCTATGCCTAACCCCGTCGCACCTGGTGACCATTTTGCACTACCACTGTCTTGGAAACATGCCGCAAGGTCGAAGTGAATCCATCCTTTACCGTTATTAGGCACAAAGCGAGCTAGGAAACCTGCCGCATTACTGGCGCCTGGTACGCCCATTTTGCTGGCACCAGTATTGGCGGTGTCGGCGTAATGCGATGGGCATTCAAACATATGAAAGGGTGCCAGTGGTAGTTGCCAGTTCATTTCATTAACGGTATCGCCATGTGCTAGTGCGCGTGATGCTAAATCATTGTCTAGTGAAAATACGGCATTATATTGTGTTCCTACTGCCGTTAATGCTGCGCCTGTCAACGTTGCAGCATCAATAATTAATGGGGCACCACTTTCTCCGGCAGCCATAAGGCCATCGGCCAACACTAAGCGACCTTCGGCGTCAGTATTGAGGATTTCCACCGTTGTACCATTTTTGTAAGTGATGATATCACCAAGCTTATAAGCTTCGCCGTTAATTAGGTTTTCTGCACAACATAAAATAAGTTGTACGCGTTTGTCTAATCCTTGGCTAATAGCAAGTGATAACGCGGCTGTAACTGTTGCTGCGCCGCCCATGTCACACTTCATTGTCATCATGCCTGGGCCACTTTTGATGGTATAACCACCGCTATCAAAGGTAATGCCTTTTCCGACTAATGCGGCGGCAACAGGTGATTTATTATCGCCTGTTGGGTTGTAATCTAATACCAGCATGGCAGGGACGCGTTTACTCGCTCGGCCAACAGTGTGAACACCCACCCAGCCAGCGTCCAATAACGCATCACCTTTAATAATTTGAGCGCTAACATGATCGCCACCGACACGTTTTACTTCTTCGATAGCACTGTCAATAAGTGACTCAGGGTAGATATCTTCTGGTGCACCATTAATCGCGGCAACTGCCCAATCACGTGATGCTTGGCGCGCATTTAAAATTGTGAGCTGTGCTGGTGATGTATTTTGTGCCCAATTTAGGTCTGATTTACCTTTTGAAACACTAAAGCCTTTGGCAAAGGCCCATTGATGCGCTAGGCTCCAGTTGTCGCCTGCAAGTGATACGTTGTCAATGCCCTGTGTTTGCAAACGTCGTGCGCCACGTTGAATTAATTCAAGTTGGTTTGCGTTATCACCTGTCGCATGAATAGTCATGGCGTCGCCATTGCTTGTGAGTAGGGCGTTGTTGCCCCACTTTGCGTCGGCGGTGTCAAAAGAAAGTAAAATAGAGAGTGTTGAACTCATAAATTATGTCCTGCTGAAATTGATGGAATTATCATTTATAGTGTGGCGATTATAACAATAAAAAAGGCTTAGGCATGGAACAATCTACGTTTTCAAATGACCCCCTATCAATCGATTCATTACCTGCGTATCAATCACAAGAAAGTACGCCATTAGAGCCTGCATATATTAAAGCGAATAATATACTTAGAATTGTGTCTTTTTCAGTCATTGTGTTGATTATTGCGATAATTAAATGGCAGCGATTTTCTCCGTTGTCGGAAAATGCATCACAGGTGTTTAGTATCATTCTTGCGGTCGTTGGTGTCATTAGTATATTCGCCATCGTCATGGGGTATCTGTATGACAAAAATAAGTCTTATACCCTACGAGAGCATGATATTAGTTTGTACTCTGGTGTCATTTTTAAAAAAGTCACTATTCAGCCATTTTTACGTATTCAGCACATTGAATTAAAGCGTGGACCTATCGATCGAAAGTTAGATTTAGCGAGTATTCAGGTATTTAGCGCTGGTGGCGCATTGCATACCTTTGAGCTTCCTGGGCTAACCCACAGCGACGCGCTATCAATGCGTCAATATATACTTGACCATAAGGATGTGACCGTCCATGGATAATTGGCAACGAGTCTCCAAGGTTTCTATTGTCGATTATTTCGTTAAGAACTTGATACGATTAGTATCAACGTCTATTTACGCAATTCCGGCTATTTGGGCGTCATCAGATACGCTAAAAGAACATTTAGATTATGTTGTGTTAGGCGCTGCTGCGATCGTGTTACTTTTATTAGTCGCAGCGTTTTTACAGTATTTCTTTTTTAAATATCGATTAAAAGAAGATAACATCGAGATCCATTCAGGGGTACTGTTTAAAAAGCATCTTGATTTACCTTTCACTAGAGTTCAAAACGTTAAGCTCATCACACCTGTTTATTTTAGGCCTTTTGATTACACCACCATGGAGCTTGATACGGCAGGTAGTGCAAAAAATGAAGCGAATATCGTTGCCGTGCCGAAAGACAAGGCTAATGCGATGAAACAGCAGATTTTAGCGTATCAGGCACTACATCAAGCGAATAGCGAAGTTAATGAACAGGATGAGGATATCAAAGGCACAGTGGCAAGTGAGCAGGTTGTCGGAGATGAGAAACTGTTGAATGAACGCTCGCTATTAGATCTCGTTATTCATGGCTTAACCAACAATCGCGTCTTTTTCTTTTTGGCAATCTTAGCGCCAATGGCTGATAGCATTTTTGAATACGCAAACCAATTCTTATTGAGCTTCGGTTTTGATATTAAAGCGTTCTTATTTGATGCAGAACACCCATGGTGGCAACTGTCATTATACTTTATTGCGACGTTTATCACCGCGTATTTCATCGTGATGTTGATATCGATTTTAGGTGCAATAATTGCGTTCTACGGTTACAAATTAACAAAACGCGATAATAACTATATTCAGCGCAGTGGCTTATTGTCGATTCATGAAGTGGTGATGAAAAAGCCTCGTTTGCAAATGATTATTCGTCAACAAGACTGGCTAGACGTATTAATTAAGCGCATAAACCTCAAGTTTGAACAAATGGGCGGCTTGGAACGCACTCAACAGAATAACGTTCGCAATAAATTAATGGTGCCATCGGTGAAAGAAAGCGAATGTCGTGAACTGATTAACGAAGTTTGGCCAACTAATCAAATGACTGATATCGACTATCAACCAATATCGCAACGCTTTATAGTGCGCGGTATCGGTTTATTCATAACACCTATAACGTTGTTGCTGTGTGTTATTGCGATGGTCAGTGAACAATGGATAATATTGCCACCTGCAATTTTATTTTTTGTGGTTGCTAGTGTGCTCCTTTGGTGTCGATGGAAGCGCTGGGGTTATGCAATGGATGATGAATATGTCTATGTGCGTAAAGGATTACTAGGGGTTAACTACTATTGTTTTGCGATTGAAAAAACACAAATGGTTAAGTTTAAACAAAGTATATTTCTAAGGCGTCATAAATTATGCCATGCAGGATTTGTGACAGCGGCTAGTTCCTTGACTATTCCGTTTATACCACAAGATACTGGATGGAAATTAATGACACAGAGTTTGTATCAAGTTGAATCATTAAAGAAAAATTGGATGTAAAAATGCAGTTTCAAGCGTCACTCAATAAAGCGCGGTTAATCAAACGCTATAAGCGATTTTTAGCGGATGTTGTGTTAGAAGATGGTAGTGAAACTACTATTCACGTTGCAAATACCGGAGCAATGACTGGCTGTGCTGAGCCCAATGATTGGGTGTGGTATAGCACTTCGCCTAACATAAAACGAAAATACCCCTTTAGCTGGGAACTTACAGAGACTAAGGCGGGTCATTTTATCTGTGTTAATACGCTGCAAGCTAATACATTGGCGGAAGAAGCAATAGCAAATAGTACTATTTCTGAACTGTCAGGGTATGAGCAATTAAAGCGAGAAGTTAAATATGGTGATGAAAACAGTAAAATTGATGTTTTATTGAGCGATAACAACAAGGTAGATTGCTTTGTTGAGGTAAAAAGCGTTACTTTATACAGAGGGAATGGTAAAGGCGCGTTTCCAGATGCAGTAACAACGCGTGGTCAAAAACACTTACGTGAGTTAATGACCATACGGAATGCCGGAAACAGAGCTGTTTTACTATTTATTGTTATGCATAGCGGCATTGAATCAGTGAGCTGTGCAAAAGATATTGACCCTAAATATGCACAATTATTAGAACAAGCTGTTGCATCTGGTGTCGAAGTATTGGCGTATGGATGCTCAATGTCTAATGAATCATTGGTCGTTAATCGTTCATTACCCGTATTAATTTAATCAGGGGCTTGAAAAATATAATTTCACCCCCATAAATGTAGCCAACAATTTAAGGCAATCTTAATCAAGTAATGATTTGCCATTGCAAAGTTAATTTGCTATACATACCGCGCCTTTTTTTTAAGGCAAACGGACGTAGCGAACGTTGGCTAGGACAGGAGAAAGAAAATGCCTACAGAAAAAGCTAAACAAATAGGCTTCATGGCGCTAGCAGGGCTAGAACCTTACCAGGAAAAACCGGGTGAGGAATACATGAATGAAGACCAATTAGAGCATTTTAAGAAAATTCTTGAAGCATGGCGTAATCAACTTCGTGAAGAAGTAGATCGCACCGTACATCATATGCAAGATGAAGCAGCAAACTTCCCTGATCCAGTTGATCGTGCGGCACAGGAAGAAGAGTTTGCACTTGAGTTACGAACGCGTGACCGTGAACGTAAACTTATCAAGAAGATTGAAAAGACACTTGCTCTAATTGAAGAAGACGATTTCGGATTCTGTAAAACGTGTGGTATCGAAGTTGGTATTCGCCGCTTAGAAGCTCGACCTACAGCCGATCAATGTATCGATTGTAAAACCTTATCGGAAATTAAAGAACGCCAAATGGCGGGCTAGCTTTCCAAAAAAACGGTGCTAAGGCACCGTTTTTTATTTCAATTAATTCCTCAAATTATGACTCAATACCGCGGACGCTTTGCTCCATCTCCTTCAGGTGATTTACACTTTGGCTCACTTGTCGCTGCACTGGGTAGTTATTTAGATGCCAAGGCCAATAATGGTCAGTGGCTCCTGCGGATGGAAGATATTGATCCTCCCCGTGAAGTCGTTGGTGCGAGTGACTCAATTTTACGAACATTAGAATCGTTTGGATTACATTGGGATGGTGACGTTGTTTATCAAAGCCAACGTCATGAGTTCTATCAGTACCATTTAGATCAGTTAATAACCTCAGGAAATAGCTATGCTTGTGACTGCAGCCGTAAAATGATCATGGCGGGTGGTGGCTTATATTCTGGGCGCTGTAAGGGACGCAACATTAACGAGATGAACGCCCAACATTCAATCCGCTTTAATAATACACAAGGTGTGAATTCGTTCGATGATCGTTTGTTAGGGCCTATTGTTGTTGGTGACGATTTTGCTCAGGAAGATTTTATATTAAAACGCAAAGATGGACTCTTTGCCTATCAACTGGTGGTTGTTTTAGATGATATGGCACAAGGCATCACCCATGTTGTACGCGGCCGAGACTTGTTAGAAATTACCACTAGGCAAGTTTCTTTAGCTAATCACTTGCATACATCATCAATAAAATACTTACATTTACCACTAGCCATAACGTCCGAAGGATTGAAGCTAAGCAAACAGAATCATGCTAAACCATTGGATCTTAATAATCGCAAAAAATTATTAAATCAAGCATTGGCATTTTTAGGGCAAAAAACACCATCTAACTTTAATGATGTATCGCAAGAAGAATTACTACGAATGGCCATTGAACAATGGGATGTAAACCGCATACCGAAATCTAGCCAGATTTTGTAATTGTTTTAATAAAAGCATTATTCATTAAAATTTCGCTATCTTTTTGTTTTAAAAACAGCTGAGTATAGAACATAAGTATTTAGTAAATGTTTTTTTAGCTATAAGGATGTATATGCGGGTTAATCTACTTATTTCGTTATTACTATTGTCTTTCTCAACCATGGCATTTTCTTTTGAACAATGGACGCATAACGAACCCAATATCACCCCAGACAAATTACGACAGGACAAAGTTTTGATGCTTTCCGACTATGCGAGAAGTGATTATTACTGAACAATGGTCTGTGCCAATATGGCTTTTAGTGCATCGAGATATGATAAATTTGCCTAAAATTCGCCAATTTCTTGATATTTTGAAGTCTCAAACGCAATGGGATTTCTTGTTAGGATAATGATTTGTGGAGGTAATATTATATGAGGCAATCACGTCATTAAATTATTGCTAGTACAGGGGTTATCATTAGCTATCTGGTAAGGTATGATGCACCAAAATTTTAATGTGTAAAACTGGGGTGAGATATTTTTTCTAAGGTGATTGGGCTGTGCCGCAAAGTGATGGGGACAGAGGCGCATTCAGAGAGTTCTGATGCAACAAGCAAAGGGTTATCACTCGACATTCTTGATCGTAATGATCACGATGTATCACGTTCAAACATGAGTGTTAATGCGATTAAAGTACTTAATCGTTTAAATAAACACGGCTACCAAGCATATTTGGTGGGTGGCGGTGTGCGTGATTTATTGCTTGGCCATAATCCAAAAGATTTTGATATCGCAACCAATGCAACACCTGAACAAATTAAAGAATTGTTTAAAAACTGTCGCTTGATTGGTCGTCGTTTTCGTTTGGCACATATTTTATTTGGGCGTGAAGTAATTGAAGTGGCGACGTTACGTGGCCATCATGAAAACACTGAAAAAGACACGCTAGCAAAGCAAAACGATAAAGGCATGTTGGTTCGTGACAATGTTTACGGCACCATTGAAGAAGATGCAGAGCGACGTGATTTTACCGTTAATGCACTGTATTACGATATTTCAGATTTCTCAATTCGCGCCTACGGCGGTGGTTTGCAAGATTTAGAAACTGCAACACTACGTATGATTGGCGATCCTCGCGTTCGTTATCAAGAAGATCCTGTACGTATGTTACGTGCTATTCGTTTTGCCACTAAGCTTAATATGACGATTAGCGAAGAAACACGTGAACCTATTAAAGAAATGTCTGGATTGATGCGTTCAATTCCAGCCGCGCGATTATTTGAAGAATATCAAAAGCTATTTTTGTCAGGCAAAGCACTTGCCAACTATAAAATGCTTAACGAGTATCATTTGTTTGAATCGTTATTTCCATTAGCAGCTGAGCTGTTAGAAGATAATGCTGGTGGCAAAGAAGATCAATTGATGCAACTTGTTTGTAGTAATACTGATAATCGTATTGCCAACGATCAGCGCGTTACACCTGCCTTTATGATTGCTGCATTCTTGTGGTATCCAATTGAGCGTGAAGCGCAAACTGTCATGACCGAATCTGGCTTAGATTATTATGATGCCATGATGGTTGCCATGAATGAAGTTTGCGATCTTCATTGTAAAAGCGTATCAATTCCTAAACGTTTTTCTGCTATGGCTCGTGATATGTGGAGCTTACAATTACGCTTACCACGTCGTAGTGGCGCGCGAGCATTTAAGTTATTAACGCACCCTAAATTCCGTGCCGGTTATGATCTCTTGTTAGTTCGCGGTGAAATTGAAGGCGGTAAAGTTGCTGAATTAGCGCAGTGGTGGACAATTTTCCAGCATGCGACTGAAGAAGTGCAACGAGACATGGTACGTAAAGTCAATGGACCAAAACGTCGTCGCCGAGCACCAAAAAATAAGCCTACTTAATATGGCCACCTGTTATATCGGTATTGGTAGTAACCTAGGTGAACCCATTGCCCAGGCGAAGCAAGCCATTGCAGCGTTATCTCAAATTGATAAAACGCAACTGACTAACGTCTCATCGCTTTATGGTTCTAAGCCAATGGGACCAAGTGACCAACCTGACTATGTGAACGCTGTTGCTAAATTAGAGACTCAATTAACGCCGATTGAATTACTCGACGCATTGCAGCATATCGAATTACATCAAGGACGTGTTCGTAAAGACGAACGTTGGGGACCACGCACATTAGATTTAGATATATTACTTATAGATGATTCGACTATTGATCATCCACGCTTAACTGTGCCACATTACGGCATGCGAGAGCGTGAATTTGTGTTATATCCGCTGTTTGAGATCTCACCAGATTTAACGCTTTCTGACGGAGTTGCTTTGACGCAGCTTATTCAAGCATGTCCACGTAATGGACTTGAAATAATTGACAACGCGAAGCGTATCGAGGATAGGATGAAAAAGAATACCACTGGGGCCAAATTAGCCAAAATGAAAAGTGAAGGTATTAAGATTTCAGCGCTAACGGCTTACGATGCAAGTTTTGCTGGCATTATTAGCGAACAAGGCGTTGATGTTATCTTAGTCGGTGATTCATTAGGTATGGTGTTGCAAGGCAGTGATTCGACAATTCCGGTTACTGTTGAAGATATTTGTTATCACACCCGTTGTGTAACCGCGGGTAACAATGGCTCATTAGTCATTGGTGATATGCCATTTATGAGTTATTCAACACCACAGCAAGCGTGGGATAATGCCGCTAAAATCATGAAAGCTGGCGCTAACATGGTTAAATTAGAAGGTGGAAAATGGTTATTAGAAACCATTGCCGGCTTAACTGAGCGAGGCATTCCGGTATGTGCTCATCTTGGTTTAACACCACAATCAGTTAATGTGTTTGGTGGTTATAAAGTTCAAGGTCGCGAGAACGAACAAGCTGATCTCATTGTTGAAGAAGCGTTAGCTGTTGAAGCGGCGGGCGCACAGCTACTTGTTGTTGAATGTATTCCAACGGCTTTATCAAAACGTTTAAGTGACGCTTTATCAATTCCTGTTATTGGTATCGGTGCGGGTATTGAGTGTGATGGCCAAATTTTAGTAATGCATGACCTTCTTGGGATCTCTTCGGGATATATTCCTAAGTTTTCTAAGAACTATATGGTACAAACCGGTGATATTCACAAGGCGATTGCAGCCTATGTTGAAGAAGTTGGCAATGGTAGCTTTCCGGGGAAAGAGCATAGCTTCGATTAGCCTTTACTGTGTCAAGTGAAGGAAATACACGGATGTATTTCCTATAAAAATATATAGCGCCTCCACCGTGCTTATTCCTATTGTAATTGTGAAAAACGTAGGTCTAAAAAGAGTGCCAATACAATTCATATCTTCGATATAAAAATCAATTTTAGTTAGAGAAAACCATGATAGTAGTATCATCAAAAAGCGAATTACGTCAGCAAATTAAAACGTGGAAACAGGCTGGTGAAACCATTGCCTTTGTGCCGACAATGGGCAATTTACACTCCGGTCATATTAGTTTGGTAACGGAAGCTAAAAAGCATGCGTCTAAAATCGTGGTCAGTATCTTTGTTAATCCGATGCAGTTTAATAATCCTGATGATCTAACTAACTACCCGCGTACACTTGAAGAAGATAGCGAACAGCTTATTAGTGAAGGTGTTGATATGCTATTTACACCAACCCCAGAGATCATGTACCCCAAAGGACTTGATGTACAAACTTTTGTTGAAGTGCCGGGAATTAGTGATGTATTTTGTGGTGCTTCGCGTCCCGGGCATTTTCGCGGCGTGGCGACTATCGTCAATAAACTCTTTAATTTAGTCACACCTGACGTGGCTTGCTTTGGCAGTAAAGATTATCAACAGCTACAAGTAATCCGCTTAATGGTGGAAGACTTATCACTTGATATTAAGATTGTTGGCTGTGATACCGTACGTACAGAACAAGGATTGGCTAAGAGTTCACGCAATGGCTATTTAACGCCCAAAGAACTTGAGGTTGCTCCGTTGTTGTATCAAACGATGCAACAGTTAGCGCAAGATATTCGTGATGGAATAGCGATTGAAAAAGCCGTTGCTAAAGCGACGTTAACGATGAATCAATCGTTATTTACAACCGACTATTTCCACGTGCAGCGTGCTGATAACCTTTCACAACCAACCAATGAAGATAAAGAGCTCGTTATTTTAGCTGCCGCACAACTTGGTTTTGCGCGGCTGATTGATAATTTGGTTTTTAGTCGCTAGCTAATCATTTCACTAAGTTGTAAGGCATTTTGTTGCGTTGTTTTAGACACGCTTTCAGACAAACTTATACCAATTGCATTAAGTAAGTGATCTTGTTGTGCGTAGAGAAAATCAGCTAAAACAAGGCGCTCGATTGACTAATAGCTGGCTATTAGGATTGAGAGCAACGCCATTTTAGTTAATTTTAACAAGTACAAGTGGGCAAATATTTAATGCAATTGGTATTACAACTTCTGAAATACTTTGACTCACTTCTTGTGACATCTGTGATGCGTGATCTGAGTTTGATGCAATTTCATGAGTCACTGTCGATTGTTGTTTAGCGGTTTCCGCAATATTTTCAATTTGTTGAGATACGTCACTGGCTTGGCTGATAATCTGTTGCAGTATATTTGCGACAGATTGAGAGTCTTCAATCCCTTTAGAAACGCGTTCTCGGCCAACGTTCATGCTTGAAACAGCAACTTGTGTATGTTGTCTAATTTGATCAATCGCTGTCTCAACATCTGATGTTGCTTGTGTGGTTCGACTAGCAAGTTGCCTAACTTCATCAGCAACAACGGCAAACCCGCGACCTTGTTCACCAGCACGTGCCGCTTCAATGGCTGCATTAAGAGCGAGCAAATTAGTCTGTTCGGCAATGCCGTGAATAACACTTAAGATCTCACCAATTTGCTGGCTTTGTTGGCTTAACTCTTCAATTGAGCCAGCGCTATCATCAAACGCAGCACTTATTTTATTCATTTGATTAAGTGAATTCTCAACAATTTCCCCACCATTAACGGCAGTTTGGTAGGACACTTGAGCTGTTTCAGACGCTTGTGTACTGTTGCTAGACACTTCACTGGCTGACGCTGATAGCTCTTCAATTGCCGAGACTATTAAACTCATTTGATCCGTTTGTTGGCCAATATTATCTGACATGTTCGCGTTGGCATTATAGAGTCTGCCTGAAGCGATGTATCTTTCATCGTATCAGCTGTCATACGAATGGTGATCGTTAGCGATTCATTCATGGCGTTTACAGCATTAGTGAGCTCGGTAAGCTCGTCATTGCCTTTAGGAATAATTGAGGGTGTTGATAAGTCATTATTAGTGATTGCTTTTGACTTCGTTAAAATAGGCTCTAATCGTGTTAACAAGTCCTTTGAAAAAACAAATGCAACAATTAAAGCAACAATAACAGAGGCAATACTACTCATGATTATTGCTGTATTTTGACCGGAAGATAATTCGTTAAGAATGGCGATATCAGCATGTAGCGCGTCATCTTCATGCTGTTCGATATTTTTTAAAATAGATAACGATTTTTTAGCGCGTGGAGCCGCTTCGGTGCCCAGCAAAACGTTCGCTTTATTCCAGTCATTCCCACTACGCAAATTAAACATTTGCCTAGGCAGGCTTTCAAACGCTTTTCTAGCGTCGGAGTAATCTGCCCAATCTTGCGCTTGCTCAGGGGTAAATAATTCCATGTAGCTGCTATTAATCAAATTAAATCGCTGGGTGTTAACAACCCATTTACTGTCAAATTGCTCTTTGAACGCTTCATCTCCTGATAATAAATACGCGCGAATACTGGCAAGTCCGGTAGCTAATGAGCTGCGAGAATCAGCAAGTAATTTGAGTAGTGTTTTTCGCTGCGCTGTAGCAGAAAGTTGCGATTCGACATTAATGACGTAGGTAATAGATTGTAATAATGCATCAGCTGTTGGAACGGCTTGATCGAGCATTAATTGATAAGCTGGAATGTTATTCGGTGCCTGTGCGATGTCTTCAACTGATCGTTGGACATCTTTAAATTCTGCTAACAAGCTCTCCAATGTTTTAAGCTGCTGTTGATCTTCCGTAGATAAGTGAGATGCACCTTGTTTTAAGATCGCCATACCATTAGCAATATTTTTCCATGCTTGTTGGCGATTATTTTTCATTTTTTGCGCTTTTTCAGCATCGCTCCCAAGAATCATATATCCCCTGAGGGCTGCCAATGATTGATTTATCCCGTTTTTAATTTCTTTTTCCGCGTTAACGGTCTCAATGCGATAATCGGTAATACGATGCTGTGTTTTTGATACTTGATTCACTGAATACAAGTTAAAAATGGCGGTTGTTAATATGATGGTAACAATCAGCGAAAACGATAACGTGAGCTTTGTTTTTAACGTAAATTTCATTGGCATTCCATGACAGTGTTGATACTTCCATTACCGCATTAACTACATTGGTAAGATTAAAGAATGATACTTTTTATAAGGTTACGATGTTGGGGGACGCTAGAGTAGTACACCAAGGTATATATCGATTGATCTAGATCAAGAAAGGTCGGGTTTTGTTTTAAATATTTGATTTAATTAGTTTTAGCAATGGAGTAATTAGTAATTTTATGGCATTAATACAAGGTTTTAGGTAAACACCTAGTAAGCTATCATGTTCTTTGAAGCTTTTACCTAAACCGAAAGCAATGTCTTTTGGAGATGTAACGGTATTCGCTAAAATCAAACATCCAAATAGTTTATCCCAAATAGCTAACGCTGAACCGAAATTACAATCTATATGAATGCGTTTGTCACTGTGATGAATTTGATGCTGTGCTGGGCTAATAAATATGCTTTCCAAGCGTTCTCCCCAACTCAGCCACACATGAGAGTGGCGCAAGTTGGATCCCATGATATTAAATGCAAACACAAAGACATTAGCGCCGAACACATCAAACATCGATAACGTTGGCCCAAAAAAGTAATAACAAATGCCAACGGCGATTCCTTGGCTCAAGATCATTCGTGCACCGTAAAGTATACTCTCAACAGGGTGCGATCGATATATAGTTATCGGGGTAAGTACCTTGGCACTGTGGTGAACTTTATGAAACTCCCATAAAAAGGGAATTTTATGGAGTAGGTAGTGCAGCAGAAAACGCGTAAAATCGTCTATAACAAAGAGCACTAATGTAAATATTCCAATGATTACCCAGCTAGGGAAATCTAAAAACGTTTGAGTACCAAAAATACCTTCTAACCATCCAGAAAAGCCGATAGCAAGCGGTGCCATCACCAGTAAGACTGGAATAACCCCGAGTGTCTTTAGCAAACGATTAATAAAGAAAATCACATAATCATGGCGAGCTGACGGATGCCACCAAACTGCTGGCGAGAATAGCGCTTTATAAGATAGTTTTTTAACATGAAACACCAGCAACGCCATCGCCATCGCAATGGCGCTATAAAGCCAATAAATTCGCTGATTAGCATCCACTAAGTAAGTGGCGATTAATTCGCCTGTGGCTAGTAATGGGGTGAGTAGGGCGTCTAACATGATAAAAATAAAAGGCACTAAATGATTTAGTGCCTTTCTAGGTTACTTAGAACGCGTATTTATAACCAAGCACCGCTTGACGTGGTTTACTTGGGCGAGCGCCATAAGGGCGGTGACTAACCGATTCAACAGCTTCAAAAATGTTGTCGACTTTTAAATAAACGCTACCGTGTTCGCCATTATTAATATCATAACTGCCAGAGAAGTCGACGACTGTTAACGCCTCGGTATTTACACCTTCAAAATTTACGCCGGTGCCGGCGGCTTCTTTCATTTCACCGATGTATTTTACTAACACGGCTGCTTGCCAGTTATTGTTGGTCAATTCAGCAGCAAGCGTAATTTGATGCTCGGCTAAATAAGGCACTTCATCGCCTGCCGTTACATTGCCCCACAACGCAAAATCAGAAACAAAGCTTTCTTTAAACTCTGATTGGCTGTAGGTGTAAACAGCGCTTAATGGTAGATCTAAATTGTCAGTTAACGTAATGGTATGACTGGCTGTCGCCTCTAAGCCATAGATATCAACTTCACCTGCATTATATTCAGTATCAACGACGCTACAGTTCGCTGACGCTGAGAAAGTACAACTCTCTTTTAAATTGCTGTAATCATTAATGAATGCCACGACTTCAGCGTTAGTTGCATCATCGCTATAACGAAGACCTAATTCATAGTTAACACTTTCTTCAGGTTTGATTTGCGGATCTTGTTGTGGGCTTGTAGGCACATAGCCTTTGTTAACGCCCATCAAGAAGCCTAATTGGTTATTGAATTTGTAAAAAGCGCTAACGCCTGGCAACCAAATGCGGCTTTCTTTGGTTAACCAATCATTGGCCTTGAAGGTATTTTGATACGTTGAATCAATGTATTCACCACGAACACCAGCCGTAATCGTCAGTACATCAAGCGTAATGGTGTCTTGGATATAGACAGATAATGCTTTTGATTCTTCTGTGTTAAATGTGGTCTTTTCTGGCTCATTGGTTGTTGTTTTTACTAATTGGCCATTTGTCATCGTAAAATAATCAACAGTATGCTTGCGTTCTATTTCATCAACGTGATAGCGAATACCGATTTCTAGTTGATGTTCGATACCTGCAATGTTGAGCGATTTAGCAAAATCTGATTGAACACCCCATGAGTAGTACTCTCGAGCGTTATCGCCTAAAACGAGGTTTTCACGTGTACTTTCACTATCTCTTTCGCCTTTTAATACTTCAATAAAATCTGCATAGATAGTATTGGTTGGATCGGCAATGATATCTTCTAAACGGTTATCAAAATTAAATCCGTTTAGTTTGTTCCATGAACGTTCGAACTTGTTGTAATAAGCGCGAGTAGTCAGTGAAAATTCAGCGGTTTCCATGAAATGGGTGAACAGCGCATTGCTGTGCTCCCAATCCATCAAATCATTTTGTGATGCTGAGTAGCGACGATTAGGTGTTTTCTCGAAATCAGCATCGGTTAACCCGACATAGCTTTCGTGAGATAATTCATCGTCATAGCCTAGCTTTAATTCAACAAGTTGATTTAGGCTATCTGTAGACAAGTCATAATTAAACTTTGCCATGAACGAATTTTTATCAAAGCCAGTGTCATCGCCACTATCAAGTTCTTTAAATCCATCAGCACTCACATTTAATGCTTCAATTAAATAGCCAAAGTCACCATTGGTATTGCCATAATGAACGTGATATTTCTTGTAGCCATCACTGCCAGCTGCGATATCTAAGCCGCCTTCACTGTCATTTGGGATAGCGCGAGTTGTTAAATTAAGCGCGCCAGCTACGGTGTTTGGACCATACTTAATCGATGCAGGTCCTTTAAATACCTCTACACCAGTCATGCGGCTTACCTGAGGGAAGTAGTAAGCCGCAGATGCAGAATAGGGGGCTGGTGCGATTAAAATGCCATCTTCCATCAACGCAATCTTTTTACTGCGCTCTGGTGTCGCGCCACGAAAACCGATGTTTGGACGTAAACCATAACCATCTTCTTGACGGATATTCACCCCAGGTACTTTGGCTAGAATACGGTTGATGTCGTCGTATTCAAACTTTTCTAATTCTGTTTCATCAATGAATGTTGCTGAGCCAGTGTCGGCACGTAAACCGTCTGTTGAACCTAGAATACGTATATTTTCAACGTGCTTTTCATTGACTGTTTTTTTCTTTGTGTCAGCGTCAGCAGCCATTGCATGGCCGTGAACAATGGATGCGACAATAGCGCTAAGTAGTAATTTTTTCATGAGATTCTCTATTAGTCGTTATCGCCGGCAGATGTCGCTGGTAATTTCAGAGCCAGCGAATTAATAAAGTCAGTTTTTAGCTTGTCAGAAACAGCCTTAACTTTGCCATGGCTTGTTTCTACAACAGCCGCATCGTCGTTAAGTTGAGCTGCAAGGTTTTGTTGATAAGCTGTTAAATCATCTATTGCTTGTTGAGTACTTGCGATAATGGCATCGCTGGTTGCTTTGTCATCAACATCAATCAGGTAGTCGTCAAAACCAATGGTATTGGCGCTATCAGTACCTTGCCCTGTGAAGATCTGTTTAAAGGCAGTAAGGTTTTGAATTAAATGGCTGATCGACTGTGCACTTAATGGCGATTCGACATCTGCAACACAAACACTGCCTACACCACCACAGCTATTACTAAATAGCCCTAATGGTGCGCCAATCTTGCTATCTTTTACCATTTTGTCTAAATAAAATAACGCATCACTAACGGCGTTGACACCATCGTGAACGTCAGCGAAATCATTGCCAGCTTCGCCTGCCGTTTTTAATGTCGTTGCGTAGGTTGCCCACTGTTGATTGAGTGATTTTGCACTATTAGCAATATCATCAGCGACTTCAGTTGCAAAGCTACAACGAGCGACGCGCTTTTCTTGCTCAGATAAATCAGGCCAAGTCTCTAGAATTGGTTTTGGTGTGCTACAGCTATGATCAAACGAATTGTTATAAAGTAGGTATTCGACCGCATCAAGACCGCGTCTTGTTGCTGTGCGGTTAGTGATGTCGTAAGGCGTTGAGTTAATGTTTCCCACACGGTAAAACATCACGTCTTGATCGACGCCACAATAGCTCACTACTGGCCAAGAATAGATATTATTTCTCAGCGTTGATGAGTTGACTGTCAGGGGGCCAATCTGCATAACCTCAGCAAGTTGCCATTGATTGATGGTTGTTAACCATTGATCTTGAGCCGATGACAAGGAGTTAGTGACAGGTGTGCGTTCATCCCCCACATTAAAGCTCTTTTCTAATCCACAATATTGACTAATTGCTTGATGTTGATTAGTTGCTTGTGTTTCAAACTGCTGGTAAGTCGGGGTAATAATATTATCAACAATGTTAGCCAAGAGTGCTTGTTGATTAAATGTATTCGTTGGAGGAGGCGTTGGGGTCGTAGGCGTAGCGTTGCCAAAGTCAGAGCCCGATTTACTGCTTGAACTTTCAGAACAAGCCACTAAAGAAGTTAATGCAGCAACAGCGACTAGCTGGCGCAGTGAATTATTACGTCGATTCATAGTATTCCTAGAGTCATGTAACTGATAGTCGAGTCTTGTTGACTCAAATTGGCTATATTAAAGCACAAATGATAAGAATTATCATTGTTTTTAGTTAAGTTATTGGCATGAAAAAGGCCTGTTTCATTAAGAATACAGGCCTTTTAGTTATGTCTTATAAACCACTGTTAAATGTGGGATATAGGTATCTACCAGTTTTCAACGTTATCCGCGTCAAAGTTGTAAACTTCACGTAGTAACGTGCGAGCAGAAGCAAGTTTAGCTTTGTACGCTGCTACTTCTTCTTTCGTTAATACTGGCTTCATGCCAATAAATCCTTGTAAAGAAGCAAACTTCTCAGCGGTCATTGGGCTGTGAGGATTAAATTGTAGGTTCAATGCAAATCCTTTTAATTCAGACCAGTGTTTTGCTAAGTTAGCAAAATCAGCTGATGAGTAGTCTGTGGCACCTAGTTTGTCCAAGTCAGCATTTGTGTCATTAATGTAATGTACAACAGTTGCAGCAATTGCTTTTTCCCATGTTAATACCGCGATATCACGTTGTTCTAATAACGTGGTTAGCTCATCAGCTGTTAAATCACGCGTAACGGCATTGCTTATAATGGCACGGCCAGTTACAAAGGCTTCAAAAGCTTGTTTGGTGTAGTCTGTTGGTTTTGCGTTACCTAACGTACCTAAGTCACGTTTTGCTGCATTGGTTGAATTGCCAAAATTAATTTCACCAGTAAGGTCGATTTTGCCATCGGCATCGATATCGTTGTATCCATTTTTAAATTCATCGCGGCCACTTTTAGCACGGATCTCTAAATCAGTGTAAGTCGTGTAGTTATGTGCAGCACCGAAATAACCAAAGCCTTCGTCAAATTGATGTTCCATTGAAGTGTAAGCTTTAGTGCCTTTATATTGTTCTAGGTTATTAGATTTCAAGCCTTTTCCATCAGTAGCGTGATCTAAATAGTCATCTGTACCTTGCGAGTATGCAACCGCGCCTAAAATGAACTTTTGAAGCAGCTGCTTAATGTCTGTACCATCTTCTTGGATGTATAATTTAGTGATTGGCGCGTCAATAATGTCTTTACGTGCAGTCCCATCAATCTGAGTTTGAACGTTTGCGGCAAGTTGATCAATTAAAGCAATAACAACGCCATCTGGAGTCGTTGAACCTTTTTCATTCCAACCAACTAATTCTTTTGTCCAGTCTTTATACTGAGTTGAATCTGCGCCATCTTGACCTGCAATTTTTCCTTGCAGGTTTTTATGAGAACTGCTGATTTCTCGTAATGTTGTTTGTTTGGCCGTTGGTGTTGTTGTGAATGTTAAAACGTCATCAGCGTCTTCATCCCATTGTGCTTCTGTTGATGCATACATGCGCATTAATTTTGCTTTTGCTTCAGCGCCAGAAGTTATCACACCATCTTTGATATCTTTTGCTAGGCCTGCTTTGTCAGTATCGTTGCCAATATAGCTATTTAATTGACTGATCAGCACATGACGCGCTGCTTGACCTGAATGGCTAACACTGCTTTTAGCTGCATCGAATTTGCTAGTAAATGCATAGTTTTTAGGGAGGTCACCTAAATCATCAATAACAGCTTGAACACCCATGCTGTCAGTGACAGTTACAGTGAAGTCTTGTGTGAACTCAGCGTTAGCGCTGTCTTTTACAGTAACTTTTACAGGTACGTTACGAACCATTTCGTAATTAAATGAAGTGTCTGCTTTTAGCTTTAATTCGCTACCAGAGACTTCGAAACGCTCATCATCAATCGTGTAAGTGAAAGTATCACCAGAATCAGCATCGGTTGTGCTTAATGTACCAACAGTTGCTGCTACTGCATTTTCAGCAACTTCTGTAGCAGATAATGCGATTGCTGTAGGAGCAGAGTTAGTTGGGGTAGGTGTCGGTGCTGGCGTCGAACTATTTGAGCTACCGCCACATGCCGATAGGCCAAGTGATAACAGTACTGCAGTTGCAATGATACTAAGTTTAGTTTTTAACATGTTTAACTTCCATTAACAGTAAGTAATACGAATAAATTTACGATATTTTACATGATGGCAAATGATAATCAATATCATTACCTTGTTTGGTAACATAAATGTTAGCATTGTTTAATCTAAGTTATGGAGAATTAGCATAAAAAACTCACATTTTTTTATGTTTTATGCGATTTTACGTCTGTGACTGTGAATTTACTTTAGACATAAAAAAAGACGACATAAAAATATCGCCTTAATGTGAATGGAGGTTGTTATTTATTGATCGAAACAGATCTCAATGACAGCATTTCCATCGGGTGAGGTAAATGGAATCATTATTTTCGTACCATCACATAAATGAGTAATGCTATGATTTTTTCCAGAGACAACAACAGGCGTCGCCATATCAAATTCATACCCTTTTTCACCTAGCAAGTTCTTAGCGCCGCCAGTGACCATATTAGTAATCTCACCTAGCATATCTGTAACTTCGTCATCAATTGTCGTTGGTGCTTCACCCAACATACGCTCCATTACCTTGAGCGCTAGTGACTCTTCAAATGAAATAGACAATGAACCTTTAGTACTCGGTCCCACCATTCCAATAAGCCCAGACACGTCGCCATGTGCAGTTGCTGTTTTTTTAAGTGCTGGTTTTCCCGGTGTAAGCTCCGTACTAGCCATAGTTTTTAGCACATTAAGCAATGAGTCTAAAAACGGATTGATAAAATCAACATTCATCTTTTCAATACTTCCTTCATTTTTAAATTTAATCTTGTCGGCAGCGGTGGCAAATACCACGGGCCTCTACTGTTTGGCTATGAATCAAAAAATCGTTCAATCGTGCTTGTTCATTTAACGACTGCTGGATCTGCGGTGAATGCAATTCTTGCACTTCTTTACATCGCTCACAAATAAATAACTGCAGTTGATGATCGTCGGTAAAATGATTACACGCAATAAATGCATTTTGAGACTCTACTCTATGTATAAAGTGTTGTTCAAGTAAGAAATCTAATGCGCGGTATATTGTTGGGGGCTTTGCACTACTGTCAGTTTCCTTGAGGCTATCAAGTAGTTCATATGCACTAACAGCGCCTCCATGAATCAACATAAGTTCCAATACTTTTTTACGGGCAGTGGTAAAACGAGCACCGCTTTCAACACATAAAGCTTGAGCCTGTTCTACCAGGACTGATATTTCTTTAGTCATTAATAGTTACTTTTATCCATTTTTTTACTTTAGCATGGCAAGCTACTATTGATAAGTTGCTGCGCGAATTAATAATATTAATCGCTTTTTTTGTATTCGTCACACTTTTATTGTTAGTGACAAAATAATTTTTAGACTGGTTGAACAGTTGTCTAAACATAACAGCTCAGATGTTTAATATCACTAGTGCCTAAATAGCTCATTATCTTATCCGAATTAGAGTAAATACTTAATACATCGTTTAACTATTTTACTTCCTTAACACCATTTTTAGTAATAAAAACACGCTTGCAAACGAAAATTATTGATGTTAAAAAAATGTTTCAAAACGAAGGTCGGAGGTTCGACCATGCATAAAATAATAATAACAAAAGGAAACATCATGAGAAGAATACTATCGACGTTGTTTGTTGTGTTGGGAATGATCAGTTTGCCGGCAATGGCCAATAAAGGCATTGCGTTTGTACATGGTACGGGTTCCCAAACTGACGCTTACAACGACTACTGGACAGGAGACTTTGTTAACTCAGTTAAACAGGGTCTTAATAATCAATCATTATATACCGTCGTCAATTGCGATTTTGATCAATTCATGTGGGATGAAAAGGCAGTAGGATGTTTAGCAGCTCAACTAACCACCTTTATTAATAATAAAAACATTGATGAGATGATCATTATTACCCACTCAAATGGCGGTAATGTGATTCGTTGGATCATGTCTAATCCAACTTATGACAGTCGTTATCCAGCGATTGTAACGGCAACCGACAAAGTAATTGCGATAGCGCCTTCAAGTTTAGGTACACCGTTAGCGGATGCTGTTCATCAAGGTAATGCTTTTGAGAGTTCGTTGGGTTGGTTACTTGGCTATGGCTCTGATGCGGTGAAGCAACAACAAGTTGGCTGGATGGCTTATTATAATCAGAACTTTTTATATGGCACATCTGGGCGTCCAGCGCTGCCAAAAACATTCAAAGCGATTGTTGGATCAGATGTTGATTCAGCTTTTTGGGATGGCGACAGCTATTGTGCGGGCTATCAATATCAAGTGGCGTTAGAAACAACGCAAAATTGGCTGGATTCATGTTCTGATGGGTTCTTAAATTGTTCGTCACAAAGTGGCGCAGGTAGTACATGGTTTGTTGATAAGCAACGTACAAAGGGCGGTGAGCCACTGAGTCATCAACAAAGTCGCCGTGATTGTTTTAATCTCGATGTCATCATTCGTAACGATATTTAAGGAATAACCCATGAAATTATCTACATTGTCATTAGTGATCTTAAGCAGCGTTACTTTTTCTACGGCATTACAAGCAACATCTCAAACGCCTTCGCTAGCGCCTAAATCATCACAACTGGTTCATTTACCTGTGCTAGAAGCAACTATTGAAAAGCAAGCTGTTCATTTTAGCCAAGCCATCAAATCTGATCTGCAACCGCAGTTTGGTCTTCAATCTGTAAGCGATGAGTATTGGCTTGAGGTGGATGGCCAAACATTAAATAAAGGTCTCATGTTGAGTGTTAATCAGCCAGAGTCTTTGATTCGTTTATCTGCAAAACAAAGTATTGGTCAGTCTTTACCTGACAATCATGCAATTGATCCGCAGTTTCTAGAACTTCGTAAGGATAAGCGATTTATTGAAAAAGCATTTAGTCAGCGAGTAAGTCAGGAACAAATGGCTACCGCGAGCATTTTAGCAAATTCGAGTGCCGTTAAAATGTCAGCAGCTGCTGGCACTGGACAATTTCAATTACGTGTTGCCCAGCAACTAGCGCCGACTCAAAAATACATCATTAATGTAAAAGAAAAGGGATCGGCGTATCGACAGTCGCTTGTGACTAATCAGCAAGCCTATCTAGCAGGTGGTCAGGCGAGTTTTAAAGCGACGATGGCGAATCAAGATAGTGCATTAAGCAATACATCTCATCGTACGTTTATTAAAGCACCAAATGGTGAAATGAATGAAGTGAACTATGTCGTTAACGGTGAACAATTTCAAGTTGACTTACCAGCAAACGTTCACAATGAAATGCGTGGTCAATTGTTTGAATTACATGTTGAGTCAACCGCTAATGACAACGGTAAGCGCGTGTTACGCCATGGTAAATTAGCCTTTGCAGTAGCTGCACCAACGGCTCGAATGACGATAGAAGGTGCCTCATTACAGAGTGCATCAATTAATTTAGATGTTGCCAGTGAAGGGCGCTATGCGTTAAGTGGTGTGGTATATGGTCAAGATAGTAGTGGTGCGATGCAGCCGTTAATGCAAAGTAGTTCAGCGTATTACCTTTTACCTGGTCAACAAACGGTTGCGTTAGAGTTTGATCAAACTGTGTTAAATGCGTCGTCGTTATCTGCGCCTTATTCACTCGGTAATACTAAGCTTGTCGATCAAAGCCGTATCTCTGTGTTACAGCGTCAGCCAGCTCAACAACGAGTCGTTATGGTTGAAGAGAAAGTAGAAAAAAGTAGTGGCGCATTATCATTAGTGACATTACTTGGATTAATCGGTCTTGGAGGATTAGTCAGACGTCGCAGAGACTAAGTTAATCAGATAAGCTAGGTTAAAGACTTTAACCTAGCTTAGAGGTTTTGTCTCTAGAGAGATATTTATGTTAACACGTGATAAATGCGGGCTGCTTGTTGTCGACGTTCAAGGCTCTTTAGCATTGAATGTCCATAACAGCAATAGTGTACTTTCAAGTATTGAGCGACTTATTCAATGTTAAAAACTCTTACAAATTCCTATTATTTGGTTTGAACAATACCCAAAAGGGTTAGGTAAAAATGTCGATAGCATTGCTTCTTTATTGCCTAATTATCCACGTTTTAAAAAACAACATTTCAACGCGCTGTCTGAACCTGAAATCGAAAAAGCAATTAAAGATAGCGGTAGAACGCAATGGTTGGTGACTGGCATTGAAGCCCATATCTTTGTCTATCAAACAGTAAGAGGGCTATTGGCGCGTAACTATGATGTTGAAGTTGTCACCGATGCTATTTCTTCACGTGCTGAGTTTAAATCGATTCTACCGTTAATTAAGTAGCCTATGTTGAAGCGGTTAGTTGATTTGGGTATGCTGCTCGCCATTGCCTCCAATAGACATAACCATGAGCACCAATATCTACTTAGCCCGTCACGGTGAAACCGTATGGAATCAGACCCAGCGTTTACAAGGACATCTCGATAGTCCGTTGACAGATACAGGCAAGTTACAAGCAGCAGAGCTTGCCTTATCACTCGAACATTACGATATTGATCAGGTAATATCATCGCCACTTGGCCGAGCCGTTGAAACGGCGAAAGTTTGTTGTAACGTACTAGGAGTGCCTTACCAAATTGAGCCACAACTCATTGAGCGAAACCTTGGAGAATGGCAAGGGCAACGTGTTACGCAATTAAAATCACTGCCTGAGTTTGATGAAATGCTGCAACAAGTTACTGCATTGTCTATGGAGCAAGGCGAAAGTGCTCACGCGTGTTCAGATCGTATTTATGATGCGTTGGTCACTATTGCACAGCAGAACTCACAGCGTAACGTGTTAGCAATATTTCACGGTGAGGCATTGCGTTGCTTGATGCATCGATTAGGCACGAACTCATCACAATCAGCATTTTCACTCTATCCCAATGGCAAAATGATTAAACTATCGTTCTGTGCGACTAAGCGTCATTTATCATTGGCTGCTGCTTAATCCATGAACCAGCTACTTACCGTTATTCAGTCATTTGATATCATGTTGGTTATCGCGCTTGCACTGCTGCTAGATAGGTTGCTAGGAGAGCCGAGAAAATTTCACCCACTCATTGGCTTTGGCAATATTGCTGCGTGGTTTGAAAGCAAATTAAATCGTCGCCCGAGGGTAATAACGCCGGCGTATATGGCGTGTTGGTATGGCTAGGGTCTGTTGATCTTTTGAGTTCATTTTTGCAGCAATTTGTTTGGGGTTTCTACAAGGCAGAGCCTATGTGGTGTAGCTGGCTACACGAATAGGCGATAACGCCGTAGAAATAACAAACAAATGCTGTCCGTAGGATTCACCTAAAAGTATTTTGTGCGGCGTTATTCGTCATTCACTGGGGTAAACCCAGTATCAATCCTCATGCCTTGCCCAAAATCCTTTTAGATTGAACAAAATTTGAACCACAAAGATCAACAGACCCTAGTTATTGTAATGCCGTTGCCTGTTGCCATTTATTGGGCTGGTCATTTCATTGTTGAATATGGCATTGAAAATAGCCAACAAGTATTAACGTTCCAGTTGCTTTCTCTCTTGTTTGATAGCGTGTTGCTGTATCTCATCATTGGTTTAACCAGTTTGAAGCAACATGCGATGCAAATTTATCGACCGCTTAACGATGGTGATATGTCACTGGCGCGTCATTTCACTGGATACCTAGTGAGCCGCGATATGGTATTGCAACAGCGAACTGTTTTAGCACGAATATTAACGCTCATTAGTTAATTCAACCATTAACACTACAAAGCAGAATAAATGTTGACATTAGTTAATATATTCTACATTGTAGTTTATAGAAGGAGGGATTATGAGTTCAAAAGAAAAATACTTAGGAGAATTTGAGCAATTTTTGCTGTTGTCGATTCTCAGTCTTGGTGATGACGCTTATGGTACGACTATTCGTCAATTGTTAGCTGATAAAATTGAGCGAGATGTCACCATTGGCGCACTTTATACAACCTTAGAGCGGTTGGAAAAGAAAGGATTTGTCGAGAGTAAGATGGGGGAGGCGACTCGCGAACGAGGTGGCCGTGCCAAAAAATATTTCAAGGTATCAGCGTCAGGCGAGCAAGCACTAAAGCGTTCTAAACAAGCGTTAAATACCATGTGGCAAGATGTGACACTGCGAGGTGAGCACAGTTATGAGTAAATCATTATCATCTCAATTACATCCGCCACGAGCGATCTCTGGCTTTCTATCGTGGGCGTTACCAGCTTCTATAAGAGAGCCTGTCCTTGGCGACCTTGAAGAAGCATTCGGCGATAAATACCAAAAACACGGAATGCTAAGCGCTAATCTATGGTATCTGCGCCAAGCATTATGTAGCGGTTTTTCATTTATGTTACAAACTCAACGGAGTGTAGTTATGTTTATTTTAGCGATGATTTTCTTTTTATTGATGACATTGTTTGCGATGCATATTAGTTCAGGTGTTTCTTTATTTATTGATATACCAACATTTCTCATTGTGTTTCCACCTGCGCTTATTCTAACTTGTGCTGCGACGTCTTATGGTGAAGTAAAGCGCGCATTTGGCATACTGATAAACGCCAATCGCTCTTACGATCATGAACATTACAAACGCTCGATACTTGTTTTTTCAACACTGGGAAATACAGGTTTGATTCTCGGTATGTTTATGATGCTTATTGGGGTCATTGCAATTGGTAATGTAATTGAAGATTTTTCTTCATTCGCTCCTGCATTATCGGTAGCAATACTTAGTTTGCTTTACGGTGTTGCAATTAAACTGTTGAGCTACGTTGCGCAGCAAAAAATGATAAGTCTTGATAGCGGTTTAAAACAATAAAAAATGCTTGTCCAGTTTTCGGTAGCTGGAACCTCTCTTAAATCGATATTCTCCGGTTATCAATAACGGGAGAATACAATGAACTTCAAACAATTACATCAACAAGAACATGCACTACTTATTGCTAATGTGTGGGATGTCCCCAGTGCACAGCAAGCGCAAGAATTAGGTTTTCAAGCTATTGGTACCTCTAGCGCGGCCATTGCGGCGACCTTCGGCTATGAAGACGGTGAGGCAATGGCGTTTTCAACCTTGTGTTTTGTCGTTGAGCGTATCACCAGCCAAGTATCATTGCCACTAACCGTCGATTTAGAAGCGGGGTACAGTGAGGACCCCTTGGTTATTGTTGAGCACATTAAGCAGTTGGCAGCGTTAGGCGTAGTAGGCATTAATATTGAGGACAGTTCAGTGAGCATTGAAGAGAGTTTGGTGAATAGTAATGAGAGTATGCAAGCTAGCGAACGTGTTCTTGTTGATGCAGAGACATTTTCTTTAACACTAAAAACCGTCAAACAAATGCTAAACGATGAGCAAATCGATATCTTTGTGAATGTGCGCACCGATCCGTTTTTATTGGGAACACAGGATGCATTAACACAAACGCTAACCCGCATTGCTCTTTATGAATCAGCAGGTGCCGATGGTATTTTCATTCCATGTATTACAGAGCGCACTGACATCGAGACTTGTGTGCAAAGCACCTCATTGCCTATTAATGTCATGTGTATGCCGCAATTAACCAACTTTGATGCGCTGGCCGATTTTGGCGTTAAACGAATCAGCATGGGTAGTTTTGTATTTGAACGTGGATTAAAACAACACAAGGCAAGTTTGACCGAGGTATTATCGAAAAAATCGTTCACTCCAGTTTTTTCAATTTAACGGCTAACTAAGAAGATGGCGAGATTGTTCATCACACAAATCTCGCCTTAAATGTATTATTTTTATAAGTCATTTCAAAAAGAAATGACTTGGGCTTTTGTTTTTTTTTGGCTATTTAAAGTACACCACGACGTTCTTGATCACGCTCAATTGATTCGAATAGTGCTTGGAAGTTACCTTCGCCAAAGCCTTGGTTTTCTTTACGTTGAATAATCTCAATGAAGATAGGGCCAAATAAGTTTTGAGTGAATATTTGTAGTAAATATCCTTTCTCGTCACCGTCAACTAAGATTTGATGATGTTTAATACGGTCGCGATCTTCAGTTACCTGCGGCACACGGTCATAAATGGTATCGTAGTATTCTTCAATGATATCTAATGTCTTAATACTTGTACCTTCCATAGCATCAAGTGACGCAACAATATCACGACTTTCAAACGCAAGATGCTGTACACCCGGGCCATCGTATTCTTTTAGGTATTCGTCGATTTGGTTTTTATCGTCATCTTTACCTTCGTTAATTGGAATACAGAAGCTGCCATCTGGTGAGCGTAAGGCATATGATACTAGCCCTGTTTTTGCACCGTTGATATCAAAGTAACGTACTTCGCTAAAGTTGAAGATGTCTTTGTAGAAGTTAGCCCATTTTTCCATGGTGCCTTTGTAGACGTTATTTGTAAGATGGTCTACACGCAAGAAACCTTTCTCTTCGACAATTTCAGGGGAATCTAGATCACTGAAGTCTGAATTATAGATATTATTTTCTGCAGTAAATGCGTCAATAAAATAGATTATGCTGTTGCCGATACCGTAGATAGCTGGGTAGGGTAAATCTTTCTCATCATCTTTTACTGCTTTTGCGCCGCGTTTAGTCGCTTCATCAAATGCGTGATTTGCATTTTCTACGCGCCAGCCCATTGAAGAAATAGCAGGGCCATGAGATTTAGCGAACTCGAATGAAAAGCCTTGGCGCTCGGTATTAATTAAAAAGTTGATATCGTTTTGCTTGTAGTGAAAAATTTCTTTTTCTTTATGCTTTTTAATTCGTGAAAATCCGAAATCTAAAAACACCTGATGCATGAAATCAAGATCAGGTGTTGCAAATTCTGTAAATTCTATGCCACACAGGCCTATAGGGTTCGCGGAATCTGTCATAATAATTACTCTATATAGGTTGTTTTTAATAATGGTTTTGTTATCGTGCTAGTCACATTGCAATATGCAGTGCCCCGCTCAACTGTAAATAATCATATCTTTAATCTTGTTCAAAAAATATTATTATGTTTTAATGGTCATGATTAAATATTTAGATGGTTATAAGCATGAGATTAGACATTGAAACCCTTAAAATCCTTGATTTAATAGTGAGACTTGGCAGTTTTGCTAAGGCTGCTGAACAATTAAATCGCGCGCAATCTGCGATTAGCTATCAAGTTAAAAAACTAGAACAACATTTAGGTGTTAACTTATTTGACCGCAGTAAATACCGCGCAGAGTTGACACCTGAAGGCAACGCAATTCTGACGGAGGGCCGCCGTCTACTCCAACAAGCTCATAATCTAGAGGTATTGGCTGAGCGTTTTAGTCAAGGCTGGGAGCCAAGGTTAGAAATTGTCATTGATGGTGCGGTTCCAATGGAGCCTGTAATGAAAGCGTTAAAACGCTTATCGGAAATGGATGTGTCTACGCGTGTTCAGCTTCGTACAGAGTTTTTAAGCGGTTGTCAGCGCTGGTTTGACAAGCAGAGTTCAGATCTTATGTTGGTTAAGGATTATCAATCTACACCTTATTTAGTTGCTAAACCATTACAAGCGATTGATTTTAAATTAGTCGTGTCTAGCGAGCATCCTCTGGCCACGATGAAAGAAGTTGAATTAAAGCATTTGCATGAACATATTGAATTAACGATTGCAGATTCAGGCAATCTAGACCCTCAATCTCAAGATGAATTACAATTTGGTGGCGAGCGAGTGTTTTATCTTAATGGTTTTATGGCCAAAAAAGAGTCTATCTTATTAGGCTTGGGTTTTGGTTGGGTGCCTGATTATTTAATTGAAGAAGAACTAGCGACTGGCAGTTTAGTCGAATTAGACTTTGTTGGCGGTGCTTGTCATACGTTTACACCAAGACTCGTTCACTCAAGTGAGCGGCCGTTGGGCAGAGCAGGGCAATTGTTAAGCGATTTAATTATTGAAGAGTTTTCTAAATAGTCTAAACGCAAGTAACGACAAAAATTGAGGGAGCATACTCCCTCAATAAAATTAGCGTTAAAGCACATTTTTTCCTTCAAATCTTATTCGCTGTTTGTTTTTCTCAATCAATTTTTTCCCGATGCCTTTGACCTTAGCAAGGTCTTCTACGGTTTTAAATTGTCCGTGTTTTTTACGATAGTCGATAATTGCTTTCGCTTTTTTCTTGCCGATTCCTTTCAAGCTGAGCATAAGTTCTTTTTCATTCGCGCTGTTTATATTAACGGAGCTGTATTTAAGCGTTTTCTTTTTTGTTTTCTTACTGAGTTTCTCTTTACTAATCTCAATGTCTTTTTGAATTTTATCGCTGTTAGAAGACTTGTCGGTAGTAGATGAAGCGAGTAGGTTAGGGGAGGTAACTAGTAATGTTAATGTGAATAAAGTGGTTATTAGTTGACGTATATTAGACATAGTATTTTCCTTTATAGAGTTTCCATAGCACGTCTTAGTATAGGCAGAATTTATGAAGCTGCTGGATAATTGTCCGAATAGAATGCAGTTAGATTATTTTTATTAAAAAAGTCTTGCGTTAAGGCGCTCTAGTCATAGATAATGCGCCTCGGTGACTAATTGGTCCCCTCGCAATGATAGATGGTGAACTCGGCCAGGCCCGGAAGGGAGCAACCGCAGCTATCGACTCATGTGCCGAGGTGTGGCTGATTAGTTACCACTTTTCTTATTATTTCCCGTTTTATGTCTTTGGTAATTGCTTCAATAAAAAGTTTTTCATATTTTCTCCCATTACTCGTTTTATATCTGACTTTGAAATTTCTAATTTTAATAATTCTTGAGTGATTATTGCTAGCTCTGATGTGTCGATTCCCGTAGTGACTGCTCCATCAAAATCTGAGCCTAGACTAATGTGTTGTGCGCCGACAAGTGTTATCCCGTAAGCTATCTGTTTGGCAACTTGCTGTGGTGAGGTGTCACAAGTAGCGGCTGACCAGTAACCTAAGGCAATAATGCCACCTTTAGCTGCAATTTCTTTCATCAATGTGTCACTAATGTTTCGAGCGCTAGGGCAGAATCCGTGTAAACCGGTATGGCTTACAACAATCGGTGACGTTGAAATAGCTAGCACATCATTCACGACTTGCGGTGATGAATGAGAAACGTCGATGATTATCGATTGTGAATTAAGCTCTTCTATAACTTTACGTCCAAAGGATGTTAAACCAGCTTTGGACTGGCCGTGTAAAGAGCCGCCTAAGCGATTATCGAAAAAATGTTGCAAACTCATCATGCGAAAACCTTCGTCATAGAGCTTTTTAATATTATTAAAATCGCCTTCAAGTGCGTGAGAACCTTCAGTGCCTAGCATCGCACCAACAATTTTGGAGCCTTGTTGTCGTGCTGAAATTAGCGCAGTCAGCTCGTGACGATTAGTAATTAATGTAAATGATGAAGGTGTTTGTTTAATTGCGTGTTTGAGTTTTTTTGCCTGATAAATCGCACGCTCGGTTAGATTAAACCATGTGCGTACAGGCCAGCCTTGTACCATTGCCAGCAAGGTTATGTTGTCCATGCTATTGGCGTCATTATTATTATAGTTTTGATTGCGGGGACTTTTGGTAGTTGTTGTAAACATTTGTAGTGCCACATTACCTGCTTGTAGTCGAGGTAGATCCATATGGCCATGTTCAGCTCGTGCTAGAAGATCACGACTCCACAAAGTGCTATCACTGTGCCAATCTCCGATAAACAGCGATTGATGAAATGATTTACTAGCACTCGTTATTTGATACGGTTGGTGTGGCGTCACTTGGTTACGAGACTTATCGATATATGTAGGTACAATAATTCTTACACCTATTAAAATGACAACGAGAGTAGATACACCAATGGTGACTTTTTTCATATACCGCTAATTCCCGTTATTGTTGGTGTTGTTCAAAATCGTTTTTTACAATCTCAAGTGCTTTCAATACTGTTTCTTTTGAAAGGTTTGCTTGTTCGAGAATATCGATTAAGTCAACGGCGAGCTTGATATGATCTGGCGCTTGCTCTAGCGGGGTCGGTTCAGTCATTTTATCTCCTAGAATGGACGTTTGCCTTTCTCAAGGTTTTCAATTTTTTGCTCAATGAAGTAAATAGCTTTGTTACATTGCCCAAGGCGTTTTTGTAATTTTAATATTTCTTGTTGGATGGGCAATTTGTCAGCGATATTTACTGTGGAAAGTTGTTGATGGAGCTTATGTATCTGTTGATTAAATCGACTTCGATATTCGTGGTGTTTTGATAATTCTTGATAGAGCTGCTGACTGTTACCAATAATTTTTTGAGCAAGCCATTTAAAACTATCACCAGGTGCTTGTTTTTTCTGAAATGTTCTCGCCTTGCTTTCTTTGTCAATTTTGTAACTTTGTCCTTGTAATTCTTGGCTTGTTAATGCTTTTTTTATGGCTTGGCATTGATCAACTAATTTATCGCACTGAAAAGCAATGATGCTATTGCCACTTTTATTGTCGATTAAGGTTTGCACGTGGTTGACGAGGGCTTGGCTTTCTTTGACGTAGTGAATAAGTTGTCGTGATTGAGATTTAAAAAGACGATCTTCAAAGATTGCTTTACGGGCTAGATCTGGAATGACATTGGTTTGATCATAAAGGGCAGCCTCTTTCGCGAGTTTGTTTAGGATGTGTCGGACTTTTTTTAGCGTCTCGATCACAGCCAAGCACTCCAGGCAAGTTTGGCACTGATGCATAAAACAACAAAAATAAATATTGGACGAATAAAACTGCTCCCAAAACGGATTGCTGCTTTAGCGCCAATAACCGAACCAATCATCAAGCATACTCCCATCGTGACTCCGATAAGGTAGTCAACTTGGCCAAGAATCACAAAGGTAATTAACGCTGTGAAGTTGCTAATAAAGTTCATCGCCCTTGCAACGCCGCTACTGAGTAAAATATCAATCTTGTAAAGTATTTGGCCCGATACCGTCCAAAATGCGCCTGCACCGGGGCCAGCAAAACCGTCATAAAAACCGATGGTGAGTCCTTGAAGCCATTGTTTTAATCGACAAGGTTTAGATTTTTTTAAGCAGGTTGTGGAGGGCGGAGATTTCTTAAACAAGGTATATACTGCGGTGGCGATGATTAAAATTGGCAGTATTTTCTCTAAGAATTCACCAGACACTAAATAAACAGCAAAGGCACCAAGTAAGGCTCCAATAAAAGTCGATACAGCACAATGGATCCATAGTTTTGGGGAAAATAGTTTATTTTTATAAAATGTATAACTGGCAGTCGCCGTGCCAAAGCTCGATGCAAGCTTATTTGTTCCTAACACCATATGTACCGGCATTCCTGTGCTTAACAAAGCGGGGACAGTTAATAACCCGCCGCCGCCTGCAATGGCATCAACAAATCCAGCAAACAGGGCAACACTAGATAAAATAAACCACAGCGGAATACTGTCTAAAAACTCAATCATTAATTAGTGCTCAATGGTAACTTTGTATGGTGGCAGGGAATCAATAAGTGATTGGCCGTAGCGTTTGGTCACTAATCGTCGATCTAAAATGGTGATAGTGCCTTTATCTCCTTCGTTGCGCAATAGTCGACCACAAGATTGGATCAATTTTCGTGATGCATCTGGGATTGTTAATACCATAAAAGGATTTCCGTTTTTGCTTTTAATGTATTCACTATGGGCTTGTTCAATCGGCGAATTTGGCACGGCAAATGGCAATTTGGTGATTATCAATTTAGTTAGGTAGTTGCCTGGTAAATCAAGACCTTCAGAAAAACTGCTGGTGCCGAACAAAATACTGCCTTGTTTGTTGTCACATTTATCTTTATGAAGTGTTAGCAGTGCATTTCGAGACGCTTCACCTTGCACTAATAATGAGAATTTGTGTTGTTCACGTAATGTTTTGGCAACCTGATTCATCTGCCAGTAGGATGAGAATAAAACGAGCGTTGCATCTTTCTTAGTAAGTCGCTGTGATAAATCTTTAATGACTTCATGGGTGAAACTATCACTGCTTGGCTCTACTGACATTTTGGGAATGATTAATTCACCATTATTCTTAAAATCAAATGGAGAGTTTAATTTGATGTATTGGGTACCATCATTTGATTTTAAACCGGCACTGCGTCTAAAGTGATCAAAAGAATTAAGTGCCGTAATGGTTGCCGAGCACAAGATAGCCCCCATCGCTTGAGACCAGAGATAGTCTTCTAAAAAGTAACCAACCTCTATTGGCGCTGCGTGCAAAACAAATTCGCTCTTTGTATCATCCGTTAACTCAATCCATCGTACGGTTGGGGCGACGTTTTTACTATCAACACGTTTATACATTGCCCATAGCTTATGGTTGTTTTCCATACGGGCGATTGTAGTGCCTAAATCGCCAAGAATCCCCTCAATCTTCCACGGACTTATATCACCATCTTTGTAGGATTCCATGACTATTTGATGGACTTTATTGAGTGCTTTTAAGGCCAGTTTACTTAAGTCTTCACAATTGATAGCAAGCGGCATCAAACTCTCGGGTACAACACCATTGGCAAATCGATAGCGATTGTCTTCATTATTAAAGAGAGACTTATTATTAGTAAGCCACTGATGAATAAGTTTTAGTTCTGAACGTAACTCATTGCAATGGTCACTGAGTTTCATTAACGGGCCAATCAGTTGATCGCTTTTCATACTATCAGAGATCTTTTTACCTAAAAGATCCATTTTGGTTAGCCAATCCATTGTGGCAAGAACACTTGAAGAAGCACTAGAAAAGTCTCTTGCTTTTTCTGGTAGGTGATGAGCCTCATCAATAATGTAAAACATATCTTGAGGCTCGGGTAATATCTTACCGCCACCTAACTCTAGATCAGCAAGTAGAAGGCTGTGGTTAACAATGAGGACGTCGAGCTTATCAATTTTTTCACGTGCTTTGTGAAAAGGACATTGGCGATGTGCGCTGAGTTGCTTATTACAGCCAAACTTATCGCACTGTATTTGGTACCAAATCACATCAGGAATTGGCGTCGCCCAACTATCTCGCTCTCCGTCCCACTCTTTATTCGTCCAGCTTCGCCATAATTTCTTTACTAACTTTATCGTACTTTCATCAGGTGGTTGTTGCCAAGTCGCTTGTGGATCAGACGCATTTGGATCCGCCAATAACTCAAGTTTACTCGCACATATATAGCGTTGTCGGCCTTTGATTAAGCCAAATGAGAAATCTAAATCACTAATTCGTCTAAATAGTGGTAGGTCTTTATCGAGCAGTTGCTCCTGCAGCGCTACCGTGGCGGTAGATATACATACTTTTTTATTGAGTGATTTGGCGAGTACAATCGCACCAAGACAATAGGCGAGTGATTTACCTGTGCCTGTTCCTGCCTCAATGACACCAATACGGCGCGACTTTTCAAAATCACCGCCTAAAATTTTTGCTGTTTGAGCAACCATATAATTTTGTTCCTTTCGAGAAACGAAATTCGGAATATTGGTTTTGAAGTTTTTAAAGCAATACTGGATCGATTGTTGAACTTTAGCTGAGAGCATGGTGGTAATAAACACAAGAATAATAGGCAGCAATGATAGCAAATTTGCGCATAATTATCCGAATAAAGAGAGATTTTAATCAGAAACTGCTGGCTTTGAAAATTAGTTCAGATATTTTTATAGCCAACGATGTTGAATATTTTTATATAACTAATTATATATCAGTATCTTATGGTTAATTTAGAACGTTTCTTTTCAACACTTTGTCATAAATAACTCAAAATTACATTAAATTAACATTTTGTTACGTATAGAAAACGGTGTGTTTTTTGGGGGGAAATGTATCTGAGTGTTTCAGAAATTTAAGGCCTTTGAGCCAGTAATAAACCATTTGTTGTCAGTAATTCTATCAACTTAACTTTTAAATAATTTTATTTTATCAGTAGTTTAGCGTTGTTTCGGGAGGTTATTTAGATTATCGTAGATAACAAGTTATATTCAGCTTTATGGATGAAATATAAAGTTGTAATAGGTTTTTAGTTTTATGTAACAGAACGTGTATTTTAGAAAATACTGGTGCGATATTTGACATACTATGTCAACTAAGTCTGAAGAATAATGTATCTCTAATGTGATCTTTATGTTAGTTAAATGTTAAAATCATTATGTTTCATCAGTTTACGTGAGCGCTTGGTAAGTCACTAAACCGTAGATTTGCTGTTGACAGTGAAATAATGAATGTGAAATGATGGCATCGGTTTTGCCCCTTCAAACTGAAGGGATCAGGTATAAATAATATAATATTAAAACCTAAAGACGTTCTGTGAGTGTCATAAGTATGTACATTTGTACTTACGAGACTTCAGCAGTTTCCACAATAAATTTGGTTAGGAACTATGTCCAAGTTAAGTAAAAATAAAATCGCTATAGCAATAGCGGGAGCCGTTGCTCTTACAACAACCTTCGCCGCCACTGCCGCTGATGAAGTTAAAAAACTTCAAAATGCAGATGGTACTATTCAAAAAGCTGCAGCTAATTCACAAAAGAAAGTGAACACATTGCATGAACAAGCTGGTGATCTAGTATTCCAGTATCGTCAAGTCGTTGATGATACTGATGGTCTTCGTTCATACAATGATTACGTTGCTTCTTTAGTAGCTGATCAGCAATCAAAAATTGATGCAACTCAACAAGATATCAATGGTATTGATAAGACTCGTCAAGGTCTTGTTCCACTGATGTTCAAAATGATTGATACAATCGAAGAGTTCGTTTCACTTGATTTACCGTTTGAAAAAGAAGAACGTGAAGATCGTATTGCTTATTTAAAGGAAATGATGCTCGATTCTGATGTTTCTACAGCCGAGAAATATCGTAAAGTATTAGAGGCTTATCAGCTTGAGATGCAAGCTGGACGTACGTCAGTTGTTAATCAAGGAAAAGAAAATATTGACGGTAAAGAACTTACTGTTGACGTTCTTCAGTTTGGTCGTATAACGCTTGTTGCTCAAACGTTAGATGCAAAGCAAACTTGGGTATGGAATAAATTCGCTAAGAAATGGGATGCATTAGGTGATGAATGGCGTCGTCCAATTCGTAACGCAATTGATATTGTCCGTAATGACAAATCTCCTAACTTAGTTAAATTACCTGTACCAGCTGTAGGGAGCGCTAAATAATGAATAAGTTATTTAAAGGTTTAGCTATTGCTTCATTAGCAATGTCAGCTTCTTTTGTTCAAGCAGCAGCGCCGTCTGTTACTTTGGACCAATTATTAGAAAAAATTAAAAAAGAGCGTATCTCTGAAGCACGTATCGATAAGAAACGTGAAGCTGAGTTCCGCAGTGCTCGCGCAGATAAATCAGCATTATTACGTAAAGCGAAAGCTGAACGTACCGCTGAAAAAGCACGTGGTGCACGTCTTTTAAAACAACATGCTGACAACGAACGTCGCATGGCTGAGTTAGCGGCTGATCTTGCTGCTGCACAAGGCGATTTAAAAGAAGCGTTTGGTGTTGTACGTGGTGTTGCTGGTGATGCAACGGGTATCGTTGCTGCCTCTGTAATTTCTGCACAGTTCCCTGGTCGTGCTGAAGAACTAGCAGCGATCGGCGCTCTAAAAGGTCTTCCTCGTTTAAAAGAGTTAGAGAACTTGTGGTTCGCTCTTCAAACTGAAATGACTGAATCTGCAAAAATTTCTACATTTACAGTACCTGTATCAGATGTTGAAGGTAACACTGCTGACCGTAAAGTGACGCGTGTTGGTGCATTTAACTTATTAGATACTGACGGTTACCTAGTATTCCGTGAAGATGGTGTTGCTGAGCTTGCCCGTCAACCTGAAGGTTACATTGTTGGTACTGTTGCACCATACCTAGAAGAAACTTCTGGTTATACTTCACTTTACCTTGATCCAGGTCGTGGTGGTTTATTAAACCTTTTAACTGGTCAAGCAACACTTGAAGAAAAGTATCACCAAGGTGAGACTGTAGGTTACATCATTACTGCAGTATTAATCTTAGGTCTATTAATTGCACTTGAGCGTGTTGTAACTCTAACGCTACTTGGCGGTAAAGTTAAAGCTCAACTTAAGAACCCTAATACACCAACGAATAATCCACTAGGTAACATTTTAAAAGTTTACCATAACTCTAAAGATACTGACGTTGAAACGTTGGAACTGAAGTTAGATGAAGCAATCTTGAAAGAGATTCCTCGTTTAGAACGTGGTATTTCTATTATTAAAGTATTAGCGGCAATTGCCCCTATGCTTGGTCTTCTAGGTACAGTAACAGGTATGATTGGCACGTTCCAAGCGATTACTTTGTTCGGTACTGGTGACCCTAAAATGATGGCTGGCGGTATCTCTACTGCATTGGTAACAACGGTTCTTGGTCTAGTAGCTGCACTTCCTCTAATGTTAGTACACGCTGTAGTATCAGGTCGTTCTAAAGCACTTTTACACATTCTTGAAGAGCAAAGCGTTGGTATCATCGCTGAGCACGCCGAGAAGGAGTCTAAGTAATGATCTATTACCTGATGGGCCTTTGGGAATCTATCAGGGACTTCATGGCCACTGGGGGCGATGTACTGTTATTTGTTGCAGTAACATTGTTCTTAATGTGGAGCTTAATGCTTGAGCGTTATATGTACCTTAGAGTCGTATTTCCAAAAGAGCGTAAGCGTATAATTGCAGCGTGGGACGCTCGAGAAGATACAACTTCTTGGTATGCCCAGCGCATCCGTGAGGCCTGGATTTCCCAAGCCAATGAAAAATTAACAGCGAGAATGACTATCATCAAAACGCTAGTAGCAATTTGTCCAATGATCGGATTGCTAGGTACTGTAACCGGTATGATCAGCGTGTTTGAAGTTATGGCAACAATGGGTACGTCGAACGCCCGCCTAATGGCAGGTGGTATTTCGATGGCTACAATGCCTACTATGGCTGGTATGGTTGCTGCGTTGTCTGGTGTTTTCTTTAGTGCACGTTTAGCTGGTCAGCTAAAAATTGCACGTGAAACACTGGTTGATAGTCTGCCACATCATTAGAGAGAGAATTAATTATGGCACGTAAACGTTTTCATGAAGATGACGAAGCTGAAGTAGATATGACCCCGATGCTGGACATCGTATTCATCATGTTGATCTTCTTCATCGTAACAACTTCATTCGTTAAAGAAGCTGGCTTTGATGTTAATAAGCCACAAGCTGCCCAAGCGACTAAGAAGCCATCTGCAAATATCTTTATTGCAGTTGATAAGAATGGTCGTATTCACATGGAAAAACGCGTTGTTGATATTAAACGCGTCCGTGCGAACGTTGAGCGTATGCTTGCAGAATCACCTGAAGCTGCAGTAATGATCATGGCTGATGTTGATGCTAAACATGGCGTTGTTATCAAGGTTATGGATCAAGTTAAAGCTGCTGGCATTGATAAATTGATGGTTAACGCAGAAGGAGAGTAATTATGATAAGAGCATTGGTTGCCGTATTACTTGGTGCCGTTGTCACTTTCGCATTATTTGCCTTTATGTCGTTTTTGGTTAATTTAGGTGGTGAACGGATAGATAAAGGCGAAAAGTCTGAGCCGATTGTGATTAATCCTGATAGGGAAGAATCTAAGGCGAATACGAAGACACGCTTTAAGCCTAAACCACCACCGCCACCAGATTCACCACCACCACCATCGCAGGTGGAGCCGGACACGTCTGATGCTGATGCTGGTATGAACTTTGATATCGGTGGAGTAGAGGTTAGTGGCGTATCTGCCGGAATGGAAGGTCCTGGTGTTGGTATGATGCAAGATGGTGAAGCTACACCTGTTGTTCGTATCGAACCTCGATATCCAATTAAGGCGGCACGTGACGGTAAAGAAGGTTATGTAGTATTAAGCTTTACAATTAACGAAATTGGTGGTGTAGATGATGTTAAAGTTATCGAAGCAAAACCAAAACGCTTATTTGATAAAGAAGCACGACGCGCGTTAAAACGTTGGAAGTATAAGCCGAAAATGGTTGAAGGTAAGCCACAAAAAGTGCCTAACCAAACTGTTCGTCTTGACTTTACACTTGATAAGCAGGGGAAATAATTGATGAAATATTCAACTAAGTTTGCTGCATTATTACTAACGTCGGCGATTGGACTATCTAGTGTGTCAACAGATGCACTCGCCTTTGCTAAGGATAATTCTGACCGTAAGACCTACACGTTATCTGAACGTGTAGGTAAGAAAGTTACGAAAGTCTATGACTTGTACGCAGCAGAACAAATTGATGAAGCCCTAGTAATGGCTTTAGAAATTAAACCTAAGAAACCATATGATAAAGCATATATTGCTAAATTTTTGGGTAGTATGTATGCGGGCATGAAAGGTAAAGGTTTAGAAGCCATTAAGTACATTCAAGCTGCAGTTGATGCTGATATTTTAAGCGCCAATGAGCATGCTAGTGCTATACGAACGCTTGCTGACCTTCAGGTTCAAGAAAAGCAATTTGAAGATGCGGTTAAGAGCTATAAATTATGGATGGAGTTTACTGGTAAACAAGATCCTAAAGTTTATGTTCGTATTGGCGTAGCTTATATGGAGTTGAAACAGTACCAGAATGTTATCGCTCCAGCTGATAAGGCAATTGCATTACAAACCGAAAAGCCAGAGGATTCACCTTATCGATTAAAATTAGGTGCTTATTATGAAAGTAAGCAACCTAAGAAAGCGATTGGTGTATTGGAAATTATGGTAGGATTGTTCCCAACTGAGGCCAAATATTGGGCACAGTTAGGTCAATTCTACATGTTAGACGAGCAATATAAGAAAGCATTAGAAACAATGCATATTGCTTACATCAATGGTTACCTAACAACTAAAAGTCAAATTTTGGTGTTAGCACAACTATATACTAACAACATGATTCCTTATCGTGCCGCTGCCTTATTGGATAAGCACATGAAGGCTGGTTTAATCGAACGTGACGAACGCATGCTTAAGCTAATTGCTTCTTCTTGGCATCAAGCTAAAGAACTTAAGAAAGCAATTAAGTTTTATGGTGAAGCGGCTGCAATTGAAAACAACGGTGAACTTTACTATAAGCAAGGTACATTGGCGTTTGAACTTGAAAAGCATCGTGACGCGATTAAAGCACTTAAATTAGCATTGAGCGACGATAAGCTTCGTAAGCCTGACAATGCAATGTTTACGTTGGCACAAGCATATTTTTATAATGGTCAATATAAGACTGCAATAAAGACAATGCGTACTGTCCAAAAAGCGAAAACAAAAAGTGTAGCGAAGAATGCTGGCGTTTGGATTAAATATATTAAAGACACTGCAAAGCGTCGTAATATTGCGATTTAATTCCTAATAGACAGTTAAAATCTGCTAGTATAAGCCCCGCCTCGTGCGGGGCTTTTTTTTGCATTTGAAAAGTTATTTTGTTGGGAAGATTATGAATTTGATAAAACCATTATTATTATGCAGCGCGCTAACATTGTCGGCCTGTGATAACAGCTATCAAGTAGCCCAACAAAATATTGCGGTCGAAATACCAAATAAGGTTCAGAATGAAAATCAGAACTTTGCTACTTTGGCACAACAATATTTCGAACAACAAATGGCATTAAACCCGATATACGCTTTGTATATCGGCGACTATTCAAAAAATGATTTATTCGTGGACGAACTGTCTGATGATTATCTGAAACAGCGCTATGAATTAACGTCAAAAACGTTGGCTTACTTAAATAGCTTGTCGGTTGATGCGTTGTCAGAGCCTAACAAAATCAGTTAT